>CAYXGZ010000001.1:0-102671 GCA_964464755.1 uncultured Planctomycetales bacterium
GCCCCCCGCCCCCCCCCCCCCCCCGCCCCGGCCCCCCCCCCCCCCCCCCCCCCCCCCCCGCGCGCCCGCCGCCATGAACATCAGGCTGGTGAGCGTGGGGGAGAAGACGCGGGAGATCGGGGTGCGCAAGGCGGTGGGGGCGAGCCGGGGGGACATCCTGCGTCAGTTCCTGGTGGAGAGCGTGACGGTGAGCGGGCTGGGGGGGACGATCGGGGCGGGGCTGGGGGCGGGGCTGGCGTTCCTGCTGGGGGCGGTGTTCCCGTCGTTCCCGGTGGTGGTGGAGGGGTGGACGCTGGCGCTGGGGATGGGGTTCGCGGGGGCGGTGGGGGTGTTCTTCGGCGTGTACCCGGCGATGAAGGCGGCGGCGCTGGATCCGATCGAGGCGCTGAGGTACGAGTAAGCCCGAAAGCTGGAAAGCAGGAGAGCAGGAAAGCCCGAGAGCCCGAAAGCAAGACAGCAAGAAAGCAAGAGAGCCGGAAAGCCAGGAAGGCGGAGACGGCACCGCGGAACGCGATTCAGCGCAGGCCCAAGCTGCCCAAGAGCATGAGGGCCATGAGGGCCGCCCAGGGCAGGACGACGATGAACAGGGCCAGGATGAACCCGCGGTCCTTCTCGAGGCGCGGGCGTTCCGGTTGGGCGCCGGGGCTTCCCGACGCGGGGGACAATTCCCGGTAGATTCGAAGCCCGACGGTCGCGACGGCCGCCTGGTACAGGGCGTGGAGGCCCGCATACGTCAGCAGGTACCTCGCCGGCGTGACGGGGTCGAGCCGGTGAACCGAATACCAGAACCCGAACACGACCAGCACGTTGAGGATCGGCCCGGGGACGCAGAAGCCGGCGACGAAGAACAACCCGATCAGGAGGAGAGCTCCAAGACCTGCGTAGGGGACGCCGTCGAATCCGGCCGGCATGAAGCGATCGAACAGCCAGGGATAGGCCCAGATCAGCGCCACCAAGGGAAGGGCCGCGAGTCGGATCGCCCGCTGGAGACTCTTCACGGCGGCTCGATCCTAGCTCTTCCGGTGAGCCAAGGACGCCAGCCCGAGGACCGCCAGTAGGACGCCCGTTCCGGAGATGAGGATCCAGACCGGCGTCATGGGATCCACCCGGTCCATCCAGATGAGAGCGCCGCTCCGGGGGTAGTGGATCGACAGCGCGCCGGAACCCAGGATCCACACGGCGAGCGCCGAGGCGAGCGCGATGAGGGAGGTGCGCCGACCGCCCAGGGCGATCGCGATTCCGGAGCAGATGAGCACCCACCCGATCGACTCGATGATCCAGCCCTCGATGGGCGCGAATTGACGCTCGCCGGTGGTGACCTGGCTCATGATGCCCTTCCCCCGTTGATACAGTTCCAAACCCCATCCGGTCATGCCGATCGCCACCACGGCCTGGGCCATGGCCCTCCAACTCTTCGGCCGGTTGGCGCCCAAGCCCTTGATGACCAGCGTGGCGCTGCGACGCAGGTCCTTGAGCAGGGGGTTCGGGGACCTGGCGTCTTGGCGCCAGCGATCCAGGGCCGCGGCCGCCTCCATGCCGAGGAAGCTGGAGAGCGAGAGGATGGAGCCAGCGAGGAACAGGACCTTCGGATGGGTTACTCCCACCGTGATCTGGATGATCCCGGCGCCGACGACTCCGAAGGCGAGGTATCGGGCCAGATGGAGCGTCCAAGGTCGCGTCGACCGGCCTCGCACGTGATGTGCCAGGACCATTATCACGGCCGGGAGGGTGCTGAAGGCTGCCAGGCTCACCTGCGAGTTCCACGTGAGCACGCCCCGTGGGTTCCCGTCCGCAGCCAGGAAGACGAAGGCGAGGGTCTGGGTCGCCTGCGCCGACATCGCCACGGCCACGGACCTGGCCCACCAGGATTCCAAGAGAACCAAGGCGAGTCCGGTGATGATCCCCGTCACGGCACCGAGGAATCCGGCCACGGAAGCCGCCCAGAGGACCCACGCCGTGTCTGACTCCACGATGTGCGAGTAGATCGAAAGGACCGCCGTGAAGATGCCGGCGAGGCCCGCGATGCCAAGACCGGCCGAGTAGGGCCAACAACGAGAGAGCACCCCGGCCTGTGGGTTCACGGGATGAGTGTACTCCGCTCGGCTCGCGCGGCGCTGGATCCGATCGAGGCGCTGCGGTACGAGTAAGCCCGAAAGCTGGAAAGCAGGAAAGCCCGAAAGGCCGAAGGCAGGCAACTCGATTCCCCAAGACCTTCCCCCTCGACGACCTGAGGTGAGACCTCCCGGCGAGGCCGGGCTATAATCCTTCCATGATCAAATTCACCGGCCTGGTCATCGTCGGCGCGCTGGCGGGAGCCGCGATCGGGTGCGGACTGGCCTACTGGGCCGCGACGCAGTGGTCGTCGTTCAGCAGCCGCTGGCTCAACGCCGCCGGCTTCCTCTCGCCGGTGGGCGGCATCCTCGGCGCCTGGCTCGCCTCGCCGAAGGAGGCCTGGCCCCCGGGGTGGCCGCGCAAGCTCGTGGTCATGGGCGTCGGGGCCGCCTGCGGCGGGCTCTCGTCCTACGTCGCCTTCGCGCTCGTGTCGCTGACGTGGAACCCCCGGCCCGACTTGGGCCTGGTGGCCGCCCTGATGGACCCCTCGGCGATCCCCGAGCTCAGCTCGTCCCGGGGCAGCGGCCCGGGCATCTCCCAGGGCGCCGTCTTCCACCTCGTCGTCGGCGCGTTGATCGGGGGACTGCTGCCGCCGCTCTGGCTCCAGAAGACCGGCCCGAAGCCGAAGTAGCCCGGGCCTTCGCGCCGGCCGAGCGGTTCCGCTAGCATGGACCCGTGATCCCCGACGCCGGCAACCTCCTCCCCCGCGGTCGGCGGCTGCGCCTCGCGAGCGGACTGGTCGGCCTACTGGCCTTCGCGGCGGGCACCTGGGCGCTCGTCGCCTTCGGCGCGCCGCGCTGGACGCGGATCGCGCTCTTCGTGCCCGCGTGGGTGGGGCTGCTGGGGATCCTCCAGGCCTCGGCGCGGACCTGAGTGGCCCTCGCCGCCCGCGGTCTGCGGGAGACGGAGGCCGGGCCGGTGCCGATCGACGACGCGTGCGTGATCGACGCGCACCGTCGCCAGGCCCGGCGCGTCAACCTCGCGGCGCTCGTGCTGGCCGCGATCGGGACGGCGACGGCGTTGCTGGTCCGGCGGTAGGAAAAGGAGGTCGCGATGCGGAAAGGTGCCGGCGTGGTCCTGCTGGTCGTCTCCGCGTTCCTCCTCTACTGGGCCTACGACTCGTCGCAATCGGTGAGCTCCGAGTTCTCCCGGTTGTTCCGCGGCGGCCCGAGCGACCGGACGCAGTGGTACGTGATCGGCGGCGTGCTGGCGGCGGCCGTCGGGCTGGGCCTGCTGCTGTACCGCCCGCGGAAGAAGTCGGGCTAGTTCCCCGCCGCGATCACGAGGAGCCAGGCCGCGCCCGTCGCCCCGAGGCAGAGCAGGACGGGCAGGAGCGCGGCGACCAGCGCGCGGGACTTCGGCAGCTCGTGGGCCCGGGCGAGCGCGGTCGTCAGGCCGAGCACGAAGGCACCGGCCTGCAGCAGCGGGCCGAGGATCGGGACCAGCCACCACAGGACGGTCCCCTGGAGGTACGCGACGCCGCGGTAGGACGCCTCGTACGACCCGCGCCCGCCCAGCAGGCGCGCCAGCAGGTGGAAGACCCCGCCCCAGAAGAAGCCGCCGAGGGCCGTGCCGAGGACCATCGAGACCGCGTAACCGATGGAGAGGCCGCACCCAAGCGCCAGGCCCACGCCCTGCACGGTCCGGTCCCGGACCGACGCGAGGTTGAGGACCAGGGCCGGTGCGCCGAGCGCGACGACCAGCGCGAGCAGCTGGAGCGGCACCATGAGCGCGTAGCGCAGCGGGGGACCGTAGCCGCCGCTCCAGGGCATGCGGCCCCAGAACCGGTCGCCCCCGAACTGGGCGCCCCACCAGGTGCGCCACCACGTGGAGAGGAAGTTCCCGTCGCGGTCCTCCCAGGGGACGCCCGAGTCGCGGCCCGAGGCGTTGACGCGCTTCAGGGCCTCCGCGACGGCCGACGGTGCCGCGGGGGCGGGTCGGGACACCGCGGCGGCCGCGAGCGGCTTCCCGCACCAGCGGCAATCGCGGGCGTCGGGCTTGTTGATCCCGCCGCACGCGGGGCACCTGGGCGCCGGGGCCGCGGCCGGCGCCTCCACCACCGGGACCTTCAGTTCCGCCCCGCAGCCGTAGCAGCGCGCGGACTGGCCGGAGAGCTCCGCGCCGAAGCTGCAGTCGCGCCCGCAGGCGCAGCGGACGCGGATCTGCATGCTACGCCTCGAATACCGCGGTGACGGGGATCGCGAGGCCCGGGAGCGTCGTGAGGTCCACCATGGAGGTCATTGTAGCCCGGGCGAGGAAAACGGGCCGGCCGACCTAGACAGCCTGCGATGGCCGGCGGCGCTTCCAGGCCCAGATCCCGCCGACCGCGAGGGCGAGGACGATCAGCACGTCGACGGGAACGTAGACCGTCCTCGAGACGTAGTTGATCCGCGGCGCCGGGATCACGGGCGAGGGGTCCTTGGACGGCGCGAAGTAGAGATCCTCGACGCCGCCCGGCCAGCGGTGATCCTCGAAGACGGTGAGCCACGAGCCGGCTTCGCCCTTGGGCACGGCCCCCTCGAGGATCCCGTCCAGCCCGGCGACCTTCCGTGAGTACTTCGTCTCCTTCTGCCAGGGCTCGCCGGCGTCGCCCAGCGTCCCGTCGGCGCGCTCGGCCCCCGCGTAGTAGACGCGGAGGGTGTCGTGACCGCCCCGCTGGTCCGAGGGGACGCGGTACGGGAACAGCGGCCGGTCCGTCTCGAAGGTCATCCGGAGGGTCCCCGCCCCCACGCCGCCGGCCCGCGAGGCCGCGGCCGGATCGGCCGACCTCGAGTACTTGAAGGCCGTCACCTTCCAGCGCTTCGCGACGTAGGGCGCGACCCAGTCGGTGATCTCCGGACGCACGTCGTACCCGTTGTCGCCCAGCCAGCGCGTGAGCGCCTCCGCGTTGTCGGCCTCGAGGATCGCGGCGTCGTAGCCCGCGACCGTGACGCGGTCGAGCACGGACACTTTCCAGGTCGGCGCCATGTCGGCGCCCGCGTCGATGCGGCTGGCGGCGAACCGGGACAGCAGCGAGTACTCGTAGCGGGTCACGACCTCGTCGCGGACCTCCGGTCTCGTCACCTCGAAGAGCCGGTCGAAGGCGCCGTCCCGGGCCTCCGCGAGCGTGGGCTTCGTCGGGGTCGGGACCAGGAAGCCGAAGTCGGCCTTCGCGTCCCCGGCGCGGAAGGTCGCGCGCCGCACGAAGTGCTCGATCTTCGTGGCCGGATTCCAGGCGACGAGGATCTCCTGGCGGGCGATGTTGATGAGCTGGCCGCGCGAGCCCGCGGTGCAGCAGGCCTCGGTGCTGCCCCGCGCCGCGAGCATCGCCAGGACCGCGGACAGGAACGTCAACGTGCGCATGAGTCGGCTCCCGGGTTGAGGCCAGCGAGGCACCCGATTATAGGCGACGCTCCGCCGATCGTCAGGCCCGGTCCAGGAACTCGTCGAGGCCGCCCCGTGCCGGCTGCGGCTGAAGGCCCGAGGGTCGCGCGACCTACCGTCCGGACTGGGCGCGAGCGTAGACGTACAGGCAGGCCACGATGATGGGGAGGAAGACCGCCGTGGCCAGCAGGCCGGTCACGATCTCGGTCGGGTTCGGAATCCGCACGTCGCGGCAGGAGGACAGCGTCGCCAGGGCCAGCCACGAGGTCGCGACCAGCGCGATCCGGGCCCGGGAGGCGGAACGCCGCTGGGTCATGTCCGGCTCGCTACGCCTTGAATACCGCGGCGACGGGGATCGCGAGGCCGGGGAGCAGCGGCGAGGCGACGGTGCCGCCCTCGAGGTGGTAGCCCGCGGGCTCGTAGCGCTCGCCGGCCAGCGTGAAGACCTCGACCGACTTTTCCTCGGGATCGACGATCCAGTACTCCTTCACTCCGTTCCTGGCGTAAAGCGCCTTCTTCACGTGGCGGTCGCGGTCGAGGGAGGAGGGCGAGAGGATCTCGACGAGGAGGTCCGGGGCGCCCTCGATGTAGCGCTTCACCATCCCGCGGCGCTGCTCACTCACCCAGAGGAGGTCCGGCTCGACGATGTCGCCGCTGGGCAGGTGGACGTCCATGGGGGCGGTGAGGAGCAGGCCCTTGGGGCCGGAATCCAGGAAGGGCGCGAGGTGCAGGGTGAGCTGCAGGCTGGCCCGCTGGTGCGGGGTGAAGGGTGAAGCGGTCATGACCGTCAGCTCCCCGTCGATGAGTTCCGCGCGGGTCTCGTCGGGGAGCGCCAGGAAGTCCTGGAGGGTCTTCCGCGGCTTCGTCCTGAGGTCCACCATGGACGTCATTTTACCCCGCCTCGCGTGCGCATGGCGGGCGAAGCGCAAG
Source organism: uncultured Planctomycetales bacterium (assembly GCA_964464755.1). Classification (GTDB taxonomy): domain Bacteria; phylum Planctomycetota; class MHYJ01; order MHYJ01; family JACPRB01; genus CAYXGZ01. Next base: position 6,406 of record CAYXGZ010000001.1, read on the forward strand.
CCGCGGGCCAGCGGGGCGCGAGGGAGGACTCCGACCCGGAGCGGCCCGGGCGTTTCGAATCGCGACGCGGGAGTGTCGGACGGGAATGGCCTGCGCGGTGGGCTATCATTCCTCCATGCCCCTCGCGTGGATCGCCGCCGCCCTGCTCGCCCAGGCGGCCGACCCCTGGCTCGACAAGGTCAAGGAGGGCGTCGCGTTCCCCCCGGCCGCGGAGGTCGAGAAGGCCGCCGCGAAGTCCAAGTGGCACCGCCAGGTCCTCGACCTCGTGCTCGATCCCAGGCACTGGGCCGCGTCGCTGAAGGAACTCGAGGCCCGCAGCGGACTCTCCGCCCCCAAGCTCGAGATCCAGGTCCGCTTCGCCGCCCTGCCGCCCGGCCGGCCCGCCCGCGCCGCCGGGGCCGCCGGCAAGGGCCACGTCGAGCTCGACATCGACCGCCTCGCCAAGAACGAGGAGTCCGTCGCCGACTTCGACCGGCTCAAGGCCGCCGGAGTCACGGTCCTCGTGCCCCCGGCCCGCACCCGCCACGTCGTCCCCCACGAGCTCGTCCACTGCTTCCAGGCCGCCCCCCAGCCCGACTGGGTCCTCGAGGGCATGGCCTCCTGGATCGGCCGCGATCCCAACCACGTCCTCGCCTTCCGCCACGCCGGCGTCCGCGTCGCGCCCGTCGGCGAGGCCCTCGCCGCCGAGTGGATCTACGCCCGCGGCTGGGCGTTCTTCGAGTGGGTCGAGACGGTGCACGGCGCCGACAAGGCGAAGAAGCTCGTCGCCCTCCTCGTCGAGGGCAGGGCGCCCGCGGAGGCGGCGACCGAGGTCCTCGGCCGGCCCTGGGAGGAGCTCCGCAAGGCGGAACGCGACGCCTCCGCCAAGTGGATCTCCAAGTACAAGTGAAGTGGCTCGCCCTCCTCGTCCTGCTCCTCCACGCCGACACGCTGCGCCTCAAGAACGGACAGGTCCTCGAGGGCAAGATCCTCTCCGAGGAGGGCGGCAAGATCCGGCTGCGCCTCGCGAGCGGCGAGATCAGCGTCGACCGGGCCGACGTCGACAAGATCGAATACGGGCCCTCGCCTGCCGAGCAGATCGCGACGCGACGCGCGGCGCTCGACGCGAAGGACGCCGCCGCGGTGCTGGAGCTCGCGAAATTCGCCGCTGCGAAGGGCCACGCGAAGGAGGCCCTCGAGATCGCGCGACTCGGCGACTCGCCGGAGTGCCGCGACTTCGCGAAGGGCCTGGTCGAGCCCGAGGTGCGGCGCCGCGCCGCCGAGATCGCGAACCTGGTGCGGCTCGGGCTCTGGCGTCGGGCCCGCGAGCTCGCGTCCGCGCTGGCGGCCGAGATCCCCGAGGCGAAGGACCGCGCCGTCGTTCCGGTGGAGCCGCCGCGCCGCGCGCGGGTGGACGACGAGGCGGGGCGTGAAATCGACGCGTGGTTCGAGAAGGGCGGGGCGGCGCCGAGTCGCGCGTCGCTGGCGGAGTACCTCGCGGCGATCCGGCGCGGGCCGCGGGTCGAGGCCGGGCCCACCGGGCTCCTCGAGCGGAAGACGCCCGAGGGGGTGCCGTATCTCCTGAGGATACCCAAGGCCTACGATCCGAAGTTCCCGCTCCGCCTCCTGATCACGCTGCACGGCACGGGGGGCTCGCCGCGGGCGGCGCTGGCGGCGTGGGGGAGGTCGCTGGAGGGCGAGGAGGACCTGGCGGTCGCGGCGCCCGACGGCGGGAATCCCGGCTGGGGGAACTCGCGCGCGGGGCACGAGCGGGTGCTCTCGGTGCTGCGCGACGTGCAACAGGCCTACGCGATCGATCTCGACCGGGTGGCGCTCGACGGCGCGTCGATGGGCGCGCACGGGGCGTTCTTCCTGGCGATGTACCATCCGGACCGCTGGGCGGCGATCGCGCCGCGGGCGGGCAGCGCGCGGCTGATCAACTTCCATCCCTCGGGCGGGATGCCGGACCTCTCGCCCGCGCCGGCGATCCTGGACAACCTGCGCGCGACTCCGGTCTTCCTCGTGGCCGGGGCGAAGGACCTGAACTCGCCGGTGGCGGAGGTCCGGATGACGAAGCGCCGGCTGGAGGCGATCGGCGCGCCGCTGGTGTACCGCGAGCACGCGGAGGGCGGGCACGAGTGGTTCGCGGACGAGGACGCGGACGTGCTGGACTTCCTGCGGCACCACGCGCGGGACCCGTACCCGGCGAAGGTGAAGCTGGTGACGCGCGAGGTCGCGTTCGGGCGGGCGTGGTGGGTGGAGCTGCTCGAGTCGACGCGGAACCCGCGGATCCGGATCCAGCACATCGGGATGGACCGGAAGGAGCTCGAGGTGCGGTCGGAGTTCGACGTGCCCGCGGAGCTCGAGGCGGAGGCGGACCGGGCGCGGAACCGGATCACGGTGAAGTGCTCGGGGGTGAAGGAGCTGCGGGTGTGGCTGGCGGACGAGCTGGTGGACCTGGACCGGCCGGTGACGATCGTGGTGAACGGCGCGAAGGAATTCGAGGGCCGGGTGGAGCGCTCTCTGCAGGTCGCGCTGGAGGACTGCAAGCGGCGCGGCGACCGCGGGCTGCCCTACGTGGCGTCGGTGAAGGTGAGGGCGAGGTGATGGTCACCCAAGTTGGTGCGCCGACCGACAAGTGGCACAAGCTCAAGCTGGCGGCGGCGTTCTTGGTCATGGTCGCGGCCCTCGCCCACCTGTTCATCTATGGGGACACCGCCTTCCGCCAGGCCCGCAATCTTCGCAAGGCGAACGACCACCTGCCGACGCTCCGGAAGGCCTTGGAGGGATTCCCCGAGTCGAAGGGCCGGTTCACGGTCGGCGCCTTCACCGGCCGCGGGGGCTGCCTGATGCTCGTAGGTCGGGCCAAGACCGAACGCGATCTCGAAGACGTCAAGCGTGCCCTCGAGGCGACGAACCCGCCGGTGCCGATCCTCTACCGGGTGAACATCGGGACGGATTGAGCCGGCCTGCCCTACGTGGCGTCGGTGAAAGTGAGGGCGAGGTAGGGACGCTCGCCTTGTCTACCGCTCCCGGACGATGCGGGCGTCGGAGAGCAGGAAGAAGAAGCTCCCGAGGTAGAAGCCGAGGAAGGCCAGGAACGCCGCGGTCATCGGCCAGGGTTCCGGCCCGCCCGCGAACGACCGGCGCCCGATGAACAAGGCGACGAGGCCGATGAAGAGGGCGACGTTCAGCGCGTAGCCGGTCGCAGGCATCCGGGTGACTAGGAAGTTGCGCCATGCGTACGCCGCGACGAACGCCGCGCCCAGGAAGGGCAGCGTCAGAGGCCAGGTCCCGTTCCGGATGTCCCTGGCGCCGGCGACGAGGATCAACGCGAGGGCGAGCAGGATCCGGAGGAACTCGCTCAACGTCGAGTTCTTGAAGAAGCGGCCGAACCGATCCACCAGCGGGTCTCCTCAATGGGACTGGCCATTTTGACGGCCGCAGGACGGTCAACGTGACGGCAGAAACCGCCCCCGCCCCGCTTCACTTCGCCAGCGTGCGCGTCTCCGTCTGCTCCACGAGGGTGTCCATGGTGATCACGATCTTCCGGGGCCCGTCCTGTTTCAGTTCCGAGGATCCCTTGATCTCGATCTTCATCGTCGTGGATCCCTCGGGGCTCTTCCCGTCGATGGCCACGTCCAGCTGGCCCGACACCTTGAACCAGATCGGCGTCGCCAGCGGGGCCTCCCCGAGCGTCGTCAACGGGAAGGCCAGGTCGACCGCGATGCGCCCGAACGGCGTCCCCGACCGGACCTCCACCGCCAGGAGCGTGAGCTTGACCTTCGAATTGGGGGCATCGATCCCCGAGGCCATGGCCTCGCCGAAGATCTTCGCGATGCGGGCCGCGTCGGGAGCCCACGATTCGCCGACCGCCACGGGACCCTTCGCCTTCATGAGGGCCGACAGGCCCTCGTCGGGCCTCTCCTCGGAGGCGATGTCCGAGAGGTCCCAGAACTGGGCGGCGTCCGGATCGACCAGGCGGGCCCCGCCGACGTACCCGGCCACGCGCTTCCGGTCCTCCTGGTACGTCACGAGGATCTTCCGCCCGACCAGGGCGCAGGGAGTCGCGGCCCCGTCCTTCTTCAGCGCGACCCGGGTGAAGGTCCAGTGCTCCTCGGCGGGCTTCCCGGCCCGGACCTTCAGGGTCTCGATGGTGGACTCCTCGTCCTGGGAGGACGACGACTCCTCGTCCTTCGCGACGTCGCCGTCGATGGTCAGCTTGGTGGACGACTTCTGGACGCTCCGGGAGGTCCGGACGATCTTCCGACCCTCCACGTGCGGGGCGTCGATGAGCAGGTCGTACTTCTTTGGCTCCTGGGGTGCCAGGAGGACGGCGGCCAGGAGGATCCAGGATTTCATGGAAGTTCCCTCGATTAGCGGTGCTTCGTCCGGACCCGCCGCGGCGCCTTGCCGCAGCCCGAGCACTTGATCAGCGCGTTGTCGACCGCCTCGCCGCACTGGAAGCAGACGAAGCAGGACTTCGCGGCCTCCCAGAAGAACGTGCTCTCCTTCTTGCACGAGGGGCAGGTCTTCACGATCTCCTCGCGGTCCTCGTGCTTGTCGCTGTTGGCGCAGATGAAGAGGATCCAGCCCGTGTCCTCGACCGTCCGGTCCGGCACGTACTTCCCGTCCTTCTTCGACACGGCCGGCGCGTAGACCTTCTGCTCGGCCTCGGGCACGTCCTTCGGCTTGCGCGCGTCCCCCAGGTCCTCGCCGCTCCAGCGTCCCGCCGCCGCGCCCTCGGGCCTGGGCCCGTCGCCCGCCGGCCCCGTCGTCCGCGCGACCTCCTGCCGGCTCGTCGTGATCTTCTCCAGCTCCTCCGCGCTCGCCCTCGAGCGGTCCAACAGCGCTTCGTCGTAGACCGAGATCCACCACCCTCCGTAGGCGTCGGGCGCCTCGGGCGGCGTCACCTCGAAGGTCCAGCCCGCCCGCACCTTCTTCCCCGGCTTGCGCTGCAGCGACGCGAGCGCCTCCCGGTCCGCGGCCTCGGCCAGCAGCTCCTGCACGAAGGCGGTCGCGCCGGCCTTCGCGTCCTCCGACTTCAGCAGCGCGCCGTGCAGCCCCAGCTCGAAGGCCGCGGGCGAGAGCGGGTCGCCGTAGACATTCAGCTCGCGCTCGCCGGCCCGGTACGACGTGTAGGGGATGTCGCGGAGCACGCCGGTCGTGATCACCGTGCTCGGGATCTGCTTCAGCGACTGGCCCCAGGGCGCGCGCGACGCCGCCTGCCGGATCTTCGCCCGCGCCGGCAGCGGTCGCGAATCCTGGACGGGCCACAGCATCAGCAGGATCCAGAGCGCGTGTTTCATCCGGGCGTTGTATCCAATGCAGCGGACCGGGGCAAGTGGAGGCGTATCCGATCCGATACCGGAGCCCCCCGAATCCGCTCGAAAACGCAGGGCACGGAGTTTGCAGGTCGAACGACATGAAAACCATCGCCTTGTTCGCGGTCCTGCTGGCCGTCCTCCAGGATCCCAAGCCGCCCTCGCTCCGCTACGGCAACCCTCGCGAATCGAAGGAGTGGATCGAGCTCCCGAGCGGCGTCAGCGTCGCCGTCGACGAGGGCATCGAGTGGAAGGGCGCGAAGGCCTACCTCTCGCTGACCGGCGACCTCGTCGTCGTGGACTCCGCCACCGGCAAGACGCGCTGGGCGCAGCAGGTCGGCGCGTACTGGAACCGCCTCACCTTCGAGGAGGTCGGCGAGCCCAAGGCCTGGGCCGTCGCGCTGCGGCCGGACAATGGCGAGCGGGTCCAGCACCACGACCTGAAGACCGGCGCGATCGTCGGCGAGCTCCCCAAGCCGCCCCCGGGCAAGCCGCTGGCGCCGAAGACCTGGTCCGGCTCGACCGACCGGGGCGACGCGCCCTGGACCGGGCTCGTGACCACCGCCGAGCACTGGAAGACCGTCCGCGGGCGCCTCTTCGAGGGCGCCAAGAGCCCCGGGGAGGGCGAGATCGACTTCGCGAAGGACTGCCTGCTCGTCGTCTACTCCGGCCGCTCGTCGAACTGCAACGGGATCAGCGCGAACTCGGCCTTCGAGGACGACGCGCGCCTGCTGCTCCGGCTCCGCCACCACACCTACCAGTCGATGGGCGAGGGCGCGGTCGAGCGGCCCTACGGGATCTTCGTGCTGCCCCGGCTCGGGAAGAAGCCGCTCGTGCTCGAGGTCAACGCGCAGAGCTACCTTCATGGCCCGCCGATCTGGAAGGAATTCCGGCGCCTCGAGGCCGGCGACCCCGCGAAGGAACTGGACGGGCTGCCGGAGTAGGAGGGGCTACTTGGCCGCCGGGGCGGGCCCGAGCGTGAAGCCGGCCTTCCGCAGGTCGCGCCACGCCGCGTAGAGGGCGGAGTCCTCCAGCCGGTCCTTGGATCTCGCGGTGATCGAGCCGTCCGCGTGGCGCACCAGGGCCGCCCGCTTGATCCCGAGCCGCTCGACGAGGATCCTCGCGGCGGGTTCGGGGTCGCCGCCGGCCGCCGGCCGGACCTCGAGCGACGTCTCGAACCACTCGGAGCGCAGCCACTTCGCCCGCGTCTTCGCCTCCTCCTCGCCCAGCGCCCCCATGATGCTGAGCTGGCCGCCGAACTTCGGGGTCTGGACCGAGGGAGCGGCGCGGACCTCGCCGTCGAGGACCATGGCCACCTTCCCGCGGGGCTCCTGCGCGAAGAGACGGGCCGCGGCCTCGTCGAAGCGCTTCGCGGCCGGCGCCCCCAGGACGACGTCGATGACCCAGGTCCCCATGGGGGCGGGGATCTCCCTCGCCTCCGCCTTGAGGATGTCGTCCTCGACGGCGACCGCGGCCTCCACGAGGATCCAGTCGCCGGCCGGCTCGGGATCCCTGGCCTCCGCGTTGCGGAGCGCCCGGGTCCCCGGGGGCGCCTTCGCCGGATCCGACCCGTCGCGCTTCCACGCCGCGAGGAGGTCCCCGGCGACGACCGGCCTCAGCTCGAATCTCAGCGCGCGGGGGGCGAGGGACCTGCCGAGGATGCGGCCGGCGGCCATGCCGATCCAGGGCTTGAGCTCGGGCGCCGCCGCGTCCATCGCCCGCTCGAGATCGGGAAGGCGGGCCGGCGGGAGCTTCGCGAGGTCGTCGACCGCTTGGTCGCGGACGACGATGTCGTCGTCGGCGAGGGCCTTGAGGAGCGGGGCGAGATCGCCGTCCTGGAGGCAGGGGAGCACGAGCAGGGCGAGGAGGAGGCGGTGAAGCATGCCGGGCATCATACCCGCGGGTTAGACTGGGATCGATGCGCGCCGCGATCCTCCTGCTCCTCCTCGCCCAGCAGGCCCCGCCCGACCGGGACAAGATCTGCGCCGACGCCGTCGAGAAGGGCGTGACCTTCCCTCCCGCCGACGAGGTCGCCGCCTGGAAGCGCAAGGGCCAGTCCTACCGCGAGGTCCTCGACGTCTTCCTAGACAAGTCGAGCTGGGCCAAGGCGCTGCGGCGCGTCGACCGCCGGCTCGGCCTCGTCGGCGACTCCGTCGAGATCAAGGTCTCCTTCGTGAAGCAGTCCTTCGCGGCCCCCTGCAGCGGCGGCGGCACCGCGGGGAAGGGCTCGGTCGGCCTCGACGTCGAGTCGCTGGCCAACTACTGGCGGCGCAAGAAGGACCACGAGGCCCGGGCGCCGGGCAACGTCACCGTCGTCCCGCCGCCCGACCCGATCGGCATGATCGCCCACGAGCTCGCGCACTGCTACCAGGGCGGCGCGGGGAGGCAGCCCGCGTGGTTCCTCGAGGGGATGGCGACTTACGCCGCGGACGACTGGCACTTCGCCGCCTTCCACCGGCACGAGAAGGAGCCGGTCAAGGAGGTCGACCAGTCCAGCGAGTACAAGTTCGCCTACGGACGGGGCTGGGCCTGGTTCGAGTGGCTCGCCGCGACGCACGGCGCGGAGAAGCTCAAGGCCCTGCTCGACGCGACCGTCGGGAAGGGCGTCGCCGTGGACAAGGCGGCCGCGGAGCTGTTGGGCCGGGATTGGGCCGCGCTCAAGGCCGCGGAGCGGGACTGGACGGCGAAGTGGATGGCCGAGAAGGGCCATCCTCGCTGAACCGGACTACCCGGTGCCCGTGGCGTGGTCGACGCTCCATCCGGGCGGCGGCCGTCGGGCGCGCGCCCCAGTCTACTCGTCAACGTCTGAAGCGGGGCCGGTTCGCGTCGAAGTCGGGGCGGGGAAGCTCGCCAGTGAGCGGCGCGTCGCGGCGCCGGGCCTCCATCCTCCAGACGACGAGGCCCTGGCGGCGGGCGACGATCTCGCGCCGGGTCCGCCCCTCGGGCGCGTCCGGCCAGGGGCCGGGCTGGACGCGGGGCTCGAAGTGCTTCGCGACGGCCTTCAGCAGGTAGGTCCAGTACGCCTTGTTGTCGGTCTGCAGCACGAGGAGGCCCCCGGGCCGCAGCACGGTCCAGGCGCGCTCGAGGAACTCGGGCGTCAGCATCCGCCGCGAGGCCGCGTCGTGCCCGTAGTACGGCTGCGGGTGGTAGATGTGCAGCTCGTCGACGGCGTCGATCCGCCGGTGGAACCAGTCGACGGCGTCGCCGGTCGCGAAGCGCACGTTGGGGAGCCCGCGCTCGTTGGCGCGGTGGGCGGCGTAGTCGATGGAGCGCTGGACGAGGTCGACGCCGAGGTGGTCGTGGGTCGGCCGGGCCACCGCGGAGCCGATCAGGTAGCGGCCGTTGCCGCAGCCGAGGTCGACGACGCGAGGGGCGGCGCGGCCGAAGACGCGTTCCCAGTCGAAGGGCCCCTCGCCGCGGAAGCCCGTCTTCGTCCGCTGCTCGTGCGGGACGCGCTTGCCGGGGTAGGGGACGCCGAACTCGGTTTCCATCTCAGGCCTTCCGCAGCGAGTAGGCGCGGTAGACGAGGCTCCGCGAGCGGAAGGCCTCGTAGACCTGCGAGCCGCGCAGCGCGGCGAAGTCGCGGAACACGGGCTGCAGCACGGCGGGGATGCGGCGGGCGATGAGGCCGCGCTTGCGGTCGTCTTCGGCGTCGAGGGCGGCGAGCACGTTGCCCGTGATATCGCTCTCGCGCCGGAGCTCGAGGCCGGAGGCGTCGAGCTGGCGGCGCCAGGCGGGCAGCGCGTCGGCGTCGCGGAAGTCGGCGTAAAGGAAGCGGCCCCCGGGGCGGAGGACGCGGCGCACCTCGGCGAGGAAGGCGTCCACCGAGCCGTAGCAGTGGGAGGACTCGACGTTGACGACGGCGTCGAAGCTCCCGGCGGGGAAGGGAAGCGACTCGGCGTCGCCCCGCCGGAACTCGAGTCCCTCGACGGGGTGGAGCCGCCGGCAGAGCGCGACGGCGCGGGCGGAGATGTCGGTGCCGGTGACGCGGGCCGGGGCGTGGTAGCGCCGGAGGAAGGACGCCCCGCCGCCGCGGCCGCTGCCGACCTCGAGGACTTCGAGCCCCCGGAGTTCCTCGGCGGAGGCGACGGCGTCGTAGAGCTGGATATAGGGGCGGTTAGGCTCGTCGGCGGGCCGGAGCTCGACGCGGCGCTCGCCCGGCGCGGGCGCGTAGCCGTAGTTCATGAAGGTCCAGTCGGCCTGCCAGCGCTGGCGGGCGAGGACCTGGTACCAGCGGTGCCACAGCAGCCGCTTCACCGGCGGGTAGCGGCAGAGGAGGACGAAGGTGCGGATGAGCATGGGTCCGGGGTGGACCCGAGTGTAGCCGATTCCGGGCCGGCTACTTGATCTGGAAGAGCTCGTCGGCGAGCTCCGGCCCGATCGTCCACTCGGTCCAGGTCTCGCGCATGCGCTGCCTGGCGGAGCCTAGCTCCCGCTTGATGGGGGCGAGGGTCTTCGCGTCGATCCAGAGCTTGACGTCGGTCTTGCGGCCGTCGGACTCGAGGTTGTAGGTGAGGACCTTGGCGTCGCGCTCGCCGACCTTCTCGTCGGCCGCGAGGGCGAGGGCCGAGATCTCCGCCATGGCGCGCAGCTTGGCGCCTTCGACGCCCTCCTTGGGGAGGTGGTTGAGGCTGTGGAGCCCGCCGCGCTTCAGGAGGTCGCGGAGGCCGGCGGCGTAGTCCTTCGAGGCGTCGCAGTCGGTGTTGCCGAGCTTGGAGGACTCGAGGCGCAGCTTCGCGCCGTCGCAGGTCAACGCGAAGGTGATCTCGTTCTCCTGGACCTTGCCGGCGAACGAGTAGCGGGCCTTGTTGCCGTCCTTGAAGGCGGCCTCGGTGGTGACGCTGAAGCCGGCCTCCGGGTCGACGGCGGCGATGGTCGACTTCCAGCGGAGCGACTTGCCGGCGTCCTGCTCCTGGACCTTGCGGAAGAGGGCCTCCGCGTCGCTTTCCTTGGCGTCCTGGAACGGGAGCAGGGCGACGAGCAGGGCGAGGGCGAGCCGCATGGGGCCTCCGGGGGGTTGGATTCGAGACGAAGAGCGTACCACGCGGGCCCGGTCGGGGCCAGCGACTCGGTTGACTTCGGCGGACCGCGGCCCGATGATCGATCCACCACGAGGGACCCCCGATGAACACGCCCGCCGCCCTGTTGATCTCGCTGGCCGCGCTGGCGGCCTGGTCGTGGCCGGCCCTCCAGGACCCGCCGCCGAAGCAGCTGGATTTCGAGTCCGAGGTGGAGGATCCCGTGATGGGGCCGGGCGAAAAGCCCTATGCGCCGGTGACCGCGGCCGAGCAGTCCTGGCGCCAGGCGCCGGGGTTCCCGAAGGGGGTCCAGCACCACAACCTCGTCGTCCACGGCCAGCGGCGCGTGGAGCTGTTCCGCGTGCCCAAGGGGACGCTGATCCCGCCGCACCGCTACGCGGGCGAGGTGCAGCTGGTCGTCGTCTCGGGGACGATCGAGGTGGGGACGGGCGACAAGGTCGACCAGTCGAAAGCGGACCCGCTGGCGTCCGGCACGACGTTCCGGTACCCGGGTGAAGCCGCGTTCTGGATGATCGCCTCCAAGGAGGACGCGGTGCTCGTGCGCGAGACGCCGCACTCCTCGAAGCTCTCGTACGTCCGGCCCGAGGACGACCCGCGGAAGGCGAAGTAGGGGCGTTCCGATCCGGGAACGTGGCCCGCCGTCGATGATCTCCGAAGGTCCGATCCGTGGATCGCGGAGCCCGAATCGCGGTGGGCGCTGGGAAACGTCGCCAGCTAAACTCGGGCTGGTGGCCGTGGACGCTCGGTTGCGGTGCCTACTCGGAGCCCTCGAGGGCCGGCCGGTCGACCCCGGTGCGCTGGAATCGCCACAAGCGCACGAAGGCGGCCACGCGATCCTGGACCTCCTCGGGGGCACGGACCAGGAGCAGCCCGCTGAATTCTTCCACCTTCCACTCCGGATGGGATTCCCACCCCGGCCCGGAGTGCCAGCGTGCATGCCGAATGAACTCGGAGCCCGGGACGAAACCCACCTCCCGAAGGTCCGAAGGGAAGGTCCCGTCCTCATCCAAGCCCGCCGAACTGAGGACCCCGAGATCGGGGATGCGGTAGACCTCGAGCCGGGCCTCCGCCGGATCCGGTTCGGGGACGACCGGCTCCTCCTCCTCGACGCAGCCTCCGAGGAGCAGCAGCAGGGCGAGCGACAGCCTCATGTTCACGGGACGTTGGCCGCGGGCCGACCCCCGCGCCATCCGAAGTAAGTTAATATGGTAACAATGTGGGGGCCCGGGAGTATAATGGGCGCATGGACGCGGACCCCCTGGACCGGCCCCTCGACGCCGGCGACGTGGAGCGCCTCCACGCGGCCGGCCTGCTCGACGGCCCCGCCCGCGAGGAGATCCTCCTCCGCTTCCTCGGGCGCCCCGACTGGTGGGGCTGGATCGGGCGCGGACTCCTCGCCGCCGGCACCACCCTCGTCCTCGCCGGGATCGTCTTCTTCTTCGCCTCCAACTGGACCGGCCTCGGCCGCTTCGAGAAGCTCGGCCTCGTCGGCGCCGCCCTGGCCGCCGCCCTCGCCGGCGGGGCCGCCCTCGGCTCCACCCGCCCCGCGGGCCGCGCCCTCCTTTTCGCCTCCACCGTCCTCGTCGGCGCCTGGCTCGCCGTCTTCGGCCAGATCTACCAGACCGGCGCGGACTCCTGCGACCTCTTCTTCGGCTGGGCCCTCCTCTCCGCCCCCCTCGCCCTCGCCGCCCGCTCCGCCCCCACCGGCGTCCTCTGGTTCGCCGTCCTCGAGGCCGGCGTCGCCTTCTGGTGGGAACAGCGCGTCGGGGCTCCGCCCGCCGGCGCCTGCCTGATCCTCGCCGGGATCAACCTCGCGGGACTCCTCGCCGCGATCTGGCGCCGCGTCCGCGGCGCGAAGCTCGCCGCCTGGGGCGCCCTCCTCTTCGTGCTCTGCGTCCCCGTGATCCACCGCATGGAGGTCGAGGGCGTCGAGGCCGGTCCCTGGGCCCTCCCGGCGATCGCCGCCTGGGCCATCGTCGTCGCCGCTGGCCTGCCGTACTTCCGCTACCGGGACCGCGACCTCGGGGCCCTCGCGCTCGCCGCCGTCTCGATCTGCACCGTCTTCCTCGCCCAGGTCGGGCACTGGATCTTCGAGGGGCGCGAGCAGGACTTCGACTTCCTCCTCTTCGCCTTGCTCGTCACGGCGACCGTCGCCGTCGCGGCCTGGATCCTCAACCGCACCGCCCGGGCCATGAGGGAGGAACCCCGTGGTTGAGCTCACCCGCCGCGACGTCTTCGGGACGAATCCCCGGCTCGCCGAGATCGCCACCGAGCTCGGCCGCCGCGACGCGCCGTCGCCCTGGTTCGTCCAGGCCCTCGCGGGCTTCGGGGCCTGGGTCGCCGCGCTCTTCCTGTTGATCTTCATGTTCATGGCGGACCTCGTCGACTTCAAGGCCGGGTCGATGATCCCCGTCGGGCTCGTCCTGCTCGTCGGGGCGACGCTCCTGCGCCGCAAGTGGACCAACGCCTTCGCCGGCCAGTTCAGCCTCGCGTTCGTCGTCGCGGGCATGACCCTCGCCGTCGCGGGCGCCGCGGAGGGCTTCGACGAGGCCGGGCTCGGCGCCATGGCGGTCGCGCTCGCGGTCTTCGCGCAGCTCGTCTCGAAGGACCCCGTGCACCGCTTCATCTCGCTGCCCGTCGCCGCGGGCTGCGTCGCGGGGGCGGTCCTGCAGGATTCGCCGCACGACTGGATCCACGCGATCTTCGCGGCCGAGGCGGCCCTCGCGGGCTGGCTGCTCCTGCGCGAGCCGCGCCCGGGGCAGGGCGCGCTCGTCTTCGGGACGGCGGTCGCGCTGCTGGGCACGATCTCGCTGGTCTCGATCACGGAGTTCGACATCGAGGCCCACCGTTGGCCCGCGCACCTGCTCTTCGGCGCGTCGCTGGTCGGGGTCGTCGCCTGGGCGCTGAAGCGGCAGGGGGTGGCGGGCGCGGAGCTGCGCCTCACGGCGCTGGCCGGGGCGGCGGCGTTCGGGGTGCTGGCCTCGCCGGGGCTCTCGGCGGCGGCGGCGCTGGCGGTCGTCGGGCTGTCGCGGCGGGACCGGGGGCTGGTCGCCCTCGGCGTCGCGGCGTTCCCCCTCTTCCTGGCGGCGCACTACTACGATCTCGCGGTGCCGCTGCGGACGAAGTCCTACCTGCTGGCCGGCTCGGGCGCGGCGCTGCTGGGGGCTTGGGCCCTGCTGCGGACGCGGCCTTGGGCGCGGAAGGAGGCGCGATGAAGCGGCTGCTGATCGCGCTGGCCGGGCTGCTGATCCTCGGGGCGCTCGCGGGGCTCGTGGCGCAGAAGGAGCGGACGCTGGCGTCCGGGACCCGGCTCTACCTGCGGCTGCGGCCGGTGGATCCCCGCTCGCTGATGCAGGGCGACTACATGGATCTGCGCTACGACCTGGCCCGGCTGCCGGAGGGATCGCCTGGCGACGGGCTGCTCGCGGTCACGGTGGACGCGCGGGGGGTGGGGGTCGCGCTGCGGCGGCACGACGGGGGCGCGCTGGGCCCGGCGGAGCGGCTGCTGCGGTACCGGCTGCGCAACGGCGAACTGCGGCTGGGCGCGGAGTCGTACTTCTTCGAGGAAGGTCGCGCGAAGGAGTACGACGGGGCGTGGTACGGCGAGCTGCGGGTGGATCCGGCGGGGAACGCGATCCTCGTGGGGCTGGCGGACGAACGCCTGGCCCGGCTGGGGCCGGCGTTCCGGTAGGGCGTGGAGTTCGACGCGGGGCCGTACTGCCTGGCGCCGTTCATCGCGGTGGGCCTGCTGCTCCTCGGCGGCTTCCTGATCCACGTGGCGTTCGCGATGTGGAAGGGTCGGAAGAGACCGTAAGGTGAGTGCAGTCGTCGTCTTGGTCGAGACTCTCCTGCTCGGGGCGATTCCCGGATTTCCTCTCGGTTGGATCATGCGCCCGAAGGTGCCGGGATCCGGGCTACCTTGGCCCATCGCGATCTTGGGCGCGGTCTTCCTGACACCCATCTCCTTCCTGCTGTTCGGACTGCTCGAACCCGTATTGCCACAAGATCAATTCAGCCGGTCCTCGGATTGGTCAGGCTTCATCTACTTGTGGATCGGATTGGCTTTCGGGGCACCGCTGGGCGCCGGCCTGGGTTGGTACGCGAAGCGTGTGAGCTCGGCGAAGTAGTCCTAGTCGACCTTGAGCCACCCGGCCTGGGCGGGGTGCCCGGGGCAGGCCGGGGGCGGGACGCCGCCGGTGTCCTTCTTCCAGATCACGCCCGCCTCGGTGATCAGGTAGGTGAACCGGCCGCCCGACTTGGGGACGGCCGGATAGGCGACGAAGGCGTAGCGGTCCAGGTTGTGCACGGGGCCGTACCAGGTCTTGCCGTCCGTGTCCGTCCCGAAGTCGCGGAGCACTCCGCCCTCCTCGTACTTCGCGAGCGCGGCGTAGTAGTACCCGCCGCTGGGGGCCGGACTCGCCCCGCTCCAGGGCGCCTTGATGTAGGTCGCCAGGTCGAGGGGCCGGGCGTCCGCCTGGGCGACGGGGATCTCGATCAGCCGGATCGCCAGCTCCAGCTTCGCCTCGGGGGGCTCGGCCAGGTCCGCGCCGAGCGGCACGATCCGCCACAGGCCGCTCACGTCCCCGACCCAGTAGTCGTTGACCTGGTTTCCGTCCCGGTCGTTCGCGCGGAAATCCTCCTGGGCGGTCGCCAACGTCTTCAGGCGGTAGAGCGCGACGCGCTCGTTCGACGACCGGCTGGCCGCCAGCATCCCGGGGATCACGATGGCCGCGATGATCGAGCCGAGGAAGATGAGCCCGACGACGCCCGCGCCCACGACGAGCAGGATCATCGGCAGGTTCGACGACTTTCGCTGGACCGGCGCGCCCGAGCCGTACGGCTGGCCGCAGGAACTGCACGCCGCGGCCTCGAGCGGATCCCCGGCCCCGCAGGTCGGACAGGATTTCAGCGCCTGGCCCAAGTCAGTCTCCTCCCGCTGCTTCCTGGCGATCATAGCCGGAGGAGCGGGAGCTGGCGAATCTCCCGATCAGCTCCGGCGTGCCCGACGGGCCAATTCAAGTTCGCGCTCGCGGGCCAGTGTCCTGGCCTCGCGGAGGTCGGACTTCCCCATCATGGCCAATCCGGCCGACGCGATCATGGCGATCACCGGGAAGAGCAAGGTCCGCTTCGCCTGCGGAAACTCACCCTTCACGAGCAGCAGGCCGCCCGCGAGTCCTACCAATCCGAGGATGAGCGAGGCCGCCATGAGCCTCCGGCCCCGGCTCCGGAATTCCCTCTCGTCACCCGCCAGGTACCTCATGTGGTGAAGACGTCCACGGAACCGTTCCCGTTACCGGATTGAAGTGCCTCGTGGATGTCATCCCGGGGCGCTCAACTCGCCGGGACCTGATAAAAGTAGAGCACCTTGCGCTTTTTGGACCCGGCCGACTTCGTCGCCATGCCGTGGAAGAACGGCGGCGGGAGCACCCTCCAGCTCGCCATCCACCCCCCGGGCGCCACGCTCGACTCGTTCGAATGGCGGCTCAGCCTCGCCACCGTCGGGCGCAGCGGGCCGTTCTCGAGCTTCCCCGGCTGCCGCCGCACCCTGATGCTCGTCGAGGGCGACGGCTTCGAGCTCGACGTCGACGGCCGCCGCGTCGTCCTCGACCGGCCCCTCGAGCCCGTGACCTTCGACGGCGCGGCCCGCGTCGAGTGCCGGCTGCGGGGCGGACCGTCGCGCGACCTCGGCCTGATCACCCGGGGCTGCAGCGGCGAGCTGTCCGCGCGGCGCCTCGACGGCGCGCAGCGCATCGAGGCGACGCTGCTGGTCTGCCTCGACGGCCGGATCGAGATCGGAGGTCGGACGATCGAGGGACTCGGCTTGGTGTACCTCGACCCGGGCCCGGTGGACGTGACGGGGAAGGGGACGCTTGCGCTGGTCCGCCTCCGCCAAGGCACCGGGCGCTAGGGCCGAACCACCAGCCTCAACAGCCCCATCGCCACGAAGCCGCCGCCGAGCAGGTCCAGCACCAGCGCCGAGATCGCGAGCCCCAGCCCCGACTTCCGGCCCTCCGACGTCGCGATCCTCACGATCCCCACCGTCCCCAGCACGCCCGACGCGAACAGCATCCCCGCCGCCATCCACAACCCCGTCGGGTGCAGCCAGGCCTCGTCCGTGCCCCGCGCCATCGCGGCCACCCAGCCCAGGCCCCAGCCCAGGATCGTCAGCATCATCGCGAACACCGCCGCCCCGGCCGGCTCCCTCCGCGTCGCGTCCATGCCTGCATCTTATCCGGATCGGAGAGGACGAGAACGGAGGACCTCCGTGCACGGCCCGGGGTCCGGACTCCCGTGAAGAAGACAGGAGCCCGCGATCAGGGGGGGCACCCCCAGCTGCAGGGACTGGAGGAACTCCAAGCCGTCCCGCTGGATCTTCAGGGTCACGATGCTGCCGGCGCCCAAGGCGCCCACCTCTTCGGCCAGCGCGCCGAAGCCCGGCAGGGCCTCCCCGTTCAACTCCAGGCTCCCTTGATGCAAGTCCCGCGGAAAAGCGTGAGTGTGCCCGGCCTCAGGCCGTGACCGTGACCTTCAGGAAGGTCGCCGGAATAGTCGTGGTCTTGCGATCCTTCGCGGTGTTGTGCCGCTCGAACAGATCCTCGAGCTCCCGCGCCAGCTCCTCGGTCTTGCCGTTCCTCGCCGCGGAATCGAAGGCGTTCATGGTCGGGCCGTAGTAGTTGCGGAACTCGGCCACGAAGTCCTTCGGAGAGCCGGAGTAGTGGAACGTGTAGGTGTCCTCCTCGTGGTGCACGCGCTCCTTGGGAACCCCGGCCGCGCCGAACCGCTCGATCACGTGATTCGGAACGCCCCAGGTCATCGGGCTCACGAAGCCCTCGGGCGGAGGTGGCGAGTAGGCGGAGCTGATCTTGAGGATCTGGGCCACCAGGGTCGGATGGTTGGGAATCCAGTTGCCCATGGTGATCTTGCCGCCCGGGCGCGTGACCCGCACCATCTCCTTCGCCACGTCCAACGGACGCGGCGCGAACATGGCCCCGAAGATGCTGACCACGCGGTCGAAGCGCGCCGTGTCGAGGCCTTCGAGGTTCGAGGCATCGCCCTCCTGGAACTTGAGATTCGCGAGGCCGTGCTCGCCGGCCCTTCGCCGGCCCGCCTCCACCAGGTTGCCCGCGATGTCGACGCCAAGGACCTCCGCGCCGAGTTTCGCCGCGGGCAGGGCGGTGGTGCCGTCGCCGCAGCCGAGGTCCAGGACCTTGTGGCCGGCGGAGATTCCAATGCGCCTCACCAGGGCCTCCCCGCTCTCCCGCATGGTGCTCGCGATCCTGGTGAAATCGCCCTTTTCCCAGAGAGCCTTGTTTGGATTCACGGTTGGAACCGGTCCTTTCAAGAGTGGGTGCTTCGGGAGTATAGCCCCAGAACCGCCAGGTGCCGCCCCAGGCCGTCGCGCTGGTCCCGTCCCGGACCCGGGGCGCAGCCGCCGCCCAGCCCAGGCCCCAGCCCAGGATCGCCAGCATCATCGCGAACACCGCCGCCCCGGCCGGCTCCCCCCGCGTCGCCTCCATGCCCGCATCGTACCCCAATCGGTTAGGATTTGAACCGTGGACGCCCGCGACGACCTCGTCCTGACCCTCGCCGAGCTTCGCGGCCACCTCGACCCCGCCGACGCCGCCGAGCTCCGCGAATCCGGGACCCCCGCCTCCGCCCGCCTCCCGCGCCCCCTCCACGAGTCCCTCGCCAGGATCGCCGACGCCGTCCTCGCCCGCGGGGGCAAGCTCCTCGCCGGCCGCTACGACCTCCTCCGCAAGCTCGGCGAGGGCGGCATGGGCAAGGTCTACCTCGCCCGCGACCTCAAGCTCGACCGCGTCGTCGCCATCAAGGGCCTCGGCCGCAGCGACCCCGACGACCTCGAGCGCTTCTCCCGCGAGGCCCGCCTCGCCGCCGGCCTCCGCCACCCCAACCTCGTTGAGGTCTTCGACATCGTCGCCGACGGCCCGAACCACTTCATCTCGATGCGCTACGTCGACGGCCGCCCGCTCTCCGAGCTCTGCACCGAGCGCACCCGCCCGCTCCCCGCGCTCGTCGAGGCCCTCGCCCAGGCCGCCGAGGGACTCGAGCACGCCCACGCCGCCGGCATCGTCCACCGCGACGTCAAGCCGGCGAACATCCTCGTCGACGCCACCGACCGCGCCAGCCTCACCGACTTCGGCCTCGCCCGCCGCCTGGACGGCGCGACCCGCGTCACGAAGTCCGGCGTCGTCCTCGGCACCCCCGCCTACATGGCCCCCGAGCAGGCCCAGGGCGACCCGCGCCGCGTCGACGCCCGCAGCGACGTCTACGGCCTGGGCGCCTCGCTCTACGAGGTCCTCACCGGCCGGCCGCCCTTCGACGGAGACTCCGTCATCGAGGTCCTCGGCGCCGTGGTCCGCGACGACCCCGTCCCGCCCAGGCGCCTCGCCCCCCGCGCGCCCCGGGACCTCGAGCTCGTCTGCCTCAAGGCGATCGACAAGGATCCGGGGCTCCGCTACGCCACGGCCGGCGAGTTCGCCGCGGAGCTCCGGCGCTGGCTCGCCCGCGAGCCCGTCCTCGCCGCGCCGCCCTCCGCGGCCCGCCGCCTTCGACGC
Organism: uncultured Planctomycetales bacterium; assembly: GCA_964464755.1. Lineage (GTDB taxonomy): Bacteria > Planctomycetota > MHYJ01 > MHYJ01 > JACPRB01 > CAYXGZ01. The sequence goes on from CAYXGZ010000001.1 coordinate 25,324, forward strand.
TGGATCTCCCGACACCGCGTCCTTTCCGTCGCCGCGGCCGCGCTCCTCCTCCTCGCGGGGGCCGGCGCCCTCCTGCTCAAGGGCTCCGCGCGCGCCGAGCGGGACCGCCGCACCATCGAGCGCGGCGCCCGCTACCGCAAGCTCCAGGAGCGCCTGAACCCCGTCGCCGGGATCATCAAGGAGACCCGGCTGCTCTACTACATCCCCAACGTCGACCTCCCCTCCCGGATCCGCAAGGTCGAGGAGGCCCTCGAGGAACTCCAGCGCCTCGCCCGCGAGGCCGAGGAGGAGGAGGGCGCCGACGCCGAGCCCTGGATCCTCGCGGGAATGGGCTGGTACTTCGTCGGCGACATCCCGAGGGCCGAGGCCGCGCTGCAGCGCGCGGCGACCCTCGCCCCGGCCGACGGCCGGGTCCCGTACTACCTCGGCCGCATCGGCCTCGAGCGCTCGATGGCCGCCGCCTTCGAGCCCGAGCGCGCGGGGTCCCGCCGCGCCGGCCGCAAGGCCTGGTCGGAGCAGGCGAGGAGGCTCTTCGAGCGCGCCGCGCCCGCCGAGGACGTGGACCGCGACATCGCCGCCGCCTACCTGGCCCTCGCCCGCGACCGCCACGACGAGGTCGCGAAGCTCTGCGCCGAGGGCCGCCGCCGCCACGCCGACGCGCTGGGCTCGGAGGAGTTCTCGCTGCTCGAGGCGCTGGTCCTGGCGGACCCCGCCGCCCGCCTCGAGGCCGCCGGCCGGGCCCTGCAGCGCCGCCCGCACTACGCCTGGGGCTACTTCGTCCGGGGCAACCTCGAGTCCGACCGCGGGCGCCTCCCCGCCGCCATCGAGGACCTGACGCGCGCCATCGCGGTCAACCCGCGCATGGCGACGGCCTACGCGAACCGCGCCGCCTACCGCCAATGGTCGGGCGACACCGCGGGCGCGGCGGAGGACTTCGAGCGCGCCGTCGCGCTCGACCCGGCGAACGCCCGCGTCTACTACAACCGCGGCGGCTACCGGAGACTGCGCGGCGAGCTCGACGCCGCGATCGCGGACTTCGGCAAGGCGATCGAGCTCGACCCCGGGCACATCGACTCCTACAACAACCGCGCCATGGCCCGCCGCGCCCGCCGCGAGTACGACGCGGCCCTCGCGGACTCCCAGAAGGCGATCGACCTCGACCCGCGCGAGCCCGTGTCCTGGCTCGTCCGCGCCGCGACGTACCTCGCCCTCGGGCGCCGCGCCGAGGCGAAGGCGGACATCGACGAGGCCCTCAAGGTCGAGCCGGGGAACCCCGAGGCGTACTCGAGCCTGGGCAACCTCCACGCGATGGAGGGCCGCCGCCGGGAGGCGATCGACGCCTACACGAAGGCCATCGACTCCGGCCGGGCCATGCCGGGATCCTACGTGAACCGCGGCACGCTGCGCTCGGAGCTCGGCGACCACGACGGCGCGATCCGCGACTACGACGAGGCCCTGAAGCTCGACGTCGCGTACCTCGCGGCCTGGACGAACCGGGGCAACGTGAAGTGGACGAAGGGCGATCCCCAGGGCGCCCTCGCCGACTTCGCCGAGGCGCTGAAGATCAACCCCGCGAGCGTGGAGACCCTCAACGCGCGGGCCGCCGTGCGGTTGTCCATCGGCGACCTGCCCGGCGCGAGGGAGGACTGCGACGCGGCGATCGCCGCGGACCCGAAGTTCCCCGGCGCGTGGATCAACCGCGGGGCCGTGCGCGACCAGGCCGGCGACAAGGCGGGGGCGCTCGCCGACTACGACCGGGGCCTCGAGCTCAACCCCAACGACGCGGCGGGGCACTACAACCGGGGCCTGCTCAAGATGGAGGGGAAGGACGCCGCGGGCGCGATGGCGGACTTCGACCGCGCGATCTCGCTGCGGCCGCGCTACCCCAACGCCCTCTTCGCGCGGGCCTCGCTGCACTACTCGCGCAAGGACCTCAAGGCCTCGCTCGCGGACGTCGAGGCGGCCCTCGAATGCGCCCCCCCGAACTGGTCCCGCCGCCGCAGCGCCGAATCCAGCCGCGACCAGCTTCGGAAAATGCTCCGCTAGGGGCATAATGCGGCCGGAGGTGGTTCCATGACCCCCCGACGCCCGCCCGCCCCGTACTCCAAGCGCAGCTTCCTCGTCCACGGCAAGTACCTCTCCTCGAAGTGGGACTACACCCACCACGTCGTCCCGCCGATGTCCTCGTCGAGCACGTTCCGCCTCGAGACGGCGGAGCGCGGCGCCGCGGGCTTCTGCGGGTACAGCGACCCCTCGGAGCGCGCCCACCGGCGCGGCGAGATCTTCATCTACGACCGCCTCGACGAGCCGACCCGGGCCATGCTCGAGGAGCGGCTCGCGATGGTCGAGGACGGCCAGGTCGCCGTCACGTACTCGACCGGCATGGCCGCGATCTCCGCGGCCCTCATGTCCGTGCTGCGGAAGGGCGACGAGGTCGTCGCGCACCACGCGCTCTACGGCTGCACCTACAGCCTGCTGACCAACTGGCTGCCGCGCTACGGGATCTCCGTCCGCTACGCGGACCTGGCCCGGCCCTCCTGCCTCCGCCTCGGCCGCCGCACGAAGGTCGTGCTCTACGAGACCCCGGTCAACCCGACCCTCGAGCTCATCGACATCCGCGCCGTGAGCGAGGTCTGCCGGAAGGCGGGCGTGCTCTCCGTCGTGGACAACACCTTCGCGACGCCGTTCTGCCAGCGGCCGCTTTCGCTCGGGGCGGACGTCGTCGTGCACAGCCTGACGAAGAGCATCTGCGGCTTCGGCACGGACATGGGCGGCGCCGTGATCACCCGCAAGGAGTTCGAGAGCGCCCTGCTGCTCTACCGGAAGGACTTCGGCGGCGTGCTGTCCTCGAAGAACGCCTGGCCGATCCTCGTCTACGGCCTGCCCTCGCTGGAGCTGCGCATGCGGCGAGAGGAGCAGATCGCGCTGGAGGTGGCCCGCTTCCTCGACGGCCACCCCGCGGTGCAGTCGGTCGCCTACCCCGGGCTGGAGGACTTCCCTCAGCGGGAGCTCGCGAAGGCGCAGATGACGGACTTCGACGGGACCTTCGCGCCCGCGAACATGATCTACTTCGTCGTGAAGGGCGGGGACGCGGCCGCGTCGCGCGTCGTCAACCACGCCGCGAAGCACGCGTACACGCTGACGCTCGCCGTCTCGCTGGGCCAGATCCGCTCGCTGATCGAGAAGCCGACCGCGATGACGCACAGCGCGCTGCCCAAGGCGGCCCGGAAGGCCGGCCACCTCTCGGGCGGCGGCGTGCGGCTCAGCATCGGCATCGAGGACCCGGGCGACATCATCCACGACCTGCGCGAGGCGCTGAAGGCGGGGTCGCGGGCCTGAACGGGGGTTCCAGGGGAAGTGGAACCTGCTAGGATGCTCGGGCTCGACCTGGAGGACCCATGGCGTGGAACGGCAACGTCGATCCGAAGACGACCAAGGCGACGCCCGAGCAGGTCGCGGAGATCCGGGCGAAGCTCCGCAACCTGAACCTCCTCAGCTTCGCGTTCGCGATCCCCGGCCTCGTGCTCTGGGGCATCGGGGTTTCGCAGCGCGAAGACCCGAAGGCCGAGTTCGCGCCCCTGTTCCTCGTGGCGGGGATGGGCCTGCTGGCGGTCGGTTTCGCGCTCTACGCTCGGATGAAGAACCGCAGCCCCCTCTGGGGCTTGATGGGCCTGCTCGGCATCATCGGCCTGATCGTGCTGGCGGTCGTGGGCAAGCGCTGCCACCGCTGCAAGGCGATGGCGGGAGGCAGCGCGAAGGCCTGCGGCTGCGGCGCGCCGATGTAGGTCCCCGGTTCACTTCCCGGCGTCGAAGGAGACCAATTCCTCCAGCGCCCCGTTCGCCTTCAGCTCCCGGCCCTCCATGAGGTGCTGGCGGGTCCGCTTCGCGGCCCGCCCAGGGATCGCGTCCGTCCACCAGGTCGACTCGACCGTCTCCACGCCCCCCGAGCGGGTGCTCCGGCGGATCACCGTGCACGGGAAGTCCTTGTCCGCGACCTTGACGACGGCCCCGAGCTCGACGGCCTCCTCGACCCAGCCGGATTCCCGCCCCTTCATGTTCATCGTCCAGGAGTGCCGGACGGCCCAGGTCGGGAACGCGGCGGCCTTCCAGATCCGGGTCACCTGCGTGACGCCGGCCTGGACGTCGACCTTCCGCTCGTGGATCGTGCAGGGCCAGGCCTTGCCGCCGACCTTCAGTTCCTCCTCGCCGGCCTTGGCGAATTTCCCCTCGAGCTCGGCCGGGAGGCCGACGAAGTACTCCTGGGGATTCGGCTCCTCCGTCCCCTCGGCCCGGGAGACGACGACGCGCTCCTTGGAGACCTCCTTCACGGTCTCGATCCGCCGGAGGGAAAACTCCTCGAAGGCGTCCGCCTTCCCGGCCGCGAAGTCCGGGATCCAGGTGGTGACCTTCCAGGTGAGCTTCGCGCCGACCGGGGCGCCCGCCCAGGGGTGGACCCAGCCCTTGCAGGGGTCGTCCTGGAGGAGCAGGAGGGGGAGGAGCAGGGCGAGGACCCGCATGGTTCCGCTCCCGGGTAATGTACAACCACGTTATACACCGCCGGGGAGCGCGCGGCGAATCGGATTAACCCCGGTCCGCCCGCGGCGTCCTGAAGCGAACGGAGGAACCCCATGCGCTCGCTGCCGCTCCTGCTGGCCCTGCTCGTCGTCCAGGACGTCGACGGCTGGATCGCCAAGCTCGGCGACGAACGGATTGAGGTCCGCGACGAGGCGGCCGCCGCCCTGCGGAAGGCCGGGGCCCCCGCGCTGCCGAAGCTCCGCGCGGCGCTGGAGAAGGCCGCCGAGCGCGAGCTCAAGGCCCGGCTCCAGGGCCTGGTCGCGACCATCGAGCGCGACGCGCTGCTCGCGAGCCTCACGTGGGAGCTCGTGCCGCCCAAGGATGGCCTGGACCTGGCGACGGCGACGGGCGACGGGGACTGCCTGGTCCTGAGGATCTCCAACGCGGGCGACAAGACCGTCGTCGTGCCGGCCTGGGCGACGCTCGCGATCCGGGACGCCGCGGGCGCGGAGGTGGACTCCCACATGTACCTCGGGAAGTTCGGGGTCCGCGAGGGCTGCCTGCTCAAGGCCTTCGCGTTCCGCGAGATCCCCGCGAAGGGCTCGGTCGAGCTGCGCTTCGGCCTGAAGAACTACGGCCTGGACCCCGAGGCGATGACGGGCTGGATCCTCCCGAAGGCGGGGGAGTACTCGCTGGCCTTCTCGCTGAAGTTCGCGCGGGCGGAGTTCATCGCGCGCTGCCCGGACGGCTGCCGGACCCACGGGGCGGCCGAGCGGCCCTGGAACAAGTCGGTGGAGCTCGAGCGCTCGTTCACGGCGAAGCTCGTGGTGAAGGACTGATATCATGCGGGGGCAGCCATAAGGAGCCCCCATGCGGATCCCGATCCTGGCCCTGGTCCTGGCCCTGCCCGCGGCCGCCCCCTCCGGCCTCGAGAAGGGCGACGAGTCGCCGAACTTCCGCTTCGAGGCCTCGTGGAACGTCCTCGAGGGCTCGAAGCAGCTGACCGACTACCGGGGCAAGGTCGTCTACCTCGAGGTCTGGAAGATCCACTGAGAGCCCTGCCAGCGCTTCCTGCCGCACCTCGTTGAGTTCAACGAGAAGTACCGGGACCTGGGCCTCGAGATCCTGATGGCCACCGACGTGGACAAGGCGCCGGAGCTCGAGAAGTTCGTCGCCGAGAAGAAGCTGAAGCTCGGCGTCGTCCGCGTGCCCGAGGTCTACAAGCTGCTCGACGCGAAGGGCTACCCGACCGCGTGGGCGCTCGACGTCGACGGGCGCTGCATCTGGCGCGGCCATCCCCAGGGGCTGACCGACGCGCTCGCCGAGGCCTGGCTGAAGGACCTCCGCGCGCCGCGCATCCCGAGGAAGCTCGCGCCCGGGGCCGCGATGGCCGGGGCGGCCTACGACGCGGGCCAGTACGGCGCCGCGCTGAACGCCGCGGAGAAGGCCCTCAAGGGGAAGGACGAGAAGGCGAAGGCCGACGCGCAGTACGTCGCCGACCTCCTCAACGGCCGGATGGAGATGCACAAGGCGGCCGCGGAGGCGTACCGCGGGCGCAAGGAGCTCGAGCGCCTCGTCCCGCTGCTCGAGTCCTCCGCGAGGGAGTACTCGGGCCTGGCCTACGCGAAGGAGTGCGACGCCGAGGCGCGGAAGGTGAAGGCGACGAAGGCCTACAAGGACTGCGTCGACGCGCGCAACGAGCTGGAGCGGCTGAAGCTCCGGCGGACGCTCCTGAAGCAGGACAAGTACAAGGCGGCGCTGGAGAAGATCGCGAAGGACTACCCGGAGACGGCGGCGGGCCGCGAGGCGGCCGCGCTGGCGGCGGAACTCTAGGCCGCCAGGCCGTCGGGCAGCTCGTCGTACCCGGCGGCCCGGGCGCGGCGGTGCAGGTCGGCGATCGGCTCGTAGGCGGAGAGCGGCAGGAAGTCCACGCCGTCGAGCAGCAGCTCGGCGGCCGGCCCGGCGATCCGCGGATCCGCGAAGGCGGCCGCGAGGGCGTCCTGCAGCAGCTCCACGACCTCCCCGGGCGTCGCGGCGGACGTGACGTAGGGAGGGGCGGCCACCGCGGGGGTCACGGCCAGCACGCGCAGGCCCTCGAGGGCCGACGGGCGGTGCCGGCGCAGCAGCGCGAGCACGACGTTGTCGATCGACGCGACGTCCGCGGCCCCGCGGGCGAGGAGCTCGAGGCTGCCGACGTGGTCGCCGCTCACCTCGACGGACGCGAAGAAGCGGCCGCTCCGCGCGCAGGGCAGGACCATCCCGCGGAGGGCGTTCATCCCGGAGTGCGAGGTCGGGTTGTTGACGACGGCGCGGGCGCCGCGGAGTCCGGCGATCGAGCGGATCCGGGAGTCCGCGCGGACGAGGATGGAGCTCGAGTAGAGGGGGCCGCGGCACCCGGGGGCGGCGTAGCGGGGCGTGGCGACGACCCGGAGCCGGCCGCGCCCGCCGAGGACGGCGTCGAAGCCGCAGGCCTGGCTGAGCAGGAGGCCGGGGTCGGACCACTGGGCGTCGTAGGGCCTCCGGCGCTCGAGGGAGCGGGGGACGTCGGGCAGGCCGAGGCGCTCCAGGTGCTCCGCGACGAGGGCCCAGAGGGCGTCGGTCGCGGGGGCGGCCTCCGGGAGGTCGTACCACGGGAGGCTGGCCAGGGTCGTATTCACCCCCCTCCATACCGAGGGGGGCCGGATTCCTTTCGGGATAAATGGAGGCCGCATCCCGTAGACTGGGAGGAGAGACGCACCCCGTGGATGCCCCACCCAACCTGATCCAGCAGCATGTCGACCGGCTGTCCGCGCTGCCGGCGCCGGAGCTCGTCTCCCCCGGGCGCGAGGCGGAGCTCCTGCTCGTGCTGCGCTCGCTGGGCTTCGTGGAGGACTCGGCCAACCTCGGCGCGCTCGCGGGCCGGATCGCGCTGGCGCTGCTGGACGGGGACCCCGTCGCGCGCCGCCGCTCGGGCCTGCTGGGCCGGACGCTGCTGGCGTCGCTCGAGGGCTCGGCGCAGGCCGCCGTGACGTCCGCCTACGCGGACCCGCTGAGGACGGCGCTGCTCGAGGAGGAGGACCCGCAGGTCCTCGACGCGCTCCCCGCGCTGGTCGGGGCCTGGAGCCGCCTGGCCGTCCAGCAGGGCCACTGGCCGATGCTGGGGAAGCTGCACGCGGAGGCGGTCGCCCCGCGGCTGCTGCGGCCCGGGACCCCTCCCGCGTTCGCGGAGCAGTTGAAGGCCTCGTTGAAGGGCATCGGCGGCGCGGAGAAGGAGCGCATCCTCGCGATGCTCCAGGCCGCGCCGAGCCGGCTCATCCGCGCGATCCGCCCCGCGGTGCTGTCGATCGGCGGCGCGGCCGTCGAGGACCTGGGCGCGCGGATCTTCGTCTCGGGGAGGCCGGAGGAGGCGCGCCGGGCCGCGACCATCCTCGGGAAGCTGGACGCCCCCGCGGCGGAGGCCCTGGCCCGGGAGCTGCCCGCGGGCGGGACGTCGGCCCGCGGCCGGCGGCTGCTCGAGGTGATCGACGCGCTGGCCCCGCCGAACCTGGCCTCGACGCTGGCCGCCTGCCTCGACCACGCGGACCCGGGGGTCCGCGCCGCGGCGGCGTCGGCGCTCCTGCGCCTGGGCCGGGGCTACGCGCTCGTCGTGTCGCGCTCGGTGCTCGCCGCGGGCGGCGAGTCGGCCGCGGGGCTCGAGGTGCTGAGGATCGCCCGGGCGCTGGAGCTGCGCGAGCTGGTGCCGGACCTCGTGCGGATCGCGACGTCGACGCGGCACGTGGATCGCTTCGAGGCGGCGATCCGGGCGCTGGCGGCCTTCCCGGTCGCGGCGGCGCTGCCGGCCTTCAAGGCCGCGCTGGGGAAGCCCGCGGCGTCGCCGCCGGCGGACCTGGCGCGCCGGCTGAGGAGCCTCGCGGCGGCCGCGTGCGCGAAGATCGACACGCCCGAGGCCCGGCAGCTGGCGGCGAAGGAGGCGAGGGACCTGGGCGACTCGATGAAGCGCTAGTCGAGGTCGGTGAGCCGGCGGACCTTCTCGCGGACCTCGTTCTCCTGCTCCTGCACGAACTTCCCGAACATCTCGTCCCAGGTCTTGAGCAGGTTCAGGATCTGCCGGAAGCACGCGGTGGCCGTGATGCGCTGGAGCTCGCCGACGGCGCGGGAGACCTCGGCGGGGTCGGGCTTCTTCTTCGACTTCGTCGTGCGCTTGTGGAAGCCGACGAGGATCATCTCGAGCAGGTCCGGGGGGAGGAAGCCCGCGAGCTCGCCGCCGAGGCGGCGGAGCCGCGCCAGCTCCTCGGGCTTGAGCGGCCGGCCGAAGTCCGAGGCCTGGCCGACGAAGCACTTCGAGCAGAACCAGCTGCCCCAGAGCTCGACCCCCTCGCGGGCGTCGAGCTCGACGCCGCAGGCGGAGCAGGGCCGGTGATCGCGGGGCACGGGGGAGGAGTCTACGCGCCGGGCCCCCGGATCGCCATGCCTATACCGCGGGCGGCTCCATCTTCATCTGGGCCCAGTCCTCGCGGGCGGGCCCGTAGATGCCGGGCGGCTTGAGCCCGGCCTGGCGCATCAGCACCGTCATCTGGCCGCGGTGGTGGACCTGGTGGGCCATCAGGGCGGCGAGCACGAGGCCGCGCTTCCAGACCTGGCCGTACATCGGCACGTCGTCCTCGAGCATCGAGTCCTTCCAGGCCGCGGGGAGGGCCCGGCGGAAGTCGGCGTCGGCGGCCCGGTACGCGGCGGCGATGGCCTTCGCGGAGGCGGGGGGCGGGGCGTCGTGGGCCGGGCCGGCGACCTTGAGGCCGGCGTGGCCGGGCATCTCGGGCAGCGTCTGGACGAGGTGCCAGGCGATGCGCCCGAGCGTGCGGTCCTTCGGGGCGACCTGCTGCGCCAGCGAGGCGTCCGTGAGGGCGTCGAGCACCTTCGCGGTGGCGGCGGCCTCGAAGTCCCAGTCGACGAGGAACTCGCGGATCGATCGGTACATGGCGTCCTCCTCGCGGCTCAGGATAGCGCGGTCGGGCGGAAAACGAAACCACCCCCGGCTCCTCGCGGAACCGGGGGCGGCGGGATCGTCGGGGGACTAGCGGCGGCGCAGGGTCGCGAGCGCGAGGCCCGCCAGGACGAGGGCGCCGAGGAGGCCGCCCCGGCCCGGCGTCGAGGCCGCGCAGGTGAGCCGGTCGCCGAAGAGGCCGTCGCCCTTGCCGTTGTCGATGTGGTTGTCCTCGAGGACCTTGAAGACCACGAGGTTGCTCCAGTTGCTCGGGTTGCCGCCGATGTCCAGGGCCCGGACGCGCCAGTAGTAGTCGCCGGGCTGGATCGCCATGTACATGTCGTACGTCGTGGTCGTCAGGCCGGTGGCCGAGCCGTAGAGCGTGGTGAACGTCGGGTCGCCGTAGGAGACCTGGAGCTCGTACGTGACGACGGGGCCGTTGTCGATGGAGTCGGTCCACTCGTAGGTGAGGTCGCCGCCCGGGGGGTCGGAGAACGTGATGTCCGAGATCGGGAAGACGGCCATCGGGGTCGAGGGGGGCTGGAGGTCGGCCTGGATGTCGGGGCTGGCCGCGTTGAACTCGTTCCAGCTGGGGACGCCGGCGACGCTGGGGACGTAGTTGCCGTCCTGGTCGACGATGCGCCAGCGCCAGTCGTAGCCGCCGTTGGCGGGGAAGTTGTAGACCGCCTGGACGACGCCCTGGGGCTGGAGGCCCGAGGTGACGGAGGGGACGCCGGAGTAGACGCCGCCGGAGGGCCGGACCTCGACCTCGAGGGCGACCTGCTGGGCCGGGACGTCGTTGTCGGTGATGGTCGCGGAGAACGTGACCGAGGTGCCCGTCCAGCCGCCGACCGGGGTCACCCCGAGCATGCCGATCTGCTGGACCGTGGCGGGGTTGCAGAGCGGGGGCGTCCCGAAGACGGGGGGCGTGTACTCCTCGAAGGAGGAGGGGGCGTAGTAGCCGCCGTAGACGTAGCCCTTGGTCGAGGTCGCGGCGCCGCCGTGCCAGTAGTGGGACTGGGTCGTGTTCGCGGCCAGGGTCCACGTGCCGTTCGCGCCGTTGTTCGGATCGAAGATCCAGGTGTTGTTCGGGTAGTAGTCACCGCCCTGGACGAAGATGCGGTTCTTGAGCGAGAAGGCCGTGCCGTAGTCGGCGTAGTAGGTGGTGCCCCCCACGATCAGGTCGGCCCGCGGCGTCCAGGTGCCCAGGGCCCCCACGTTCGGGTCGAACTCCCAGCAGGTGCTGGTGGGGTTGTAGTTGTCGTCCTCGCCGCTGATGACGTAGATCTTGCCGGTCAGCTCGATGCCCGCGGAGCACTGGAGCCGGCGGGGGCCGGGCATGGGGGTCATGGCCCGCAGGGTGTCGGTGGCCGGATTGAGCTCGTCGAAGTTGGACTGGGCGGTGACGCCGCCGCCGCCGACGTAGACCCGGCCGCGGACGGTCGCGGCCTGCGCGTAGTACCGCTGGGTCCCGGGCAGGGTGATCGGAAGCGTGGTCCACTGGTTGGTCGTGATGTTGTACTTGTAGATGGAGCTCGAGTCCCAGTTCTCGTTGCCGAAGACGTAGATGTAGCCGCCGCCGTTGTACGAGACATAGGCGCCGCAGTGGCCGTAGGTGTAGATCTGCGGCATGTCGGCGAGCTGCAGCCAGATGTTCGTGGCGGGGTCGAAGCGCCGGGTGGGGGCCTGGGGGCCGGAGCCCCACCAGTCGCCGCCGTAGGAGTAGACGTAGACGCCGTCCGACACGAGGAGCTGCCCGCGCCCCGCGTTGGTCGTTGAAGCTTCGGCCGCCCAGCTGCCGGTCTGCGCGTGGGCCGGGAGGGAACTGAGCGCGACGGCCGCGAGGGCGAGTACGCCAGGAATCAAACCGGCCCGAAGAGTCCGCATGATTCAGCTCCCGTGTTGAAGGCGAGATCCGATCCCCGGGGCCGTCCGGCCCCTGGAGCCATCTCGTGGAAAGTTATACAGCGCCCGGTCTGTGGAAAATTACAGGAATCGGAACATCCGCATCAAATATGCGCCTACCCCCCCTCGGGTTTTCCGGTTCCCCCCAACGAGGGGGCGTTCCGGGGGTAGATAATAGGAGCATGAAAGCGCTCGCCCGGGGGCTCGCCGCCCTCCTCCTGCTCGGGGGCGTGGCCGCCACCGCCCAGGACAAGAAGTTCAAGAAATACGATGCCGACGGCGTCTGGTGGGCCGTCTCGGTCAAGGCGGCCGTCGACGAGGCCGGCGTCCGAAACGTCCCCATCCACTGGGTCGCCCTCCAGGTCGGCGACCCCAACAGCGCCAAGATGATCGACGGCGTCTACGGTTCCTCCGCCTTCATCAACGCGAGCCGGAACTGGGTCAACGTGGTCATGTGCAAGGAGGGCAACCACGAGGTCGAGGCCGTGATCGACGGCAAGGTCGTCAAGGTCTGCGCCAAGTTCTGGGGCATCCCCTGCGAGGCCCACGCCGAGTGCTTCCAGAACGGCTTCTCGCGCTTCAAGGAGCTCTCCACCGTCCCCGTCACCGTCGCCAGCGACGGCACCTGCGCGGAGTTCGAGCGCCTCCAGGGCGAGGCCAGCGCCTCCGCGATCCAGAAGATGATGCAGAAGGCCTCGGACAAGATCCCCGGCGAGAAGATCCCCGCGGGCGAGTACCGGGTGGGGCGGAAGCTGCTCGACGAGGCCGACGAGGCCTTCAAGGCCGAGGAGTGGAAGAAGGCGAACGACCGCTACACGGCGGTCTCGAAGTCGCCCCGCAAGGGGCTCCGGGACCTGGCCAACGCGGCCCTGAAGCGCTTCCAGGCCAAGGGCAACGAGCTCTTCATGGCGGCCAAGGACACCGCGGAGGTCGACAAGGAGGCGGGCCTCAAGGAGCTCCGCGTGGTCGCGGACGGCTTCAAGCCCTGGCCCTGCTCCAAGCTCGCCGCCGACCTCATCCGCGAGCTGGGGAAGTAGAACCCCCGGACCGCTTCGCCTCGTACATGCGCGAGTCCGCCTCCCGGAGCATCTCGTTGGCCGTGCGCCCCGGCGTCCACGAGGCCGCCCCGATCGAAAGCCCGGCTCCGGCCCGGGCCAGGCCCGGCGGGTCCTCGTTGACCGCGGCCCGTAGCCGCGCGGCGAATTCCGAGGCGCCCCCGGGATCCGACCCGGGGAGCAGCACCGCGAACTCGTCCCCCCCGATCCGGTAGGCCCGGTCGACGCCCCGCCGCAGGGACCCCGACAGCACCCGGCCCACGCCGGCGAGCAGGCGATCGCCTTCCCGGTGCCCCAGGCGGTCGTTCACTCCCTTGAACCCGTCCAGGTCGATGAACAGGAGGACGAGGGGGCCCCCGGTGCGCTCGCAGCGGTGCAGTTCCCGGTCCAGGTCCTGGTCGAAGGTGCGCACGTTGTAGAGGCCCGTCAGGAAGTCCCGCTCGGCCAGGGCCTTCAACCGGTCGTGCTGCCGGCAGATCCCCCAGGCCCCCACCCCGACGAGCGCCGTGAGGATGAGGTCCGCGGCGATCTCCCCGGGATGCGTCGGCAGCCGGCCCGCCTCGAGGAGGTCCGAGAGCGTCGGCACGAGCATCAGGAGGTAGGTCCAGCGCATCGGGATCTGGTGGAGCCTACTCGAGGACCTTCGCCGACTTCACGAAGTCGAGCTTCGGGAACTCCTCCTCGAGGTACGCGTTGCCCTCCCGCAGCAACCGGCCCTGGCTGGGGCCGTTCCCGTCCGGCGCGCCCTCGCCGTAGCCCGAGTAGAGCTCCTCGACGGCCTTCATCCCCTCGACGACCTCGCCGAAGGGCGAGAAGCCCATGCGGTCCAGCGCCCGGTTGTCCTTCGTGTTGATGAAGAGCTGCGTGGTCCGGGTGTTGGGCCCCGCCGTCGCGTAGGTGACGAAGCCCCTCGCGTTCGACTTCACGACCGGATCGTCCTGGATCGCCGCGCGCTCCCAGGCCGCCGCGACCCTGGGGTCGCCGTGGATGCCGAACTGCGCGACGAAGTTCGGCAGCACGCGGAAGAAGCGGCAGCCGTCGAAGTACCCGTTCTTCGCGAGGTTGTAGAAGCGGTCCGCGCCCAGGGGCGCCCAGGCCCGCGTCACCTTGATGACGACGTCGCCCCGCGTCGTCTCGAACTTCACCTTGAACTCCGCCGGGGCCTTCTGGTTCACGCGGGGGTCCTTCGGGTCGAGGATGGCCGGGCCGAGCTCCTTCAGCGTCCGCTTCCAGGGCCGCACCTCGGCCGCGAGCACGCCGGCCTTCACGAGCGGGTCGCCCGCCGCGAGCTTCTCCGCCTCGTCCCGCTTCACGCCCTTGAGGACCATGAGCGCGCCGCCGCCCTCGAGCGGGCCGCCCTGGGCCAGCGTCCCCTTCTCGACGAGCGCCTTCCAGTACGCGGCGTGGGCCTCGGTCGGCGCCTTCGCGTCCCACTTCGGGCCGGGCTTCAGCCACACGGCGAGGAAGTCCTCGGCGTCCTGGAACGCGAGGAGGGCGAGGGCGAGCAGGAGCAGCTTCGGCATGCGGGGTTCCTCCGGTTGGGCAGCGGTTATACCATCGCGGGGCGCCGGGCGGATATCCTGTCGCCCGTGCTCCTGACCATCTTGTACGTGCGGGACCTCCGCGCGGCGGCGGCGTTCTACTCGGCCGCGTTCGGGTGGCCGAGGACGGTCGACGAGCCGGTCTACGTCGAGTACCAGGCCGCCCCGGGCGCCCGGCTCGGCCTGATGCCGCAGGGGAGCACGCGCCACTTCCTCGGCGCGGAGCTGGGCGCGCGGACGCCGTCCGACGGCTGCCCGCGGGCCGAGATCTACGCCCGCGTCGAGGATCCCGCGGCGGCCGGGGCCCGGCTCGAGGCGGCCGGGGCGCGCTGCACCTCGCCCCTGGCCCCGCGCGACTGGGGCGACGAGGCGGCCTACTACCTCGATCCGGACGGCTACGTGGTCGTGGTGGCGCGGGCTCGTTGACCCCGGTGGCCCGGTCCACCATGATGCCGGATCCCATGCTCCTCCTCGCCCAGGCCCACCCGCAGACCACCGCCGTCGGCGCCAAGGCCGAGGAGCTCGTCTTCCACCTCCTCATCCAGCTCGCCGTCATCCTCCTCATGACCCGCATCGTCTCCAAGCTCGTCCGCGGCCTCGGCCAGACCGACGTCAGCGGCGAGATCCTCGCCGGCCTCCTCCTCGGCCCCTCCGCCTTCGGCGCCCTCTTCCCCGGCCTCGTCCACGAGGTCTTCCACCCCTCCACCGCCACCATCTTCGTCGGCATCGCCCAGATCGGCCTCGTCCTCCTCATGTTCCAGATCGGCCTCGAGTTCGAGTTCTCCGCCACCCTCTCCGACCGCAAGCGCGCCGTCGTCGCCGTCAGCCTCGCCGGCCTCGCCGTCCCCTTCCTCATGGGCTACTTCACCGCCCCCTGGTTCCACGCCGGCCTCGCCGAGCCCCGCCCCCACCTCTTCGGATTCCGCCTCTTCTTCGCCGTCGCCATGTCCATCACCGCGATCCCCATCCTCGGCCGCATCTTCATGGAGCTCGGCCTCTCCCACACCCGCACCGCCGCCCTCGTCATCGGCTCCGCCGCCATCGACGACGTCGTCGGCTGGCTCCTCCTCGGCACCGTCTCCCTCCTCGTCGCCGACCAGTTCACCTGGGGCTTCCTCGTCAAGCGCCTCGTCCTCCTCGCCGCCTACGCCGCCTTCGTGTTCCTCCTCCTGCGGCCCCTGCTCAAGCGCTTCCTCGCCTGGGCCATGGCCCGCGACAACGGCCTCAGCCACGCGACCATCGCCTCGCTCCTCCTCGTCCTCTTCGGCTCCGCCCTCGTCACCAGCCACCTCGGCGTCTTCGCGATCATCGGCGGCTTCATCGTCGGCCTCGCCCTCCACGACGACCGCCGCTTCGTCGAGCTCTGGAAGACCCGCGTCGGGCCCCTCGTCATGACCTTCTTCCTCCCCGTGTTCTTCGCCTACACCGGGCTCCGCACCGACATCGGGTCCATCCACGGCTGGGACGGCCTTCTCACCTGCGCCCTCGTCCTCGCCGTCGCCTTCCTCTCGAAGTTCGGCGGCGCCTACGCCGCGGCCCGGGCCGTCGGCGAGGACCCCCGCAGCGCCCTGACCATCGGCGTCTGCATGAACACCCGCGCCCTCATGGAGCTCATCGTCCTCAACATCGGCTACGACATGGGCGTGCTGCCGAAGTCGATGTTCACCATGCTCGTCATCATGGCGATCGTCAGCACCTTCATGGCGACGCCGCTCATCCGGAGGCTGATGCGCGGACAGGAGCGGGCCCCCGCGGTCCCCCTTGTCCGCCCGGCGGGCTACGAATAGAGTGGGCGCCGTGAGCCTGGGCGCCCTCCTCGACCGGCACGACCCCCGCCGCACCGCGCTGTCCATCCCCGCGGAGCGCCGCTCCCTAACCTTCGCCGAGCTCTCCGCCGCCGCCCGCCGCCGCGAGGGCGAGCTGGCCGCCGCGGGCGTCGCCCCCGGCGACCTCGTCGCGCTCGCCGAGGGCAACGGCGCCCCCTTCCTCGAGAGCTGCTTCGCCCTCTGGAGGATCGGCGCGGCCGTCCTCCCCGTCGAGCCCTCCGCCCCCGTCGACGACGTCGCCGCCCGAGCCGAGGCGGGCTGGATCCTGCGCCGCGGCGCCGCCCCCGTCCGGCGGAACGCCGCCGCCCGCGTCCCCCCCGGCACCGCCCTCGTCAAGCTCACCTCCGGCAGCACGCTCGAGCCCCGCGGGGCCTGCTTCGACGCCGCCGCGCTCGAGACCGGCATCCGCCAGATCGCCGAGGGCATGGGCCTCAGCGCCGAGGACCGCGTCCTCGTCTCCATCCCCCTCTCGCATTCCTACGGCTTCGACAACGGCGTGCTCTCGCTCGCCGCGGTCGGGACCCCGCTGGTCCTCCACGCCGACCCGCTGCCCGGGGCGATGATCCGCGCCCTCGAGGAGCACGCGATCACCTTCCTCCCCACCGTCCCCGCCGTCGCGAGGGCGATGGCCGAGGGCGCGCCGCTCCGCCTGCCCCGGCTCCGGAGCGTGATCTCCGCGAGCGCGCCGCTCGGCGACGAGACGGCCGGGGCCTTCCGCGCGCGCTTCGGCCTTCCCATCCGCCAGTTCTACGGCTGCTCGGAATGCGGCGGCATCGCCTTCGAGTCGCGGCCCGACGACCCCGCCGCCGCCGGCACCGTCGGCCGGCCCCTGCCCGGCGTCCGCCTCGAGCTCGTCGACGGCCAGCTCCGCGTGCACTCGAAGGCCGCCCGCTTCGCCACGTGGACCGGGAAGGCCGTCCCCGCGGAGCCCTGGGTCGAGCCCGGCGACCGCGCCGAGCTGCTCCCCGACGGCCGCGTGCGCCTGCTTGGCCGCTCGACCCACGTCGCGAACATCGCGGGCTTCAAGGTCGACCTCGCCCAGCTCGAGGCCTTCCTCCGGGCCCAGCCCGGGGTGACCGAGGCCGCCGCGTTCCCGATCCACGACCCGGCCCGGGGCGACCGCGTCGTCGCCTGGGTGGAGACCTCGAGCCGCACGGCGGAGTCGCTCGCCGAGGCCTGCCGCGCCGGGCTTTCCGCCCGCGAGGCGCCGCGGGAGCTCCACGTCGTCGAGCGCCTGCCGCGGACGGACCGGGGCAAGGTCGACCGCCGCGCGCTGGCCGCGGGGGAGCCCCGGGGTGCATGACGTCGCGGTGATCGGCGGCGGGCCCGGCGGCTCGACGGCCGCCTACGTCCTCGCGCGGGCCGGCCGCAAGGTCGTCCTCCTCGAGAAGGAGCGCTTCCCCCGCTACCACATCGGCGAGTCCCTCCTGCCGCTGTCCCGCCACCTCTACGACCGCCTCGACCTCGGCCCGGTCCTCGACGCCGAGCGCTTCGTGCGCAAGAACGGGGCCCAGTTCGTCTCCTCGGACGGCTCGGTCGAGATGGCCTTCGACTTCTCCCGGGGCGGCGACGACCCGTACCGCACCGCCTACGAGGTCGAGCGCGACCGCTTCGACCAGATCCTCCTCGACCACGCCCGGAAGGCGGGCGCCGAGGTCCGCGAGGGCACGACCGTCCTCGACGCGGACTGCACGGCGGCGGGCAGCCGGCTCACCACCCGCGACGGCGTCGTCGAGGCCCGCTGGGTCGTCGACGCGAGCGGCCAGGGCTCGTTCCTCGCGAAGAAGTACGGCCTGCGCGTCGAGGAGCCGGACCACCGGCGCATCGCCGTCTACACGCGCTACCGCAACGCGAAGCTCCGCCCCGGGCGCCAGGCCGGCAACATCGACCTCGTCCTCACCCGCGGCGGCTGGTTCTGGCTCATCCCGCTGCGCGGCGGCCTGGTCAGCGTCGGCGGCGTCGCCCCGACCGAGGACTGGAAGGCCTCCGGCCGCGACCCGAAGGACTTCCTCGAGTCGCTGATCGAGCAGACGCCCTACGTGAAGCGGCGCCTCGAGGGCGCGGAGCACGACGGGCGGCACGACGTCGTGAGCAACTACTCCTACGCGGCGAAGCGGGTCGTCGGCCCGGGCTACGTGCTCGTCGGCGACGCCGCGGCCTTCCTCGACCCCGTCTTCTCGACCGGCGTCATGCTCGCGATGCGCTCCGGCGAGCGCGCGGGGACCATCCTCGCCGGCACGAGGGAGCCCCGCGAGCGCGACTTCGCGGGCTACGCCCGGACGCACCGGCACTGGTGCGACCTGCACTTCAAGATGATCCGGGCCTACTACACGCCCGGCTTCGGGACGCTGCTCCTGCACCCGCGCAACACGCTGGGGGTCGTGGACGCCGTCCTGCGGCTCCTGGCGGGAGACTCCGAGCCCGGCTGGCTCGACCGGCTCCGCCTGAAGTTCTTCTACGGCCTGCTCTGGGCGAACAACCGCTGGAACTTCGTCCGCGACACCCGGCCCCCCGAGGCGAGGAGACACCATGCCTGAGTCCGGCGCGATGTCGTTCGAGGAGGTCCGCCGCCTCCTGCCCCAGCGGCACCCGCTGCTCATGGTCGACAAGGTGCTCGCGCTGGCCCCGGGCGAGTCCGTGCGCGCCGTGAAGAACGTCACGGGCAACGAGGCCTTCTTCCAGGGCCACTTCCCGGCGATCGCGATCATGCCCGCGGCCCTCGTGCTCGAGGGCCTCGCCCAGGCCACGATCCTGCTCGTCCGGAGCTCGGCCACGGGCGCGCCCCCGGCGGACGACGAGGTCTACGTGTTCGGCTCCGTGCACGCGAAGATGCTCAAGCCCGTGCTGCCCGGCGACGTGCTCACCTACGACGTGAAGCTCGTGCGGCTCTTCGGCAACGGCGGCGCGGCCGACGGGGTCGCCAGCGTGGACGGCCAGCCCGCCGTGCAGGCCGAGATGTACTTCTCGAAGCTCAAGGCCTCGGACCTCGCGCGCAAGCCATGAGGCGGCTCGCCCCGGCCCTCCTGCTGCTCGCGGCCTGCCGGACCCTGGGTCCCGCGGGCCCCGACGCGCTCGAGGCCGTGGCGAAGGTGCCCCCGTCCCCGCCCCGGCGGCTCGCGGGGCGGCTCTCCGCCTCCGGCCCCGCGTTCTCCGGCACCTTCGAGATCCTCGCCGTGCTCTCGCCCGGCGGCGCCCGGATGCAGATCCTCCCCGACCTCGGCCCGAAGGTGCTCGACCTGGCCGCGACCCGCGAGCGGATCGTCGCCTGGCAGCCCGCGTCGGGCAAGGGCATCGCGGCGGAGTTCTCGGCCGTGGGCATCCACCCGGCCGCGCTCTTCGGCGCGACGCTGCTCGAGATCGCGGAGCCCGTCACGCGGGAGCGGGTGACCGGCGCGCGGGCGGAGGAGGGCGGCTGGTGGATCGGGCTGGAGCCCGCGGTCCGGGGCCTGGGCTCGCTCGCCTTCGTGACGCCCGACGGGCGGATCCCGCGGCGCCGGCTCTCGTGGCTGGCCAGCTCGTGGGAGGTCGAGGAGGAGGGCGATCGCTTCGTGGTGCGCGGCGGGGACACCGTCCTCGAGGTGATCCGGCGCAGCTCGAAGGAGACGACGCCGGACGCGAAGCTCTTCGCGCCCGAGCTGCCGGGGGGCCTCAGGCCGTGGTGAGCGCGGCGCTGGTCCGCCGCCGCTCGTGGCTCCTGCTCGCCGGGCTGCTGCTCGCCGGGGCGGGCGCGGTCGGGCTCAAGAACCTCAAGGTCGACACCGACGTGTCGTCGCTGTACCCGCAGGACGACCCGACGCTGCGGCTCACGCGGGCGCTGCAGGGCGACGCGGGCCCGCAGAAGTCGCTGGTCGTCGTGCTCCGGGCGTCGCGGGCCGCGGAGCTCGAGGCCGTCCTGCCCGCGGCCGTGTCGGCGCTGCGCGCGTCCCCGCACCTGGAGCGCGTGGCGGCGACGCTGGAGGAGTTCGGCGGCGAGCGCCGGGCCTGGATGGCGCGCTCGCCCTCGGGCCACCTGCCGGCCGGGACGCTCGAGGAGCTGGAGCGACGGCTCGCGGGACCCGGGCGGGCGGAGCAGGTCGCGCGGATCCGGGGCCGGCTCGCGGAGGACCCGGTCGGCGGCAAGCAGCTCGTGCTCGCGGACCCGCTCGACGTCCGCTGGACGCTCGAGGCGGCCGCGGAGCAGCTCGCGTCGCGCTTCCCGGCCCGGCGGCACCCGGGCACGCCCTACCTCCTCTTCGAGCAGCCCGCGCTGGCGTTCGTCCGGGCGACGGGGAGGAAGCTGTCGTTCGACACGGCCTTCTCGAAGGAGCTCGTGGCGGACGTGTCGGCGCGGCTGGCGGCGGCCTGCGGGCCGGCCGTGACGGTCGAGCTGAGCGGCGGGTACGCGATCGCGGCCTTCCAGGCCCGCGCGATGCAGTCGGATCTCGGCTGGCAGATCAGCTCCAGCGCGGTGCTCGTGCTGATCTTCCTGTTCGCGTACTGCCGAGGACTGCTCGCGCCGCACCTGCTGATCCTGCCGGTGGGGGCGGGGATCGTCGGGACGCTCGCGCTGGGCGCCTGGTGGCTCGGCCCGCTGACGCCCCTGGCGCTGAGCGTGGGGGCGATCCTCATCGGCCAGGGGATCGACTACCCGATCCACGTCTACGCGCGCTTCCGGGCGGAGCTGGCGGGCCGGTCCGGGCCGGAGGCGATGGAGCGCGTGCTCGCGACGCTGGGTCGGCCGATGCTGGGCGCGATGGCGACGACGGTGCTGCCGACGCTGATCCTGCTCTGGAGCCTCTTCCCCGGCGTGCGCCAGTTCGGGGCGATCCTCGCGATCGGCATGGCGGCCTGCGTGGCGGCGACGGTCCTCTTCCTCGTGCCGCTGATGGTCGCCGCGGAGCGCCGCCTGCGCGGGTCCTGGGAGGTCCGGCCCTGGGTGATCCGGGGGGCGCTCGCGCTGCACGATTCGAGGGCGCGGGTCCCCGCGGCGCTGCTCGTGCTCGTGCTGGGCCTGGCGGGCTGGGGCGTGGTCGCCGCGAAGGGCGTGCGCTTCGACCTCGATCCGCGCGGCGCCCTGGCGCAGGGCGACCCGGCGATCGCGGCGCTCGAGGGGCTGGACCGGGACCTCGGACTCTCCGTGACGCCGGTCGTCGGGCTGCTGCCCGCGGAGGCGCCGCTGGAGCGGCTCCGGGCCGGGGCCGCGAGCCTCCGGGCCTCGGGCGTCGCGCCCTTCACCGACGGGCCGCACGAGCTCGTTCCCTCGCCGGAGGGATCGGCCCGGGCGGAGGCGTTCCGGCGGAAGACGGCGGGCTGGGTGGAGGGGACGCTCGCGGACCTGAAGGCGGCGGGCTTCGCGCCCGGGCCGTTCCGCAAGGGGCTCGAGGACTTCGACCGCGCCCTGGGGGCGCCGCCGGCCGATATCGCCGACCTCGCGAGGCCCGAGTTCGCTCGATTGAAGGGGCAGTTCACGGTCGAGCTGGAGGGCCGCACGTGGTGGGTGACCTACCTGTTCCCGGCGCGGACGCTGTGGAAGCCCGCGGACCGGGCGGCGTTCGACGCGGCGGCCCGGGCGGCGCTCGGGCCGGAGCTGCGGCTCTACAGCGCGGCGCATCTCCCGGACCATTACGCGGGCCGGCTGCTCGCGGACCTGGGGAGGCTCGGGAGCTGGAGCTTCGGCACGGTGGTCGTCCTGGCGGTCCTCGCGGCCGGCGGGATCGGCCGGGGTCTCGCGGCGCTGGGCCCCGTCGCGCTGGCCTCGGGCGCGGCCCTGGGCGCGGAGGTCCTGGCGGGCGGGACGCTGAACCTCTTCAACCTGGTGGCCGTGCCGATCGTGATCGGCGTGGGCGTGGACAACGGGATCTACCTCGTCTCCCACTGGCGGGAGTCCGGCGGCGACGCGAGGCAGGCCCTCGCGGAGTGCGGGCCGGGGATGTGGGGGACGACGGCGACGACGCTCCTCGGCTTCGGGTCGATCGCCTTCTCGCCCGTCCCGGGCCTCGCCTCGATGGGCCGCCTCGTCGTGGCCGGCATGGTCGCCGCGTTCCTGGCGACCCTCGTCGGCCTGCCCGCGCTGCTGGGCGGGCGGAGGCGGACGTGATAGAGTGGGGGGCGATCCCATGATTAACGCCGTTAAGGGCCTCGCGCTCCTCGCCCTGCTCGTCCCGCCGCAGGACGACCCGGCGGCCGCCGCGCTGAAGAAGCTCGCGGCGAAGCTCGGGACCTGCAAGACCCTCCTCGGCTCCTTCGCCCAGGTCCGCAAGACCGAGTTGATGGAGGAGCCGCTGAAGTCCTCCGGGCGCTTCGCCTACCGCCGGGACCCCGAGCGCCTCGTCTTCGAGGTCGCCGAGCCCCGCAAGGCCGAGATCCACTTCGACGGGACCTGCTACCAGGTCCACCGGCCCGAGGAGAAGCAGCTGGAGCGCTTCGAGTTCGAGGATCCCAAGGTCGCCAAGGGCCTCTTCCTCGCCTTCCACCCCGACGAGAAGTCCCTCAAGGACTCGACGACCGTCAAGCTCGTGGAGTCGAAGGACGGCGTCGCGGTCGTCTCGGTCGAGCCGAAGGATCCCGCCGTCGCGAAGTTCTTCTCCGGCCTGAAGCTCTCGATCGTCGAGGCCGACGGCGCGCTGAAGGGGATCTCCTACTCGGACGGCCAGGGCGACGAGGTGACGTTCACGTTCACGGACGTGGTCGTCGACGGCGAGGTCCCCGCGGGCCGCTTCGAGCTCAAGGTCCCGGAGGGGACCACGATCCGGGTGCAGAAGGTGAAGGCGTGAGGGCACGGCGATGACCCAGGACGACGACGCGGACCTCAAGGCCCGCGTGAAGCAGGTAATCGTGAAGTGCGCGCGGCTCAAGCGGCCGCCCTTCGACGACCAGCCGCTCTTCGACAAGACCTCGGGCGCGGGACTGGACTCCATCGACGTGCTGGAGCTCGTCGTGGGCCTCGAGAAGGAATTCGGCGTGAAGGTCGAGGACTGGGAGTCCGGCAAGCACGTCCTGCAGACGGTCAACTCGATCGCGGCGTTCGTGAAGGAGAAGAAGGGGCGCTAGCCCTTCGTGGTCTCCACCGCCGGCTCGCGGGCCTGCTCGTCGGCCGGCGCGGGATCGGGCTCGCCCTCCTCGAGGGGCCGCGGCCTCCACAGGTAGCTCAGGAAGTGCTCCGCCTCCGCGCGCGCCCAGAGCAGCAGGCCGTGCCCCAGCATCCGGAACGTCCCGAAGCCGAGGTCGAAGCCGATGAGCTTCGGACGGCGCCCCCCGTTGCGGTTCCCGTAGATGCCGAGCTTCTTCTTCCGGCGCGCGATCGTGATCAGCCGCCACTGGTAGAAGCGGAAGAGCGGCACCGCCCAGTCGGCGTGGTTCGGGTAGAAGGGGGGCACCAGGACGCGGTCGTGGCTGCGCTTCCAGATCGGCACGGCGACGAAGCGGTAGTAGAAGGCCGTGTCGAGCAGGATCGCGGCCGTCAGCGTGTCGTAGTCGCCCATCAGGTGGTACTTGTCCCGGTAGATCATCCGGTAGAGGCCGTCGAGGTACTGCCGGTAGAGCCTCGAGTGCTCCGCGACCTCCATCGCGAACTTCGCCGGGTCCGGCTTCGCGAGCTTTCGCCGGATCAGCTCGAGGGTCCAGGAGACCGAGAAGGTCACGCCGTCCAGGCCCGGGCTGTAGAAGGGGTCGAGGAAGCCCGCGGCGTCGCCGACGCTCGACCAGCCGGGCCCGGCCACGCGGTCCACGAGGTACGGCAGCTGCTGGTAGGCCCAGAGGTCGCCCTCGACCGGCCGCGCGTCGCCGAGCAGCTCGCGCGTCAGCGGGTTGCGCTGCAGGAACCACGAGAGCTTCTCGCCCGTGCCCCGGCCCTGCGGCGTCACGAGGCGGGTGTCCCACACGGCGCCGATGCTCGTCTCCCCGCCGTTGAGCGGGATGAACCAGATCCAGTACCCGTAGCCGGTGAAGTGGTTCGTCGCGAGCCGGCGCGGCATGACGACGGCGCGGACCCAGGCGTCGCGCGGGTCCGTCCCGCCCACCTCGGGGCCGTCGATGTCCTTGACCCCGCGGAACCGGGCCCAGACCGCGTTGGTCGGGTGGCTCTCGATCGGCTTGACCCAGCCGCGGGATTTGCCGAGCAGGCAGGCCCGGCCCGTCGCGTCGACGATCCACCCGGCGGTCAGCTCGATCGTCTCGCCGTCCCGCTCCACGCGCACGGTCCCCTCGGCGCTGCCGTTCTCCTCGGGGAGCCGGACCTCGACGACGCGCGCCGGCCGCCAGACCTCGGCGCCCTCGCGCCCCGCCTGCGCCAGCACGTGCTCGTCGAGCTTCTGCCGGTCGAGCTGGAACGAGGGCAGGCGCGACATCTGGTTGCCCCCGAGCTCGCTGGCCTGCTTGATCGTGCGCGCCCTGGCGTTGTGGAACCAGAAGCGCAGGCCCTGCTTCGGGAGCTGCTCGCGCGAGAGGTGGTCCCAGAGGCGCAGCATCCGCACGAGGAAGTAGCTCGAGACCTCGACCGTCGCCTCGCCGACCTTCCAGGTGAAGGCGGGGTTCTTCTCGACGACGACGACGCGCAGCTCCGGGTGGCGGCGCCGCAGCAGCAGCGCGGTCGCGCCTCCGGCGATCGCGCCGCCGAGGACCACGACGTCGGCCCGCTCGGTCCTCACGGCGAGTCCCCGGGCCGGAACCCGAACAGGGACTTGATGCCGTCGATGATCCGGTCTCGCGGCTTCTCGAGCCGGGGGACGACGACGTTCATGAAGAAGACGCCGAGGTCCGGGCCGACGATGGGGATCGCGTCGATCATCCCCTTCGCTACCTTGCGGACCTTGTCCCGCTTGCGCAGCCGTCCCGCCATGCCCCGATTCTCCCCCCGGCCGCGGCGCGGGCGCAAGGGGGCTCGTTGACTTCCGTTTCCGGCCGTCCGTAAGATGCGCGCCACGTGCCCCGCACCCTCCAGGCCGAACATCGCTACTTCCTGAACCTCCGCCCCGTCTACGCCCTCGGGCGCTGGATGCTGGAGAACTTCCCGGCGTCCATCTGCTACCCGATCACGGCGAGCTTCGCCGAGCTGACCTACCGCGTCGGGCGGGCCGACAAGGCCGCGCTCAGCGCGAACCTGAAGCACGTCTGGGGCACGCTGCACCCGGGCGCCTCCGCGGCCGAGGTCGAGGCCGCCGTCGAGCCCATCGTCCACCAGGTCTACCTCAGCCGCGGCGTCTACTTCGCCGACCTCTCGATCCTGGCGACGCGCCGCTCGATGCGCGGGATGCTCCACTTCGAGGGACACGGCCCCTGGGCCGGGCTCAAGGAGCGCTGGAAGTCGGGGAAGGGCGCCATCGTCCTCTCTGGCCACCTCGGCAACTACCGGATGGGCGGGGTCTTCATGGGCCTCTCGGGCGTCCCCATCCGCGCCGTCGCCTACCGCAACCACGCGGCGAACGCCCTCGACGAGCGCGTCGCGGGCCGCGGCGGCACGACCCAGATGTACATCTCCGACGATCCCGCGCACGTCCTGCAGATCGTGCGGGCCCTGCGCGAGGGCGCGGTCGTCGCGATCACGGCCGACCGCGTCGGCGACTCGCCCTCCGTCGAGGTCCCGTTCTTCGGGAAGCCCGCGCGCTTCCCGATCGGCCCGGTCCGCCTCGCCCGTCTCGCGGGCGTCCCGATCTACCCCGCGTTCTGCACCTGGACCCGCGCCCGCCACTACGTCGCCCGGATGCTGGACCCCATCGAGGTGGGGGACGGCGACCGCGACGAGGCGGAGCGCGACGCGCTGGCCGCCTTCGTGCGCGCCTACGAGGGGGAGGTCGCGACGCACCTCGACCAGTGGTTCGCGTACTCGCCGTTCTGGAGGACCGCGTGACGCGCCGGGTCGTCGTCACCGGCCTCGCCTACGCCACGGGCCTGGGCTTCGGCCACGAGGACCACGAGCCCGCGCTCCGGGCCGGCCGCTCCGCGGCCGGGCCGATCACGCGCTTCGACACGACGGGCTTCCGCACCGCGCGGGCCGCGCAGGTGGACGAGGCCGCGCTCGACGCCCGGCTCGGGAAGCGGCACCGGCGCCTGGCCCCCGACACCAAGATGCTGCTCTGGGCCGTGCGCGAGGCGCTCGCCGACTCGCGGCTCGAGGTCCGCGCGCCGCTGCCCGCGATCGTCGGGACGACGACGGAGGGCTTCCTCCAGGCCGAGCAATGGTACGCGGGCTGGCTGAGGAACGCGAAGCGGGCCCGGCCCGCGCTGCTCCTCCACGCGACGGCGGGCGCCCAGATGTCGCGCATCGCCGCCGAGCTCGGCCTGCCGCTCGCGCCGGAGGTCGTGACCAACGCCTGCGCGACGGGGCTCTCGGCGATCGGCCGCCTCTTCCGGCGCATCCGCTCCGGCGCGGCCGAGGCGGGGATCGCGGGCGGCTACGACGCGCTCACGCGCTTCGTCCACCTCGGCTTCGACTCGCTCGGCGCGCTCTCGCCCGGCGCCTGCACGCCCTTCGCGAAGGGGCGGACGGGCTTCTTCATCGGCGACGGCGCGGCCATCCTGGTCCTGGAGAGCCTCGAGTCGGCCCGTCGCCGCGGCGCGCGGATCCGGGCCGAGATCTCGGGGTACGGGGAGAGCGCGGACGGCCACCACCAGACCCACCCGCAGCCGGAGGGGACGGGGCTCGCGAGGGCCATCGCCCGGGCCCTGGAGTCGGCGGGGGTGGCGCCGGGGGAGATCGGCTACGTCAACGCGCACGGCACGGCGACGCCCGCGAACGACGCGGCGGAGGCGAAGGGGCTGCTCGCGGCGCTGGGCCCGCACGGCGCGAAGGTGCCGGTGAGCTCGACGAAGCCGCTGGTCGGCCACACGCTGGGCGCGGCGGGCGCGGTCGAGCAGGCCTTCTGCCTCCTGGCGATGGAGAAGGGGTTCCTCCCGCCGCAGGCCGGGCTCGCCGAGCCCGACCCCGCGTGCGGGTTGAACTTCGTCCGCTCGCCGGAGGGGCGGCCGCGCGTGACGATGAACGAGTCGCTCGGCTTCGGCGGCGCGAACGGCGTCGTGATCGCCCGGGCCTGGGAGGAGGGCCCGTGAGCCGCGCGGTGCTCGGACCCCCGGTGTTCTCGACGTCGGACGACGGCGTCGACGACCTCGACGCCCTGCTGCCGGAGGCGAACAGCCTGCGGCGGGCGGGGGCGGTCTCCAAGCGGGCCGTGATCGCCGGGGCTCGGGCGCTCGGTTCCGCGCCGCGCGGGGGCGTCGGGCTGTACGTGGCCCAGCAGCACGGGCCGATGGACGAGAGCGCGGCGTTCGTGGCGTCGAGCTGGCGCGGGTCGCCGCGGCTCGTGAGCCCGGCGGTCTTCACGGAGGCGGTGGAGAACATCGCCGCGACGCACCTGTCGCTGACGCTGGGGCTGACGGGGACGGTGGAGACCTTCACGGGGACGCGGGCGGCGGCCCTGCAGGCGGTGGCCGCGGCGGCGGAGGACCTCGGGAACGGCGCGACGCGCGAGGGGCTGGTGGTCGTGCTCGGCCTGGTGACGGAGACGACGGTCGCGGCGTACCGGGCGGTCCTGCGGGGGCGCGGGCGCATGGTCCCCTACGTCGGGGCCGCGGCCTTCACGGTGCGGCGGGACGGCCCGGGCGCGGCGCTCGTCGCGGCGCGGGTCTCGTGCCGGGGCCCGCGGGGCCGGAAGGCCGCGGTCGCGGACGTGACGGCCGGCCTCGAGGCCGGACGGCTCGCCTTCTCGGCCTGCTCGCTGGACCCGACGGCGCCGGCGGACTCGGAGCCCGAGGCCTTCGCGCTGGACCCCGTGCGGCGCCTGTCCGGGATCTCGGGCGAAGGCCGCTCCGCGGTGATCGTGCTCGGCGAGGACGGCGTGGTGGGGACGCTGGCGGTCGAAGGGGCCTGGCGCTAGCGGAGCAGCTCCTCGGCCCGGGCCCGGCGCGGATCGCCGGGGGGCAACAGCTCCAGCGCCCGGCGGAGGTCGGCCCGGCCGTCCTCCTCGCGTCCCGACCTCAGCCGGTAGCGGCCGCGGTTGAACCAGGCCGCCGCGTAGGTCGAATCCCGCTTCAGCGCCTCGCCGAAGTCCGACTCCGCGCCGGGCAGGTCGCCCGCGGCGGCGCGGAGCACGCCGCGGTTGTTCCACGCGCTCGGGACGGAGGGATCGGCCTGGATGGCCGCGTCGAGATCCCGCCTCGCCCCGGCCGCGTCGCCGCCGGACTGCCGGGCCAGCGACCGGTTGATGAGCGCGTCGGCGTAGGCCGGCTCGATCGCGAGGGCCGCGTCGAAGTCGGCGATCGCCGCCGCGCCCTCCTTCTTCAGGTGCCGGAGCCGGCCCCGGTTGTTGTAGGCCTCGACGGCCCGGGGGCGCATCTCGATCAACTTCGAGTAGTCGGCGATCGCGCCGTCGAGGTCCCCCGACTCGCGCCGCCTCAGCGCCCGGACGAAGAGCGCCTCCGCGTACCACGGCCGCTTGGCGAGCGCGCGGTCGAGCGCCGCGACCGCCGGCGCCGCGTCGAGCATCGAGCCGAGCAGCCAGTCGAGCTCCTCCGTCCCGGGGCCCGCGCCGTGCCGCGCGAGGGCCTCCTCGACGGACGTCCGCAGCGCGGCCCAGTCGTGCGCGGCCCAGAGCTTCAGCGCCTCGGCGACGGACTTCTGCACGCCGCTCTCCCAGCCCGCGCCGTCCTTGAGCGCGGCCTCGACCTGCGCGACCGCCGCCGCGGACTCGGCCGCCATGTCGTCCGGCTTCCCGGGCAGCCCGGTGAGGTTGGCCCGGAAGGCCCGCGCGACGTGGAGGCGGGCGAGGTCGAGCCGGGCCGCCGCGAGGCGGGGGTCGATCTGCACGGCCCGGGTCCACGAGGCCTCGGCGGCCCCGAGCTCCCCGCGCAGGAACTGCGCCTGGCCGAGCAGGTGGTGGGCCGCCGCGTAATCCGGCGACTTCGCGATCGCCTCCTCGAAGGCGTCGCGCGCCTCGGCGGAGCGCCGGGAGATCTCGGCGAACGGCGTCGCGGCGGAGTAGAGCCCGCGCTGCGCCAGCTCCAGGGCCGGGCGCCCGGCCTCGAGGCGGCGGAAGGCGGCGTCGCGGGCCGCGGCGGCCTGCTCGCGGCGGGCCAGGTCCTCGGGGACCCCGGGGTCCCCGCGCCGCGCGACGAGGGCCACGGCCGCGATCGCGACGAGCGCGACGACGGCGAGCACCGCGACGGGGTGCCGGCGGATCCGCCGCCACGCGCGCTCCGGCGCGGAGACGGCCCGCGCGGAGATCGCCGCGCCGTCGAGCCAGGCCCCGAGGTCGTCGGCGAAATCCCGGGCCGAGCCGTAGCGCCGCGCCGGGTCCTTCTCGAGCGCCTTGAGCGCGACGACGGCGAGGTCGCGCGGCACGCCCTCGGGCAGAGGGTCGGGCGGCTCCTTCGTCACGGCCTCCATCACGTCGAAGGCGGTCGCGCCGCCGAACGGCGGCTTCCCCGCGAGCACGTGGTAGAGGATCGCGCCGAGCGCGTACACGTCGACGGCCGGCCGCGAGGCCGGGGCGCCGCCGCGCACCTGCTCGGGCGACATGTACGACGGCGTGCCGATGGCCGTGTCGGGCAGCGTGACCGTCCAGCCCTCCTCGGTCGGGCGCGCGAGGCCGAAGTCCACGACGTAGGGATGCAGCCCCTCGCCGACGAGGAGGTTGAGCGGCTTGAGGTCGCGGTGCACGACGCCCTGGTCGTGGGCGTGCTGGACGGCCAGCGCGACGGTGCGGACGAGCGCGACGAGCTCGCGCAGCGGCGGCTTGCGGCGGTCGGCGAGCAGCGAGGCGAGCGTCGTCCCGCGCACGAGCTCCATCGCGAGGTAGCGGACCGGGCCCGCGGAGCCCGCGCGGTGGATCTTCACGATGTTCGGGTGCGAGAGCCGCAGCGCGGACTGCGCCTCGCGGACCGCGCGCGCCTCGGCGGAGCGGGTCGGCGTGCGCAGGACCTTCAGCGCGACCCAGCGGCGGTTCTCGAGGTCCCAGGCCCGGTGGACGACGCCCGCGGCGCCCTCGCCGAGCGGCTCGACGAGGACGAAGGGGTCGAGGCGGTTCGCGGGATCCGCCGCCGCGGCCGCGACCTCCGGGGGCGCGGCGTCGAGGCCGGGGAAGGACGTCCCGGCGTCGCCGAGCCCGAGGCCCTTCAGCACGGACGGGCGGTGGAGCGGGGCGCCGCAGGCGGGGCAGTCGGGGCCGGGCGGCGGGGGATCGAGCAGGGCGCCGCACCCGAAGCAGGCGAGGGGGGCGTCGGACACGGGCTCAGTCTATCACTCGAGGAACTTCCGGAGGTAGGCGACCTCGGCGTCGTACTCCTCGCGCGAGGAGGAGTAGCGCTGGATCTCGGCGAGCACGAGGCGCCGGAGGCGGAGCCGGGCCTGGTGCAGCCAGTTCTTCACGTCGTGCGGGGCGGCGCCGAGCTCGGCGGCGATCTCCGCCTGGCCGAGGCCGCGCGTGGTCGCCAGGAACAGCGCCTTCGCGTAGTGCGCGACGCCGTCGCGCGTGCAGTCCTCGCGGAGCCGCTCCATGGCGAGGAAGACGAGGTTCTGCACCCAGAGGGGGTCGAAGGCGTCGTCGGCGGAGGGGGCCGCGAGCAGATCCTCGAGCCGGGGCCCGTCCTCGCCGTCGCCGACGGCGATGCGCGTGCGCCCGCCGCCGCGCTTGAGGCGGCCCTCGTGGCGGCGCCGCTCGGAGATGACGTGGCGCGTGACGGCGAGCAGGAGGTGGCGGAAGCGGCCGAGCGCGCGGTCGGCCTTGGCGAGCACGCCCTCCTCGACGATCGCGAGGAAGGCCTCCTGCACGACGTCCTCGGCCTCCTCGGCCGGCAGGCCGGCGCGGCGGACGTAGGCGAGGATGGGCGCGCGGTAACGGCGCAGCAGCGTGTCGACGGCCTCCGGGCCGCCGCCGCGGGCCTCCGCGATCAGCGTCCACATCGTCGCGGGCATCGTCATGGCCCCACCACCCTACGACACGGAGGGGCGGGGCGGAACGGAAGAAGGATCGAGCAGGTCGAGCAGCTTGCGGCCGGGCGGCCGCTCGGGAGGGCGGTGGCCGCAGCGCGGGCAGGGGCTCGCCTCCCGTCCGACCGGCTCGCGGCGTCGCTCCCCGCAACCCCGGCAGGGGAAGTGCACGGCCGACCCGGCGGGCTCCAGCGCATCCATGCGGACAAATGGAGCTTCGGCCCGCGACGGTTTTAAACGTGGACGTTGTAAGTGCCCGCGCGCTAATCGCTTGCGTGATATCAGATTATCGCCCGATTTAAAACCGCGCCTCCGGAACGGCCATTTCCCAGTAGAAACCGGAGGCGAAGATGAAGCAGATCACGCGGTGGCTGGTCGGGGCGGCGGCGACCCTGGTCATCGGTTGCGGCGGCGGAGGCGGCGGTGGCGGCGGCGCGGCCCCGGCTCCGACGACGCCTCCGGCCGCGACGCTCGTCTCCATCGCGGTCACCCCGGGCGCCGTGACGCTGGCCGACGCGGGCGAGACCCAGAGCTTGACCTGCACCGCCACCTATAGCGACGGCTCGACGGCCCCGGTCGCGGCGACCTGGACGACGTCGAACGCCGGCGTCGTCGATCTCGACGCGGCCGTCGGCGGCTCGACCACGGCCGAGGCGGGCGCGGACGGCACGGCCGACATCACCGCCAGCTTCGGCGGCAAGTCGGACGTCGTGCCCGTCGAGGTCGGTCCGACGCTCGCGACGCTCGGCGACCCGGGCCCGGTCTACGTCATCGACGACTCGGGCTCCGTCCTGCGCTACCCCGCGGCGACCTCGCCCGGCACCGCGCCGAGCTCCGTCGGCACCCCCGCGTCGAACGGCCTGTACGGAATCGCCTGCAACCGGACCGGGACCAAGGTCTACACCTGCGGGGCGGACGCGATCACCGAGCTCGACGTGGTCGCGGGCACGCAGCGCCAGGTCGCCTCCGGCCTCCCGGGCGCGCAGCTGCTCGCCTTCGACGCCTCGGACCGCCTCTACCTCCTGCGCATCACGGCGTACAACGGCCTCCAGGTCGGCGAGGTGAGCCGGATCGACATCGCGACCGGCGCCGCGACCTTCCACTGCCGCTTCGGCGAGATCGACGGCTACAACTACGTGACCTACTTCGCCGTGGGCTACGACCCCGAGTCGGGCCGCGACGACGTGCCGTACTACTGCTCCGTGCTCTCGATGCTCGGCGCGGGGAACTGGATCCACCGCCAGGTGAACTTCGACGCGGCCTTCGACCCGAACGCGGCCGGCAGCTCGGGGACCCTCCCCTGGGCCCCGCTCCCCGCGGGCACGGCGTCCATCAACGGCCTGGCGATGCAGAGCTCGGTCGGCATCGACGCCGCGGGCACCCTGTACTCGACCTGCATGTCCGACAACAAGGTCTTCCGCCACCGCGACCTCAACGGGGACGGCGACGCGTACGACGCCGGCGAGACCGAGACCTTCGCCGTGCTGCCGGTGACGATTCCGGTCAACTCCTTCGGCTACCTCAACCTCGCCGTCGGCCGCCTGGGCACGGTCGTCGTGCACGTGCAGGACTACCTCGGGGACTGGACGGGGGAGGCGGTCTACTGGCTCGTGGACGCGGACGGCAGCGGCGCGGCGACGGGAGGCGAGATCCGGACGTTCAACGCGAACACCTGCTGGAACACGGTGGACTCGACGGTGATCGCGGTCCGGCGCTAGCGGGCGTCGCCCGAGCCGCCGAGCACCCCGCGCTCCTTGCGGGAGGCGAGCTTCGCGAGGTTCTTCTCGGCGACGGCGCCGAGGTCCAGGCCCAGCTCGGTCGCGAGCTGGGCCACGTACCAGAGGACGTCCCCGAGCTCCTTCTCCACGGCCGCGCGCGTCTCGTCGTCGACCTTCCCCGCCTTGTCGCGGTGGACCTTCTTGATCTTCTCGGCGACCTCGCCGGCCTCGCCGGCCAGGCCGAGCGTCGGGTAGGTGAAGTTGCGGCCCGCGTCGGGGTAGATCGCCGTCGAGCGCGAGCGCTGCTGGTACTCCGCGAGGGTGAGGTGCATCCGCGGAGTATAACCCGGTATAACGGGGGCATGGAAAGCCCCGCGGTCCCGCCCTACGAACGGATGATCCTCGTCTGCTGCAACGACCGCGTCACGGGCGAGGCCTCGTGCGGCCCCCGCGGCGGCGCCGAGCACTTCAAGGCGCTCAAGGCCGAGGTGAAGGCGCGCGGCCTGGCCGGCCGGATCCGCGTCACGAAGTCGATGTGCCTCGGCCCCTGCGAGAAGGGCCCGAACGTCTGCATCCAGCCGGAGAACCTCTGGTACCACGGTGTCGCGGCGGCCGACCTGCCCGCGATCCTCGACGCCCACGCGCCGAAATCCGCGAACCCGCCGGCGGATCCCGCGTCCAAGCTCCCATGATGCTCATCCCCCTCCTGCTCTCCGCCTTCCTGCTCCAGGACTCGCTCGACGCGAAGGTCGCCGCGCTGCGGCCGCGCCTCGTGGCCGAGGACATCGAGACCCGCGCCGCCGCGACCGAGGAGCTCAGGAAGCTCGCGCTCGCCGCGCCCGCCGAGGCCCGCAAGGTGCTCCGCGCCCGGGGCGACGCCGAGACGGACGCCACCGCGAAGGCCGCGCTGCTCGGCGCGCTCGAGGCGATCCCGCCGCTGGAGCTGAAGCTCTCGGTCGACCGGCCCGTGAAGGTGGGCGAGCAGGTCGCGCCGACCGCGAAGCTCGTCAACGCGTCGGACCGCGAGGTGCTCGTCGTGGCCGCGCTCGACGCCTCCGACGTCGGCTGGCGGTATCCGAAGATGACGGTCACGATCACGGACCCCGACGGCAAGTCGTTCGCGCCGCCCGTCGGCGGCCGCTGCGGCAACACGAACGCGCTGCAGGAGACGGACTTCAAGCCGCTGTCCCCGGGCTCGGAGTTCGAGCCGCTGGGGAAGGGCTCGTTCGGGCACCACCCGCTGTCCGTGTGGCGGCCGGACCGGCCGGGGACCTGGAAGCTGAAGCTCGTCGTGGACTACTCGGCGGGCGACGTCGACGAGTGGAACGGGAAGTGGGGCCGGGCGCCCGGCGGGCCGTCCGCCGAGATCAAGGCGCTCTTCGCGCGGGTGCCGAAGTTCGCGTTCAGCGCGGAAGCCGAGTTCAAGGTCGAGGCCGCGAAGTAGCTCACTTGCCGGCGGACTCGAGGTCCTTGAGGGCCGCGTCGGCGTCCTTGGGGATCTCGCGGACCGTCGTCCCCACCTTCGAGTACTCGATCACCACCTCGACCGCGGCGGGGACGCGGCGTTTCTTGCCGTCCTCGACGACGGTGTAGATCCCCGCGGCCTTCTGCTCGAGGCGCCGCACGAAGCCGTCCGAGGAGATCGTCGCGCGTCCGCGGCCGGAGTACTCGCTCACGGAGAGCCTGCCCTCCTTGATCAACCACTCGAAGGGGCCCTCGAGGACTTTCGAGGCGACGAGGTCCTTGAGCTCGCCCTCGTAGGAGTCGCCGGACTTCTTCAGCGCCTTGAAGTCCTTCTCGAGGTCCTGGAGCGGGGCGGTGGGGGGGATGGACTTCGAGGCGAGGTGGGCGAGGGCGAAGATCTGGCGGAAGGCGGCCTTGGCCTGGGTGACGTTGCCCTGGCGCCACTCCTCGCCGGCGCCGGACTTGATCTGCAGGAGCAGGTCCTTCACGACGGACTCGGCGGGTTCCCAGCCGGCTTTCGTCTTGAGCACGACCTTGAGGCCGCGGCCCCAGAGTTCGTTCGCCCCGTCGGTGGCGTGGTAGGTCCCGTCGGCGAGGAGCTCGCCGGCGATGGGGACGCCCGCGACGGCGGCGCGGTCCTGGGGGAGGGCGTCGCGCAGGTCGGCGGTCGGCCGGACCTGGAAGGTGAAGGAGCCCTTGTCGGCGGTGGCGCGGGCGGCCTTGGCGAGCTCGCGCTCCTCCTGCGGCGCGGCGGCGAGGAGCAGGGCGAGGGCGGCGAGGGTTCTCATGGAGCTAGATACTACCGCGCGCGCCGGCGGTTTCGCGATCCTCCCGAACCTCCCGCCCCCCGGCGTCGTCTCATCAGCGAATGATCGCGCGCGCCGCCGCAATCGCCCTCGCCGCCCTCCTCGCGTTCCAGGACGGCCCGCCCGACGCCAAGCGCGTCGACGACGCCGTCGCCGCGACCGTCAAGGCCCTCCGCTCCCTCCAGCGCGCCGACGGCTCCTGGATCCTCACCCTCCCCCCGCCCGGCCAGGCCCCCCTCGACGGCCTCCAGCCCTCCACCCTCGGCGCCACCGCCGCCGCCGCGTGGGCCCTCACCTGGTGCGAGCTCGCCCCCGACGACCCCGCCCTCGCCCGCTCCCTCGCCTGGATCGTCAAGAACGCCCCCCTCGGCACCGGCGAACACGGCTTCGACGCCTGCACCTACGAGATCTCCCTCGTCGCCTGCGCCCTCTCCGAGGCCCTCCTCCGCCACGACAAGTCCAAGCTCCCCGTCGGCTGCCGCTCCGTCCTCCAGGCCGCCGCCGACTACCTCGTCGCCGCCCAGCAGCCGACCGGCGGCTGGAGCTACGCGAAGACCGCCGAGCCCTCCAGCCACGACCACTCCAACTCCCAGTTCGCCATGATGGGACTCCGCGCCGCCATGAACGCCGGCATCAAGGTCCCCGCCCTCACCTGGGAGCGAGAGCTCACCCACTGGAAGACCGCGCAATTGAAGGACGGGGGCTGGAACTACGCGACCTGCTACGCGGCCCCCGCCCAGCGCGCCGCCGCCTCCGAGGCCTCGATGACCGCCGCGGGCGTCTACGCCCTCGCCGCCGGGCTCGCCGGCGTCACGGGCAAGGGCGACCCCGAGTCCCTCCTCAAGGACGCCGCCCTCCGCAAGGGCCTCGAGTCCCTCGCCACCCACCACAAGGTGACCACCGGCGAGGGCGACCACTACTGGCTCCTCGGCCTCGAGCGGGGCTGCCTCGCCACGGGCACGGAGAAGCTCGGCGGCTCCGACTGGTGGAGCAAGGGCGCCCGCGTGCTGCTCGCGTCGCAGGGGAACGACGGGCTCTGGCGCCGCACGCGCTACGGCTTCGTCGACCAGGCCTTCGCCCTGCTCTTCCTCAAGCGCGCCCGCGTCGACCTCGTCGACCCCAGCGGCCAGCGCGGCCGCCCCCGCGAGCGCGAGTAGGCCTACCGCTTCCCGCCCTCGCTCCACGCGAACGCCAGCAGGTCCGCGCTCTCCTCGACCGACTTGTCCAGCGGCTTGCCCTGCCCGTGGCCCGCCTGCCGCTCCACCCGCAGCAGCACCGGACGACCCGACGACGTCGCCCGCTGCAGCCGCGCCGCCATCTTCTTCGCGTGCATCGGGTCCACCCGCGAGTCGTGCTCGCCCGTCGCCAGCAGCACCGCGGGATACTTCGTCCCGTCCACCACGCGGTGGTACGGCGAGTACGCCAGCAGGTACGGGAACTGCGCCGGTTCCTCCGCGCAGCCGTACTCCGGGATCCAGAGCCGCGCGATCAGGAAGCGGTGGTAGCGGATCATGTCGAGCACCGGCACGCTGCAGACGACGGCCCCGAAGAGCTCCGGCCGCTGCGTCAGCGCCGCCCCCACGAGCAGCCCGCCGTTCGAGCCGCCCAGGATCGCCAGCGGCCCCCGAGGGCGCAGGTGCTCCGCGCAGGCGATGAAGTCGTCGAAGTCGTTCTGCTTGTGCTCCAGCATCCCCGCCCGGTGCCAGGTCTCGCCGAACTCGCCGCCGCCCCGCAGCGTCGCCGTCACCCAGGTCCCCCCGCGCTCCACCCAGGCCGCGACGGCCGGCGAGTACGCGGGCGTCCGGCTGATGTTGAAGCCGCCGTAGCCCGTGAGCAGCACCGGGCCGCCGCCGCCCCGCGAGATCACGAACATCGGCACCCGCGTCCCGTCCTTCGACCGGCACCACTCCTGCGCGACCTTCGCTTCCGTCGCCGTCCCCGCCGACTCGAACGCGAGAAGCGAGGCGGTCGCGAGCGAGCCCCGCAGCAGCCGCGGAGGCTCCGTGAACGACTGCCACGACAGCGCGAAGTCGCTCCCGCCGTCGTCCGCCGCCAGCTCCGCCACGCTCCCCAGCGGCGGAAGGTCGAGCGGCCCCAGCTCGCGCCCGTCGAAGCCGATCCGCCGCCCCCGGCTCCACGCGTCGCGCAGCTCCAGGACCACCAGCCCGTCGCGCGTCGCCGCGACGTACTCGAGCGCCCCCGCGCCCTCGGGCACCAGCACCCGCCGCTCCAGCGACGGCAGCCGGACCTCGTCGATCCGGTAGTTCGGCGAGCCGTCGTTCGTGCGCACGTAGACCCGGTCCCCGGCCGGCAGGGCCCACGACAGCGCGTCGCGCCCCTCGGAGATCGCCAGCCAGGGCCCGTCCGCGAGCCGGTCCTTCGCGTAGACCTCCGTGCGCCGCCAGCCCATCGACACGGTCACGAGCAGCCAGCGGTCGTTCCCGCCCAGCGCGACGGACGGCCAGTCCTCCTTCGCGCGCCCCTCGCCGAAGACCATCGGGTCCTCCGCGGGGTCCGTCCCCAGCCGGTGGAAGCGCACGTGCCGATGGTAGGGGTCCTTCTCGGGATAGCGCGTGTAGTAGAAGCCGCTCCCGTCGCGCAGCCACGCGACCGACGCGCCCCGCGTCCAGGGGATGACGTCCGGAAGCTCCGTCCCGTCGAGCCGCCGCACGCGCAGCGTGCTCAGCTCGCTGCCGCCCTCGCTCGTGCCGTACGCGACGAGCGAGCCGTCCGCCGACGGCGCGAACCAGTCCATCGCTTTCGTCCCGTCCGCCGACAGCGCGTTGACGTCGATCAGCCTCCGCGGCGGCGCGTCCCAGGACTCGCGCACGTACAGCGACGGCTGGTTCTCCATCCCGTCGCGCCGCAGGTGGAAGATCCGCCGGCCCGCGATCGCGGGCGCCGCGACCCGGCCCGCGGCCGAGAGCTCGACGATCCGCGCCTTGAACGCGTCCCGGCCCGGCAGCGCCGCCAGGTGCCGCCGCGCCGCGGCGTCCTGCTCCGCCGTCCACGCCTCCACCTCCGGATCGGCCGCGTCCTCCAGGTGGCGGAACGGGTCGTCCACCTCCACGCCGTGCAGCACTTCCTTCGCCATGGTCTCCCTCCGGCGGGGTATTGTAGTCGACCATGATGAGACTCGCGCTCGCCCTCGCCCTCCTCGGCGCCGCCTTCCAGGAGAAGGAGCCGGACTACGCCGCGATCGGGAAGACCTGCGGCTCGGCGATCGACTGGATCGCCGACTCCTACACGCCCGGCGACGACGGACCGGGCCGCGACAAGATGCCCGACGCCGACCGCGCCGCGCTCTTCGACCAGGCGAAGACCAAGGCCGCCGCCGCGGACCGCCTCATCCTCTGGTACTGCCACCGCATCGCGGGCCCGCAGATGTACCGCGCCCAGCTCCCCGACAACTACATGAAGCAGGCCGTGTGGAGCGACCCCGACGTGATCGACCTCGTCGCGCGCAAGTTCGTCCCGCTCCGCCTCGCCTGCGACTCCAAGCTCGGCAAGCTCGTCGCCCCCGACGTCGTCGAGCCCGCGGTCGTGCTGCTCAGCCCCGACGGGACGATCGTCCACACGATCGAGCGCATCCGCACCTTCAACGCCGACTGGATGCTCGCCCAGCTCTCGGCCGTGCTCGAGAAGCACGAGAAGCAGAACCGCCCCGTGACGCCGAAGGACGGCGACCCGCTCGACAAGGCCGAGGAGCACCTCCGCGCGGGCGACCTCACGATCGCCGCGGGCCTGCTCGCCGCGCCCGGGGCCTCCGACCCGGCGCGGGCCGCGTACCTCCAGGCCCTCGTGGCCCGGCGCCGCCGCCAGGCCGACGCCGCCCTCGCGGCCCTCGAGCTCGCGAAGGCCGGCAAGGACGAGCTCAAGCCCCTCGTCGCCGTCGAGCGCGGGCTGGTCCAGCTGCGCGCGCGCCGCTTCGACGACGCGCTGAAGTCCTTCGAGGACGCCGCGAAGTCCAAGTCGGCCCGCCAGGCCGAGGCGAAGTACTGGGCGGGCTGGCTCGAGAACGCGAAGGGCCGCGAGACCGTCGCCCTGCAGAAGTGGGCCCGGCTCGTGCGCGAGCACCCGGCCACGACCTGGGGCGCGAAGGCCGCGGCGAACCTCTCGAAGAGCCGCGACACCACCTCCGAGGGCGCCGCGCTGCACCTCTTCGAGGACCCGTGCTGGGGCGTCGAGGCCGCCTACGCGTCCGCGACCACCACGTCGCTGCCGCGCGAGGAGAAGGACCTGCCGGAGGTCGTGCGCCGCGCGGTCGAGTTCCTCCTCGCGGGCCAGCGCGAGAACGGCGCGTGGACCGACACCCGCTACGCGTACTGGGACGGGCCGCACATCCTGCCGAACGTGCGCATGTCGATCACGGCCGCGGCCTCGGCGGCGCTGCTCGAGTGGCGCGACGTGGACCCGAAGCGGATCGACGCGGCGCTGGCGAAGGCGGAGAAGTACCTCGTCGACGAGGCCCAGATGGCCCGCGGCAAGAACGAGGAGTGCTACGCCGACGCGTACCGGATCCAGTACTGGTCGCGGAAGTGGCGGTCGACCAAGGAGGCCTCGAAGCGCTCCGCGGCCGTGAAGGCGATCGCGGCGGCCGTGGAGGGCCTCGCGAAGTCGCAGAAGGCGGGGGGCTCCTGGGCCCACGAGTACCCGAACCCGTTCTGCACGGCGGCGGTGCTGAACTCCTTCTACCGCGCCGTGCAGTGCAAGCTGGAGATCCCCGGCCGGCTCGTCGGCCCGTCCGCGGAGTCGATCAAGAAGTGCCGCGGCGCCGACGGCGGCTACTCGTACTCGGACGGCCGCCCGGCCTCGGGCGCGAAGGACGCGATGGCGCGCATGCCGGTCTGCGAGCTCGCGCTGTGGATGGGCAAGCTCGCGACGCTCGAGCAGGTCGCGGCCTCGGTGGACAACTTCTTCGCGCACCTGGACAAGCTCGAGAAGATCCGGAAGTGCGACTTCCACACGGACGGCGAGCTGGGCGGCTTCTTCTTCTGGCACGGGCTCTTCCACACCAGCGAGACCGTCGAGATCTGCCTGAAGGACAAGGCGAAGGCGGACGCGGAGTCGAAGCTGCGCGCGCACGTGCTGAAGGTCCAGGAGCTCGACGGGAGCTTCGTGGACGACCACGAGCTGGGGAAGTCCTACGGCACGGCGATGGCGCTGCTCACGCTCAAGAACGCGGCGGGGAACCCGACGAAGTGAGGGAGATCACCGACCTGCCGCCGATGGACTGCACGGACGACGCGCCCCGGTTGGGGATGGAGGACGGCGCGGCCGTCGTGTCGTTCCGCGTGCTCGACGAGGCGCCGATGGGGAGCCGCCCCGTGTCGCGCCTGAAGCTGAAGTTCCCCGGCGCGCCCGCGCCGGTGGCCGGGCCCGCGCCCGGCGAGCGGGGCCTGCAGCGCTGGCGGCTCTACGCGGGGGAGGGGCGCTTCGTCGCGTGCTTCGGCACCTGCAGCGTCGAGGTCGCCAGCTCCGAGTTCACGGCCTCGCACGGCCCCGCGTAGACCTTTCCGCCGAATT
Organism: uncultured Planctomycetales bacterium; assembly: GCA_964464755.1. GTDB lineage: Bacteria > Planctomycetota > MHYJ01 > MHYJ01 > JACPRB01 > CAYXGZ01. Next base: position 65,536 of record CAYXGZ010000001.1, read on the forward strand.
CCCGTACCTTGGCGCCCCCGGGCCGCGTCCAAGGGCCCAAGACACGGAGGTTCCATGAGAAGGCTCGTCATCGCCGCCGCCCTCGTCGCCCTCGCCGCGCCCGTCGCGTGGCCCCAGGACGCCAAGCCGGCCGGCCTCAAGGTCCGCAAGATCGTGCTCTACAAGCACGGCGTCGGCTACTTCGAGCGCGAGGGCAAGGTCGCCGGCTCCCAGCAGGTGGCCCTGTCCTTCAAGTCCGCGCAGATGAAGGACCTGCTCAAGTCGCTGTTCGCGGTCGACCTCGACGGCGGCCGCGTCTCGACGATCATGTACGACACCAAGGACCCGCTCTCGAAGCAGCTCGAGGACGTCCTGATCCGCGTGCCCGAGGGCAACGCGCTGACGGCCTTCCTCGCGCAGCTCAAGGGCGCGCGCATCGAGATCGTCTCGGGCGGCGAGACGACCAAGGGCAGCATCGTGGGCATCGAGCCCGTCTCCCGCCAGCTCAAGGAGGGCATCGTCACGAGCTACAAGCTCGTGATCTTCCGCGAGGACGGCAAGCTGGTCCAGGTGGACCTGCTGGAGATGACCTCGCTGAAGCTGCTCGACGAGCCGCTCCAGAAGGACCTGCAGCGCATCCTCGACATCCACCTGAAGTCGAAGTACGCGGACCGCAAGTCCGTCACGCTGAACTGCACGGGCGAGGGCGACCGGCGCATCCGCGTCGGCTACATCGTCGAGACGCCGATCTGGAAGACGTCGTACCGCCTGCTCTTCGAGGAGGGCGCCAAGCCGCTGCTCCAGGGCTGGGCGATCCTGGAGAACCCGAGCGACGAGGACTGGGAGGACGTCGAGGTCAGCTTCGTCGCGGGCGCGCCGATCTCGTTCTCGATGGACCTCTACACGGCCTACTACGTCCGCCGCCCCGAGGTCGCCGTGACGGCGCACTCCGGCGCCCGTCCCGACCAGGATTCCGGCCTGGCCGACAAGGGCTACGGGGGCGGGAACCGTCCCGCCGCCGCGCCCGCCCCGGGCAAGGCGCTCGAGCGCCGCAAGATGGAGGACCTGAAGAAGAAGGACGCTCGCTCCGCGGACCACAACGAGGCCGGCGAGGCCGAGGACGCCGAGGCCTTCTCCGCGCGGAGGATGGAGGAGTCGTTCGCGCCCGTCACCGAGGGCGTGCAGGTCGGCGAGATGTTCGCGTACCGCTCGAAGGAGCGCGTGAGCGTCAAGCGCGGCCAGGCGGCGCTCGTGCCGATCCTCTCGGAGCGGCTCGACTCGGCCGACCGCGTCCTCTACTACCGCTCGACGTTCAACTCGCGCCCCGCGAACGCCGTGAAGTTCAAGAACACGACGGCGCTGACGCTGGAGGCCGGCCCGGTCACCTTCTACGACGGCTCGACCTGCGTCGGCGAGGGCCTGATCAAGAGGATCATGAAGACCGGCATGGCCGACGTGATCCCCTACGCGTTCGAGAGCTCGATCACGGTCACGCCGAAGTCCGAGTACCGCCAGGAGGCCGTCACGACGGGGCGCATCGCCAACGGCGTGCTCTGGCTGACCCAGACCCAGGTGCAGACGACGACCTACGAGATCCGCAACCAGGGCACGAAGGACGCCACGCTCTGGCTGGACCACCCGGCGACGGGCGGCTTCACGCTGGCCGAGCCCGCGAAGGCCGACGAGGACATCGAGGCGCACCACCGCTTCAAGGTCGAGGCGAAGACGGGCAAGACCCAGGAGCTGGTGATCCGCGAGAAGGCCCCGCTGCAGCAGACCGTGTCGCTGATCGGCACGCCCGCGGAGACGATCCGCTGGTACATCAACCAGAAGTACCTCTCCGACAAGGCGAAGGCCTTCCTCGAGAGCCTGCTCGGGCTGCTCGTCGAGAGCTCGAAGCTGCAGTCCGAGATGCAGGCGCTGGAGCGGGAGCGGCAGCAGCTGGAGGCGGACCAGAACCGCGCGCGCCAGAACCTCAACGTGCTGCGCGACCGGCCCGACGAGATCGAGCTGCGCAAGAAGTACCTCAAGCGCCTCGAGGACGCCGAGCAGCGGATCGAGGAGATCACGCTGAAGGTCCGCGAGAAGGCCGAGAAGAAGGCCGCGCTGGACGCGGACCTGGCGAAGAAGGTCCGGGAGTACACCGAGTAGCACGAAAGCCCGAAAGCCCGAAAGCAGGAGAGCCAGAAAGCCGGAAAGCCTGAAAGCCCGAAGGCCCGAAAGCAGGAGAGCCAGAAAGCCGGAAAGCCTGAAAGCCGGAAAGCCCGAAGGCCTGAAAGCCTGAAGGCCCGAAAGCCTGAAGGCCCGAAAGCCTGAAGGCCCGAAAGCCCGAAGGCCCGAAAGCCCGAAGGCCCGAAAGCAGGAAAGACCGAAAGACCCGAAGACCGAAAGCCGGATAGCGGGAAAGCCAGGGGAAACCCTGGCTTTCTTGCTTTCTGGCTTTCGGGCTCTCCTGCTCTCCTGCTCTCCTGCTTTCTTGCTGTCCTCCTCATGGCCCGATTCCCCGCGGCTTCCGCCGCCCGCGCGGCACCCCGTGCATGGGACGGCGGCGGACGGGCGATGTCGTGCGGGGCATCCGGGAGGCCGTCCGCTGGGGGCGCTTCAAGATGAGCACCCACGCGACGTTCGAGGGCCTCGAGGATGATCTCGACGAGATTGACATCGCGGAGGTCCTGCTCCGGGGGATCGTGAGGGAGCGGCAAACCGGAGATCCCCGCGGGCCCAAGGTCCGCTTCCTGGGCCGGCTCCCCGGGGGCGGCATGGCCGAAGTCGTCGGTCGCCTGTCCGGGGACTGGGTCTACGTCATCACGGTCTTCCGGGTATGATGGAGTCGTGAAAATGAAGAAGGCAGCGACCGAGTCGTGCGACTTCTGCGACGGCACCCTGGCCCCGGGGAGGACCACCTTCGAGTGGGTCCGCGGCGAGCGACGCCTCCTCATCGAGGGCGTCCCGGGCGACGTCTGCAATCGCTGTGGCGAAGCCTACTACCGCTTGGCCGTCTACAAGCGCATCCGCCAGATCGTCTCCTCCCCCCGCCGCCGCCACCGCGTCATCCAGGTCCCCGTCTACCCGTTCGAACCGTAGCCTTCGGCGCCGCCAGGATCTCCACCGGCCGGCCCAGCAGCTCCTCCAGCAGCGTCTTCTTCTGGTTCGCCGCCCAGAGCTCCATCGCCGCGTCGCCGCGCGCGCTCACCAGCAGCCGCAGCCCCCGCGGCCCCGACGCCGGCCGCACGTCCTGCACCACGTCGAAGTGGGAGCGGTCCAGCGCGTCCGCCACCCGCAGCAGCCCCGAGATCCACTCCACCGTCCGCCGGTCCTTCCCCCCCAGCCAGCGCAGGTTCGCGTCCGACTTCTTCGGCCCGCGGTTGCGGTGGTACCTCGCCGCGCTCGCCATGATCTCCACCTCCTCCGGCGCGAAGCCCGGGAGGTCCGAGTTCTTCACCAGGTAGTACGCGTGCTTGTGGTGCTTCTCGAAGCTCACGTGGTACCCGATGTCGTGCACCAGCGCCGCGTACTCCGCCAGCTCCCGCGCGTTCGCCCGCAGCGGCCCCGGCGGGTCCAGCCGGTCGAACAGCGCCAGGCAGAGCCGCGCCACCGTCTTCGCGTGCCCCGCGTCGTACTCGCAGCGGTTCGCCAGCGACAGCACCGCCCGCCGCCGCGCGTTGGGGATCTCCTCCTCCGCCCCCAGCTTCCGCGGGTTCTGCTGGACGTAGTCCAGGATCAGCCCCTCCCGGATCGCCTTGTCGCAGAGCAGGATCTCCCGCCGCCCCGTCTCCTCCAGCACGTGCAGGAGCAGCAGCGCCCCCGGCAGCAGCAGGTCCTTCCGGTCCGGGTCGATCCCCGGGATCTGCCCCAGCTCCTTCCGGCCCGACCGCGCCAGCCGCTTCGCCACGTCCTCCAGCTCCGCCTTCGTGATCGTGAACCCCGTCGGATTGGTCAGCGGCTCCCCCGTCCGCCGCTCGTGCACGATCGCCGCCAGGTTCAGCGCCGTCCCGCTCGTCGCGATCACCTGCTCGAAGCCCGCCGACTTCAGCTCCGCCACCAGCGACTCCGTCGACGTCTCGATGTGCCGCTGCAGCCGCTTCAGGTCGCTCTTCGGCACCGGCTGGTCCGTCACGAACAGGTCCTTCAGCCGCGCGCTCCCCAGCTTCAGGCAGCGCGACACGAGCACCACCTGCGCGCTCCCCACGATGAACTCCGCGCTGCCGCCGCCGATGTCGATGATCAGCGCCCGGCGGCTCGTCAGGTCGCAGTAGTGCCGCACCGCCAGGTAGATGAGCCGCGCCTCCTCCTCCCCCGTGATCGGCCGGACCTTCACCCCCGCCTCGCGGTACAGGCGGTCCACCAGCTCGCCGCCGTTGGCCGCCTCGCGCACCGCCGCCGTCGCCACCGCGACCAGCTTCTGCACCCCGCGGTTCTTCGCCAGCTGCACGAACTGCTTCACCACCCGGACCGCGTCGGAGATCTTCCCGGCCGGCAGCACCCCGCTCTTCAGCGTCTCGTCGCCGAGCCGCGTCATGTCCTTGCCGCGGCCCACGATCTCGAAGTCGTGCTCCCCCTTCACGTCCGCGATCACGATGTGGATCGAGTTCGTCCCGATGTCCAGGATCCCCAGCTTCATCGCGCGGCCCCCCGCAGCGCCGACGCCGCCGCGCGCACCGCCGCCCCCTGGATCCGCGAGCCCGCCCGACGATGCGCCAGCTCCCGCGACTCCGCCTCCGCCCGCGCCGCGTGGCCCTCCGGCAGCAGCGAGAGCAGCACCTCGTAGTCGTGCGCCCGTCCCAGCTCCCGCTGCAGCGACTTCAGCCGCGACTCCGCCGCCGAGCCCCCCAGCGCCTCGAGCAGGTACCGCGTCTTTTTCGCCTCGATCCGCAGCCGGTGCGCCGAGTCCTTGGCGCCGTCGGAGGCCGCCTCGAGCGCCCCCTCCAGCCGCTCCGCCCTCCGCGCCAGCAGCTTCCGCACCCGGCCCCCCCAGCGGCCCTCCGACTCCAGCGCCGCCGCCCCCCGCCGCGCCAGCTCCGCGAGCTCCGCCCGCTTCCGCAGCCGCCGGGCGATGTCCGCCCCCGCCTCCAGTCGCCGCTCCTCGAGCTCCGGCACCGGGGGCCCGCCGAGCGCCTTGAGATCGAGGTCGGCCACGTCCAGCGAGCGCCGCAGTCCCAGGGCCCGCCCGATCCGGCGCATCCGGCGCCTCAGGTCGTCGAGGCTGGGGGAGTCCGCCATCCGGGCCGCCAGCGCCAGCGCCGAGCGCAGCCGGCGGGTCAGGACCCTCAGCCGGTGCACCCGGTCCTCGGTCCGCCGGGCCGCGGTCTGGGCCGCCAGCCGGCCGAACTCGGCCGCCTGCTTCCGGAGCCGCGTCGCCAGGGCCTGGGGAGTGGTCATCGGGGCGCTCGTCAGTGTGGTCATCGCAGGTGGGGGGATCATAAAGCCGCGGAGGCGAATGTGTTAAGGATTCGAGGCCGCCCGGGACCAAAATCGCCGTCGAAACGCCGACCCCCATGGGATATACTTTTTGGTCCTATTAAAGGTAGCGTATGAAGTTGGCCCCCTGGATCGTCGCCACCGGTGTCTTCGCCGGCCTCCTGTCGGCCTCCGCCGCCTCCAGCCCCCGCCAGGCCGGTCCCGGCCGGGGCGTCGTCACCGTCGCCCCCCTCGAGGGCGACGTCGCCGTCGAGGAGCAGGCCGTCACCACCCGCACCGAGCTCCCCGAGCAGGCCGAGGTCCGCACCGGCGCCTCCGGCCGCGCCGAGCTCTCCGGCTCCTCCACCTGGAGCGCCACCCTCGGCCCCCGCAGCGAGGCCTCCGTCGGCCTCCTCTTCGAGTCCGAGAACGGCCGCGCCGTCTACCGCCGCGTCCTCGAGGCCCGCGACGGCAAGGTCCTCTGGAAGACGATCGGCAGCTCCGTCATGCTCCTGCCGAGCTTCGGCCGCCTCGACGGCGCTTCGGCCACCGTCCAGGTCTGGTACCGCGACGGGCAGATCAACATCGACGCCCAGGAGGGCGAGGTGAAGGTCGAGGGCAAGGGCCTCGGCGTCATCGCCACCCTCTCCGCGGGCCACAAGATGAACGCCAAGTACGACGAGTCCACCAGGACCTTCCGCATCGAGATCATCGAGGACAAGGGCAAGGCCATCGACGTCACCCTCGGCAAGGCCAGGATCCGCGCCACGAAGGGCGACGTCTTCGAGGTCCGCCTCGACGGCGAGAACGCCGACCTGCTCGTCCAGCGCGGCCTCGTCGAGGTCTACAAGCCCGACGGCACGACCGAGGAGGTCGGCCAGGGCGTCATCGTCCCCATGCCCGGCGCCGCGGTCGGCGCCGCGGAGGGCATCGGCCTGCGCAACGACAAGGCCCCCTTCCTCGTCCCCCGCGAGCCCGTGATCGAGGTCCTCCGCGACCGGACCGACGTCTCCCCCTCGGGCTTCAGGTAAGGCGGGGGAAACGCCGATCTCACCCCCATGAGGCCCTACCTCGCGCTTTTCCTCCTGGCGCTCCCGCTGCCGGCCGCGGCGCAGAACTCGGTCCCGGCCCGGCTCGGCGACCCCTTCAACTTCGGCACGAAGCAGTTCACGTACCGGGTCGGGGTCAAGCTCGAGGAGACCTGGGACAACAACCTCTTCCTCTCCGAGAGGGGCGAGGAGCGCGAGAACTTCTCCACGCTGGTCCCCATGCTCAAGATGCGCTGGGACTACGCCGAGCAGGACTACTCGTACCTGAACTACACGGGCCGCCTGAACCGCTTCGCGAAGTACGACGAGTTCGACGGCATGGAGCACTCGCTCGACCTCTTCATGCGCGTGACGGTCGGCGTGCTCCGGATCGACGTGGGCGACGAGTACCGCAACCGCAAGGAGCCGTTCGACCTGCTCCAGGTGACGGAGCGCCTCGACAGCGTGCACAACTGGTGGTGGGCGACGGCCGCGTTCGACCTGAACCGCTTCGACCTCGAGTTCACGTACTCGGGCACGCGGTTCTCGATCGACGAGGTGGACCAGGGGAACTTCCGGCGGCGGGAGTACTCGGTGCTGCTGGCGGCGGACATGTGGACGAAGACCGCGGTGTTCCTCGAGGCGCGGCAGGCGCCGACGGAGTACGTGGAGGAGGTCTTCGCGGACTTCGTGGTGCGGCGGCTGGTCGTGGGCCTGCGCGGCGAGCCGTCGGAGAAGACGCGGATCAACGCTCGGGCTGGCCTGGCGCGGCTGGAGAACGACGAGGAGGTCGGGCGGGTCCCGAGCGACGAGTACACGGGGCTCGTGTACGGCATCGCGTTCCAGTGGAAGGCGACGGAGCGGGGGCTGCTGAAGCTCGAGTTCATCCACCAGCCGATGGAGTCCGTGCTGACGGGCTCGGCGGTGTCGGACAAGATGTCGGCCTCGTACGACCAGCAGCACAGCGAGACGTTCAAGTACGGCGGCTCGGTGGAGTGGTCGCGGCAGGAGGAGAGCGACGGGAGCTTCGACCGCTCGGGCTGGACGATCGTGATCCTGGCGGAGTACCGCTTCGCGCGGCAGTTCCTGGCGGACCTGAAGCTGCTGCACCGCTTCAAGATGTCGGACGCGGACGGGTCGGACTTCGACGACACGCGGGCGACGCTGGGCGTGGGGGTGGAGTGGTAAGGGCGGGGAGTCTGCTGGCGCTCCTGGCGCTGGCGGCGTGCAACGACGTGGCGGGTCGGGCGCCGGATCCGAAGGACTTCGATCCGGCGGGCGCGGGGGGGCGGCCGCCCCTGGAGTCGGACGCGCCTCCCGACGATCCCAAGGTGCAGGAGCTGCTGGCGCAGTACGCCCGGCGGTTCAAGGAAGGGACGCCGCTCTATCCCGGGGACGAGCTGCGCTTCAACGTGCTGGGTCAGCCGGATCTCAGCTTCGAGGCGCGGGTGCCGTCGGAGGGGGAGATCTCGTTCCCGCTGGTCGGGAAGATCCGGCTGGTGGGCCGGACGCTGGAGGAGGTCCGCAAGGAGCTGGCGGAGAAGCTGGAGGCGGACTACCTGGTGAATCCGGACGTGACGATCTTCGTGCGGCAGTACTCGCGCAAGACGGTGTACGTGCTGGGGGCGGTGGGGAAGCCGCAGGACTACGAGGTGCCGAGCGGGCGCTTCGTGACGTTGCTGCAGGCGGTGTCGCAGGCGGGGGGCTTCCTGGAGGAGGCGGCGAAGCACGGGGTGACGATTTTCCGGGCGAAGGAGATCGGCTCGAGCGAGCGGATCACGATCCCGGTGAACGTGGCGGGGGTGCAGGAGGGGAGGGACAGGGACCCGCTCATCTTGCCCGACGACATCATTTTCGTGCCGGCGCGGGAGAAGGTGTACGTGCTGGGGCAGGTGTCGAAGCCGGGGGCGTACGTGGTGGACGCGGACCACGGGCTGCTGGCGAGCCAGGCGGTGTCGCTGGCGGGGGGGTTCACGCGGATCGCGCGGGCGTCGAACGTGCGGCTGATCCGGCGGCATCGGGACGGGTCGAGGAAGACGTACATCCTCGATTTGGGGCGGGTGGTGGCGGGGCATGCGGACGAGGACGTGCCCTTGCAGCCCGGGGACGTGATCTTCATTCCCGAGAGCCTGTTCTAGGCATGGACGCGCAGCACCCGGGGTCGGCTTCGAACGAGCCGGAGATCCCGCAGATCCGTCAGGCGTGGAAGCTGCTGAAGCGGCGGAGATGGCCGTTCATCACGGTGTTCGTCGTCGTCATGATGGCGATGGGCTTCTACCACCTTAGACAGACCCCGCTGTACCGTTCCACGGCCTCGGTGGAGATCACCCGGCAGCTTCCGCGGACGGGGACGATGAGCGACCTGCCGGCGACGGACGCGTACATCGACCAGGCGTACTACAACACGCAGCAGAAGATCCTGGGCTCGCGGGCGCTGGCGGAGCGGACGGTGCGGCGCCTGGGCTGGAAGGCGAAGGACGGGACGCCGGCGGATCCGGACTCGGTGCTGGGCGGGCTGGAGGTGAGCACGATCCCGCGGAGCCAGATCCTGACGGTGTCGTTCAGCGATCCGGACCCGAAGCGGGCGGCGGACGTGGCGAACGCGGTGGTGGCGGAGTTCGCGGCCGACGCGGCGGACAAGCGGCTGTCGAACATCCGGGAACTGCAGAAGAAGCTGGAGGCGGAGTCGAAGACCCTGCAGGAGCGCTTCCAGAAGGCGGAGGAGAAGCTCCAAGACTACAACGAGAAGCACCAGTTGACCGGAGGCGACGAGCGTCAGAGCGTGGTGTCGAAGCGCCTTGAAGAAGCGACGATGGCCCTGACGCGAGTCGAGCAGGAGGTCGCCCAGCTCGAGTCGTTGGTGGAGCAGGCGAAGCCGGGCGACGGCGAAATGGAGAGGTACCTTCGCCTGAAGCCAGTGATCGAGAATCGCCTGATGCAGGAGCTGCTACTCGAGGAGAACAGGACCCAGCAGGAACTCTCGGAGCTCTCGAAGCGCTTCAAACCCCGGCACCCGACGCTCCAGGCCTCGGAGCAGAAGCTCAAGGACGTTCGCGTCGGTATCGAGCGGGAGGCGAGGAAGATCGCCGAGGGACTGCGCCAGCAGCACCAGGAGACGCAGGCGCGACGCGAAAAGGCGCGGGCCACGGTCGAGGACTTGAAGCGGGAGAAGATCGCCCTCGACCGGATCTACTCCGGGGCCGAGGTTCTTCGGCGGGATAGGGATGCGACCAAGGGTCTCTACGACGTGCTGATCCAGCGGGCCAAGGAGAGCGACATCTTCGCGGGAATCGAGATCACGAACGTCTCGCTGGTGGACGGGGCGATTCCCGCGGGCGCGCCCTCGAAGCCGAGCCTGCGGACGAACGGGCTGCTGGGCCTGGTACTGGCCGCCATCTTCGCTACGGCGACGGTGATCACCGTCGAGCGCCTCGATGCCTCGGTGAAGACCATCGAGGAGATCGAGGAGGCCGTCCGGCTGCCGATCCTCGGCGTGATCCCGGACGTGAAGGGCCCGCCGGAGACCGTGTCGATCCGGGACCCGAAGGCGCTCGCCAGCGAGGGCTTCCGCACGGTCCGGACCAGCCTGATGCTGGCCCCGCACAAGGGCAAGCAGCCCCGGAGCTTCCTCGTGGTGTCGAGCGGGCCGAACGAGGGCAAGACGGTCAACTCGATCAACTTGGCCGTGACGCTGGCCCAGTCGGGCCAGCGTGTCCTCCTCGTGGATGCCGACTTCCACCGGCCTCAGGTGCACAAGCACTTCGACCTGGACAACGCGCAGGGTTTCTCGACCTCGCTGGTGACCGAGGGCCCGATTGAGGGCTTCACCAAGGCGGGTCCGGTGCCGGGGCTCACGCTGCTGCCCACGGGTCCGGTGCCTCCGCAGCCGGCGGAGCTGCTGGGGACGGCGGCTTTCGCGGGCCGGCTGGAGGAGATGCTGGCCAAGTTCGACAAGGTGGTGATCGACTCGCCGCCGGTCTGCGCGGTGACGGACGGGCTGGTGATGGCTCCGCACCTGGACGTGCACGTGCTCGTGGTGCAGCCGGGGCTTACGGCGCGGGACTCCCTGAAGCGGGCGATGGCGCTGATGAAGGGCGTGGGAGTGGCGCCGATCGGCGTGGTGATCAACCGGGTGCCGGAGCGGGCCGAGGGGTACTCGTCGTACTACAAGTACTACGGGTACTCGAAGGCGTGATGGGCGCGCCCGAGCCTCGCCCCGCCGGCGGATACCGCGAGTCGGTCTACCCGGTCTACGCCAGCCACGTCCAGGGCGCCGGGGAGCGGGTCGACGCGGCGTCGGCGCGACGCTGGGGCCGGGCCTACGATCACTACTTCCGGGGCTGGCTGCCGGACTCCAAGGACGCCTCGATCGCGGATCTGGCCTGCGGCAACGGGTCGTTGCTGCGCTACTTCCTGGACCGGGGATACTCGAAGCTGGCGGGCGTGGACTTGAGCGCGCAGCAAGTCCAGCTGGCCCGGCAGATTGTGCCCGGTGTGGAGTGCGGCGACGCGAGGGCCTGGCTGGAGAACCGGAAGGGGGCCTTCGACCTACTGACGGGACTCGATCTCCTGGAGCACCTGGGCAAGGACGAGGTCCTGCCCTTCCTGGAGGCCTGCCGGCAGGCCCTGCGCCCGGGCGGGCGGGTGATCTTCCAGACTCCGAACGGCGATTCGCCGTTTGCGGGGTCGCTGCGCTACGGCGACTTCACCCACGAGACCTGCTACACGCCGAAGTCGCTGGCGTCGCTACTGAGGATCGCGGGATTCAAGGAAGCGGAGTTCCGCGAGGTGGGGCCGGTGCCCTTCGGGTACAGCCTGGCGAGTTCCGTGCGGTCGCTGCTCTGGGTGGGCCTGCGGCTGGGCGTGAAGCTCTGGAACCGGATCGAGACGGGGTCCTCGGGGAGCGGGGTCTGCACGAGGAACCTGGTCGCGAGCGCGAAGGCCTGAGCCGGCTCATGGCCAATTCGTTCGGCAGCCTCTGGACCTTCCTCTCCCGCCATCCGCTGACCCGTGACCATAGGGCCTCGGCGCTCTTCCGTTGGTTTCGCTGGCAGGTCCGAAGCCGGATGCTCCCCGGTCCGCATGTCGTGCCCTGGGTGGGAGGGACGAGGTTGCTGGTCGAGCGGGGGATGACCGGAGCCACCGGCAACATCTACGCGGGCCTCCAGGAATTCGAGGAAATGGGCTTCCTGCTCCACGTGCTCCGGCCGGGGGATCTCTTCGTGGATGTCGGGGCCAACGTCGGTTCGTACACGATCTTGGCCTCCGGGGCGAGCAGAGCCGATTCGATCGCCGTCGAGCCGATTCCCGGGACGTTCGCCAGATTGAAGCGGAACGTCGAGGCGAATGGAATCGAGGCTCGAGTCGAGCTGGTGAATGCGGGCTGCGGGGCGGCGCCCGGGAGGCTCCGCTTCACGACGGGCTTCGACACCGTGAATCGCGTCACGACTCCCGAAGATCCGAACGGAATCGACGTGGACGTCCGGACCCTGGACTCCATCTGCGGGGAGCGGATTCCAGTCCTGGTCAAGGTCGACGTCGAGGGCTTCGAGCGGGAGGTGCTGCGGGGGGCTTTCCGCTGCCTGGCGGCTCCGGGCCCCCGGGCCTTCATCGTGGAAAAGAACGACGATCCCAACCGCTTCGGCACGTCCTGGGCGGAGCTCTCGGCGGCTTTCAGGGCGGGTGGATACGAGAGCTTGGGCTACGATCCCCTGGCGCGGAGCCTGACCCCCGAATCCCGGAGCACCAACGTGCTGTGGATTCGCGAAAGGTCCTGGATCCAGGATCGGGTGTCGCAAAGCGCGGCATACCGGGTCTTGAATCGAACCCTCTAGGCGAGTCCGGCCGTCGCCACGGCACCGTCGACTTCGCCTATAATCGATGGCGCATGCCCACCCTATGGATCGGAGCCGGCGCGTACTTTCTCCTCGTTTCCGCGCTGGCCGCCCTCGCCTTGACGCGGGTCTCCATCTGGCTCTCCCGGCGCTGGGGCGTGCTGGACCACCCTCGGGAGTCCAGCACCCACAAGGTGGCCACCCCGCTCCTCGGAGGGCTCGGGATCGCCGGGGCGATGACGCTGGTGGTCTGGGGTCACTTGCTGGGAGGGGCCTGGATCGCGGCGACTCCGGAGTGGCTGGCCAGGGTCCCGGAGGGCTTCCGGAGCCACTTGAATGGTCTGCAGGGAGAAGGCGACCGGATCGTGGTCATCTTCGCGGGGGGGCTCGCGATCTTCGTGCTCGGGCTCCTGGACGACGTCAAGAAGCTGAGCGTGCGGGCGCGACTCTACCCGCAGTTCCTGATCGCGGCGGCCGTGGTGGCGCTGGGGGTCCGACCTTCGCTGGGATTCCTCCCGGTCCCGTTGCAGTACGCGGTATCGATCGTGTGGCTCGTGGGGATCACGAACGCGTTCAACCTGATCGACGGGATCGACGGCCTCTGCGCCTCGGTGGCCGCAGTTGCCGCCATGATCCTCGGGACGGTCATGCTGGCCAACCACCATCCGACGACCAGCGTGTTCTTCTTCTCGATGAGCGGCGCCTGTCTCGGCTTTCTCGCGTGGAACTGGCATCCCGCCAGGGTGTTCCTGGGTTCATCCGGGAGCCTGTTCATCGGGTACATGCTCGGATCGATGACGATGGTGGGAACATTCATGTCCAAGGACACGACCGGCTTTTTTCCGCTTGCGATCCCACTCCTCGTCTTCGCGGTGCCCATCTACGACACGGCGACCGTGGTAGTCCTACGTTTCCTGATGAAGCGCTCGATATTCAAGGGGGACAAGCGCCACTTTCACCATCGCCTGATGCGCATGGGCTTCTCGGTGCCGCAGGCCGTGGCCTTCCAGTCCATCCTGACGTTGGTGTTCGGATTGGGAGCGCTGGTCGTCTCCCGATACTCGCTCGGTCCGACCTTGATCGTCCTGGTGCAGGCGGGCGTCTTGGTCGGGTTGGTACTGCTCCTGGAGCGAGTAGTTGGCCGGCTGCTTCACATCGACGAGCGGGACACGGAGCGGAGGAATCGAGATCTTTCCTTGGGCCACGTGGAACCGTCAACCCCGACGGGACTGGGCCAGGATGAAGTCCCGAAATGACCGGGGTTCCCCAGAGAGCCCTGTTCAGAGATGGGGCTGGACTGGCTCTTGCTCAAGCAATCGCTGTCGTTGCTTTCCTGGGTGGCACCCGGTGGATTACGACGAGGATGTCGCCAGAGGCCTTTGGTCAAGCGGCCGTGTTAATGGGCCTCGCGGCGCTAGGGCTTGGAACTGCAGCCAGCCCCCTATTGCAGGCCGGGCTTCGGTTCTATCCTGAGGCCGAGAGGGCGGGACAGGTATTGGCGTTTCGCCGAACATTGTATCGCCTCATCCTGTACAGGTCGGCTTGGGTTGTGTTCGCACTTCTGGGTGCCGGAATCGTGGTCCATCTTGGAGGGTGGGGTCATTGGGAGTGGTTCCTGCTGGTCGCTGGGATACTGTTGCTTGATGCCTATCGTGGATTGCAGGTCTCGCTGCTGAATGCAGCGCGTCGTCAGGGTCAGGTTGCCTTGTGGACCGGCGTGGATCCGATACTTCGGATGGTAGGCGGGGCCTTGGCTGTTACAGTGTACTCACAAACTGTGGCCGGGCTTCTCGCCGGGTTCCTAGGCGGGGCCACCCTGGCGGCAGTCGTGCTCCGCGGAATCACGCGATGGTCGGAGGCAGAGTCGGGGCCGTGCGATCCCACGGTTTGGCGGGAGCAATTGCGGCGCTACTCGACCCCCTTGATTCCGATGGCCCTGTTCGGTTGGGCCGGCGGACTCTTGGATCGTTATCTCATCTTCGGGTTGCTCGGAGCGGGCGCGGCCGGGGTCTACGCTGCTGCATACGGCTTGGCGAGCCGACCATTTCTCCTCACGCAGGGAATCTTGGAGCAGACCTACCGGCCCCATGTCATGAAAGCCCTGTCTGACGTAGGGTGGGTGGCGGCACGCAGGGATTGGAGCCGGTGGATGGCATGGCAGGTGACTCTGCACGTGCTGGGGTTGGGGTTGCTCGTGGTCGCAAGTCGACCCTTGGTGCGCCTGCTCCTTGGCCCCGAGTACTCGGCAGCTGCACTCCTACTTCCTTGGATAGCCGCTGGGTACCTTCTCCTCAGCCTGTCCTACGGATACGATCGGATTCTCCTGATGATGGATCGCACGAGGATGTTGCTCGGCTTCCAGCTCTTGGGGACGGCGGTCATGGCCGCCGTGACTTGGCTTGCGGCCTCTCGGTGGGGTTTGCAGGGGGCCGCCGTGGCGGTACCCGTATATTTCGGTGTCCAACTCCTCATTTCGATGTCGGGCGCCTGGCTGGCCTTGAGGGAATACGGAAGGGGCCGGGCCGCAGGCCCGGTGCCGTCTCAAGAGTAATGACTCTCCGCCTCGGCGTGTTTGCCACGCATCCGATTCAGTACCAGGTTCCCATCTGGCGACACTTGGCCGCCAGTAGAGAGGTCGACCTGAAGGTCTTCTATTTCAGCGACCACAGCATCCGGGGAGGGATTGATCCAGGATTCGGAAGATCGGTCGCCTGGGACCTTCCGCTGCTCGAGGGCTATCCCAGCGAATTCCTGAGTCGGGACGCGAACCTGGCGCGGCCGGGGTCCGTGAGGATAGGAGACCCCAAGTCATTGATCCGCAAGGAGCGACTCCAGACCATCCTGATTCACGGGTACACGCATGGGTTCGAACGGCAGCTCATCAAGGCCGCAAGGACCGAAGGGTGTCGACTGGTCATGAGGGGGGAGTTCTCAGACAGCGGCCGGAGACCCTGGTGGAAGAGCTGGCTGAGAGACATGTATCTCCGTGGACTCTATCGCAGGGTGGATGCATTTGGGGTCATCGGAAAGGCAGCGGCCCGCCACCTGAGCAGATTGGGCGTGCCCCCCGATCGTCAGTTCGCCAGTCCATACAACGTTGATGACGAGCTCATGGTCCGGATGGCCTCCGTGGAGCCTCGTGAATCCGCCAAGCGGGCCTTGGGGCTGGACCCCAATAGGTTCGTTGTCGTGTTCTCGGGGAAGCTGATCGCACGGAAGGACCCCGTTACGTTGATCCGTGCCGTGGCCAGCATTCCCTTGGCAGAGCGCCCGGCCCTCATCCTGGTCGGAGATGGGGAGTTGAGGAGCAAGGTAGACCAGCTAGCGTCGCAATTGCTTGGAGGTGACTGCCTCAGGCCGGGATTCGTGAACCAGACAGAGCTTGGAAGGTACTATCGGGCCGGCGACATCTTCGTGCTCCCATCGAGGCACGAAACTTGGGGCCTGGTAGTTAACGAGGCGATGTACTTTGGCATGGCCCTTCTGGTGTCTAACGAAGTCGGGTGCGTAGAGGACCTCGTGGACGTAGGCAGGACTGGATACGTGTTCCAAGTTGGCGATTCCGGGGCGCTTGGCAAGAAGCTCCAAGAGCTGATCGCTTCTCCTCTCAACCTACGTCGGATGCAAGCTACTGCAACTCAAGTAGTGTTAAACTACAGCGCAAGAAACGCAAGTCGGGGCATCTTGGAAGCCTCCAATCCATGTGGCAATCGATGAACATTCTGTACGCTGGGCAATTGGGCGAACATGGAAGCTGCTCAGCCCGAGCCAGTGCTTTGGAGCGCCTCGGGCACAAAGTCCATCGGCTGGATTGGAGCAGCCAGTACCACCTGGGTGGAGGTTTGCTAGCGAAGGTTTCAATGAGGCTCTTGATTGGGAGACGCCTTGGGCTCCTAAACTCGGGCCTACTCGAATTCGCGCGGGCGTTACCCGCGGTGGACCTTATTTGGGTGGACAAGGCCGTCTGGATCCAAGCTGAAACCGTCCGAGAGCTAACGAAGATAGCCCCCGTTGTTCACTATACCCCAGACCCAGCCTTGTCCTTTCATAAGTCAAGGCACTTTAGGGCATCAATTGGCGAGTATTCTCTAGTTGTCACCACGAAATCCTACGAAATGGACCAATACAGAGCCCTTGGTGCGAGGCGCCTGTTGTTGGTTCCGCCGTCCTATGACCCGAGCGTGCACCGATACGTCGCGGCCTATCACCTTCGCAAGGCGAAACCCCCGGGCGTTGTGTTGGTCGGGCACTATGAAGCCCACTACCATTCGATCGCTGCTGAGATAGCAAGGAAGGGTGTACCGGTTTCAGTGTTCGGCCCTCTTTGGGAAGGCGCGGTCGAGACGGGCAACCTGTCTATCGCACGCCGGCCCGCTGTCGGCGAAGAATATGTCAAAGTCATTTCAGAATCTGCGATAGGGCTGGGGGTACTTTCAAAGCTGGCGCCTGACCAGACGACCACACGCTCGGTCGAGATTCCGGCATGTGGCACCTTGCTGTTGGCGGAGCGCACAAGGGACCACGAGGAGATGTTCGTAGACGGAGTGGAGGCTGTGTTCTTTTCATCCGCCAGAGAGGCCGCCGATTTGGCAATCGAGCTACTGGCGGACGAGCACCGGCGAGATCGATTAGCTCGGGCGGGTTTGAATAGATGCTTGGCTTCGGGATACTCACACGATGCCGTATTGGCTCGTGTACTCACTACCATCTCATGAGCGACACGCCTGTTCCTGCAACGCCAGCCGGAGGCTCCTCCGGTACGTCGAGTGGAGTATGGGTAACGCCATGGGTGCCGGGCACGCTCATTGGTGTTTCCCTTCTCCTTTTCGAGGTCTTGGTCTCCTGGGGGACCGCTACTAACGAAAATCTTCTTTGGGTCAGCCCCATGGCCATTGCACTTGCAGGCCCATCGCTGTTCGTAGGCGCCGTTCTCTCCGACCCTCGCCGAATCTGGAGCCCATTGAGTTGGTTCCACATTGCATATGGCGTCTACTTCGGAGTGGGAGCGCTCGCACCCTACTTGGGTGCTGTCGAGGCGAGAATCTACCTGTTCCCCGGAGCCTGGCCTGATCCGGAAGTCTTCGTCCAACTTAACGTGCTGAATCTCGTCGGATGGACGCTTGTGAACGGGGCCGCATGGGGTGCTAGCGTTGCACTTAGCAGGTACAGAAGGCCCATTTCATTTGAGTTCAATGATCGAGACTTGGTTAGGTTGTTCTGGTTCTTCCTGATCGTTGGATTCTCGGTGAAGATCCTCCGTGTACTTCCGCTGACCTTTGGGATCTCCACAGACGTAGTCCCTGGGGCCGTGATGGCATTTTCAAACATGGCAGGAGCGGCGATAGTCATCGCGGGCAGACAGACGACGCGGTCGCCAGCGCGTTGGGGTTGGTTTCTGGGGGGCATCTTGAGTGTCGAGATTGCTGTCGGTGTAGTCATGTTCTCAAAGTCCGAGGTAATGGTCGCCTTGGTCTGCGCTTTTCTCGGGTTAATGATGGGGAAGCCGACGTTGAAAGTTGTCCTCTTGGCGGGGGTTGCGGGGTTGTTGGTGTACTCTGCACTCTCTGAGCTGGTCGCATTCGGTCGGCAGCGGATCAATGACGAGACCGGAACTCATTATCAGGCAGGATGGGGTCGGCGGGCGGAGATCGTGGATGAGTACTTGAGCAAGGTAGGGACTGGGTATGATCCGATGCAAAAATCTTGGTTGCGGCTTTGCTACTCAGATGCACAGGTGTTTGCCATGGAAGAGTACTCAGTGGGTAGGCCTGGGTATTCCATGCAGGAGGCTGCCTATTCAGTTGTCCCGCGCGCGATCTGGCCGGGAAAGCCCGTCATGACTGATGTTGGTAGTCGGTTCAATGAGCTCTACACTGGGAATCCAAATTCCCAGAGTAGCCCTGGCGTATTTGCCGAGGCCTATTGGAATGGGTCTTGGGTGCTCGTGATTGCTTCTGGGCTGTGGATAGGGACGTGGCTAGTCCTATTGGAAACCCTGATATTCAGTAGCTTTGCCCAAGGTAAGGCCTGGGTCATACCGTGTGCGCTGATTTGCATCCGGATGGGCGGGAGACCTGATGGGTGGTTGGTTCCTGACTACGTCGGTACCCTGCCGTTGATCGTTGGAATGTACACCGTTACATATCTTGTGTTCTACAATTATCTATCATCTTCGGGAAGGCCTGCTATCGAGGGTCGGTAGGCGGTCGAGAGCTCCCAACGTGACTTGCAGTATGGTCCATCTTCAGTCCTCTAGTACAGCGTGAGAGTCATGAGGTCGGTTCACGTCATTCCTAGCGTTGAGGAGGAGGCCAGCGGCCCTTCGTCCAGCGTCCCGAGGCTATGCCGCGAGCTCATCGACTTGAACGTCGACGTGCGCCTGCACTCGTTGGGGACGGCGGATGGGGGCCTTGGGAGTTGGGATGTCCGGCACCCCAGGTGGAGCGTGCTGTACAAGCTCGGCATTTCTCCTCGCTTGAAGGCGGCCTTGATCGCGGAGGCCATCACTGCGGACCTGCTCCACGGACACAGCCTCTGGATGCTCCCCAACATCTACCCTCGAGTCGCCGGGTTGAGAGCCGGGAAGCCCTGGGTCATCTCTCCCCGGGGTACTTTGAGTCCGTGGGCCCTGGAGCGTCGTCGCTGGAGCAAGAGGATCCTCTGGACCTGGGCCCAGGGAGCCGTCGTCCGGGAGGCGGCTCTCCTTCATGCCTCATCGGACCAGGAGCGGCGCGACTTCCGGGACCTGGGCCTCAAGAATCCCGTCGCGGTGATCCCCAATGGGATCGACCTTCCGGTCGCCCAGGGGCCTGAAACCAAGGCGGGCCTCAGGCGTCTCCTCTTCCTAGGTCGCGTGCACCCGACCAAGGGCGTCGAGCTCCTGCTGGAGGCCTGGGGTGCCTGCCATCGCTCTCATCCGGATTGGGAACTCGTCGTGGCCGGGCCCGGGGAAGCCGACTACGTCGAGACCCTGAGACATCTCAGCAGCCAAGCCGGGCTTGAACGAATTTCGTTCCCGGGCGCCGTTTATGGCGTCGCCAAGGACGAGATGTACCGGTCCGCGGAGCTCTCCGTTCTCCCGAGTCACTCGGAGAGCTTCGGAATGGCGGTCGCCGAAGCTCTGGCCCATTCCATTCCGGTGGTCGTCTCCAGGGAGACGCCTTGGCAGGATGTCGAGAAGATCGGCTGCGGTCGCTGGATCGAACGGGATGCCCGCAAGTGGGCCGAGGTGCTGAGGGAGCTCATGGGTCGTCCCCCCCACGACCTGGCGGCCATGGGGACGGCAGGTCGGAACTGGATGGCCAGCGCCTACTCGTGGAGGTCCGTAGCGGAGCGTATGAAGAAAAGCTATGAATGGGTCTTGGGAGGGGGAGCCCCTCCTCCCTGGATCGAAACGTAGCGTTCAAGCCATGGACATCACGGTCGTCGTTCTCACCTTCAACGAGGAACTCAATCTCCCGGCGGCCTTGGATTCGGTCAAGGGCTGGGCTTCCCGGGTCTTTGTCGTCGACTCGTTCAGCACCGATCGCACCGTCGACATCGCCCTCGACAGGGCGGCGGACGGAGTCCAGGTGGTCCAGCACGACTTCGTGAACTACGCCGAGCAGTGGCGCTGGGCCCTGTCCAAGCTGCCCATCGAGACCTCGTGGGTCATGAAGCTCGATGCCGACGAGCGGGTGACGGCGGAGCTGAGGAAAGAACTCGACGGCCTGCCCGCCCAGCAGGCGGCCGATGGCTACTACATCCGCTGGCAGATGTACTTCATGGATCAACCCATGCGCTGGGGCGCGTTCTCCTCGAGCTCCCACCTGCGCGTCTGGCGCCGGGGCCTGGCTAGGGTCGAAGGACGGTCGGTGAACGAGCACCTGATCGTCGACGGAACTACCCGGCAGCTTTCGGGCCGCATCGAGCATCGCGATTTCAAATCCCTGAGCGAATGGTTGGAAAAGCACAATCGCTACGCTTCACTCGAAGCCCGGGAGATCTACCAGGGGAACCTCGGGGGAGACGTGAAGCCGTCCCTGTTCGGCAAGCCCGACCAGCGGCGGCTTTGGTTCCGGCGGCGGTTCTATTGCCTCCCGTGCCGCTACCTGATCTACCGGCTCTACCTGCTGGTGTTCAAGTTGGGAATCCTGGATGGGAAGGCCGGGTACCAGTTCGCTATTCTCCACTCGAACTACCTGAATTGGATCAACATGAAGCTCAACGAGGCCAGGAGGAGAGGTCGGCCGCCGGAAGTCCACTGGCCCGTCCGGGGCCAGCCGCACCCCGATCTACTCAGGCGGGGCCTGGTGTATCGAGAGTCCCCGGCCACGATCGCGTAACCCATGTGCGGCATCGCCGGCTTGGCCGGTCGGTTCCACGACGGCCTGGCCCTCGCCATGAACCGGGCCCAGGCGCATCGGGGCCCGGATGGACAGGGCGTCTACGAGGACCCCGCGGCAGGCATCGCCCTCGCCCACGTTCGCCTCGCCATTCTCGATCTCAGCCCGGCCTCCTCCCAACCGATGAAGTCAGACGACGGCCGCTGGGTCCTGGTCTACAACGGCGAAATCTACAACTACCGGGAACTCGGCGCGGAGCTCCGCAAGGAGGGGGAAGTCCTCCGCACGACCGGCGACTCAGAAGTCCTGCTCAAGGGACTCGCCCGCCACGGTGCCAAGTTCCTGTCGCGGCTCAACGGCATCTTCTCCTTCGCCCTCTGGGACTCCACGGAGCGCCGGCTCCTACTCGTACGAGATCCCCTTGGTGTCAAGCCGCTGTACTGGACCCAACCGGCCGCGGGGTCCCTGGCCTTTGCCAGCGAGATCAAGGCACTCCTGCAGGTCCCGGGGCTCGCGCGCCGGCCCCACTTTCCGACGCTGTTCGAACACCTGAACTTCGGGTACGCGCTCTCGGCCTCCACAGCCCTCGACGGGGTGCGTCGACTGGAGCCGGGCCACCTCATCGAGTGGTCCCAAGCGGATCCCACTCCCCGAATCTCCCGGTACTGGAGCCCCACCTACAGCTCGACGCCCGATGCGTCCCGGGACGAATCCGTCGCCCGACTCCGCGAGAACTTGCAACTCGCCGTGGCCCGGCAAATGGTCTCCGACGTGCCCGTCGGGACCTTTCTCAGTGGAGGGTTGGACAGTTCGCTGATCTCGATCCTGGCGAGTCGGGGATCGGGGTCGGGGCTCGCCTGCTACACCTCGCGGTACCCGCAGAACTCCCTGGACGGCCTGAACGAGGACCCCAAGTACGCCGAGTTGGTGGCCAAGGCCCTGGGTTCTCAACCCCGCTGGATCGACATGAGTCCGGACGTCGCTTTGGAGCTGCCGCGGGCCATCTGGCACATGGACGAGCCGGTGGTCGACCCCTCGATCTTGGCGGGGCGCCTTATCTCCCGCCAAGCTCGGGCGGACGGAATACCTGTTCTGCTCACGGGGCAGGGCGGGGACGAGTTGTTCGCGGGCTACTCCCGATATCGAGCGATGGTCATGACGGGCTGGGCCGCATGGTTGCCTGGGCCCTTGAGGTCTGTCCTGGCCGCCGTCGGCCGGGGTTTTCCCGGGTCCAAGTCGGGCAGATTGGGAGGATTCTCACGGCGAACCCGGCGAGTGCTCTCCAACATCGAGAAGTCGCCGGACGCCCGATTCCTGTCCTATGCCGCTCCAAGCGCCGAATCGACTGTTCGTACACTGCTCATGCCTGGATTCCAGGCCGCGGTTCGGGAGCGCAGTGCCGCCCAGGAGGGGCTCCTTCACATGGAGCGGGAAGGGCTCCGGGGAATCGATCGCTGGCTGGACTACGATCTCTCCGTCTACCTGGCGAACAACAACTTGCTCTACACCGACAAGATGGGTATGGCCTACGGGATCGAGGCTCGGGTACCCCTCCTGGATCTTCGGATCGTGGAGGAAACCACGCGATTCCCCGTGGACTGGAAGCTCGACGGATCGAAGACCAAGGCCATCCTCCGCGACGCCTGCCGCGGGGTGGTCCCCGACGCGGTGATCGATCGGCCCAAGGCTGGATTCGGAGCCCCGCACCGCCGTTGGCTCAAGGAGGATCTCGCCGACCTCTGGGAGGATCTCACCCGGGATTCCGTGCTGGAGTCGCGAGGCTGGTTTGATCCGGGAGCCGTGCGGGAGATACGGAAGCGGAGCTTGGAAGGTCGCGAGGATCTGTACCTGCTCCAATGGGGGGTGATGACCTTGGAGCTCTGGGCGAGGGAATTCCTCGATGGCCGCGGATCGACGGCGTAGGATCGGGCTGAGCATCCCGTGATCAGTCGCGAACTGAAAGCCCTGTACTACGGCCTGTTCAAGTACCCGATGCGCTTGAACGGGTTCATCCATCGCATATTTCGATCGCCGAAGTCGGGCAAGGTTCGGGTCCACCTGGGACCCGGTCAGAAGAACTACTTGGAAGGCTGGATCAACGTCGACGCCAACCTCTTCACGGCGAAGCTCGATGTCTGGGCCGACCTGAACAACAAGCTTCCGTTCCGGGATGGCAGCGTCGACGCGTTCTACTCGCATCACGTCATCGAGCATCTCCCGGATCGGCACCTCCCGAGGCACTTCGCCGACATGTATCGGTGCTTGAAGCCCGGGGGCATGATCCGGGTGGGCGGACCCAACGGTGACGTGGCCATGCGGAAGTTCGCCGAGAACGACTCCTCGTGGTTCGGAGACTTCCCGGATCCTCACGCCAGCATCGGCGGCAAGCTGGTCAACTTCGTCTTCTGCCGTAACGAGCATCTCACGATGCTGACCCAGTCCTATCTGGAGGAACTGGTGCGTGGCGCAGGATTCACGGATCCAAGGGTCTGTGCTCCGGGCCGGGAAACGACGCGCCCCGAATTGATCGACCAGGCGGTCTTCGACCACGAACCCGAATCCACTCCGGATTCGCCACATACCCTGCTGATCGAGGCCCGCAAGTAGGTTCGGGCGGGACCTCGTATTGCATGTAGGCCCGTTCCACCGCGATAATCCCCCCATGCACCAGGTCGTGCAGAACCTACGCAGCGGCAAGCTCTCGCTCCTGCACGCCCCCGACCCCCTCGCCCGACCCGGCCACGTCCTGGTCGCCACCCGCGCCTCCGTCATCTCCGCCGGCACCGAGCGCATGGCCCTCGAGCTCGCCCGCAAATCCCTGCTCGGGAAGGCCCGCGCCCGGCCCGACCACGTCCGCCGCCTCGTCGAGAAGATCCGCCAGGAAGGCCTCCTCAACGCCGTCGGCCAGGCCCTCAACAAGCTCGACGAACCCGCCCCCCTCGGCTACTCCTCCGCCGGCACCGTCCTCGCCGTCGGCGCCGGCGTCCAGGACCTCAAGCCCGGCGACCGCGTCGCCTCCAACGGACCCCACGCCGGAGTCGTCGTCGTCCCCCGGCACCTCTGCGCCCGCATCCCCGACCCCGTCCCCTTCGACCAGGCCGCCTACGGCATCCTCGGCGCCATCGCCCTCCAGGCCGTCCGACTCTCCGGCGCCTCCCTCGGCGACCAGGTCCTCGTCGTCGGCCTCGGCCTCCTCGGACAGGTCGCCTGCGCCCTCCTCAAGGCCGCCGGCGCCCGCGTCATCGGCACCGACCCCGACCCCGCCCGCTGCGCCCTCGCCCTCCGCCTCGGCGCCGAAACCGCCCGCCCCGACCTCGACCCCAAGTCCGTCAAGGACCTCACCCGCGGAGTCGGCGCCGACGCCGTCCTCATCACCGCCTCCACCGACTCCGACCAGCCCGTCACCCTCGCCGGCGAGGCCGTCCGCAAGAAGGGCCGCGTCGTCGCCACCGGCGCCGTCGGCCTCAACCTGCCCCGCCGCGCCTACTACTTCTCCGAGGCCGAGTTCGTCGTCTCCTGCTCCTACGGCCCCGGCCGCTACGACCCCGACTACGAGGACCGCGGCCGCGACTACCCCGTCGGCTACGTCCGCTGGACCGAGCAGCGCAACCTCCAGGCCGTCCTCGACCTCATGGGCTCCGGCAAGCTCGACCTCTCGCCCCTCACCACCCACCGCTTCCCGATCGAGAACGCCGAAGCCGCCTACGCTCTCGTCGACTCCCCGGCCCCCGGCACCCTCGGAATCGTCCTCACCTACCCCGAGGCCCCCGCCCCGGAGAAAGTCCTCAAGCTCGCCGCCGCCCCCGCCAAGGGAGGAGTCGCCGTCGGAGTCCTCGGCGCGGGCGTCTACGCGAAGTCCACGCTGCTCCCCGCCCTCGCCAAGTCCGGCCGCTTCCGCCCCCGCATCCTGGCCAGCGCGGGCGGAGCCGGCGCCGCCCACGCGGGCGAGAAGTTCGGCTTCGAGCTCGTCACCGCCGACGAGGAGGAACTCTTCCGCGATCCCGAGCTCAAGGCCGTCTTCATCCTGACCCGGCACGACCTCCACGCCCGCCAGGTCCTCCGCGCGATCGAGCGCAACCTCGCCGTCTTCGTCGAGAAGCCCCTCGCCCTCGACCTCGAGCAGCTCGCCGCGATCGAGACCGCCCTGCGCGCGAAGCCCGTCCCCCTCGTCGTCGGCTACAACCGCCGCTTCGCCCCCTCCGTCCTCGCCCTCAAGAAGCACTTCGAGGACGCCGCCGGCCCGAAGACAATCTCCATCCGCTTCAACGCGGGCTCCATCCCCGCCGAGCACTGGACCCAGGACGAGAAGGTCGGAGGCGGCCGCCTCATCGGCGAGGCCTGCCACGCCATCGACCTCGCCACCTTCCTCGCCGGAGCGCCGCCCGTCCGCGTCTACGCCGAGTCCGTCGGCGGCCCCCAGGCGCCCGCCGTCAGCGACGACCAGGCCTTCCTCACCCTCCGCCACGCCGACGGCTCCATCAGCTCCATCGCCTACCTCGCGGGCGGAGACCGCGCCGCCGGCAAGGAGCGCGTCGAGATGAGCGGCGGGGGGAGTTTCGCCGTGCTCGACGACTACCAGGTCCTCGACCTCACGCGCGACGGCCGCACCCGCCGCGAGAAGTTCGGCGGCCTGGACAAGGGCCACGCGGCCGAGCTCAAGGCCTTCGGCGAGCTCCTCGTCCAGGGCGGTTCCGTCCCCATCCCCTGGGAGGAACTCCGCGCCGTCTCCGCCGCGGCCATCCTCGCCGTCCAGAGCCTGAGGGAAGGGGCCCCCTTCGACATCGGCGCATGATGCTCCGCTGGCTCCGCACCCTCCGGCCCCTGCGCGCCTCGCAGATCGGCTGGAGACTGCGCCGCCGCCTCCTCGGCCACCGCGTCCCGCCCCTCTCCGGCGCCCCCGTCCCGTTCCGCCCCGTGCCCCTCCCGAAGGGTTCGTCGATCGACTACCGCGTCGGCGCCGACTCGATCGAGTTCCTGAGCCGGCCAGGGAAGCTCGGCGACTGGATGCTCGGGCCCCGGAGCGAGCAGCGGCTCTGGACCGTCACGCTGCACTACCACGAGTGGATCGCCGACCTCGTCGAGTCGGGCCGCCGCGAGGAGGCCGCGAAATGGCTCGCGGATTGGATCGGGAAGGTCGGGCCCTCGGAGCAGCACCTCGCCTGGAACGAGTACGCCGTGGCCACCCGCATCCAGTCGTGGACCCGGATCCTCAACGCCGCGGGCGAACTCGTGCCCCGCCTCGCCGCCCACCTGGAGCGCCAAGCCGAGTACCTCCACGGCGCGCTCGCCTGGGATCTCCGGGGCAACCACCTCGTCCGCGACCTGCTCGGCTTGTCCATCGCGGCCGCAGCCCTCGACTCCCCGCGGGCCGCGACCTGGAAGGAGACGGTGCGCCGGGTCCTGCCCGAACTCCTCGAGGAGCAGATCCTCCCGGACGGCGCCCACTACGAGCGCAGCCCGATGTATCACGCGATCGTGCTCCGCGACCTCCTGACGCTCCGCGAACTCCTCGCGGACTCCGCGCTCGATCCGATCCTCCTCCGCATGGGGGAATGGCAGCGCAGCCTCAAGCACCCGGATGGGCGACTCGCGCTCTTCGGGGACTCGGCGCTCAACGGCTTCGCGCGGGCGAACTTCGATCCCCCGAACCCGGGCTACCGCGCCTTCGAGCCCAGCGGCTACGCGGCCTGGCACCGGGAGCCTTGGTCGCTGCTCTTCGACGTCGGTCCGATCGGGCCCGACGAGCAGCCGGGACACGGCCACGCGGGCATCCTGGGTTTCGAGGCCTCGCTCGGGGGGCACCGCCTGGTCGTGGACCCCGGCACCTACGGCTACGACGACGACGCGCGCCGGCGCTACGACCGCTCGTCGGCGTCCCACAACGGCCCGCGGGTGGGGATGGGAGACAGCGCCGAGCTCTGGGGCGCGTTCCGCGTCGGCCGCCGCGCCAAGCTGCTGGCCCGCCGCTTCGCGGAGTCTGAAGTCTCGGCCACGCACGACGGATTCCCGGGTTGCCCGACGACCCGGACAATCAAGTGGCTCTCGGAGCTGGCGTTCCAGGTGACGGATCGAGTCGAGGGAAGCGGAACCCGGGCCGTGGAAACGGGCTGGCTGATCCATCCGGAGTGGAAGGTCACCGAGCAGTCCGAGGGATGGACGCTCGAGGGCCCCGGCGGCCGGGCCACCGTTGCGGTCAAGCTGCCGCCGGGGGGCCGCCGCTTCCGCGACCAGCAGCCCTGGCATCCGGAGTTCGGCAAGGAGCTGCCCGCGACGCGGATCGGCTGGAGGCAGGCGGGAGTCCTGCCCATCGAAGTCGCCACGACGTTCACCAAGGCCTAGGATGCGAATCCTCTACGTCTCGCAGTACTTCCCGCCCGAGATGGGCGCCCCGGCGGCGCGGGTCTTCGAGCTCTCGCGCGAGTGGGTGAGGCGGGGCCACGAGGTCACGGTGCTCACCGCGTTCCCGCATCACCCGACCGGCGTGAAGCGCGCGGAGGATCGCGGCGTCCTGACGCGGCGCGAGGAGGTCGAGGGCATCGACGTGGTGCGGGCCTACATCTACGCGGCGCCGAACCAGGGTGTCGTCCGGCGGATGCTGTCCTACTCGTCCTTCCTGGCGTCGGCCTCGATCGTCGGGGCCTTGCGCGTGCCGACCCCTGAAGTCGTGATCGGCAGTTCGCCGCAGCTCTTCAGCGCGGTCGCGGGCTACGGCTTGGCCCGGCACTACGGGGTGCCGTTCGTGCTCGAAGTTCGGGATCTCTGGCCCGAGTCGATCCTCGCGGTGGGGGCGTTGAGCGGCGGCCCGGTGATCCAGGGGCTGAAAGCCGTGGCGCGCCACCTCTACCGGCGCAGCGAGAAGATCGTCACGGTGGGCGAGGGCTACTCGCGCATGCTGCAGCTCCTGCACGGCGTGCCGAGGTCGAAGATCCTCGAGGTCCCCAACGGCGTGAACCTCGAGCTCTTCGTGCCGAAGGCGGGGGACGCCGAGCTGCGGAAGGAGCTGGGCTGGGGAGACCGCTTCGTGGTGCTCTACCTCGGCACGCACGGGATGGCGCACGGGCTGGGGAGCGTGCTGGACGCGGCGGAGCGGCTGAAGAGCGACGACTCGGTCCTCTTCGCGTTCGTGGGGGAGGGGGCGGAGAAGCAGGCGCTGAAGTCGCGGGCGGCGGGCTGGTCGAACGTGCAGTTCATCGACCAGCAGTCGCGGGAGCGCGTGCCCCGGTTCTACGCGGCCTGCGACCTCGGGCTCGTGGTGCTGAGGAAGACGCCGCTGTTCCAGGAAGTGCTGCCGTCGAAGATCTTCGAGTACCTCGGGATGGAGCGGCCGCTGATCGTGGGGGTGGAGGGGGAGGCGCGGAGGCTGGTCGAGGAGGCCGGGGCCGGGGTCTTCGTGCCCCCGGAGGATCCGGCGGCGCTGGCGGAGGCGGTCCGGGGGCTGAAGGCGCGCCGGGGGGAACTGCTAGAATGGGGCCGTCGGGGTCGGGAGTACGTGGCCCGTCGCTACGACCGGGCGCGGCTCGCCGACCGGTACCTCGAGATCCTGGGGAGCCTGTGACGCTGCAGCTCGACGTGGTGGCCGGGACCCGACCCAACTTCGTGAAGATCGCGCCGATCCTCCGGGCGCTGCGGGCGGCGGGGCTCGGGGCCCGGCTGGTGCACACGGGCCAGCACTACGACGCGTCGCTGTCGGAGGTCTTCTTCCGGCAGCTGGAGATCCCGGAGCCCGACGTGCGGCTCGGGGTGGGCTCGGGTCCGCAGGGGGCGCAGACGGGGCGGATCCTGGAGGCCTACGAGGCGCTGCTGCTCAAGGGTCCGCGGCCGGACGGCGTGGTGGTGGTGGGGGACGTGAACTCGACCCTGGCCTGCACGCTGGCGGCGGTGAAGCTGGGCGTGCGGGTGGCGCACGTGGAGGCGGGGCTGAGGTCGTTCGACCGGACGATGCCGGAGGAACTGAACCGGATCGCGACGGACCAGCTGGCGGACCTGCTGCTGGCGAGCGAGCCCGCGGGCGTGGCGAACCTGGAGCGGGAGGGGATCGCGAAGGACCGGATCCGCCTGGTGGGGAACGTGATGATCGACACGTTGTTCCGCGAGCTGCCGAAGGCGGAGAAGGTGGAGCTGGGGCCGATCCTCGGGGGCCCGGGGCCGCACGTGCTGGTGACGCTGCATCGTCCGTCGAACGTGGACGACGCGGGGCGCTTGAGGTCGCTGATGGACCTGCTGGTGACGTTGTCGAAGAAGGCGAGGATCGTGTTCCCGGTGCACCCGAGGACGCGCGAGCGGTTGAAGGCCCTGGAGTGGGGGGGCGGCGGGGAGAGGTTGCGGATCCTGGATCCGCTGGGTTACCACGAGTCGATGGCGGTCATGAGGTCGGCGGCGGCGGTGATCACGGACTCGGGGGGGATGCAGGACGAGACGGCGGTGCTGGGGGTGCCGTGCTTCACGATGCGCTCGAACACGGAGCGGCCGGTGACGCTGAGCGAGGGGACGAGCGTGCTGATCGGGGACGACGCGGGCCGGCTGCCGGGCCTGCTGGACGGGGCGCTGCAGGCGGGCCCGCGGAAGGCGAGGTCGATCCCGCTCTGGGACGGGAAGACGGCGGGGCGGATCGTGGGCGAGATCTCCAAAGCGTGGTCGGCGCTCAGCGGCTAAGGAACTCCCGCAGGATCTTCGAGAATCGCTCTCGAAACGCGCCGAAGCAGAAGTTCGCTTCCCAACGGGCCTGGCCGGCCCGGCCCATGGATCGAGCCGTTGCGGGGCTCCTCAGCAACTCGACTAGCCTTCCGGGCAACTCGTCCGGGTTGTCCAGGTTGACGTTGTAGCCGGTCACGCCGTCGACATTGATTTCGGAAGCGGCGTCATGAACGCTGGCGACAACGGGAATGCCTTGGCGCATGGCTTCGACGTAGACCAATCCGAAACCTTCGCCTCGACTTGGCATCGCGAAGACGGCGGTCTGTTTCCAAAGGTCGGCAAGTTGATCCGCTCCCACGAGACCGGTGAAACTAACGTTCGCGAGACCTTCAGCGAGCTTCCGGACCGTTCCGATGGCCGGACCATCTCCCGCTATGGTGAGCGTGGCCTCGGGTACTGCCTTCAAGACTCGTGGCCAACACGCGATCAACTCCCGATGCCCCTTGTAGAGATCGTGATCAGGCCGTCCCAGGATCAGGACACTCGGTCGGGGCGACTGGGATTGGGAAGGGGTCGTTTCCTCTTCAGTCGCTAGCCAGCAGACTTGACCGCGGCCGATGCCCGCAAACGATGCCTTGGCGCGGTCTCTGGTGAAGGAGCTGTTGCAGACGAACTCCGTCATTCGCTTGGCCGCGCGAAGGCGTTCCGGCCTGATTGGGGGCCAGACCTCCACTCCGTGAATCCAGCTCAGGCCAGGCCGTTTCAGTCCGGGGATCCACGGATGGGTCCTGGCCATCCCTAGGAAGTCATAAATGATGTGGGTGCTCCAGGCCGCGTGCTTCCAAACGGCGGCGAGGAACTTCGCTTTGCTGCCTCGGGCGCAGTAGTCCGCGGGAGACTTGGAGTCCGTGAAGGTGACCCGCCGAATCCGGTCCGGGGGCAGCAGCTCGCTCAACACCCGGTCCGTGAGCCGCGCGACCTTGGCGATGCCCCCGCGGGTCGCTGCGAGCGACTCGACGGCGAGGAGGACGCGGGCATTCTCCAGATCGATAGATGTCATGGCTACAACGGTCCTGGTCCGGCCAGCTCCGGAAACTGCTGGCGCGCGTCTCGATGCACGATGATGTAATTCCCCTCGGTGTACGACTCAAGACGCCAATCCCAGCCAGGGTAGTACTCGACTCCCTTCGGCGTGACCTTGCCGAGGACGTAGGGCTTGCCCGCGAGGAACTCGAACACATCGCGAAGGTAGGTGCGGGAGTAGATCCAGCGCCAGGTGTACTCGAACTGCAAGGCCCGAATGCGCCCGGCCTCCAGCAGCTTCGCGGCGCCCTGGATGACGAAGAAGTCGTGTCCCTCCGTGTCGACCTTGACGAGGTCGATCCGATCCAAGCCCTGCTCGGCCGCGAAGACGTCCAGCGTCTTCAACTCGACGGGCCCTTCCTTCCGGCTCTCGCCCGGGATCTCGTGCAAGCTGTTCCGGCCCGCGTTCTCGCCCACGGAATGGAAGTCGGCGGTGCCCGCGCGGTTGGACAGCGCCAGACGATGGACGCTCACCGAAGCGCCCGTACCCCAAGAGGCCGAGTTCCTCTTGAGCGTTTCGTAGGTGGTCATCGAGGGCTCGAAGGAGTGGAGCTTCAGCTTTCGATGCGCGCGATCCGCCTTCTCGATCATGGACCGGGACCAGTCGCCGATGTTGGCGCCGATGTCCAGCACGACCAAGGGATTCTGGGAAGGAGTTCGTAGCGTGGAGTCCTGGACGAGCGCTTCGCCGTTGATCTCGAACTGGTTGAGCCCGTCGAGTCGAGCCGCGTTGAGTAGGTAGCGGCCAATTCGGCCTAGCAGGCGCCGCCCAAGCAGGGCACGAAGGAATGCGGCAAGGTAACGTTTCACGATGAGCGGGCCATCGTACACGAAGCGAGCCCGCCTCGCCGCCCTCCTCGAGCGTCCGCCGGACTCAGGATAGCAGGACGAAAGAGAGGCGGAAGCCGGGAAGCCCGAGAGCCAGAAAGCCCGAAAGCCCGAAAGCCAGAAAGCAAGACAGCAAGAAAGCCAGAGAGCCAGAACACCCGAAGGAAGCGAACGGGCAAACCAGACAGCCGAAAAGCCGAAAAGCAAGAAAGCAAGAAAGCAGGAAAGCAGGAAAGCAAGAAAGCAGGAAAGCAGGAAAGCAAGAAGGTCCGAAAGAAGGAAAGCCAGCAGACCCGGTTTCCCGGTACAACCCCTGGACAGTCTGGATTTGCAGTCCGCGTACTTTCGGGCTTCTGGCTTTCGGGCTGTCCTGCTTTCCGGCTATCGGGCTCTCCTGCTTTCCGGCCTTTCCGCTTACGGCCTCAGGCGCTCCAACCTCCCCCTCCAGCGCGACGCCGCCTCCGGAGGCCACAGGATCCCCGCCGCGATCGCCGGGATCCGGCGCGGCTCCAGCGCCGCCGCCGCGTAGTAACTCAGCGCCGCCGCCCCCCAGCGGTACCCGAAGCCCGCCTCCGGCCCCCGCCGCCGCCAGTACGCCGCCAGCGGCGCCCAGCGCCAGCCCACCCGCCGCCGCGGCAACTCCTCCAACCCCAACCACCCCCGCGCCGCCTCCCGGATCGCCCCCCCCGCCGGCCCCGCATCCCGACCCAGCACCCGCTCCGCCTTCAAGACGTCCAACAGGTGCTTCAACGTCCCCCCCAGGTCCTTCGCGTAGTGCGACGCCAACAGGTCCAGCTGCGCCCCCGGCGACGGCACCCGGAACTCCCGACCGGCGTGACTCCACGTCGCCGAACCCGCGAACAAGCGCTCCAGCGGCTCCGTCCCGCCCCAGGCCCGCTCGTGCAGGTCCACCGGCATCCCCGACCCGCGCCAGCACGTCCCGTCCGCCGTGACCCGGAACCCCAGCCCCTCGAGTCGCCGCGCCGCGCGATCCCGATCCCGCGGCCGCAGCAGCAGGTCGACGTCGTCCGAGGGACGCCGCGCCGCGTCCCCGTACAGCCACTCCGCGACCGGACGCCCCTTCAGCACCAGGAACGGGATCCCCGCCAGCGCCCCGTGCAACTCGACCAGCAGCGCCGAGCCCTCGTCCGCCAGCGCCCGATCCCGCGCCGCGACCGCCTCGAGCAGGATCCGCTCCGCCCGCGGCAGCTGCTCCGCGAAATGCGCCAGCAGCAGCCCGCCGAGCTGGTGCCCCGCGAGAACGCGAACCGCGGCGGATCCGAAGTCCTCGTCCCCGAGCGGGGAGGGGGGCAGCGAGAGCTCGGCCCGGAATAGAGCGGAAGCGAGCCGACGGCCGGTCCACGACATGACGTGATGGTAGCAACTAGCCATTAGCAATTAGCAATTAGCCAGAAAGCCGGAGAGCCGGAGAGCCGGAGAGCCCGAAAGCCCGAAAGCCCGAGAGCCCGAGAACCCGAGAGCCCGAGAGCCCGAGAGCCCGAGAGCCCGAGAGCCCGAGAGCCCGAGAGCCGGAAAGGCCAAAAGCCGGAAAGCCCGAGAGCCAGAGAGCCAGATACCCCAAAGAGACGCCAACGGCGAATCCAGACTGTAGAGGGGTCATACCGGTACACCGGGTCTACTGGCTTTCCCTCGGGCTTTCTTGCTCTCTGGCTTTCCTGCTCTCCTGCTTCCTCTTGCTGCGGATTCGGGGCGTCGCCGCGCACTCCACGGGCATGCGGGACTTCAGGGACCTCGTGGCCTGGCAGAAGGCGCACCGGCTCGCGGTGGAGATCTACCGCGGGACCGCGTCGTTCCCGCGGGAGGAGCGGTTCGGGTTGACCTCCCAGGTGCGGCGGTCGGCGGCCTCCATCGGCGCCAACATCGCGGAGGGTCACGGGCGGGGCGGCGGCCCGGAGTTCCGGCGCTTTCTCGCCATCGCGCTCGGCTCGGCGACCGAGTTGCAGCACCACCTGCTCCTGGCAAGGGACCTGGGGTACCTGGACCCGCCGCAGCACGGAGGCCTGGAGTCCGCCGTCGAGGAAGTCCGCCGGTTGATCCGGGGGTTGGCCGGGTATCCGAGGTAAGAGAGCCGGAAAGCCCGAAGGCCCAAGAGCCCGAGAGCCGGAGAGCAGGAAAGCCCGAGAGCCAGAAACCCAAGAAAGCGCCAACGGTAGATCCAGACTGTAGAGGGGTCCTACCGAAAGCCCGGGTCCACCGGCTTTCCTGCTTCCTGGCTCTCCCGCTTTCGGGCTTCTTTGGCTTTCTGGCTTTCCTGCTTTCTGGCTTTCCTGCTTTCTGGCTCTCCCGCTTTCGGGCTTCTTTGGCTTTCTGGCTTTCCTGCTTTCTGGCTTTCCTGCCTTCTGGCTCTCGGGCTTTCGGGCTCTTTGGCTTTCTGGCTTTCCGCCCCCTTCCTTGGTTAAGCTGTCCGGCACCCAGGAGCCCACCCACCATGGCCCAGAGCTTCCACCAGCAGACCCAGGCCCTGTTCCGGCGCGCCGCCGACGTCATGAAGCTGCCCGAGGACCTCCGCGTCATCCTCGAGGAGCCCAAGAACATCGTCACCGTCCATTTCCCCGTCCGCATGGACAACGGCAAGCTCCGCCTCTTCCAGGGCTACCGCATCCAGCACAGCAACGTCCTCGGACCCTACAAGGGCGGCATCCGCTACAGCGCCATGGTCTCGCTCGACGAGGTCAAGGCCCTCGCCGCCCTCATGACCTGGAAGTGCTCCCTCGCCGGCCTCCCCCTCGGCGGCGCCAAGGGCGGCATCGCCTTCGACCCGACCAAGCACAGCAACGACGAGCTCATGCGCATCACGCGCCGCTTCACCCACGCCCTCGGCACCACCATCGGCGCCGACTACGACATCCCCGCGCCCGACATGGGCACCAACGCCCAGACCATGAACTGGATCATGGACACGTACATGAACTCGGTCGGCTACGCCAATCGCAACCTCCACCGCGGCGTCGTCACCGGCAAGAGCATCGCCTGCGGCGGCTCCGAGGGCCGCGAGAAGGCCACCGGCCAGGGCCTCGTCTTCCTCGTCGAGGAGTGGGCCCGCCTCAAGAAGTTCGATCTCTCCAAGGCCACCTACATCGTCCAGGGCTTCGGCAACGTCGGCGCCAACGCCGCCCTGCTGCTCGCCCCCTCCGGCGCGAAGTGCCTCGCCGTCTCCGACCACAAGGGCTCGATCGCCAACCCCGACGGGATCGACGTGACCGCCCTCGCCGCCCACGTGAAGGCCAACGGCAGCGTCGCGGGCTTCGCGGGCGCCAAGGCGATCAAGGTCGACGAGTTCTGGAGCACCCCCGCCGACCTCTGCATCCCCGCGGCGCTCGAGAACCAGGTCACGCCCGACGTGGCCGCGAAGCTGAAGGTGAAGCTCGTCGCCGAGGGCGCCAACGGGCCGACCACGCCCGAGGCCTACACCGCGCTCGTCGAGAAGGGCGTGGAGTTCCTGCCCGACATCCTCGCCAACGCGGGCGGCGTGATCGTCAGCTACTTCGAGTGGACCCAGAACAAGAACAACGAGCAGTGGGACCTCGACGAGGTCGACGCGAAGCTCAAGAAGCGCATCCTGCGCAGCTACAAGAACGTGCGCGACGCGATGAACCGGCACAAGACGGACATCCGGACGGCGTGCTACATCGTGGCGCTGGAGCGGATCGCCGCGGCCTTCCAGGAGCGCGGGATCTTCCCCTAGGGCCGGCCCAGCTTCGACTTCGCTTCCTTCACCGCGGCCTCGAGCCGCGCCGCCGCCGTCGGGTCCATCTTCAGCACCCGCTCGAGGTCCTTGAGCGCCGCGTCGTGCCGGCCCAGCCGGAAGAGCAGCAGCCCGCGCCGCTCCAGCAGCGGGGCCGACTCGGGCGCCAGCGACACCGCGGAGTCCGCGTCCTGCACGGCCTCCTCGGGCTTGCCCAGCGCGCTCCGCGCCTCGGCGCGCAGGGCGTAGGGCCAGGGGTCTCCCGCCTCGAGCTGGATCGCCCGCGTCAGGGCCACCAGCGCCTCGGCGCCGTTCTCCTGCCGCAGCCGCAGCGCCCCGATCCCGGCGAAGGCCTCCGCGTTGGTGGGGGCGAGCTCCGTCGCGCGGCGGTAGTCGGCGACGGCGTCCTCGAGGCGCCCTCTCCCGGCCTTGAGCACGGCCCGGGCCATGAGCGGCCAGGGGTCCGTCGGCGAGACCTGCATCGCGGCGGCGAGGGCCTCGTCGGCGCCGTCGTCGTCCTTGCGGGCGGCGCGGGACTTCGCGATCCAGATCCAGAGCCCGGCGTCGGCGGGGCGGTAGCGCGCGGCCTTCGCGAGGTCCTTCTCGGCGCCCGCGGGGTCGCCGAGGGCGATGCGGGCGATGCCGCGGAGGCGGAGCGCCGACGAGTCCGCGGGGTAGCGGTCGAGGTGGGGGTCGAGGGCGGCGGCGGCCTCGGCGAGCTTGCCGTCGAGGAAGAGGATGGCGGCCTGGGCGAGGCCGGCCTTGTGGGGCTCGCGGAGGTAGGTCCAGGAGGCGCGGAAGTCGAGGAGGGCCTGGGTGCGGTCCTCCTGCTGGGCGGGGGAGAGGGGGAAGCCGGCGGGGCGGAGGCCGAGGTTGCCGCCCATGGCGTAGCGGCGGAACTGGAGCTGGGCGCGCTCGACGAGGGCCTTGTAGTGGCGGGGCATGCGGCCGAGGGCGCGGGTGAAGGCGTCGATGGCGCCGGGGAAGTCGTTGCGGAACTCGCGGGTGCGGCCGAGGAGGTAGAGGACCTCCTCGTGGTCGGGGGCGGTGCGGAGGGCCTCGCCGAGGAGGCGCTCGATGACGGCGCAGCGCTCGGCGACCTGGGCGGGGGTGAAGCGCTCCTGGAGGATCTCCTGGGGGAGGTCGTCGAGCATGGTCTGGGCGTCGAGGAGGCGGGGCTCGGCCTGGCGGCGCTGCTCGTCGCGGCGGCGGCGGGCGTCGTCGTCCTCCTCCTTGGCGGCGAGGCGGGCGCGGGCGAGGGCGAGCCAGTTGACGACCTCGGGGTTGTTGTCGTCGAGGCGGCGGGCGGACTCGAAGCGGGAGACGGCCTCGCGGTAGTCGCCCTCCTCGAAGAGGCGCTTGCCGTCGCCGAGGAGGCGGCGGAACTCGCCGGCGTCGCGGACGAGGTAGGTGGCGAGGAGGACGAGGACGACGGCGACGGCGGCGACGGAGGCGGTGGAGACGACGTTGGAGCGGTTCTTGCGGGCGCGCTTGAGGAGCTTGCGGATCCAGGGGACGGGGCGGGCGTGGATGGGCTCGCCGTCGAGCCAGCGGCGGAGGTCGTCGGCGAGCTCGCCGGCGGAGGGGTAGCGGGCCTCGGGCTGCTTCTCGACGGCGCGGAGGCAGATGGTCTGGAGGTCGGGGTGGACCTTGGGGTTGAAGTCGCGGGGGGGCGGGGGCTCCTCGACGAGGATCTTGTTGAAGACCTCGACGCTGTTCTCGCCGCCGTAGGGGGTGCGGCCGCAGAGGATCTCGTAGAGGAGGATGCCGAGGGAGTAGACGTCGGTGCGGGCGTCGACGGCGCCGGAGCCGGCGCGGATCTGCTCGGGGGCCATGTAGAAGGGGGTGCCGAGGAAGGCGCCGGCGCGGGTGAGGGCGGACTGGGGCTTGTCGAGGAACTTGGCGAGGCCGAAGTCCATGACGTGGGGCTCGCCCTGGTGGTCGATCATGACGTTGGCGGGCTTGAGGTCGCGGTGGATGATGCCGTGCTCGTGGGCGTGCTGGACGGCGCGGCAGATCTTCTCGTAGCGGACGATCATGTCGCGGAGCTTGAACTTGCGGGCGAGGTGGACGGTGAGGGGGTCGCCCTCGATGCAGTCCATGACGATGTAGTGGACGCCGGCCTCCTCGCCGGCGTCGTGGATGGCGACGATGTTGGGGTGGGCGAGGCGGGCGGAGGCCTGGGCCTCGCGGCGGAAGCGGGTGAGCATCTCGTTGGAGGAGAACTCGCTCTCGCGGAGGACCTTGACGGCGAAGACCTTGTTGAGGTCGCGGTGGACGGCCTTGTAGACGATGCCCATGCCGCCGCGGCCGAGCTCCTCGA
>CAYXGZ010000001.1:102681-199949 GCA_964464755.1 uncultured Planctomycetales bacterium
GACGTAGCGGCCGACGTGGGCGCCGGCGCCGGTGCGGGGGCCGCCGGGGAGGCCGGGGAGGGCCTGGCCGGTGGCGAGGCCGTGGAGGGTCTCGGGGACGGGGATGTTCATGATCGTGCCGCAGCGGCGGCAGGCGAACTTGGTGCCCTCGTCCTCGGGCTCGATCTTGTAGAAGGTGTCGCAGCCGGTGCAGCGGAGGACGCGGTTGCGCTGGATCTTGAGGACCTGGAGGAACTGGTCGGTCTGGAGGTGGCCCTTCCGGAGGAGGATCTGGCCGAGCATCATCGGGGCGCCGCTGCGGGAGAGCTGCTGCTGCTCGTCGAGGCACTCGTCGAGCTGGGCGGCGGTGACGAAGCCCTGGTCGAGGGCGATCTGGCCGAAGAGGCCGCCGCGGGAGGGGTCGGCGGCGAGGGGCTTCACCTCGCGGCGCTGGAGGTCGAGGATCTCCTCGAGGAGGGCGTCGGTGAGGTAGCCCTTCTCGACGAGGATCTGGCCGACCTTGCGGGCGCCGGGGCCGAGGCGCTTCTGGATCTCGAGGGCCTCCTCGAGCTGGGCCGGGGTGATGCGGCCCTCCTTGATGGCGAGGGTGCCGAAGAGGCGGTCCTCGCGGTTGCGGTTGAGGGAGGTCGTCTCGCGGCCCATGGGAGGCGAGTATACCCGAACTGTCCGCGGGGGCCGGGATCGGGTATCATGCCCCGCCGAACATGGCTACCACCGGCGGACCGGCGAGCGGGCAGCCGACCAGCGGCGGGCCCGGCAGCCAGAAGGACCTCGCGAAGGACGGCCTGCTGTCCATCGCCCCCCGGGACGCCCAGGGGGCCCCCACGCTGGGCGGGATCCCGCTCGTGAAGAAGCTCGGCCAGGGCGGCATGGGCGCCGTCTACCTCGGCAAGCACCCCCGGCTGGGCGTCGAGGTCGCCGTCAAGGTCCTGCCCTTCCACCTCGCCGACCAGGACCCCAACACGATCCAGTACTTCATGCGCGAGGCGCAGGCGATGGCGCGCCTCAACCACAACAACCTCGTCCGCATCTACGACGTGAACGTGGACGGGGACCCCGCGGCGGGCAGCGCGATCTGGTTCCTGGTCATGGAGTACGTCTCGGGCCGCTCGGCGGGCTCGATCATCCGGGAGCGGATCAAGCAGGGGCTGGGGCCGCTGCCGGAGAACGAGGCCCTGGAGCTGCTGATCGCCTCCGCGGAGGGCCTGGCGGCCGCGCACGACGAGCGCTTCGTCCACCGCGACATCAAGCCGGACAACATCATGGTGCCGGTGGGGGCGGACGGGATCCCCCAGTGGCGCAAGGCGAAGATGATGGACCTCGGCCTGGCCAAGCCGCACGACGACAACGCGGCGGGGCTGACGGGCACGAACGTCGCCATGGGCACGCCGGGGTACATGGCCCCGGAGCAGGCGGAGAACGCGAAGGAGGTCGCGCCCACGGCCGACATCTTCTCGATGGGCGGCACGCTGTACACGATGCTGTCCGGCACGGCGCCCTTCCAGGGCAACACGGTCCTCAACGTGCTCAAGAAGACGACCGAGGAGCCGCACGTCCCGATCCGCCAGGTGAACCCGAACGTCAGCGAGCCGACGGCGGCGCTCATCGACACCTGCCTGGCGAAGAAGCCCTCGGACCGGTACCAGAACGCGGGCTTCCTGCGCGACGCGCTGAAGGTCTGCCTCTCGTCGCTCGAGAGCCAGGCCGCGCCCGAGATGACGCTGATGTCGCTGAAGAACATCCAGGCGCTGAAGCCCGCGGTGCCGTACGTGGCGCCGGCGAGCGACATCGCGACGGTGCGGGCGACGCCCTCGCCGGGGGTCGCGCCGTCGGACGCCAGGCCGGTCCCGGCCCCGGCCGCCAAGGGCGGCGGGTCGAAGGCCCTGCTCGGGCTGGCCGCGGGCTGCCTCGTGCTGGTGCTCGGCGCGGGGGTGGTGGGCGGCGTGCTGTGGTTCCGGAAGGGCGAGGATCCCGAGAAGCTCCGCCAGGCGGCCGTGGCCGCGGAGAACTCCGGCGACTTCGACGGCGCGCTGGCCGCCTACGAGAAGGTGCTCAAGGCCAGGCCCGGCGACGCGGGCGCGACGGGGGCGATCGAGCGGATCCGCGCGCGGAAGGTCGACGCGGACTACGAGCGCCACCTGCAGGTCGGCACGTCCGCGTACAACAACGAGCGCTGGGGCGACGCCGAGGCGGCCTTCGAGAAGGCCGTCGCGGTCAAGGACACGCCGGACGCGCGCAAGCGGCTCGAGGACGCGCGGCGCTCGAAGGCGGCCGACGCGGACTTCCTCGCCAAGATGAAGGAAGGCGACGACGCGATGGACGCGGACCGCTTCGCGCTCGCCGAGCAGGCCTACCGCAGCGCGCTCGACAAGAAGCGCACGTCGAAGGCCGCGGAGGAGGGCCTGGCCCGGGCGAAGGCGGAGCTGGCCGCGGAGTCGGTCGCGCGCGACGTCGAGGCGACGGCGAAGGGCGGCGCGGCCGAGAAGGCCTGGGACAAGGCGCGGGACGGGCTGAAGAAGCACGAGGGCTCGTACGTGCTGCGGATGGCGGCGGCGCGGCTGGGGCTGGACGGCCTGTACGGCTGGTACGGGGACGCGATCGCGGACGCGGAGCGCGCGTCGCAGGTCGGGGCCCGGCCCGAGAAGGTGAAGGCGGCCAAGGAGCTGAAGTCCCAGCTCGAGGGGCGGCGCGCGGAGGCGGAGAAGACCGCGGGCGTGCTCAAGCAGATCGAGGACCTGGTCCAGAAGGGCGACTACGACGCGGCGGAGAAGCTGCTGTCGGGGGCCGACTCGAAGAACAAGGACGCCTACAAGCAGCGCATCAAGGACGGCAAGGCCTGGAAGAAGGCGATGGACAACGGCGGCGAGGACGAGGGCAAGGGCAAGCTCGTCTCGGCGCTCGAGGAGTACAAGAAGGCGCTCGGCCTGCGCGCGACGGACGCGGCGACGGTCGAGGCCGTGCGGCGCACCGAGGAGAAGATCGCGAAGGCCTTCGACGAGGCGCTGGCGCAGTCGAAGCAGGCGGCGATGGCGTTCGATTTCTCCGCGGCCCGCGACCACTGCTCGCGCGCCTCGAAGCTGAAGCCCGGCGACGCGAGGCTCAAGGACGCGGACCTCGAGATCCGGGTGCAGGAGTGCCTGGGCGACGCGAAGAAGGCGGAGGACGCGAAGCGGCTGGGCGACGCGCTGACGGCGCTGAAGCGGGCGCTGGACCTCCGCGAGGACCCGGACACGCGGCGGCGCTACGACAACCTGATGGCCTCGAGCGCCCTGCAGGCCGCGTTCGCGGCGGTGGCGGAGGGCAACCGCGCCGAGGGGCTGCGGCTGGCCCGCGAGGCCGCGAAGAGCAACCCGTCGAACCCCGAGCTGGCCCAGCTGGAGGAGAAGCTCTGGCCGGACCTGCTGGCGGAGAAGGCGGCCGTCGACGCCGCGCCCTACCTCGACACGCTGCTGCTGGCGCGGGACGGGCGGGTGGTCGGCGCCGGCCGCGGGTACCGGGTGTTCGCGCCCGAGGACCTGGCGACGAAGCACGACGAGCCGATCAGCGCGGGCTACCTCTACGCCCCGACCCTGCTCGAGGAGGGCGGGCTCAGCCTGATCGGCCCGAAGGCCGTGCCCTCCGAGAACGCCGAGGCCCCGGATCTCGCGATCTGGGCGCCCGGAGGGGCGAAACCGGTGGCCCTCGCGGTGGGGGAGATGACCGTCGTCCAGCGGGCCTCGCGCGTCGCCCGGCTCGAGGGCGGCGTGCTGGTGCGGAGCACCTGGACGTCGGGCGGGTCGGCCGGCACCGAGCCCGACTACTACTCGGTGGACCTCTGGAGCCCGGACGGCAAGGGCGGCGGGGCGAGGGAGATCTGCTCCGCGCAGGGGCACCTCGTCGTGGCGGTCGCCCCCGGCGGCTCCGCGTTCGCGACGGCGGGCGGGATCTACCGGACGTACCGCGCGGCGCGCAAGGTCGAGGAGCGCAAGCTCGACACGAACGTCTACCTCTGGACGCCGCAGCTG
Organism: uncultured Planctomycetales bacterium; assembly: GCA_964464755.1. Taxonomy (GTDB): domain Bacteria; phylum Planctomycetota; class MHYJ01; order MHYJ01; family JACPRB01; genus CAYXGZ01. Next base: position 106,686 of record CAYXGZ010000001.1, read on the forward strand.
CAGAAGCGCGCGGTGGACCTCGGGCAGGAGGTCGGGGCCGCGCCGGTGCTGGCCTGGACGGCGGACGGGCGGAGGCTCGTGGTCGGGACGGAGTCGGGGCGGGTCTTCGTCGTGAACGCCGACTCGGGCGCGGTCGAGGCGAGGATCGACCTCGCGTCGAAGGCGACGGCGCTCAGCTGCTGCCCGGACAAGCCGGCGGCGGCGGCGGTGTCGGGCGGCAAGGTCGTGATCTTCGACCTGGCCGGCGGCTGGACGGCGACGCCCGCGGGGATCGCGGGCGCGAAGTCCGCGCTGTTCTCGTCCGACGGCAAGTCGCTCTACGTGGGCGGCGAGGACGGGAAGCTCCGCCGCTACGCGCGGACCCCGCTGGTCCCCCGGTGACCGACGCCGCGATCGTCGCCGACGGCCTGGTGAAGCGCTACCGCGACAAGGTCGCGGTCGACCGGGTCTCCCTCGAGGTGAACCGCGGCGAGTTCTTCGGCTTCCTCGGCCCCAACGGCGCGGGCAAGACCACCACGATCAAGATGCTCTGCGGGCTGCTGCGCCCGTCGGAGGGCCGGGCGCTCGTCGCGGGGCGCGACGTGGCCGCCGACCCGCTGGGCGTGAAGGCGCGGATCGGCATCCTCCCGGAGGTCATCGAGACCTTCGACCGGCTCTCGGGCTGGGAGCTCGTCGTGTTCAGCGGCCTGATGCACCGGGTGCCGGAGGCGGAGGCGCGGCGGCGGACGGAGAAGCTGCTGGACCTCGTGGACCTGGAGCCCGCGGACCGGGGCAAGCTGGTCATCGACTACTCGATGGGGATGCGCAAGAAGGTCGCGCTGGCCTGCGCGCTGGTGCACGGGCCGGAGGTGCTCTTCCTCGACGAGCCCTTCAACGGGATCGACGCGATCTCGACGCAGGCGATCCAGAAGGCGCTGCAGTCGCTGGCGGCGAAGGGGACGACGATCTTCTACACGTCGCACGTGCTCGAGGTCGTGCAGAAGCTCTGCACGCGGGTGGCGGTGATCGACGCGGGGCGGCTGAAGGGGATCGGGACGCTGCCGGAGCTCGGGGTGCAGTCGGGCCTGGGGCCCGGGGCCCAGCTCGACGAGATCTTCGTGAAGCTCGTGGGGCGGGCGGGCGGGCCGGTGGGCGACGTGGACTGGATGGGGGCGCCGGGCGCGCCGTGATCGGGCACCTGCGGCTGCTGGTCTGGCTGCGCTGGAAGTACCTCTGGCGCTCGACGTGGGGGCAGCGCCTGGCGTTCCTGGTCGGGATCCTCGTCGCGGGCCTGCTGTCGACGGCGCTGGCGGGCGCGATCGGCGGCGGGCTCGGCAAGGTCTTCGAGGACCAGGAGCCGGTGGTCGCGTGGAACTTCGTCCACCTCGGCTTCGCGCTGGTCTACGTGCTCTGGCTGCACCTCGGGAGCTTCTCGGACCTCTACGACCCCGGCCGGCTCGCGCCGTTCCCGGTGCGGCCGGGCGTGGTCTTCCTCGGCGGCACGCTCGGCACGCTGATCGGGATGGCGCCGATCTTCGGCGGGGGGCTCGCGGCGGGCTTCGCCGCGGCGACGGGCGGGGGCGCGGTCGAGACGGCGGTGCGGGCGGGGCTCTTCGCCCTGCTGATCCTGCACCTGCAGATGCTCTCGCGGGCGCTGCGGCTGGCGTTCCTGTCGATCCTGACGAGCCGGCGCTGGCGGGACCTGATGATCCTGGTCTCGACGTTGCTGGGCGGCGGCATCTACCTCGGCACGCAGTTCTTCCGGCGCGAGCTGATGGGGGTGACGGGCGGCTGGTTCCGCGAGTCGGCGGAGCGGGGGCTCTTCGAGGCCTGGACGGCGTGGACGCCGCCGGGGTGGCTGGCGCGGGCGTACCGGCTAGACGGGCCGGAGGCCTGGACGGGGCTGGCCCTCTTCGCGGGGGTGACGGCGCTGGTGGGCTGGGTCGGCGCGCGGCTCGAGGTGCGGCTCTCGTTCGGCGAGCCGGTCTTCGGCGGGGGCGGGGCGAAGGCCGCGGCGAAGGCCGTCGGGCGGCCCTTCCTCGTCGGGGCGGCGCGGCTCGTGCGGGCGCTGGGGGGGCTCGAGGCGGCGGCCGTCGCGCGCAAGGAGCTCTGCGTCTTCTTCCGGGACCCGCTGGTGCGGCACCGGCTGCTGACGGGGATCTTCTACCTCGTGATCCCGATCGCGGGGCCGCTCGTGATGGTCGACGGGACGCGGGACGCCTTCCACCTGCGGCGCTGGGTGCCGGCGTCGCTGGGCTACCTGCTCCTGTTCTCGGAGATGGCGTTCCTCGTGAACCAGTTCGGGCTGGACGGGACGGCGGTGCGGACGCTGTTCGGCTTCCCGGCGGCGCGCTGGAAGCTGATCGCGGGGAAGAACGCGGCGTACGTCGTCGTGTTCGGGACGCTCAACGCGGCGGCGCTGACGGTCGCGGCGGCCGCCTTCGGCGCGTGGGCCGCGCTGCCGGTGGAGCTGGCGTACGGGACGGCGGCGCTGGCGGTGGCGACGGGGCTGGGCAGCGTGGTGAGCGTGGGGCTGCCGACGCGCTTCCTGGCGCCGGGCACGCGGCTGTCGCGGCAGGACGCGGACGGCTGCCTGCTGACGCTGCAGAAGGGGCTGGCGACGATGGCCGTGGGCGTGCTCGTGGCGCCGATCGGGCTGGCGCGCTTCGGCGTGGAGGCCTGGCTGGGGCCGGGCTGGACCTGGCTGCTCGTGCCGTTCGTGCTGGCGTACGGCGCGGCGCTCTGGGCGGCGGGGCTGTTCCTGGCCGCGCGGCTGCTGGAGAGCCGCGAGGAATCGATCGGCGACACGTTCCGGGCCGCGTAGAAAAAGTGCGGTTCGGGCCGCGTTGGGGCGGTACGATCCGTACCATCCTTCGGGAAAACCAACCATGATGATTCGAACCTCCGTCGTCCTGCTCGCGCTGGCCGCCGCGCTCTCCGCCCCCGCCCAGGAGGCGGCGCCGCCGGTCCTCGTGTCGTACGTCGTCGACGTCTCGGCCCCGAAGGAGGGGCTGGTGAAGGTCGAGATGACGATCGAGAACAACCGGGACGAGGTCGTGACGGTCGGGCTGCCGGTGTGGCGGCCGGGGTCGTACCGGATCCAGCAGTACGCCAAGGCGATCCAGTCGGTCGAGGCGTCGGCGGGCGGGAAGTCCGTCGAGGTGAAGAAGACCGCGCACCCGACGATCTGGACGCTGGAGGTCGGGAAGGCACCGACGGTGGTCGTGAAGTACGTGATGAAGCCCCGCGAGGTGCCGTCGCTGGGGATGAACCTCTCGGAGAAGCACTACTTCCTCGAGGGGCCGTCGCTCTACTTCTACGTGAAGGACCGGATGTCGGGGCGGCACGCGGCGGAGTTCAAGCTGCCGGCCGGGTGGAAGGTGGCGACGGGGCTGACCCGGACGGAGCAGGGCCGGTACGAGGCTCGGGACTACGACACCTTCATCGACTGCCCGACGGAGCTGGGGACCCTGGAGCTGCACTCGTTCGTGCACGAGGGCGTGACCTTCGAGCTGGCGCTGCACAGCGAGGGGAAGATCGACGCGGACGGGATGGTGGCGCTGCACAAGAAGATCGTCGCGGAGCACGGGAAGATGTTCGGCGGCTTCCCGTTCGAGCGCTACGTGTTCCTCTACCACTTCCGGCCGCAGGCCGGCGGCGGCGGGCTGGAGCACCTGAACTCGACGGACATCTCGATGCCGCTGCAGTACGTGCAGTCGGACGTGAACAACCTGGCGAGCATCGCGTCGCACGAGTTCGTGCACCTCTGGAACGTGAAGCGGATCCGGCCGGTGGAGCTGGGCCCGTTCGACTACACGAAGGAGGTCCGCTCGAAGTCGCTGTGGCTGTCGGAGGGCGGGACGAGCTACTTCGGGGACCGGGCGCTGATCCGGGCGGGGATCTGGACGGAGGAGCGGTACTTCCGCCACCTGCTCGACGAGGTGCGGCAGCTGCAGGAGAACCCGGCGCGCAAGACGCAGAGCGCGGAGCAGGCGAGCTGGACGATCTGGGACCGTCGGATCGACGACCCGACGCCGCGGGTGGACTACTACAACAAGGGCGAGCTGATCTGCTGGCTGCTGGACCTGAAGATCCGGGCGGCGACGGAGGGGAAGAAGGGGATGGACGACGTGATGCGGCACCTTTACGAGAAGTACGTCACGGGCCCGGCGAAGGCGGGGAAGGGGGCGATCGGGGTGGGCTTCGAGGAGGGCGGGGTCGTCAAGGCGGTGAACGCCGTCTCGGGGGCCGATTTCACGGAGTTTTTCGCGAAGCACGTCTCGGGGATCGAGGAGCTGCCCTACGCGGAGGTCTGCCAGGCGGCGGGCCTGGTCTTCGAGGTGAAGAAGATGGCGGCGCTGGGGCTGGTGATGAACGGGTTGAAGGTGAGGACGGTGCCGAAGGGGGGCCCGGCGGAGGCCGCAGGCGTCCAGGAGGGCGACTTCCTCAAGTCCATCGACGGCAACGAGTTGAAGGACCGCAACCAGCTGGCGACGCTGCTGGCGAAGCTGAAGGTGGGGGACAAGGTGAAGGCGGTGTTCGAGCGCTCCGAGAAGAACGTGGAGCTGGACCTGGTGCTGTCGGAGCGGGAGTCGGGGGAGTACGCGCTGCGGCGGTCGGCGGCGCCGACGGGGGTGCAGAAGGAGATCCTGGCGGGGTGGTTGGGGAAAACCTTGTATTGATCCAAGCGCTGGGATGAAAGCGGGGGGAGCGGGGGTTAATTTGGCGAGTCGGCGGGGGGTTCCCGTCGTCCAAGAGGATAGATGATGCCTGACGACCTGGTTCGCGGACTGAAGGAATCGCGGGGCTTGCTCCAGGGGGGGCGGATCCGGGAGGCGATGGCCCGGCTGATGCACCTCACGGAGAAGTACCCGGACGATACCGACGTCCGGGGCCTGATCGCGGAGGCGCTGAACAAGCGGGGCGTGGCCTACGCGGAGGCGGGGGACCTGGAGCGGGCGCTGTCGGATTTCCAGCGCTCGACGGGGTACCAGGACTCGGCGCCGGCGCACGTGAACCTCGGCCGGCTGCACATGGGGCAGGGGCATACGGACTCGGCGTTCCAGGAGTTCACGGCGGCGCTGGAGCTGGACGAGGACTACCCGGAGGCGCACGAGTACCTGGGGCACTACTTCGTGGACCAGGGGGATTTCGAGCAGGCGGCGGCCGCTTTCGGGCGGGCGATCGCCAAGGGCGGGGAGACGAAGTCGGCGTTCCTGGGGCTCTGGGAGTCGTACGTGGGGCTGGAGCGCAAGGAGCAGGCGCACGAGGTGGCGGAGGAGGTGGCGCGCCGGCTGCCGCAGGACGACGAGGCGTTCTCGAACCTGGGGCTGTCGTGGGCGGTGTGCAAGGGCGACTACGAGAAGGCGGAGGCGGCCTGGCGCAAGTCGGTGGAGCTGAACCCGAAGAGCCACTCGTCGCTGTTCAACCTGGCGGGGCTGGCCGCGCTGCGGGGCCGCCGGGACGAGGCGATGGACTGGCTGAAGAAGTGCGTGGCGGTGGACCGGGACCGGACGCTGGCGCTGTGGAAGGAGGACATCCACGCGGCCAAGCAGAAGTTCGCCGCCTACGCGGGCGACGAGGACTTCCTGGACATCCTCGGCGCGATCACGAGCGAGTGACCCCCCTCTCCTTCTCCCCGCTTACTTACGTATACACGAATTCATGAATACGTACCGTCGAGGCGGGGGCCTTGATCGGCCCCGGAAGCGGGGGGTAGAATCGGGGGCATGACGGAGGTGCTCGACACGCCCGCCCTGGTGCTGAACCGGGCCTGGGTCCCGATCCGGACGACGTCCGTCCGCGACGCGTTCTGCCTGATGGTGCGCGGGGCGGCGCGGGCCGTCGAGCCGGAGACCTACCGGACGTACGACTTCGACAGCTGGGCGGGCATCCGCGCGGCCGAGTCGGAGCCCCACGTCCGCACGGTCCGCCTCAACCTGCGCGTCCCCGAGGTCATCCTGCTGACGGTCTACAACAAGATCCCCGAGCGGGAGGTGGTCTTCTCCCGGCGCAACCTCTTCAAGCGCGACCGCAACCGCTGCCAGTACTGCGGCAAGCGGCCGGGCACCGAGGAGCTGACGATCGACCACATCCAGCCCCGCTCCCGGGGCGGCACCTCCACCTGGGCGAACTGCGTCCTGGCCTGCGTCGAGTGCAACGCCCGCAAGGCGGACCGCACCCCGCACGAGGCGAAGATGGTCCTGCGCTCCACCCCGGGCAAGCCCGCCTGGAAGCCCCACTTCACGCTGCGCATCGGCGAGTTCCGCCAGTCGTGGAAGGACTTCCTCAGCGAGGCCTACTGGAACGTCGAGCTCGAGGCCTGAGCGCCCCCTTTTTGCCCGGGAGCGTGTCCTATCCTGACACCACCCTGCCGTATATACAGGTAGTGTCGGACCTGCGTTCCCCCGCAACCGACCCTCTCTCCACGGGCCGGGTGGACTTCCCCCCACCCGGCCCGCCCCTTCCCCCCCCCCCGTGCTCGGGATCGTTGAGCCCGCCCGCCCCCTGCCGTACAATCGCGGCCGGCCCCGCCCCATGAAGCGCTATCAAATCCAATTCGAACTCGGCTCCGGCGCCATGGCCAAGGTCTACGCCGCCCACGACGTGGACATGGACCGCGAGGTCGCCCTCAAGGTCCTCCGCGAGTCCGCCGCCGCCAACGAGAACGTCCGCCAGCGCTTCCTCCGCGAGGCCCGCATCTCCGCCGGCCTCAGCCACCCCAACCTCGTCACCGTCCACGACGCCGGCGAGGAGGACGGGCAGCTCTACCTCGTCATGGAGCTCGTCGAGGGCGATTCCCTGGCCCACGTCCTCGACCGCAAGGACTTCCAGCTCAAGGACGTCGTCGTCGTCCTCGAGGCCGCCGCCCGCGGCGTCCACCACGCCCACGAGAAGGGCGCCGTCCACCGCGACCTCAAGCCCGCGAACATCCTCATCCCCAAGAAGGGCCCGCCCAAGGTCGCCGACTTCGGCCTCGCCCACCTCATGCAGGCCGACAGCCTCCTCACCCGGTCCGGAACCCAGCTCGGCACGCCCGTCTACATGGCCCCCGAGCAGGCCCGCGGCGCCAACAACCAGATCACCGCCCGCACCGACGTCTACGCGCTCGGCGCCATCCTCTACGAGGCCTGCACCGGCCGGCCCCCCTTCGACGGCAAGTCCGTCGTCGAGATCTACCGCAAGATCGTCAACTCCCCGGTCCTCCCGCCCCGGCGCCTCAAGCCCGGCCTGCCCGAGGCCCTCGACCGCATCTGCCTCAAGGCCCTCGAGAAGGACCCCGCCCTCCGCTACGCCTCCGCCCAGGAGTTCGCCGACGACCTCCGCTCCTGGATCAACGGCAAGGAGGTCCGCGTCCGCCGCGCCTCCTTCGGCGCCCGCGTCGGCTCCTCCCTCAGGCTGCACCCGGCCACCTGGATCGTGACGATCCTCGTCGCCTCCGTCCTCGCCGTCGGCGGCGCCATCGTCCTGGCCGTCGCCCGCCGCTCGGCCCCGGCCGAGCCCGGGACCACCCCCGAGGCCGCCGCCACGCCCGCCCCCCGCCGCGGGCCCGACTTCGCGAAGATCCGCGACGCCACGCTGCCGGCCTTCCGCGACCTCGAGGCCGGCTACCTCGGCGACCCCGCCCGGCTCGGCGCCCCCTCGAGGGTCTCCGAGATCGAGAAGTCCGCCGGCGACCACCCGGCCGGCCGCGCCTGGGCCGCCCTCGCCCGCCACCTCGCCGGCCGCCCGACCGGCCGCGCCGACCTCGAGGCCGCCGCCCGCGACTCCGGCGACGACCCCTGGCCCTGGCTGCTCCTCGCCCTCGCGTCCTTCGAGGACTGGGCCCGCTCGGCCGAGCTCACGATCTCCTACGGCCCCTCCGGCGTCTCGATGGCCGCCACGCCCGTGGACGACGCGATGGCCAAGTCGCTCGAGGCGGCCCTCGTCGCCCTCGACCGCGCGACGGCCCGGGCCGGGACCGAGCCCTCCGTGCGCACCTTCCGGAAGTTCGCCGAGGCCCTCTCGCTGGCCGCGCGCAAGGAGTACGCCGACGCCGGCACCCGCGCCTCCGAGGGCGGCACCGACCCCCTCCTGTCGCTGCTGTCGCCCTACGTGCGGGCCTACCTGCTCACCTGGGACCGGCGCTTCGACGAGGCCGAGCGGGTCCTCGAGCCCGTCCTCTCGCGCGGCTGGCCCCGGGCCAGCCACGTCGCCGGCGTCGCCCGCATGTCCCAGGGCGTGCTCGCCCAGGTGGCCGGCCAGGACGGCTCGCCCCACCTGAAGGCCGCGGTCGACCGGCTCCAGAAGAGCAGCGAGCTCGCTCCCGACTACCTCGGCTCCTACCAGTACCGCGCCGTCGCCCGCCTCTGGCTCGGCAACGTCGAGGGCTCCCAGGGCCGCGACCCCTTCGTCCACTGGGACGCGGGCGTCAAGGACCTCGACGTGCTGCTCCAGAAGAACCCGGGGGCCCTCGGCTCCTGGAACTCCCGCGGCAACCTCCACCGCTACAAGGCCGACGGCCTGGCGAACCGCAAGCAGGACCCGGTGGCCGCCTACGACCTGGCGATCCGCGACTACTCCAAGGCGATCGAGCTGGGCCACCGCGAGGGCGGGCCCTTCCATTCCCGCGCCTGGTGCCTCCAGCAGAAGGGGACCTGGCTCTGGCAGAACCGCCAGGACCCGCTCGCCCTCTTCGTCCAGGCCTGCAAGGACCTCGACGAGGCCGGCAAGCGCCAGCCCCAGTCCCTCGACATCGCCCTCCAGCGCGGCAAGCTGCGGGTCACCGTCGCCCAGCTCTGGGCCCCGCGCCAGGACGCCCAGAAGGCGCTGCCCCAGATCCTGGGCGACGCCGTGGACGACTTCACGAAGGTCCTCGCGCTCCAGCCCGGCCACCTCGAGGCCCTCACCTCTCGCGCCCGCCTCTACCAGGAGAGCGGCGACCTGGCCGGCGCCGCGCCCGGGGCCCTCGATCTCTACGACGCGGCCGTGAAGGACTACTCGGCCGCGATCGCCCAGCGGCCCGACTACGCCGTCATCCACGCGGAACGCGCCAACTGCTACCAGCGCATCGCCAACCGCGACGCGAAGTCCGCCGAGCGCGACGCCCTCCTGAAGAAGGCCTGGGACGGCTTCGACCAGGCCCTCCAGCTCGACCCCGCGTACTGGAACGCCATGACGGGGAAGGGCACCCTCTGCGAGGCCGCCGGGAGGTTCGACGAGGCCATCCAGTGGTTCGAGAGGGCCAAGGTCGCCGGCAAGGACGATCCGAACTGCCAGAAGTGGTGCCAGGCCCGGCTCGACGCCCTCCGCCAGCGCGGCAAGCCCAGCCAGTAATCAGATCCCGGTCCAGAGCCGGCCCCAGACGTACAGCACCGAGAGGACGGCGAACGAGGCGGCGGACTTCCAGCCGATCCGCCAGAAATCCACGAAGCCGAGCTCGAGGCCCGTCTTCGCCCGCAGCAGGTTGGCCGCGACGGGTCCCGCCGTCGCCGAGAGCATCGTCGCGCTGGAACCGGCCAGGACCCCGAGCGACAGGCACCACCAGATGAGGTGCCCCGGAAGGGCGCCCTTCATCGCCCCCGCGACCGGGATGAGGGCCGCCGTCGTGGGGCCGGCGGAGAACACGGCCGTGAGGAGGCAGGCCAGCAGGATGACCGACGCGGACAGCCGGTAGGGATCGCCCGCCGTGGAGTCGAGGACGATCGCGGCGGCGCGATCGAGGGCGCCCGTCGCCTGGACCGCGCCCGCGAAGATGAAGAGGCAGGACAGGAAGAGGATGCTGCGGACGTCCACGCGAGCCAGCCAGTCCTGGGGCCGGGGGAGGCACCAGACGCAGAGGCAGGCGAAGGCCATCGCCGCGATCTCGGGGGGGAAGCGGACCCAGCCCGTCGCCGTGATCCCCGCCAGGAAGAAGGCGAAGGTGACCGTGGCGGGGCCGAGCAATCTCCAGTCCACGGGGGAGGCGGCCGCCTGCTGGTCGATCATCTCGACGAGCAGCTCCCGGGACGCCGGGGAGGCCGGGGCGCCCCCGCGCCAGGGCGCCGCGAGGACCGCGAGGACCCCGAGCAGGACGACGCAGGCGGGGAGCATCCACTCCAGGAAGTCGACGAAGGGGATGCCCTGCGAGCGCGCGATGAGGATGTTGGGGAAGTCCCCGATCATCGTGCTGGCGCCGCCGAGGTTGCTCGCGATCACGATCGCCGAGACGGAGGCCTGCATCCCCGCGGGGGACATCCCCACCGCCCGCAGCGCCCCGATCATGATCGGCAGGAGCACCATGAGGCAGGTCAGGTTGTTGAGGAGGCAGGACGCCGCGTAGGTGAGGAGGAGGAAGAGGAGCACGAGCGCCGTGCGCCGGGCGCGGGCGAGCACGGCGAGGCGCCGGCAGATCCTCTCGAAGATCCCGGAATCGGAGAAGACCTCCGCGAAGACGCCGATCGCCAGGAGGATGGCCAGGACCGGCATCGAGATCGAGGCGAAGGCCTGGTCCGCCGAAAAGAAGCCCCGGACCTGGCCCCAGACCATGACCAGGGTCGCGCCGACCAGGGCGGCCGGCTCCTTCCGGGCCGGGGTGAGCGCGATCGCCAGCGTCGAGGCGCCGACGACCCCGAGGACGACGAGGAGGTCGATCACGAGGGGAAGAGCTCCTCGCCGTAGCGGAGCCGGAGCTGCTCGGCCGGCATGGGCAGCCAGCCCAGCGACGTCCCCTCGGAGCCCTGGAGCCACTCGGAGATCAGGCCCGTCACCGCCGACTGCCACAGGTAGGGGCGGAAGTCGTCGCGGTACTCCGAGGGCGCGCCCTCCCCGAGGGTGAGCCGCCGCTCGTTGACCACGGCGAGGAGCACCTCGTCAACTTGGTCCCGGGCGGCGGCGAGCAGGGGCCGCAGCTGCGGGGGTCCCAGGAGGTTCTGCCGGTGCAGCGTGAATCCGGCGAGCAGCAGCACCTCCGCCCAGTCCAGCGCGTCCTCCACCTGCGAGTAGTCGAACGGCGCCTCGACCCGGACCGGGACCCGGCGGAAGCGCTTCCGGGACCAGGTCCCCGGCGGCTCGGCCCCGAGCGGGCCGTCGAGCAGCAGGTAACGGTACCGCCGGTCGGGGCGGTCGCGGCGCCAGAGAAGGTCCACTTCGACGTCCTCGCCGACGACGAGCACGCGGTCGTACGGCTCGATCCTCCGGTGGAGGTGGTCCACCAGCAGGTCCAGGCGGCGCCGGCAGTCCGCCTCCAGGGCGTCCAAGCCCGGCCCGCCGCGCGTCGTCGCAGCCCTCCAGTAGCCCAGGGGCGCCATGCGGGGGCAGCGCCGGATCAGCTCGTCCCAGGCGGCCAGCGGGTCCGGCCCCGCGCGGGTGCGCCTCAACACGCGGAGCGCGGTTTCGACGGGTCCGTACGTGAAGGCGTTGCGCTCGACGAGGTCCGCGACCTCGGGGTCGATCACCGGTCGCGGCGCTCCAGGAGGGCCTCGACGCGGGCCAGGGCCGCGACGGCGGCGTCGAGCTTCTCCTCCACGGAGACGAGCCGCTTCCAGATCCGGCGGATCTCCGGCGGCGCGAAGCGCAGCACGTCCTCGTCGCGCGCCCCGTCCCCCAGGTGGCGGGCGTGGGGAGGCGTCGGCGGTCCGTGCGGGTCGTCGTGGGGCGGAGGCGGCATCTAGGGGTCCTTTCCGGGCGGCAGCGGGGTTCCGTCGATCAACTCGACCGGGCCCTTGCCCAGCCGGAGCTTCAGCAGCGGGGGTGTGACGATCGTCGTGACCATCACCATGAGCACGACGCCGGAGTAGACCGCGGGCGACACGACGGCCTTGCCGCCCAGCGTGAGCGTCAGCCCGACGCCCGCGAAGATGAGGCCGACCTCGCCGCGCGGGATCATCCCGAAGCCGACCGCCAGGCGGTCGACGCCCCGGCCCAGGACGCCGATCCCGCAGGCCAGCTTCCCGACGATCGCGACGGCCGTGAGCAGGCCGGCGAAGGCCAGGATCCCCGGGTTCAGCAGGGGCTTCAGGTCCACCTGCAGCCCCATGAGCACGAAGAACACGGGCAGCAGCACCGAGGTCAGCGGGTGGAGCAGGTCGTGGATCGACTTCCGCTCCCGCGTCGCCAGCTCCGTGAAGTGCACCTCCTCGAGGACCAGGCCCGCGGTGAAGGCGCCCACGATCGGCGCCAGGCCCGCGAGGTGGGCGAGCCAGGACAGAAGGAAGCAGAAGGCGAGCGTGAAGGTCAGCAGCAGCCCGTGGCTGCGCAGCCGCAGCGAGAAGCGGAAGATCCGCGGCGAGAGGTACTGGCCGACCAGGATGGACCCCACCAGGAAGAGCAGCGCCTTCCCGGAGATCCAGCCGACCGCCCCCAGCGACATCACCCGGCCCGCGTCGGCCGCGACGATCATCCCGGAGACCGTCGCCAGCACGATGAGCCCGAGCACGTCGTCGATCACCGCCGCCCCGAGGATGATCTGCGACTCCCGGGAGCGCGTCTGCCGCAGCTCCTGGAGCACCCGGGCCGTGATCCCGACGCTCGTCGCGCAGAGGATCGCGCCGACGAAGACGTGCGAGTACTGCGAGTCGCCCGGGAAGAACCAGGCCGCCGTCCCGAAGCCGAGTGCCGCCGGCGCCACGACCCCGATGATCGCGACGAGGAGGGCCGAGAAACCCACCCGGAGCATCTGCCGGACCGTGGACTCGAGGCCGACCTCGAAGAGCAGCAGCACGATGCCGATCTCGGCGAGGACCCTGAGGGTCTTCTCGTTCCCGAGGAACTCGAGGCCCGACCACCCGAGGTGGTGGAGGTTGCCCAGGAGGATGCCGACGGCCAGCTCGCCGAGCACCGCGGGCTGCTTCAGCCGGGCGAAGAGCTCGCCGCCCAGCTTGGCGGCCAGCAGGATGACGGCCAGGCCCAGGAGCACGGGCCCGACCGGGGTGTCGCCGGCGAAGGAAACGGCCAACATGGGAACTCCACGGGAGGCGGACCGGGAACGGGGACGACCGGGGGAGGGTCAGCGGCCGGGCGGGGAGCGGTGGTTCTTGGGCGTGCCGACGAGCCGGACCTTCAGGTAGTCCGGGAGGGAGAGGGCCTCGAGCAGGCGCCGATGCCGGGCGTCCGTTCCCTTCATGCCCGAAGGGTATCGAGCCGGCCGGGAGGCGTCAATCGCCGAGCCCGGAAAAAAATCCCGGGAATCGGAGCGGGACGGGTTGACGCGCCCGCCGCGGCAGGATACGAAACAGGTGATGGCGCTCACGAACCACGACCTGCAGGAGGCCCTGGGCTGCCTCATCCTCCTCGCCGCCTGCCTCTGCCTGGGTGGAGCCATCTGGGCCTACGCCTGGAAGGCCGCGTCCACCGGCCTGGTCGTCGTCGCGTCGCCGGTCCCCGCGGTCCGGACCTGGACCCCGACCGAGCTCAGGATCCTCGAGGCACGTTCGCGCCCCGCGTTCCTGCACATCTACCTCGCCGCCACCCCGAAGAACCACCGCTCCCCGCCCCGCTAGGATCCGTCCGACGGCGTCCCAGGATCCCAGCTCCCCCGCTCGGGGATGCTCCGTTTCCCGCTCCAACCGGAAAGGCGGTTCCATGGCTTCACCGGAAACCGGCTCGTTCACGGGCTGCTTCTGCAGCACCTGGTGGAGATTGCTCGGCCCCGGCCTGGCGTTCGCGGTCGGCCTCGCCATGCTCGTCCTTCATCCGCCGATCGGCTCGATCGGCGACCTTGCATTCGGACTCCTGATATGGTCCATACTCGGGGCGTGGTATCACGACCGCGGCCAGGCCGAAACGGCTCCGCCCCCCCGATTCGCGGCCTGGCTCCTGGTCGGAGCCTCCCTCTATTTCCTCGTCGGCCGGCTCTTCGTGCTGGCCTGGCTGGAGGCCGCGTGAGGCGAGGCGCGCCGGCGCTCCCGACGCTGGCCCTGGACCTGGCGTCGACGCCCCGCCTGGGCCTGGTCCTCGACTTCGACGGGACCCTGGTGCCGATCGCCCCCCGCCACGACATCCCCCGCGCCCCGGCGGCGCTGCGCCTCGAACTCGCCGCGCTCGCGGCCCTTCCCGGGATCCGGGTGGCCATCCTCTCGGGCCGGAGCCTGGAGGATCTCCGCGACCGCGTCGGGGTTTCCGGCCTCTGGTACGGAGGCCACCACGGGGCGGAATTCCTGGATCCCCGGGGCCGCCGCATCCGGCGGGCGCCCGAGGCGGCCTTCCGCGCCGTGCAGTCCATCCGCCGCGCGATGGGCGGTCCGCTCCGGGGGATCCTCATCGAGGAGAAGGGCCTGTCCGTGGCGGTCCACTACCGCGGCGCGGCCCCGTGGGCCATGCTCGAGGCCTCCGCCCGGGTCGCCGCGATCCTCCGCTCGCAGGCCGGTCGCCTCGAGGTGAAGGCGGGCCGCTGCGTCTGGGAGCTTCGCGCCGCCGGGCTCCCGGGCAAGGCGGACGGGGTCCGGACCCTGCGCCGGGCCTGGCCCCGCCGGACCACGTTCGTCGTGGTCGGCGACGACGTGACGGACCTCGAGGCCTTCTCGGCCCTCCGGCCGTCGGACGTCTCGATCGGCGTCGGACCGGTCGCGGGGCCGCTGGCCGCCCACCGGCTCTCCGGCCCGGCCCGGGTCCTGGCCTTTCTCCGGCACCTGCGCGCCGTCCGGCGGCGGGGGAAGCCGTGAGCCAGGAACTCCAGTACGTCATCCTGATCTTCGCCCTGTTCGTCGTCCCCAAGTTCCTCCAGCGCTACCGCCTCCCGGGGGCGATCACGAGCATGGTGTTGGGATTCGTTTCCTCCCTCCTGGGCTGGTTCCAGGCCGACGCGACCATCCCGCTCCTCGCCACCTACGGGATCACCTCCCTCTTCCTCCTCGCGGGCCTCGAGGTCGACTTCGAGGAGCTCCGGCGGGGCGCCCGGGTCCTCGCCCAGCACGTCGCCATCCGGCTCGGGCTCCTCGCGGGCGGCGCCGTCGTGCTCGACGCCCTCCTCGGGATCGGCCCCCGGGCCGCCTGGCTGCTCTCGTTGGCCCTCTTCACCCCCTCGACCGGGTTCATCCTGGATTCCATCCCGCTGTTCGGCCTGAAGGCGGCCGAGGGGAGCTGGATCCGCTCGCTGGCCCTCGCGGCCGAGCTCATGGCGCTCGGCGTCCTCTTCGTGACCCTCCAGTCCACCTCGGCCGCCCAGCTGGGGATCGCCACCCTGGCGCTCGCGGGGCTGGTCGCGGTGATCCCGCTGCTCCTGGAGGGCTTCGCGAAGATCATCGCCCCCTTCGCGCCGAAGTCGGAGGTCGCCTTCCTCCTGATGCTCGGAGTCGTCTGCGCCTTCGCGACGAAGAAGCTCGGCGTCTACTACCTGGTCGGCGCGTTCCTCGTCGGCATCGCGGCCCGCCGGTTCCGGGAACGGCTCCAGGCGGATTCCTCGGAGCGCATCCTCCACGCCGTGGAGGCCTTCGCCGCCGTGTTCGCGCCCTTCTATTTCTTCAAGGCGGGGCTCGAGCTGACCACGGCGTACTTCACCCGGGCGGCCCTCGTCAGCGGGGGCGTCTTCCTCGTCCTCGTGCTCCCGATCCGCCTCGGGACGGTCATCCTGCACCGGAAGCTCGCCCTGGGGGAGGCGGCCGTGCACGGACTGCGGATCGGGCTCTCCCTCATGCCGACCCTCGTCTTCTGCCTGGTCATCGCCGGCATCCTCCGGGACCAGTTCGCCCTGCCTCCACACCTGGTCGGCGGGCTCGTGATCTACGCGGTGGTTTCCACGGCGGTGCCCGGATTCCTCCTCCGGTCGCCCACCGTCCGCTAGAATCCCCCCATGCGATCCGCCCTCCCGGCCCTCCTCCTGCTCCTCGGCTGCGCGTCGCCCGCCCCGGGCCCCGGCCCCGCCGCCGCCAAGCCCGCGGCCATCGAGACCTCCGGCGTCCCCGAGGTCCCCGCCGCCCTCGCCGAGCGGCTCCACCGCTACCAGGAACTCCGCGGCGCCGCGTTCGTCGACTGGGCCCCGGACGGGAAGTCCCTCCTCGTCTCCGCCCGCGCGGGAAACCTCGCCCAGATCCACCGCGTCCCCGCCCCGCTCGCCCCCCTCGAGCAGGTCAGCGACGAGCGCGAACCCGTGGCCGGCGGCCGCTACCTCCCCGACGGCTCGATCCTCTTCTCGATGGCCCGCGGCGGCGACGAGAACGCCCAGCTCTTCCGCCTCGACCCCCGCACCCGCGCCGCGACGATGGTCAGCGACGGGAAGGGCCGCGTCGTCGCCGGCCCCCTCAGCCGCCGCTCCGACCGCCTCGTCGCCGGGATCAACGCCCCCGGCGCCCGCGAGACCGACCTCTTCCTCCTCGACCCCGCCGGCCGCGCCGCGCCCGAGCGGATCCTCGAGACCAAGGGCGCCTCCTGGCACGCCGCCGACTGGTCCTTCGACGACTCCAAGCTCCTCCTCGAGCGCTACGTCTCCGCCAACGAGTCCTACCTCCACGTCATGGACGTCGCGACCAGGACGCTCACCGCGATCCCGGTCCCGGGCGGCGTCAAGGCCCGCCACAGCGCCGTCGCCTTCGCGGGCGACGGCCGCTCGATCTACTGCGCCAGCGACGCGACCGGCGAGTTCGCCGTGCTCGCCCGCGTCGACCTCGCCACCATGCAGTACGAGTGGCTGACCGCCGACCTCCCCTGGGACGTCACCTCGATCGACGTCTCGCCGGACGGGAGGCGCGTCGCCTTCGAGATCAACGAGGACGGCGCCTCGCGCCTCTTCGTGATCGAGGACGGGAAACGCCGGGCCCTCGACCTGCCCCTCGGCCTCGTCGGCGGCTACGAGTGGTCGCCCGACTCCACGCGCCTCGCCCTGACGCTGATGCGCGCCGACCGGCCCGCCGAGGTCCACGTCCTCGAGGGCGGCGCGCTCGTCCGCTGGACCGCCGCCGAGCTCGCGGGCTTCGACCCCGCGACGTTCGTGCGCCCCGAGCGGATCTCGTGGAAGAGCTTCGACGGCCTGGCGATCCCCGGGTACCTCTACCGCCCGAAGCGCCCGGGCAGGGTCCCCGTCGTCGTCTCCCTGCACGGAGGCCCCGAGGGGCAGTTCCAGCCCTCGTTCGGCGGGATCACGCAGTTCCTCTGCGAGGAGCTCGGCGTCGCCGTCATCGGCCCCAACGTCCGCGGCTCGACCGGCTACGGGAAGACCTTCACGGCGCTCGACAACGCGGAGAAGCGCGAGGACTCCGTGAAGGACGTCGGCGCGCTGCTCGACTGGATCGCGGCCCGGCCCGACCTCGACGCCTCCCGCGTCGCCGTGATGGGCGGCAGCTACGGCGGCTACCTCGTGCTCGCCTGCCTCGTGCACTACCCGGAGCGGATCCGCGCGGGCGTGGACGTCGTGGGCATCGCGAACTTCCGGACCTTCCTCAAGAACACGAGCGCGTACCGCCAGGACCTGCGCCGCGTCGAGTACGGCGACGAGCGCGACCCCGCGATGCAGGCCGTCTTCGACCGGATCTCGCCGGCGAACCGCGCCGACCGCATCCGCTCGGCCCTGCTGGTCGTGCACGGCAAGAACGACCCCCGCGTGCCGTACTCCGAGGCCGTGCAGATCGCCGACAAGGTCCGCGCCAACGGCGGGCGGGTCTGGACGGTCTACGCGGCCAACGAGGGCCACGGCTTCGCGCGCAAGGAGAACCGGGACTACCTCAACGGCGTCTCCGCCCTCTTCCTTCAGGAGTTCCTCCGGAACTGATCCATGGAGCGCTACCGCCTCGACGAGGTCATCGGCCAGGGGTCCATCGGGACCATCTGGCGCGCGTTCGACGAGAACCTCGGCCGCGAGGTCGCGGTCAAGATGCTCAGCGAGGGCGTCAAGATCCGCGACGACGTCCGCAAGCGCTTCCTCCGCGAGGCCCAGGCCACGGCGAAGGTGGACCACCCGAACGTCGTGAAGGTGCTCGACGCGGGCGAGGACGAGAACGGCCGGCTCTACCTCGTCATGGAGATGGTCGCCGGCGAGCCGCTCGAGAAGATCCTCGACCAGGGCGGCTTCGAGCGGAAGTGGGTCGTCGAGCTCGTCGAGCAGGCGGCCCGCGGCGTCCAGGCGGCCCACGGCCTGGGCATCGTCCACCGCGACCTCAAGCCGGGCAACATCATCGTCACCCAGATGGGCCAGGCCAAGGTGCTCGACTTCGGCCTCGCGCACCTCGAGGACTCGGAGTCGATGCTCACGAAGCAGGGCACGCTCCTGGGCACGCCGTACTACATGGCCCCCGAGCAGGCCCGCGGCGCCGTCGAGGAGATCTCGCCCCGCACCGACGTCTACGCCCTCGGGGCCGTCCTCTACGAGGCGCTCACGGGCAAGCCGCCGTTCCACGCCGAGCGCGTGATGGACGTCTTCCGGAAGATCCTCAACGACCCGATCGTCCCGCCGACCCGCCTGCGCAAGGACGTGCCGAAGGCGCTGGAGAAGATCTGCCTGAAGGCGCTGCAGCGCGACCCCGCGAAGCGCTGGGACTCCGCGGCCGCGCTGGCCGACGCCCTGCGGCGCTGGATCGACGCGCCCGAGAAGGCCGGCGGCCCCGCGCTCCCCGGGAAGCGGACGCTGATCGCCGGGGGCGCCGCGCTCGTGCTGCTCGCCGGCGGGATCGGCGCCTGGGTGGCCCTGCGGGGGTCCGGGACCAGGACGGTCGCCGCGACGCCCACCCCGGCCCCGAGCGCCGCCGCCACCTCCACGCCGGCGCCGTCCTCCGCGGTCGTCGACCCCATGGCCTTCCTCGACGCGACGGCCGCGGCGATGCGCGAGCTCGAGGAGCACCGCTGGGGCGCGCCCTGGACCGACGCGCACGACCGGAGGCTCGTGGAGATCCGCACCGCCTGCGACCGCGCGGGGGCCCGGCAGCCCGGGTCCACCCGGCCCCGGGCCTGGAAGGGCCTCGCGCTCGTGAACGCCCGCCGGACCGCCGAGGGCTTCGTCGAGCTCGAGGGCGCCTCGCGCGACGCCGGCAAGGACCCCTGGCCCGTGAAGCTCCACGCGCGGGCCCGGCTCGCCGTGCTCGCCGACCTCTGGCCCCTCGAGGGACCCGAGCCCCCCGAGGGCGCGAAGCACCGCGAGATCCTCCGCTCCGAGATCGTGCGCATCGGCGCCTACGCGGCCTGGCTCGAGGCCGCCGACCGCCTCGCCGCCGGCCGGGCCGCCGAGGCCTCCGCCGCGCTCACCGGCGAGCTCGTCGAGCACGCCGCGGGCGCCGACCTGGCGATGTGGCGGGGCCTGGCCTACTTCCGCGCCGGCCAGTTCCGCGAGGCCGCCGAGGCCTGGGAACTGCCCCAGCTGAAGTCGTCGATCCGCGCGATGGTCCACGCCGGCGTCGCCCGCACGCGGGCGGCCGACCTCGTCGCGATCGCGAAGGGCGACCCTCGGCCGGACTACGCGAGGGCGATCGAGTTGCTCGACGAGGCCCTGCGCCGCGCCCCCAAGTCCGCCAAGGCCCGGGCGGCCCGGGCCGCCGCCGCCCTCGGGCTCGGCGAGGCGGAGGAGACGGCGGGCCGGGACCCCGAGCCCGCCTGGACGCGCGCCCTGGCCGACATCTCCGAGGCCGTGAAGCTCGAGCCCGAGGACCCGGTGCTGCGGATCCGCCGCGGGGCGCTCGAGACGAGGCTCGGGGACCGCGAGGCCGCCCGCGGCCTCGACCCGCTGCCGCGCTACGACCGGGCGATCCTGGACTACGGCGAGGCGGCGGCCCGCGACGCGACGGGCTGGGCCCCCACGCTCGGCCGCGCCATGGCCCGCGTGAAGAAGGGCGAGGCGGAGGAGGGACGGGGCCGCAACCCGATCGCGACGCTCATCGCCGCCGTCGCCGACGCGACGGACGTCCTCCGGAAGCGGCCCGACTCCGTCGACGCGCTCAACCTGCGGAGCCGGGCGCACCGCCTCAAGGGGACGGCCGAGCGCCTCCGCGGCCTCGACCCGACGACGAGCCTCGGCCGCGCCATCGCCGACGCCACCGAGGCGCTCCGCCGCGACGCCGGCCAGGTCGAGAGCTACCTCAACCTCGGCCGGGCCTGGTCCGAGCGCGGCGACTGGGAGGCCGGCCAGGCCGGCGCCGACGCGCTGCGCAGCTACGACGAGGCCTCGGCCTGCTTCACCCAGCTGCTGCAGAAGCACCCGAAGAACCTCGACGTGCTCCACGAGCGCGCGCTGACCTACCGCGCCCGGGGCGATGCGGCCGCCTCGCGCGGCAAGGACGGCAAGCCCTCGTGGGAGAAGGCCCTCGCCGACTTCGGTTCGCTGGCGACGGCCCGGCCCGATCACTGGCGGGCGCAGATTGGCCGCGGCATGACCCTCGAGCGCCTCGGCCGCTACGTCGAGGCGATCTCCGCCTACGACGTCGCCCTGAAGGCGAACCCGGGGAACCCCCTGATCCCGACGTTGATCCGCGAGGCCCGCAAGAAGGCCTCGAAGTAGCTCAGCGGATCCTCAGCAGCTTCCCGGCCCAGGTCCCGGCCGTCCAGCCCTCCGCGCCCGCCGCCAGCGACGTGATCCGGTCGTCGCCCCCGCCGTGGACCGCGAGGATCCGGTCGCCGCCGGCCTCGATCACGCGGACGCGCCCGTCGGAGGCGCCGCTCGCGAGCGTCGCGCCGTCCCGCGCCCAGGCCAGCGCCGTCGGCTCCGCGCCCCCGTGGCCGCGCACGATGCGCACCAGCCGGCCGATCGCGGGCTCGAAGACCCGGACCGTCCCGTCCTTCCCGCCGCTCGCCAGCCGCGTCCCGTCCGGCGCCCAGGCCAGGGCCTGCACGGCCCCGACGTGGCTCGCCAGCGTGCGCCGCGTCGCCCCCGTCGCCGGGTCCCAGGTCCGGATCGTCCCGTCGAGCCCCGCCGTCGCGACGGTCCCGTCCTTCGCGACCGAGAGCGCGAGCACCGCCCCCGTGTGTCCCAGCCACGTCGCGAGCAGCTTCCCGCCGGCGGAGTACCGGGTGACCGTGCGGTCGTGGCCCCCCGCGTAGAGCTCCTTGCCGTCCGGGGACCAGGCCAGCGACGTGACGAGGTCCGCGTGCTCGGAGAGCGACCAGGTCGTCCGGCCCGTCGCGAGCTCGTAGACCCGGACTTCGCCGGACCGCCCCGCGCGGCCGCCGCCCGCGGCCAGCCGCGAGCCGTCCGGGGACAGCGCCAGCGACGTCACGGACCAGCGCTCCGCCGGCGCCGCGTCGCCGATCCGGATCCCCGCGGGGCCCGCGACCGCGAGCCTCCCGCCCGGGAGCTCCGCGACCGCCGTGATCCCGGCCCCGGGATCCTGCAGGAGCAGCAGCGCGAGGAGCAGCGTCGGGCTCACGCGAGCACCTCCTCGACCACGCGGCCCCGGTTCAGCAGGCGGATCGGCCGGCCCTCCGGAGAACGGTGCTCCTTCGCCGCGTCGATGCCGAGCAGCGCGTAGACCGTCGCGACGAGGTCCTCCGGCTCGACCGGGTCCTCCGCGGGGAGCTCGCCCGTGCCGTCCGTCGCGCCGTGCACGTGCCCGCGCTTCACGCCGCCGCCCGCGAGCAGGACGGAGAAGGCCCGCGGCCAGTGGTCGCGGCCGCCGCGCTCGTTGAGCTTCGGCGTGCGGCCGAACTCGCCGGCGACGACGACGAGCGTGCGCTCGAGGCGGCCCGTCGCGTCGAGGTCCTCGAGCAGGGCCGAGACCGCCTGGTCGAGCTGGAAGGCCTTGCCCGTGCCCCGGCCCCCCGCGTAGGCCTCGGTCATCACGCGCCCGATGTTCTCGTGGTGGTCCCAGCCCTCGTCGTTCACGGTGACGAAGCGGACGCCGGAGCCCACGAGCCGGCGCGCGAGCAGGCAGCCCTGGCCCAGGCGCGAGCCGCCGTAGCGGGCCCGGCGCGCCTCGGGTTCGAGCGAGAGGTCGAAGGCCGCCCGCGCCTCCGCGGAGCCCGAGAAGGCGTAGGCCGCGTCGAAGTCCGCCTCGCGGTCGGGCGCGGGCCCGAGGCCCGAGGAGCGGTCGAGCTCGGCGAGCAGCGCCCGCCTCCGCGCGGCCCGGGCCGCGTCGCCGGCCGGCTCGAGGTCCCGGACCTGGAACCCGGGCTTGCCGGGATCGGCGCCCACCGGGAACGGCGCGTAGCGCGCGGGGAAGAACCCGGCGCCGCCGTACGACGGAGGCCGCGGGATCGCGACCGCGCCGGGCAGCACGCCCGCGGCCCCGCGCTCGCGCCAGGCCACCGAGCCCATCGAGGGGTGCTCGACGGACGGCGAGGGATGCCAGCCGGTCTGCAGGTAGTGCGCGCCCCGGTCGTGGTTGCCCTCCGTGGACGTCATCGATCGGATCAGCGTCGCCTTGTCCATCGACGCGGCGATCCGGGGCAGCGACTCCGCGATCCGCAGGCCGCGGACGGGCGTGTCGATCGGCTGGAAGGGCCCGCGCATCTCGGGCGGGGCGCCGGGCTTGGGGTCCCAGAGCTCGAGGTGGCTCGGGCCGCCGTCGAGCCAGACGAGGATCACGGAGTCCGCGCGGGCGCCTGGCGCGGGGAGGAGGTCGAAGGGCAGCGCGGGCGCGAAGGCCGAGGCGGCCCCGATCCGGAGGAACGAGCGGCGGGTGAGATCCATGGTCAGTGGTTCGTGGTGAACTCGAGGGAGTTGAGGAGGGCCCACCAGAGGTCCGCGAGCTCCTCCGGCGTCCGCGCGAGGGCCCGCTCCCGGTCCGACGGGGGCCGGGAGAGCGTGCGGAGGAAGAGCTGCTCGACGTCGGCCGAGGGCGGGGGCGGCACCGCCCCGTTGATCGCCTGAAGGGCGCGAGGCAGGCCGGCCGGCGCGACGGGCCCGACCGTCGGGACGCCCGCGGCCTGGGCCGTGATCGCGCCGAGCAGCGCGGGGTCGAGCGGGCGGACGAGCGCCCTCGAGTAGTGGCGGTCGTCGCCGCGGTTGCCGTCGACCGGCGCCGGGCTCCGCGCGTAGGTGCCGCTGCGGACGATGCGCCCGACAAGCTTCGCGACGTCCCAGCCGTCGGCGAGGAAGCCGTCGACGAGGAGCTCCAGGAGCGGGCCGTTCGTCGGCGGGTTCGAGGGGCGCAGGTCGTCCACCGGGTGCACGAGGCCCCGGCCCAGCAGCAGGGCCCAGGCCCGGTTGACGATCGCCCGGGCCGCGTCGCGGCTCCGGAGCCAGTCCGCGAACGCCGCGCGCCGGTCGGCGCCCTCGGGGACCTTCGCGCCGTCGGGGAAGGCGGGCGCCACCTCGAGCCCGGTCGGCGGGTAGACGAGCTCGTCCTTCGCGGAGATCGAGATCCCGTCGCGGTGCCGGACGCGGGCGAAGAAGGCGGCGACGCCGTAGTAGTCGTGCCGCGTGAAGCGCTCGTACGGGTGGTCGTGGCAGAGCGCGCAGCTCCAGCGCGTCCCGAGGAAGGCGCGGCCCGCGTTCTCGCCGAGCGTCTTGGGGTCGGGCGAGGCGCGGAGGAACGCGGTCTCCGGGCCGTTGCCCGAGGCGGTGACGAGCGCGCGCATCACGGCGTCCCAGCCCGCGCCCTCCTTGAGGCGGGCCGCGAACCAGGGCGCGGCGGCCGGGGTGCCCGCGATCCGGGCCAGGTGCCCGCCCCAGGTGCGGTGGAAGTCGTCGGAGGCGAGCAGCGCGGCGACGTCGGCCCGGCCCGCCGAGATCTCGGCGGCCGTCGGCAGGCGGCCCGCGAGGTCGAGCGTGGTGCGGCGGAGCAGGGCGAAGTCGGAGGCCCGGGGGCTGGCCGGCAGGCCGAGCCGGCCGAGCTGGGCGGCGACGGCGGCGTCGACCGGGTCGGCGGCGGTCCCGGCGGGCGCGGAGCCGTAGGGCGTCGAGACGGGAACGGCCGTGCTGCGTCCGCCGTGGCGGACGAGGATCGCGCCGGCCCCCGGGCCGGCGGGCGTGACGAGCCCCGTCGCGTCGACCGAGGCCACGCCCTCGTCGTTCGAGGCGAAGGTCGAGGACGCGGTGACGTCGCGGAGGGTCCCGTCGTCGTAGCGGGCCTCGACGCGGATGCGTCCCTGCTCCAGGCGGGCGGCGAGCGACTCGAGGCGGCGGGTCGCGCTGCGGCGGGGCGCGCCCGCGGCGATCCAGGCGAGGAAGACGCGGTACGGCTCGGAGTCCTTCTCGAGGACCTTGCCGCCGCCGTGGGGGATCTTCTTGAGGGCCTTGAGGAGCAGGAGGCTGTCGGCGGGCTCGGCGCGGTCGAGGCGCCGGCCGTTGAACTCGCGGGCGATCGACTCGTAGTCCGCGTCGGGGTCGCCGCCGAAGAGCGAGAGGTGGAAGCCCTTCTGGCCGGAGGCGGCGCCGTGGCAGCCCGCGGCGTTGCAGCCCAGGCGCGAGAGCCAGGGGTGGACCTCGGTGGGGAAGTCGGGCGCGGTCGCGGGGCGGTCCTGGACCGGGGGCGACCCGGTCCAGAGCGCGGGCAGGAGGAGGGCGGGGAGGAGGACCCGGATCACCGGCCCTCCGCCCAGGCCTGGAGCTCGCGGAGCGCCTTCTTGGCGCCGTCGTTGCCGTAGCCGAGGTGGAGGATGAGGACGCAGCCGTCGACGACCTGCTTCCTGAGGGCGGCGTCGGCGCCGCAGCGGTCCTGGATCTCCTTCGCCGCGGCGGCCTGGTCGGCGGCCTCGGTCGAGCGGATGATCTTGCGCATCGCGCCGTTGAGGACGGGGTCGGTGGGCGCGGCGCCCGGGAGGTCCTTCTTCGGCGCGTCCTTCGGCGCCTCCATGGCGGGCTTCGCCGGGCGGGCGGCCGCGAGCTGGGCCTCGAGGGCGTCGATGCGCTCCTCGAGCGCGCGGATCTCGGCGAGGGCCTCCTCGAGCGTGGCGGGGGCCTTCGTGGAGGCGGCCCGGGCGGCGGCCCGGAGCCTGGGCCCGTCGACCGCGGCGGTGGGCGACACGATCGCGAAGTTGGCGGCGACGACGCCGTCCTTCACGACGAGCGCCGTGACCTGGCACTGGCGGTTGAGGCCGTAGGCGCCGGGGCCCTCGAGGCCGTCGGGGCTGACGGCGAGCGTGCCCTCGGGGAGGTTGCAGGCGCGGATCACGTTCGGGGCGAAGTTGAGCGACGCGATCTTGTCCGCGCTGAGCAGGACGTAGAGCACGCGGAGCTTCGCGCGGCGCGGGGCGGCCCAGGCCTCGAACTCGCGCAGCAGCTGGGCGACGGGCCGGGTGACCTCGTGGACGAAGACGATCGCGGTCGGCTGGCCCGCGGGGTCGAAGCGGAGGTCCTCGCCGTCGGCGCCCTTGAGGACGCGGACGGGGAAGGCCGGGGCCTTCTCGCCGGGCTGGGGCCCGGAGTAGACGGGGTCCTGCAGGAGCAGGAGCGCGGTGACGAGCGCGATCATTTCCGGGGCTCCTCCTTCACGGCGAAGTCGGCGGACTTCGCGATCTTCTTCGCGTCCTCGAGCCGGACCTGGGCGCGCAGCACGAGGAGGTCGAACTTCCGGTCGCCGCGGTCGACCTTCAGGATACCCCTCCGGGCGTCGAACTTGGCGGCGAGCGCGGTGGGATCCGGCGTCTTGCCCTCGAGCGCCTCGACCTCGAAGGACAGCTTGGCGTGGCTGGTGCACTCGAGCTTCAGCTTGAGCTTGTCGGCGGCCTCCTCGATCTTCCCGAGGTCGACGGGCCCGGCCCAGAGCCCGAAGGCGCCGGGGCCGAGGACCTCGACGAGCCCCCCGGTGCAGTCCTTGAGCAGGGTGCGGATCTCGTCGGTCGTCGCGCGGCCGGATCGGAGCTGGAAGACGTAGCGGGCCTGGTCGTAGAGCGCGCCCGGGACCTGGGCCTTCGCGAGGAGTTCCTCGAGCTTCAGGGCCTCGCGGAGGTCCTCGCCGGCGAAGGTGACCTTCGCGAGGCGGGTCTCGGCGTCGACCTCCACGTTCGTGACGGCCTTGGACTTCGCGAGGGCGTTCTTGACCTTGTCCTCGATGGACTCGGCGTCGAGCCAGATCTTGAGGGTGGTCGTGAAGCGCTCCTTCTTGGGCTCGTCCTCCTTGGGGCCGCCGGCTCCGCCGGGACCGCCGCCTCCGCGGCCTTGGGCGTGGGCGGGCAGGGCGGACGCGGCCAGGATCAGCAGGGGCAGGACGAGACGGAACATGTGCACCTCCGGTGGCGGGAGTAGTGCAAGCCCCGTGCCAGCGTCGGACCGACGATTGGGGGACGGAATCGAGGGCGGGGCGGGGCGCGGAGGGACGGCCCTCGGCACGCCGGGGCGACGGAGGTGCAACCTGTTGGGTGGGAGCGGGTAACGCCGTGTCAGGCGATCTTACGGGCTGTCGTGGATGGTTGGCGGCTTGGGGGGGAGGAGGAGGCCGCGGAGGTCGGGGTCCTTCTCGGCGATGGCGATGACCTCCTCGGCCTGGTGGCCCTTGTGGGCGAAGAGGGCGTTGACGGCGGCGGCGCGGGTGGCGGGGGCGTAGCCGCGGACCATGCCGAGGAACTTGGGGCGGCGGCCCGCGATGCGGGCGAGCTGGGGGACGACGGCGGGGTTGGGGCAGAAGGCGAAGTAGTGGCAGCAGAGGCGGAGGAGCGACTCGTCGTCGGCGGCCTCGAGGAGGCGGCCGATCTCGGGGCTGACCTCGGTCATCTTGAGCTTGCTGGCGAGGTCGAGGCCGAGGTCGCGGTGGGCCGGGGTGGGATGGGAGAGGAGCCGGCGGACGACGGCGCTGGCGACGGGCCGGGGCCACTTCTCGACGGTCTGCAGGGCGGCGCGGCGGAGGTCGGAGCCGCCGTTCTCGAGGAGGTCGGCGAGCGGGCCGACGGCGTGCGGGGTCGCGAGCCACTCCATGAGCGGGAGGTAGGCGGCGACGCGCTCCGGGGGGTTGGCCAGGCCGAGGGCGCGGGCGACGTCGGCGCCCACGAGGTCGGCGTGCGGGGCGAGGAGCTTGGCGATGTCCTTGCGCACGGCGGGATCCGACTCCTCGCCGAGGAGCTCGACGAGCCGCTCCATCGCGGGGCCGCCGACGGCCACGAGGATGTCGAGGGCGGCGGCGCGCTCCGCGGGGTCGGGCCGGCGGATCGCGGCGAGGACGGAGTCGTAGGCGCGGGACTGGGGCAGGAGCTGGAGGGCGCTCTCGCAGGTCGCGGAGATCTCCGGGGGCGTGTCGTCGGAGTCGGCCCGCGGGCGGAGGGTCTTGCGGGCGAGGCCGGAGAGCTCGCGGAGGCAGCCCACGGTCGCGGCCGCCGGGATCCAGACGGGCAGGACGTTGGCGGCGGCGCGGAAGTACGCGGGGTGGACGTCCTCGGCGAGGCGCTTCTCGAGCGGGGACGCGGAGTGCTCGACCTCGACGCGGCGGGTCATGGGCGAGGCGAAGGCCATCGCGCGGGTGAGGATCTGGAACGCGTGGGTGCGGTGGGCGAGGTCCTTGTCGTGGAAGTGGGAGCCGAGGCGGTCGACGAGGCGGCCGGCGAGCTCCTTGCCCTGGCCGAAGGAGAGGGCCTCGAGGAGGAGGTGGAACTGCTGCTCGAGCTCGGAGCCGAGGAAGCGCTCGTAGGGCTTGGCGAGGTGCTCGCGGGCGCGGACCTCGGAGCGGATCGGCTTGGGGCCGGGCTTCATCTCGAACTCGGCCTGGCCCTCCTCGATGCGCTCGTAGGAGCGGCCGCCGATCGAGGCGTGGACGAGGCTGGCGAGGAGGCGGTCGGCGAAGCCGGCGCGGTCGGGCTCGCCGGAGGCCATCGACAGGAAGCTGACGAGGGCGCGGACCTCGTCCTCGGCCAGCCCGCGCCAGACGGAGATGCTCTTGAGCTCGCGGGTGGCGATCTCCCGCGCGAGGAACTGGCCGGCGTCGGCGAAGAACTTCGCGTCGGTCGGCATGCCGTTGACGACGAACTCGCCGTCCGTGGCGGCGAAGGTGACGGCCTCGACGTGCTCGAGGAGGGCGGCGAAGTGCCTCACGAGGGCGGAGGCGGACTCCTCGACGAGCGGGTGGCCGGGCGGGTAGAGCTTCAGGGCGTCGACGGCCGCCTTGAGGCCGCGGACCACCTCGCGCAGGGCGGGGAGGTGCTCCTCGGGGACGGGCGTGTCGCCGTGCATCGCGGTCGTGCGGCGGAACTCGCGGGCCTGGTAGGCCTTCTGGACCAGGTCGATGGCCTCGAGGCCCTCGCGGGTGAGGAAGCGGTCCCAGAGGTCCGGCCCGGCGCGGAGCCGGTCGATGGGCTCGGCGAAGGCGCGGAGGACCAGGTCGAGCTTGTCGAAGCCGAAGCCCGAGAGGATCGTGATCGAGCCGAGCAGGCGCTCCTCGAGGAGGGCGGCGAACTCGGCGGCGACCTTCTCGGGGGCGGGCTTGCCGTTGATCTCGAGGCCGCCCGGCACGACGGTGAAGGTGACGCCGGGGCCGGAGGCGAGCAGCCCCTCGAGGGAGGCGCGCAGCTGCGTGGTGAACTGCGAGGCGACCTGGCTCCACTGCGGGTAGAGGCGGCCGACCTTGAGGACGCCGGCGAGGTGGCGCATGACGGAATGCGCGTGCTCGAGGGCGGCGGGGGTCAGGTCGTCGGTGACGGGCGGGATGCGCTGGCGGCGCGTGCCGTGGACGATGGGCGGCCGCAACAGGTCGGCCTGGCGGCGGGCGATCTCGCCGAAGTGCCGGGCCTTGGACTCCTGGCCGGCCTGCCCGTAGTGGTAGGCGAGCTCGTCGGCGAGGTGGGAGACGTCGCCGCCGTGGCGGGCCTCCTGGACGACGCCGACGCGGCCGTGGATCTCCTTGCGGTCCGCGGGGTCCGCGGCCGCGAGCCGCAGGCGCCGGGCGTGCGCGGCGGGGAACGAGAGGATGTCCTCGCCGGTGTCGGAGAGCACGAGGAGGCGGGAGCGGCGGACCTCGTCGATGAGGTCGAGCAGCTCCGTCTCGTCCTGGCCGGCGAGCTCGGAGAGCAGGTCGCTGTCCGCCCGCGCGCCCAGGACGGCGGCGCGCAGGAGCAGGGAGTTGGCCCGGGTGGGCAGGGCGCCGATCACGGCGCGCACGGCCTCCTCGAGCGAGCCGGGGAGGTCCTGGGCGTCGAGCACCGGGAACTTCCAGCGGCCGCCGGAGAGCCGGATGCGGCCGCGCAGCAGCAGCGCGCGCACCGACTCCTCGAGGTAGAGCGGGTTGCCGTGGCTCGCCGCGACGAGGCGCTCGACCTGGACGGGGTCGGCCTCCGCGTCGGGGAGGATCGCGCGCAGGACCTGGCGGGACTCCTCCGGCGGCAGCGGGCCCACGCCGATGCGGGCGGGGGGCGCCGGCAGCGCGCGGACGAAGTCCCCCGCGGGCGTGCGGTCCAGGGTCTCGTCCGAGGCGTCGGAGGCGATCAGCAGCAGCACGGGGAGGCGCTTGGCGATGGCCGCGCCGTAGACCTGGAACGACGCGTCGTCGCCGTGCTCGGCCTCGTCGGCGACGAGGACGACGGGGCCGCCGCGGGCGAGGCCCTCGAGGAGCTCGCCGAAGGCCTCGAAGACGAGCTTGCCGTAGTTCGCGAGGTCGATCTCCGGCAGCCCGGTCCAGGCCGGCGGGTGGCGGAGGACGACGGCCAGCGCGGCGCGGTGCGCCGGGTCCAGGGCCTCGAGGTGGGGCAGGATGCGCGGGGGGTCGGCCGTGACGAGGCCGTCCACCTGGTCCGCGAGGAGGGCGTAGGGGAAGCCGGAGCGCTCCTCCTGGGCCGTGCCGGTGAGGACGACGGCGTGCTCGCCGCGGGCCCAGGCCGCGAATTCGCGGGCGAGGCGGGTCTTGCCGTGGCCCGGGGCGCCGGTGAGGAGGGCGACGGCCGGACCGCTCTCCTGGACGTCGCGCAGGAGCTGGTAGAGGCGGGACTGCTCCTCGGCGCGGCCGACGAGGACGGGGCAGGGCAGGCCGCGGAAGACGCCGATCTCGGCGAGCTTGCCCGCGTCGAGCTTGCCGGCGACGCCGGTGCGGTTGCGCCCGGAGTGCTTGGCGACGAGGAGGGCGCGCTCGGCGGACTCGATCACGGCCGCCGGGCTGCGGCCGTCGAGCGGGAACGACGCGGCGCCCGCGGAGCCGGTGAGCTTGAAGGCCTGGGGCCCCTCGCCGTAGGGGGCGGAGGCGACGGCGGCGCGCAGGGCCTCGGCGGCGGCCTCGGCCTCGTCGCGGCCGCCGACCGGCAGGAGGAGGGCGAAGCTGTCGCCGGCGTAGCGGAAGAGCGGGGCGCCCTCGGGCGCGGCGGCCCGGAGGCGGCGCGTGGCCTCGACGAGGACCTTGTCGCTGGCCTCGCGGCCGATCCGCGTGGAGATGGGCCGGAACCCGTCGAGGTCGAGCAGGACGATGGCGCCCTCGCCGGCCGGGACGCGCTCGCGCAGCGCGGCGAGCAGGGCGCGCCGGTTGCCCAGGCCCGTCGGGCCGTCGTGGAGCGGGATCGAGTCGGTGTCGGGCATGGCGGTCACCGGGTCCCCAGGAGCCGGTAGGCCTCGGCGGCCAGCGGGGTGCCGGCGAGGGACTTGAGGAGGTCGCGCCCGGTCACCTCGTCGCCCGCCGCCAGGGCGTGGAGGGCGAGGCCCCAGCGGTCGCGGGGCTCGTCCTGCAGGCCGACGGCCAGCGCGAGGAGCCGGATCCCCGGGGGTCGCAGCTCGACCCAGCTCGCGGCGTCGGCCTCGCCGTCGACGATCAGGAGGACGCCCTCGGGGGTCGCGCGGGAGACCCGGAGGTTGCGGACGCGGCGGCCCCGGAGCTCCAGCTCGGCGAGCGGCGGGCGTTTCGCGCTGAGGGCGGCGACGAGCCGCTGGCGGAAGGACTCGACCGCCTCGACGCGCACTCGGAGCTCCGGGTCGAGGGGCGATGCGAGGTCCGGGCGGAAGGAGGCCAGCCGGTCGTTCGTGCGGTCGGGGCCGAGGAGCCGCTCGAGGTCGCCGTGCCAGAAGTAGCCCGCGAAGACGGAGGCGGGGACGAGGACGAGGAGGAGGAGCCAGCCGAGCACGGCGACGCGGCCGACCGGGGCCCTGTCGCGGACGCCCGTGGGGGGGAGGCTGGCGGGCCCGGCGGACCGGGGCATGGCGGACTTGCCGCCGGCGGAGATGCGCGAGATCTCCTCCGCGAAGACGAGCGCGTTGGCGGGCCGCTGGTCGGGCGCCTTGGAGAGGCAGCGCATGCAGAGGGCGCTGAGCTCGGGCGGGACCATCTTCGCCTTGCGGCTCGAGGTGCCCGCGGAACCCGGCTCCTTGGCGAAGGAGAAGTCGGCGGGCGCGGGGGGCATCTCCTCGATCGTGCGGCGGAGCACGTCGGTGATCTCGCCGGTGAAGGGCGGGCGGCCCGTGAGCAGCTCGTAGAGGACGGCGCCGAGGCCGTAGACGTCGGTGCGCGCGTCGAGCTCCTCGTTGCGGCCCGCGGCCTGCTCGGGGGACATGTAGGACGGCGTGCCGCTGATCGTGCCGCCGCCGACCTCGATCTCGCCGAGGGAGCGGGCCAGGCCGAAGTCGAGGATGCGGGCGGAGCCGTCCTTCGAGATGAAGATGTTCCCGGGCTTCAGGTCGCAGTGGAGGATCGGCGTGGGACGCGTGTGCGCGTAGTGCAGGGCGTGGGCGACCTGGTAGAGGACGCCGAGCCACTTGCGCGGGTCGTCGTGGAAGGGCGAGAGGCGGGACTCGTGGCGGGCGTGCTGGATCTCCTCGAGGAGCGTGCGCCCCTCGAGGTGCTCCATGCTGATGTAGTACTCGGCGTCGACGCGGCCGATGTCGTAGACCGACACGATGTTCGGGTGGCGGAGGCGGATCGCGTTGTGCGCCTCGTTGATGAGGCTGGCGACGCGGCTCTTGCGCATCATGGACCCGGCGATCTGGCTCGGCGAGACGGGCTTGATGCGCTTGAGGGCGACGTACTGGTTCAGGTAGGTGTCCCAGGCCCGGTAGACGGCCGCGATGCCGCCCCGGCCGATCTCGGCGAGGATGACGTACTTGCCGAAGCGCCGGGCCGGATCGTCCTTCAGGTCGCGGACCTCGGCCGGGATCGGGATCCGGCTGTTGACGATGATCGAGCTCTCGACGGCCGCCTTCGAGGACCCGGGCGGGGGCTCGATCAGGGGCGCCTCGCAGCGGCCGCACTTGTAGCCGATGGCGTCGGGGCGGAGGTCGACGTTGACGAGGTGGCCGCAGCCCGGGCAGAAGAGGACCTTCTTGGACTGCTCGCCCAGCGCGGCCTGGATGGCGTCCAGGGTGCAGTAGCCCTTCTGGACGAGCAGCTCGCCGAGGCGGGGGACCGAGGTGCTGTCGCGCGCCGCCATGGCCCGCTGGAGCATCAGGCACTCGTCGAGGTGCTCCTTGCGGACGACCCCGCGCTTGAGCAGGATCTGGCCCAGGTCGGCCTTCTCGGGAACCTTCGGGAAGGCCGGACCGGCCCGCGAGGTCGGAGGATTCTGGCCCGACTGGATCATGCGCGACGTGATGATACCGGACGGGCCGGGGGGCCGGCGGGGAAAAGAGGACCCGCCGGAGGGGTCAGCTCCGGCGGGTCATGGGGGGTCAACGACCGCGGTCGTTCCGGTCCCGATCCCGATCGCGCTCGCGCCGGTCGTCGCGGTCGCGGCGGTGGTCCCGGCGCCGGTCGTCGCGGTTCCGGCGCTCCTGGCGCCGCTCGCGCTCGCCCCGGCGCTCGCCGCCATCCTGAGCCGCCGCCACCGTGGACGCGCCGATCACCAGCATCAGCGCCAGCGCGCCCTTCCGCATCAGTCCGTTCATCGCTCGCCTCCAGTAAAGAGTTGCGAGGGTAAACGCAAGGCGCGTGCCACGGAGGCCCCCGAGGGGGCCGCCCGACCGGGACCGGCCGGGCTGTCGTCATTCCTTGGCGGCGCCGGGGCGCCGGCGTTGCAGCCGGCCGGCCCCCAAGGAGTTGCGGGAGTGACGGCTTTTCTTACGACTTGTCGCCCGCCTCGAGGCCGTAGGTCTTCAGCTTCTCGTACAGCGTGGGGCGGCTGATGCCCAGGAGCTCGGCCGCGGCGCTCTTGTTGCCGCCCGTGCGGCGCAGCGCCTCCTCGAGGCAGCTCTTCTCGAGGTCGGCCATCACCTGCGGCAGCGGGAGGTCGCCCTTGAGCAGGCGGCGCGCCCGGCTCACCAGCTCCCGGCTCACCAGGTCCATCGGCACGTGCTCGGGCTTGATCTTCCCCGGCCCGGCGTGCAGCAGCATCTGCTCGACGGCGTTGCGCAGCTCGCGCACGTTGCCCGGCCAGGCGTGCGACTGCAGCAGCTGGATCACGTCCGCGTCGACGTGGTCCTCCAGCGCCCCGCCCCAGCGGCCGCCGATCGTCCGCAGGAAGTGCAGCAGCAGCGCCGGCAGGTCGCCCTTGCGGTCCCGCAGCGCGGGGAGCTTCAGGATCACGACCGCGAGCCGCCAGTAGAGGTCCTCGCGGAACTTCTTCTCGGTGACGCGCGACACGAGGTCGTGGCTCGTCGCCGCGATGACGCGCACGTCGACCGCGACCGGCACGGTGCCGCCCACGCGCGTGAAGGTCCGCTCCTCGAGGAAGCGCAGGAGCCGCGCCTGCAGCTCCGGCTTCGTCTCGCCGGCCTCGTCGAGGAACAGCGTCCCGTTGTGGGCCGACTCGAAGAGCCCCTTCTTCGCCTCGACCGCGCCCGTGAAGGCGCCCTTCTCGTGGCCGAAGAGCTCGCTCTCGA
The DNA here is from genome assembly GCA_964464755.1 of uncultured Planctomycetales bacterium. Classification (GTDB taxonomy): domain Bacteria; phylum Planctomycetota; class MHYJ01; order MHYJ01; family JACPRB01; genus CAYXGZ01. Next base: position 140,119 of record CAYXGZ010000001.1, read on the forward strand.
GCAGCGCCGGGGAGACGGCCGCGCAGTTGACGGCCACGAAGGGGCCGGTCGCCCTCGGGCTGCGCGCGTGGATCGCCCGGGCCACGAGCTCCTTGCCCGTCCCGGTCTCGCCCTGGACGAGCACCGTCGCGTCGGAGGGCCCGACCTGCTCCACCTTGGCGAGGATCTCGCGCATCGGGCCCTGGCCGGCGACGATCGTCGCCTCCTCGCCGAGCTTCCGCCACGCGGAGGCCACGGCGTCCCGGGCCCGCTGCATCTTCTTCGCGTGGGCCAGCGCCGCGGCCGCGAAGGCCGACAGCCCGGCCGCGAACTTCAGGTCCGCCACGGAGAAGACCTGGGCCGGCGGGCTCCCCGTCGTCGGCGCCTCGAGGTAGACGAAGCCGAGGAAGGTCTCGCGCACCAGGAGCGGCGCCGCCAGGATCGCCACCGGCGAGCCGGAGTTCGGCCCGCGCCGCGCGACGTCCGTCGCCAGCACCGAGCGCTTCTCCTTGCCCACCTTGTGGAAGATCACGTTCGAGAGGTAGAACTCGTCGTCACCGGCCGGCGCGATGCGCGAGGCCGGCTCGAGCTTGCCCTTGTCGTCCGCGAGCATGATGAAGCCCCGGCGCGCCCGCGCGGAGGCCACGAGCTTCTCGAGCAGCAGCTTCAGGACCTGCCGGTCGTCCTCGACCAGGTTCAGGACGCGCGCCGTCTCCAGCATCGCGACCTGCCGGTCGTAGGCCTGGCGGAGCTCCTTCTCGGGGACCCCGCCCGCCTCGGCGAAGGGGTCGACGAGCGTGTCCATGATCGTCGTCGCCCCGCCCGGCCGCAGGCGCAGCGGCTCCGACGCGGACGGCGCCCCGGGGGGCGCGGCGGGCTGGACCTCGAAGCTCGGGTCGTAGACGAGGACGTGCTCGCCGATCTCGATCTCGTCGTCCTTCGCGAGGACCTTCTCGCCGACCTTCTGGCCGTTGACGAAGATCCCGTTGCGGCTGTCGTTGTCGACGATCGCCAGGCCGGAGTCCTTCTTCGCGAACTTCGCGTGGATCCGCGAGATGTGCCGGCCCTCGATCTTCACGGCGCAGCTGCGGGACCGGCCGACGGTGGCTCCGTCGGCGACTTCGAACGTCGTGCCCTTGAGCGGGCCCTCGACGGCGACGATACGGGTCATGGGTGCGGTCGCTCCTCCGGGGTTCCGGTCACGGCGATCCGCCCGGCCCGCGCGGCGCTCCCCCGCTGCGGGGCGGCCGGTGCGCCCTCGAGTCCGAAGTATAGCCGGTCCGAGACGGGGAACCGCTCGCCCATCCGCCCCAGGTCCGTCCGGACCCCGTTGACGGCGAAGGCGATCGCGCGCCCCGACTTGCGGAATTGGACGACGTTGGGGGCCCCGACCTTCCACCCGGCCGCGGAAATCCTGTCGACCTGCCGGCCCGTGCCGGCGAGCTGGATCTGCATCCAGCCCTCGGCCGAGAAGATCGCCCGGAAGTCCGCGATGCCGCCCGGGTTCAGCGCGAGCAGCATCCGCAGGTCCGAGCCCGCGGGCAGCTCGAGCTCGACCTCCGCGTCTCCGTCCCAGCGCCGCACGTGCCACGCGGAGGCGAACGCCGGGATGTGCAGCGCGCCGCCCTCCACCGAGAGCGCGTCGCCGAGCCGCGCGGGCCGGAAGTCCGCGAGCTCCCCCGGCCGGTCGAACTCGTAGACGACGCGGGTCCGGCCGCCGTCGAGCCGCTCCACGGCCCCGCGCAGCCAGGGCTCGGGCTCGGGGGGCGTCAGGGCCCGGGCCGCGAGCAGCGCGACGGCGGCGATCGCCGCCACGGCCGCCGCGTCCCGCCAGGGGTGCCGCATCCGCCTCGAGGGCCGGCGCCCCTGCCGCACCGCCGCGACGTCCGCGAGCAGCTCCGCCGCGTCCCGCGGCCGGGCCGCCGGGTCCTTGGCCATCAGCTTCGCCAGCAGCGCCTCGAAGGCCGGCGAGACCTTCGCGCCGCGCGACGACGGCGTCGGGGCCGTGCGTCCGACGTGCTTCACGGCGATCGAGACCGCGCTCTCGCCCTCGAAGGGCACGGAGCCCGTCACGGCGTGGTACATCGTCGCGCCCAGCGAGTAGAAGTCGGCCCGCCCGTCGAGCGGCCGCCCCTCGGCCTGCTCCGGCGAGCAGTAGTACGGCGTGCCGAGGAAGCCCGCGGTCGCCGTGAGGCCGGGCGAGAGCACGTCCCGCGCGAGCCCGAAGTCCGCGAGCTTGGGGCCGTCGGGGCCGAGCAACAGGTTCGCGGGCTTCACGTCGCGGTGCACGATCCCCAGGGCGTGGGCCGCTCCGAGCGCGCCCGCCGTCTTCTCGAGGAGCTCGAGGGCCTCCGCCTCCGGGAGCGGGCCCTCGGCGCGGATCCGGTCGAGCAGCGTGCCGCCGGGGACGTACTCGAGGACCAGGTAGTGCGTGCCGGCCGCCTCTCCGCCGCCGAGGCCCCGGGCCGCGTTGGGGTGCTCGAGCCGCCGCGCCGTCTCCGCCTCGCGGAGGAAGCGCTGGGCCATCGCCTTGTCGCGGGCGAGCGAGGGGGAGAGGACCTTGATCGCGACGGGCCGGCCCGAGGCGTCGAGGGCCCGGTACACGGTGCCCATCGCCCCGCGGCCGACGGCGGCCTCGAGGCGGTAGCCGGGGATCGCGTCGGGCCCGAGCGGCGACTCGAAGAGGCCGAGCAGCGCCTCGCGCTGGTCCAGGGTGATGAGGCCGAGGTCGACGAGCCGGTCGGCCAGGGGGCCGTCGCCCCCCGCGGCGAGCCGGTCGCGGGGCACGAGGCCCCGCTCCACGGCCGTGTTGCCGAGGAGGACGTCGAAGCCCGACGCCATCTACTCCTTCTTCGCCTCGATCGAGGCCTTCATCGCGTCGAACGCGGCGCGGGCGCCGTCGCCGTGGAAGGAGAAGAGGAGCGCCTCGCCTCTCGAGAGCCGGACGAGGGCCTGGGAGTCCGTGACGACGGCCTCCAGCCCGCCGATCTTCTCCTCGTCGCCGTTGAGGAGGTCGAGCTTGATCGCGAGCTTCGCCGTCGTCAGGGCCGCGTAATCGTAGGTGAGGTCGGCGTAGGAGACCTCGATCCGGGCCTTGCCCTTCTCGAGGGCCGCGAGGTGCAGGTCCCTCGGAGCCGCCCAGGTCCAGCCCTCGGGCCGCTTCATCGTCAGGCCGAGCGCGGGGGCGCGGAAGACCTCGCCCTCGACCTGCGCGGCGGGGGCCACCTTCACCGCGGTCCCGCCGATCGCGTACTCGTGGATCGAGATCTTCATGCCGCCGTGCATGTAGCCCGCGCCCTTCATGCCCTCGGAGGGCGAGCCGGTCTCGTCGGCCTGGGACTCGGAGAGCTTGACGCGGGCCGCGTCGGCGGGCTCGGCGCCGATCGTGGCGTCGAAGTCGGTCCAGGCCCCGATCCAGGCGCTGGCCCAGGCGTGGCCGCCGAACTGGCCGCGGACGTAGAGGTAGCCCGAGCAGACGCGGGCGGGGATCCCGGCGGCGCGGAACATCGCCGCGAGGAGCACGGCGTGCTCCGAGCAGTCGCCCTTCTGCTCCTTGAAGACCTCGAGCGCGCTGGCCTGGGCGACGTCCATGCTCTTCTTCTTGATGTGGGCGTAGACGAAGCCCGCGAGCTTGCGGGCGGCGCCGAGCGCGTCCTTCTCGCCCGCGACGAGCTCCTTCGCCTTGGCGACGATCGCCGGGTCGTCGCACTGGATCGCGGAGCTCGGCTTCAGGAAGGGCTGCAGCTCCGGGCCGGCCGCGACCGGGTAGGCCGCCGGGGCGGAGGGGGGCCCGGCCTTCACGCGGATGGTCACGGCGCGGCCCTCCCGCTTGAGGACCTCGACGGTGGACTCGGGGGCCGTCCAGGTCTCCCAGCCGCCGCCGGGCCGGTCCATCGTCAGGGTGAGCGACTGGATCTCGCGGGGCCGGGGGAGGACGACGTCCGCGCGGGGCATCGAGCCGAAGAAGACGTCGGGCATCTCGCCCGACTGCTCCTTGAGGGCCTCCTCCTTCGTGCAGCGGTCGATGCGGAAGACCAGGCCCATCATGTCCATCTCGGTGCGCTGCGTGGCGAAGCGCTCGTCGATCCAGGCCGTGATCTTCATCGCGGGCTGCAGGGCCGAGCGCTGCGTGGTCCGCACCACGGCGAGCTTCTTGCCGCCGAGCTCGATCTCCTCGCGGTCGCCGATCTCGATGCTCACCGTGTCGACCTGGTCCTGGTCCGCGTTGTAGAGCTTGTAGGAGTAGCTCGTCCCCTTCGCGAGGCCCTTCGCGACGCCGAAGAGGCGGGCGCCCTCGGAGAGCAGGGCGTCGGGATCCCAGTCCTTCTCGGACGTCGACTCCTTGCCGCCGGAGAGGACCTTCAGCTTCAGCCTGCCGCCTTCGACGACGCCCTCGGTGACGGTGGGGGAGGCGGAGGTGGAGCGGCGGGACGTGAAGCGGAGCGGCCGGCCGTCGGCGGTCTCGACGTGGCGGGAGTCCGTGGACATCTCGGTGGGGGCGCCCAGGCGCTTGAGGCTCAGGCGGAACTTCGAGACGGTCTCGACGAGCTTGGCCCCGTCGGCGCCGGCGCGGGAGTACCGGGCGTTGTAGGTGTAGCCGCAGGGTGCGCCCTTGATGGCGAGGACGGCCCAATCCTCCTCGAGGAGGACGGAGGGGCTCTCCTGGGCCGGGGCGGCCGCGGCGGCCAGCAGGAGCAGGGCGAGGGCTCGGAGCGCGCGCATGGGATCTCCTCCGGGGGAACCGGTGAATATACGACGCGGCCGGGGCTTCGTCTTACCGCTTCGACGAGAAGCAGTCGCTGCAGTAGACGGGGCGGTCGCCGCGGGGCTTGAAGGGGACCGTCGTCGGCTTGCCGCACTGGGCGCAGATCGCGGGATGGCTCTCGCGGGGCGGGCGGGCGCCGTAGCCGCCGCCCCCGCCGCCGCCCCCGCCGCCGCGGGCGGGGGCCGTCGCCTTGCGCGCGGCCCGGCAGGGCGCGCAGCGCTTGGGCTCGTTGGTGAATCCGCGCTGGGCGTGGCGCTCCTGGTCGAGGGCCGAGAACGTGAAGGTCGCGCCGCACTCGATGCACGTCAGCTGCTTGTCGTCGTACATGTTGCTCCCGCCTCTCCGAGTGGTTGCCCGCGCTCCGGCGCCGGTCCCGCCATTATCCCACCGCGGGAGCGGGGCGGGCGGGAATTCTCCAAAACTCCGGTCCCCGGTCGTGTACGGTATCTTCGTGGACGATCGCGAACTCGCCGCGGCCTGCGCCCGCGGGGACCGGGTGGCCTGGGAGGAGTTCCTCGGCCGCTACGCCCGCTTCATCGCCTTCGCGGCCCGCCGCCTCGCCGGCGACGTCGGCGCCGACGAGGTCGTCCAGAACACCTACCTCGCGCTGCTCCGCGACCAGGGCGGGATCTTCCGCCGCTACGACCCCTCGTACCGGCTGACGACCTACCTCGGCCTCATCGTCCGCGGCCAGGCCGAGCGCTACCGCCGCGCGATGAAGCCCGCCGCCCCGCTCGCGGAGGATCCCGCGGCGGCCCCGCCGCCGGCGGATCCCGCGGTCCCGCTCGACGACGCGCTGCAGGTCCTCACGCCGCGCGAGCGCGTCCTGCTCAAGCTGCACTACGAGGACGGGCTGGCCTACAAGGAGATCGGCGCGATGCTCGATCTCCCCGTCAACACCGTGGGCAGCCACCTGCTGCGGGCCCGCAACAAGCTCAAGGAGCGTCTCGGCGGAAAGGCGCAATTTCGCGCAGGCTCCCCGGGGGATAACCCATGATGCCCCAGCGTCACCCCACCGACCGGGACCTCGCGGTCTACCTAGAGCACCGCGGCGACCCGGCGCCCGTCGAGGCCCACCTCGCGGACTGCGCGGAGTGCCGCCGCCGGGTCGCGTCCGTCGCGGGCCTCCTCGCCGAGTGGGGCGACTCCAAGGCCGAGGACCCCGCCGCCTTCGAGGCGGCCCGCCATTTCGTGATGCACCGGCTCGACCGCCGGGGCCTCTCGTGGACGCCCTGGGTGGCGGCCGCGGCCGCCGTCGTCGTCGGCGCCGTCGCCTGGTCCTACTATCCCCGTCCGTCCGACCCGGTGACGCCGGTCGTCCGGCGCCCCGCCCCGAAGGACCCGGAGGCCCGGGTCCCCGCGGATCCGGCCCCGGTCGCGCCGGCCCCGACGATCGAGCCCGGCGCCCCCGATCCGGCCCCGGTTCCGCCGCCCGTCGACCCCGGCCCCGGGCCCGCGCCGGTCCCCGAGCCGACGCCCCGACCCGTGGCGCCGCCCCCCGTGACCCCGGAGCCCGGCCCGACGCCGATGCCCACGCGCTCCGAGACTCCCGCGGTGCACGTGAAGCGGAGCCCCGGCCCCGGCACGATCGTCGCCTCGAAGGGCGGCCTCTCGCTTCGCCGCCGCGGGGAGACCAAGGCCGCCCCGGTCTACGCCCTCGGCGAGCTCGCCGACGGCGACCGGCTCATCGCGGGCTCCTCGGGCCGCGCCCGCGTCTCCCTCCCCGACGGGACCTCGCTCTGCCTCAACTCCGGCGCCGAGGTCGAGTTCACCCGGATCTCCACGATGCCCCACGCGATCGAGCTCGCGAAGGGCGAGTTCCTCCTCGACTCCGACGGCCGCGAGGGCGGCCTCGCCGTGAAGGCGGGCGGGGCGGAGCTCGAGGCGCTCGACGCCGTCCTGGCCGTCAAGGCGGGCCGCGACGAGGCGACCGTCACGCTCCTCTCGGGCCGCGCCTCCGTCAACCGCGCGCGGATGGAGCCCGAAACCCAGGTCCGCGTCACGCCCAAGGGGGCGGAGGCGGCGCGCAAGGCGGCCCCCGCGGCGGCGAACGGGAAGTGGGCCGACGGCCTCCGCCCCGTGCTCTTCCAGGACGAGTTCCGCCACGACCTGCGGGCCTGGAGCAGCAAGGGCGTCCCCGAGAAGACCTTCAAGGTCGCGGCCGAGGGCGGCCAGCTCGTCGCCCGCGGCCTCGGCGGCGAGCGCGACTTCCGCGGCTGGTGGATCTCCTCGCGCTCCAAGTGGGAGATGGAGAACGGCCTGGTCGCGGACCTGGCCTTCGTCCACGCCAAGGCCGGCGACCTCGCCCCCAAGCTCGAGTTCTACCGGATGACCGACGCGAAGGACTTCCCGACCTGGAAGATCGGCTGGGGCTCCTGGGAGGGCAAGGAGCTGATCTACCTCCACGGCCGGGAATCCCTGAAGACGCTCTGGAAGGGCAACGGCGGCCTGAAGCCCGGCGCCCACCGCGTCCAGCTGCAGCTGGACGACGACTTCGTCGCGCTCACCGTCGACGGCGAGCTCCGCGCCCGGGTCAAGCACGGCCTCGAGGGCTACGAGCTCGCGGACATCCAGCTCGCGCTGGGCCAGTCGGGCCAGACCGAGGGCCGGCCCTCCGAGTTCCGCGTCGAGTCCGTCGAGCTCCGCCGCCCCGGGAAATAGCGCTGGGAGCGGCCGGGCGCCGCCGGGATAATCCCCTCCCGTGACCAACCTCGAGTTCCTGCTCCGCCACGCCCGGGCCGGCCGCATCGGCCTCGTCGGCGGCCTCCACCCCGTGGACCTCGCCATCCGCCAGGCCCAGCGCGCCCTCGTGCCCGGCGGCCGCCCCAGCGCCTGGTCGCACGCCTTCCTCTTCCAGGGCGACCGCGTCGACGGCCGGCCCTGGCTCGTCGAGAGCGACCTCGACGTCGGCCTGAAGCAGGTGCGCAACGGCGTGCAGGAGCACCGAGTCGAGAAGTACGCCGACGCGGAGTCCTACCCCAACCTCATGGTGCTCGACCTCGGCCTCCCGGAGGCGACGGCCCGGCGGATGGTCGCCGCCGCGCTGGACTTCGTGGCGCGCTCGACGCGCTACCACGTCGAGGGCATCCTCGGGACCTTCGCGGCGCTCGTCACGAAGACGCTGGACCGCGGCCGGCCCGTGAAGGACGCCGTGTACTGCTCGTCGTTCGTGCGCGCGCTCTACCAGTCCGAGGGGCTCGACCTGGCGCCGGGGATCGCGACGCGGCACACCGCGCCGGAGCACCTGGCCCGCACGCCGGTGGAGCACCGGCGGCACGTCCTCATTCGCGACTCGAGGTAGCGCAGCGGAAGCCGAGCGCGCCGTGCCGCTCGGTCGCCGGGATCTCGCGCGCGTCGAGGCGCTCCCGGGCCGGGGCGCGCCAGCTGCCGCCGCGGACCACCCTCAGCCTCGGTCCGCCCGATGCCGTCCACTCCGCGACGTTGCCGCCGAGCCCCAGGACGCCCCGCCGCGAGACGTCCCACGGGACGTCCGCGTCGCGCGGCCCGGTGTCGAGCGCGGTCTCGGCGCAGGCGAGCCGGGGGACGTCGAGCTCGCGCACCCCCTCGGCCGCGAGCTCCCATTCCGCCGACGTGGGCAGGCGCTTGCCCGCCCAGGCGGCGTAGGCCGCGGCGTCCTCCCAGTCCACGTGGGTGACGGGCCGGCGGTCCTGCCCGCGGGGCGGCGAACCGTTCCTCCAGGTCGGCGGGGCCCGGTGGCCGGTTTCGCGCACGAAGCGGGCGTAGTCGGCGGTCGTGACCTCGTGGCGGTCGATCCAGAATCCTCCTCCGTCGACCATGCCAGGGGGCGGAGCGGCGTCCGGCCGGCTCCAGGCGACGCCGAGCCCGACGACGAGGAGCAGGGCGGCCGCGGCGGGCCAGCGCCAGAGGGGGGCGCGGCGGGCGAGCGCGGGAGCCGGCGCGGCGACGGCCGCGAGGTCGGCGGCCACCTCGGCCGCGGAGGCGTAGCGCTCCGAGGGCTCCTTGGAGAGGCAGCGCAGGGCGATGCGCTCGAGGCGCGCGTCGCAGGACGGGTTGAAGACCCGGGGCGGTTCGGGCGGCTCCTCGAGGATCTTCGCGGAGAGCACGGCGAAGGTCGTCGCCTCGAAGGGCGGGCGTCCGGTGAGCGCGAGGTAGAGGATGGCGCCGATCGCGTAGACGTCGGTGCGCGCGTCGGCCTCGGCCGCGCGGCCGAGGACCTGCTCGGGGGCCATGAAGCTGGGCGTGCCGAGGAGCTCGCCCATCGCGGTCATCGCCGTGGCCCGGTGGCGGTCGCGGGCGATGCCGAAGTCGGTGACGAGCGGCTCGTCGTCGGGCCGCACGAGGATGTTCGCGGGCTTCAGGTCGCGGTGGACGACGCCGCGCTCGTGGGCGTGGTGGACGGCGCGGGCGACCGCCGCGAGGAGCCGGGCCAGGCGCTCCGGGGAGGGGGCGTCGAGGAAGAGGACCTCGGTGAGGGGCCGGCCCTCGACGAGCGGCATCGTGTAGAAGAAGCCGGACTCCGAATCGCCCGCGTCGAGCACGGGGACGAGGTTGGGGTGCTTGAGGCGGGCCGCGATGCGGGCCTCGCGGCGGAAGCGCTCCTCGGCGGAGGGTCGCCGGCTCCCGGGGTGCAGGAGCTTGAGCGCGACGGGGGGGCCGCCGCCGGGGGGAAGGGCCCGGCAGACGACCCCCGCGGCGCCGCGCGCGATCTCGCCGAGGATCTCGTAGGGTCCGACGGTCCGGGGAAGTCCGGTCATCGGGGGGGGACCGGGGTCCCCCCCCGAGGACCGGGGGCGTCCTCGGCCGGCGGGCGGCGTCCACCTCAGGAGAGGTGGGCGATCAGGTAGCGGATCATCCACACCTTGAACGCGACGTTCGCCACCAGGGCCAGGTGCAGCGAGCGGCGGAACCAGCGGGACGCGTCCTGTTCCGTGATCATGGTCCGGTCCTTCCGCGATCCCCGCCGGCGGGGGATCCTGAGGGGAATCCCCCCGGCCGGCGTGGCGGGGGTGCCGGGGCCAAGCCGCCCGGCCGGCGCCTCCCGGGGAATCCCGGGAGGGGCGTCCTCCCCATTCGGAGGACGCCGGAAAAGTTTTCTCGCCGTCCGGACTCCACGTGCCAAAGATCGCTTGGGCCGACCGGAGTGCGTCCGCGGGCCGGGAAGCCGCGGGAATTCCGGGAATCCCAGCGGCTTTCCCGCCCCGCGCGCCACCCCGTGCATGAAGCGGCTCTCGATGGTGGCGGGGGCGGCGCTGCTCGCGCTGGCCGCCGCCCGGCCCGCGCCGGACCCGGAGGTCCTCCACCTCTTCCTCGCGCTCGACACGCCCGACGCCGCGAAGGTCGTGCGCGAGGCGCGCGCCGCGAGCCGGATCCCGCTGCGGGCGGTGTTTCTCCTCGACCGCCTGCCGGGCCCGGACTTCGACCCTCCCCCCGCGTTCGCCGCGGCGGTCGCCGAGCTCGGGCAGGACCTGCTCGTCGTCGACGAGGAGGGCCTCGCCCTCGCGCGGCGCTTCGGCGTGCGCGCCACGCCCTGCGCCGTGCGGACCGGACGCCGCGTCCACAAGGCCGTCGGAACCCGGATCGACTGGAAGGAGCTGCTCTCATGCGAATGATCGCGCTGCTGGCCGCGCTCTCGGCGGCCGCCCCGGGCGGGGAGGCCCCCCGCGCCCCGTTCTTCTCGAAGGACGTCGACTTCTTCGGCGTGAAGCCCCGCCCCAAGGCCCCGCCCGCCCCGGCCTGGGACGGCGAGCGCCCGCCCCCGGCCCCGGTCCGCGACCTCCTGGCGTCCCCGTCGCCGGAGACGGCGCGGCGCTACCTCGACTGGCAGCAGTCGCGGATCGAGCAGCTGCGGAAGGCCGTCGAGGCCGTCGAGGCGGCCCGGGCCGCCGAGGCGCCGCCCGGCATCCTCTACTTCACGCAGCCCGGGTGCGGGTACTGCGCGATCCAGGACCGCCTGCTCGGCGACCTGCCCGTGCGGCGGATCGGCCCGGGCGAGGAGGCGGAGCTCCGCGCGAAGTACCGCGTCGACGCGACGCCGACGATCGTCGCGGGCGGGCGGGTCTTCCGGGGCGTGACGCCTCGGGCGACGATCGAGAAGGCGGTGGCGAAATGATCCCCCTGCTGCTCGCCGCGCTGCTCTGCCCCCAGGACCTCTGGTCGCGCGCGGACCCCGTGCGCGCGTCAGGTTCGCGCGACCGGCTCGATCTCTCCGTGGGCCCGCTGCTCGACCCGTCGAAGTGCCAGGTGCGGCCGGGGACCGTCGGCGTGGACCTCAAGATCTCGCCGGACTTCGCCTGCGGGACCTTCGACGTCGCCGCGGCGTACCGCTCGATCTTCAACAAGAACCTCAAGGAGGAGCTGCTCGGCGCGATCCTCGAGGAGGCGAAGGCCGAGCTCGCGGGCTCGGCGATGGTGCTCGCCTGCCAGACCTCGCCGACGCTCTGCGACGCGCTGAAGCACTACAAGGTGATCTCGGGCGAGGCGCTGGGCCTGGAGTTCCGGCAGTGCCAGGCCGTCGAGGCCGCGAGCGCCGGGTTCCACGAGGGGCTCAAGGCGCGGGCGATCAAGGCCTGCCTGGCCGAGGCGCAGGCTCGCGGCGTCCCGCTCGACGAGGCGATGGCCTCCTGCCAGAAGGCCGACGAGGTCCGCAACCTCGAGGGCTCGAAGGTGAAGCAGATCGACCTCGCGAAGGAGGCGGGCCGGTTGCTGGGCCTCTCGAAGGAGGCGCAGGGGGAGCTCTCCCGACTCGCGGGCGGGCTCCAGCTCGGGGCGGACCGGGTCCACGGCGACCTGCGGGTCCGGCCCGTCGCGGAGCGCTACGACCAGGCCCGCCGGGCCTACGCCGGGGCCTGGGCGGCGGCCGTCGAGGCCAGCGTCGCGGGCCGGCCCCCGGGGGAGCTCGGAGCGCTGGTTCCCGAGGGGTCGCCGCGGGCGACGGTGGCGGAGGTGCAGCGGCTCGCCGCGATGCCGGAGGCGGACCGCGCGGTCGTGATCGGGGTCCTCTCGTCGGCCCTCGCGCTGCAGGAGGCCTCGCGGCGCGTGGGGGAGGCGCAGGCCGCGCTCGAGGCGGCCGCGGGCGCCGCGGACGAGACGCTGAAGGCGAGGCTCCGCGACGAGGCCGCGAGACTGGGGGCCGAGCTGAGGCGGCTCCGCGACGAGTACGAGCTCGCGGAGCTGGTCGCCCGAGCGAGGATCCGGGGCGACGCGGAGGCCGGGCTGGCGCAGGGCCGGCGGGCGGCGGCGGCGACGGAGCCGTGGCGGGCCCAGGCCCGGGCGGAGGAGGAGTCCAGGGCGACCGCGCGCTGGGGCGCGGGCTGCGCGGCGGTGCGGAAGTGAAGGGGCTCCCGCTCGGGCTGCTGCTGCTGCTGGCGGCCTGCCGGGTCGCGCCTCCCGCTCCGGCGCCCGCGGAGGGGCGCTGGGTGCACGCCGAGCGGAGCGCCGCCGGCCTGGGACTGGAGGCGGGCGATGCTCGCGTGGCCGGGACGGAGCCGGTCCTCGCGCTCGTGAAGGTGCCGGCGCGGAAGGCAGGTCCGCCATCGCGTCGCCTGGCGCTGGACCTGCCCGCGGAGGCGGGGGTGGGGGAGGAGTTCGAGATCGGCGTGCGGGCGCCCGGGGCCGGGTCGGGGGAGTCCCGGCGGGTGCGCGTCGTTCCGCTCCGGCCGGGGCTGAGGCTGCCGGACGGGGACGTCGTGGAGCTGAGGGGGGCCGGGCCCGCGAAACTCCGCGCCGTGGCCGACTCGGCGGGTCCCGCGGAGTTCCGGGCCGAGGAAATCCGTTGATGGCCCGGGCCGCGCGCGCTGTAATCCCCCGCGATGGACTCCAGGGGCCTGAAGTCGGCGGCGCTCGTGGCGGCGGCCGCGGCGGTGATCGGGGTCGTGGCGATGATCGCGCTGCGGCCCCCGGAGGAGGGGTTCTCCACCTTCGAGGAGGCGATCCAGGTCTACGAGGAGCTGGAGCGACGGCTCCTGGAGGGGAAGGACCCCGGCCTGCTCCGGAACCGGCTGCTCGCCTCGCTCAAGGGGGTCCCGGTGGACCCGCAGAACCGCCGGCTGGCCCTGGGCCTGTTCGCGGACGGGGACTACGAGGGGGGCGCGGCGGCCCTGAGCCAGGCGCAGATCCCCTTCGACCTGGGCCTGCGGGGGGCCTGCCTGTTCCACGCGGGGCGGAAATCCGAGGCGGTCGCGCCGCTGAAACGGGCCGTGGAGATCGCGCCGCCGGGGTGGAAACTCGACCCGCTGTTCCGCGATCTGCTGGCCCGGGCGGGGTCCTAGCGCGGGGAAAGCAAGTTCATTGACAGTCGAAGGCCGCTCCATGTAGATTCCCGCGGTTCCGTCCGAACCGCTTGCTGGGGGTTCCGAATGACGCGCCGCTCCCGCCGTTGGTGGACCTGGGGTCTGCTCCCGGTCGTGCTCGGCGGTTGCGCCTCCTCCCACGAGGAGGGCCTGACGGCCGGCCGCCTCTGGGACATCTTCATCTTCATCGGCGCGGTGGCCGCGGGCATCCTCCTGGCGAACTGGCTGCTGGACTACAAGGACGACAACATCCGCTAGGGCGGATCGGAACCCGGAGGATCCATGAAGCGACGCGCGGTCCGCATGCTGGCCCTCCTGGCGCCGGCCTGCCTCGCGGGTTGCTCCTCGAACCCCGAGCGCGATCCGCTCATCATCATCGGCACCGTCATCGGCTACCTCATCTTCTTCGGGGCGATCGCGCTGGTCGTGAACCGCGCGCTCTTCGGACCTCCGGACTAGAGTCCCGCCCGCGTCGTACAATACCCCGGCATGTCCTCGCTCCTCCTGGCCGCGCTCCTGCTCCAGGCCGGGCCCCGCCCCATGGCGGAGCAGATCCGCTCCGACATGCGGATCTACAACAACCCGGACGCCCCGGAGGGGGACCGCCAGCTCGCCTTCGAACGGCTCGCCGAGTTCGGTCCCGGCGCCATCCTGGTCGTCCAGCGCGAAGGGGACCAGCTCCGCGACCTGGGCCGCCGCCGGCCCGCCCGCCACCTCGGCCACCAGCTGAAGCTCCGGCTCCTCGAGAAGGCGGAGGACTCCCGGGGCCTCGAGGCGATGTCCCGGCTCAGCGGGATCTCCGTGAAGGTCGAGCTCGTCAAGGCCTCCCCGGAGGCGTTCCTCCACCAGCTCCGCCTGCTCGGGGTCGAGAACCTCGTCGTCGACCCCGCCGAGCAGGAGCGGCTCTCCGCGCTGAGGCTGACCTGGTCCGGCGACAACCGCACGGCGATCGAGGTGCTGGACGAGGTGCTGGCGCCGGAGGGGCTGGATTTCGTGATCCGCCGGGGCGTGGTCTACGTCGCGCGGCGGGAGCGGATCTGGCCGCGGATCGACGCGGAGCCGCCCCCTCTGGACGCCGCCCGGGAGCGGGAACTCGGGGCCCTCATGGAGCGCCTCGACGCGGACCGCATCGAGGAGCGCGACGCCGCGGAGCGGGACCTGCTGGCCTTCGGGCTGGGGGCCCGGCCCGCGCTGGAGAAGGCCGCGGGCGCCGGGGAGGCGGAGTTCCGGGACCGCTGCCGGTCCCTGCTGCGCCGCCTGGCCGCCCCGCCGGAGGGGCCGTCGTTCGCGGCGGTCTCGGGCGCGCGCGCCCAGGCGCTCGAGGGGCCGGACGCGGCCGCGCGGGCCTCGCTCGAGGGCCGGAAGATCGACGTCAGCAGCCCGAGGATGACGCTGGAGCAGCTCGTCGAGCTGCTCTCCGGGATCCACAAGGCGCCGGTCGCGATCGGGCCGGACGCGGGGGAGCTCGCGAAGCGCCCCCTGGCCTTCGCCTACCGCGGGGCGGGGATCCTCGACCTGGTCGAGTCCCTCGCGCTGCCGCTGGGCGGCGACCTGCGCGTCGAGGGCGGGAAGCTGCTCGTGGTCAGCGGCGGGCGGTGACGGAGCCGCAGGCGTAGGTCGAGCAGCGGCCCATGAACTCCCAGCAGTCACGGTGGTGCGGCGTCGCGCAGGAGGTGCAGACCGCCGGGGCGGCGCCGATCGGCGTCCCGCAGACCTGGCAGGTCGGGTCCCCGCCGGGGGAGTCGTCGAGGACGAGCACCCCGCCGTCGCCGGCGCAGAGCCGGGCCGCCAGCGCGAGGCCCAGGTCCCGGAACTCGTTCCTCCACTTCTCCCGCTCCGCGTCGTCCCCGGCGAGGCCGACGAAGCGGAGGGCCATGACCCGCGATCCCGCGACGAGGGAGACGTCCCCCCGGCGGCCGAACGCCCGGAAGCGCTCCCGGGCGGCGGCGTCGAGCAGGTCCCGGGCCAGGGCCGGCGGGGTCGAGCGCACGACGTAGTGGAGGTCGAACTCGCGGTCGCCGGTCCGGACCTCGATGGTCCCGAAGGGGTCGGCGTCGGGGTGGGCCGGGACGCCCGCCTGGCAGACGAGGACCCGGCCCGCGGGGGGCCGGTCGGGCTTGACGGAGAAATGGAGCGACCCGGGGGATTCCTCCAGGACGGCCTCGAAGCCCGGCCCGCGCAGGGGGGTGGAGGCGGCGCGGGGCCGGCGGGGCCCCCGGGGCCCGGATCCGACGGAGAAGGCCGCCACGGCGACGGCGAGCGGAGCGAGCATCACGAGGACCAGGAGGGCGGCGTTCATGGATCCGTTTTCCCCTTGCCATCCTAGCTCCCGTCCCCTACGCTGGCATTACGTGTTACGACACGCATTTAGGAGGACGACCATGCGGACGATCTCGATCGCGGCGATCGCGCTGCTGGGGGCCGCGTCGGCCCCGGCGCTGCAGGACGGCGGGACGACGTACCACGTCGGGCACCACGCGAAGTTCGTGAACATCTCGTTCGAGTCCCAGGCCGACATCGAGACCATCGTCGGGACGGCGAACGCCGCCTCCGGCGAGGTGCGGCTCGACGGCCAGGGCGGCGGCTCGGTCTCGCTCTCGGTCCCGGTCGCGGCCCTGAAGACCGGCATCGACATGCGCGACGAGCACCTCCGCAGCCCGATGTGGCTCGACGCGGCGAAGTTCCCCGCCATCACCTTCGTGTCGAAGAAGGCGGAGCCGGTGAAGGACCAGCCCTCGAAGGTGGCCGTGACCGGCGACCTCACCGTCCACGGCGTCGCGAAGGAGATCGCCGTCACGGTCGAGTGGAAGGCCCTCCCCGAGGAGCTCACGAAGAAGGGCGGCTTCGGCGACGGGAAGTGGATCAAGTTCAGCACGGCCTTCGACGTGAAGCTCTCCGAGCACGGCGTGAAGGTCCCCGAGGTCGCCGTGGGCAAGGTCAACGACACCTGGAAGGTCCAGGTCGTCGTGTACGGCAGCACCTCGCCGGTCGAGAAGAAGTAGCCCGTGATCCGGAAGCTCGCGGGGGCGGTCCTGCTCGGCGGGGCCGCCCTCGCCGTCCTCGCGCCGGCCGCGGCCGCGCTCCTCGCCTCCACGGCCCGCGAGGTGCAGATGATCAGCCCCCTCGACCCGTCCGTGGTCGAGCTGAACCGGGCCATGTGGTCCAAGGGCGAGCCCGTGGTCGCGCTCTACGGGTCGCCGGTCGGCGCGCGGCTCTCCATCGTCTTCGTCCGGGCGGAGAACCTCGTCGTCCCGCCCGAGGACCCCTCGCTCGTCCTCTACAAGGTGGACAAGCAGAAGGGGGAGAACCCCCTGCAGGTGCGGACGCTGTGGTTCTTCGCGACGTGGATCGCGGCCGGGGGGGCCGCCGCCGCGCTCGCGGGGCTCGCCGTCAGGAAGTTCTCGGGACCCACCAGATCGTAGCGCCGACGCCCTCGCTGACCGTGTAGAGCCCGGAGGCGTCCGCGGCGAAGGTCACCGCCTCGCCCTGCGGCTCGGCGTGGGCGAGCGACGCTCCGGGGGCCGCCGACATCGCGGAGGCCACCGACTGGCCGGGCTGCCGGACCCAGGCGAACACGTGGTCGTACGTCCTCAGCGCGACGAGCGTCCCGTCCGCCGACAGGTCGCCGCCCGTCGCCAGCAGGCTGCCCGGGAGCGCGGCCGTGCCCAGCGCGAACGAGCCGGCGAGCTCGAGCGCGGTCGAGGAGGAGGTGGACTGGGGGTAGGGGAAGCGGTAGAGCTCCGAGTTCCCCAGCGGGTCCTTCGTGACGATGTAGAGGTCGCCGGTCTGCGCGTCGCACATCAGGGTCTCCGCGTTGCGCGCGCCGCCGGGGTACGTGCAGGCCAGGGCCTCCGCCCCCGCGAGGCTCGTCGAGACGGGCGCCTGCACCGCGCTCACCGCGGGCTCGGGCACGCGCCAGATCGTGATGCCCGCGCGGGCCGCCGCGTTGTCGCCGATGTCCCCGACGTAGAGGTAGTCCGTCCCCGCGGCGGGGCCGGGGCCGATCGCCAGGTCCTCCCAGTCGACGGCGCCCGCCCCGGTGATCGTGTAGATCCCGAGGTGCGTGCCGGCGGGCGTCAGCGCGAAGACGCGGTTCACGTCGCCCGAGTCGTTGTGCACCCAGAGCACGCCCGGGTTCTTCCGGCTGGCCGCGATCCCCGAGGCCTCCGTGATCGAGGTCTCCTGGAGCGTCCCGGCCGACGAGCGGGCTCCGAACGCGGGGTCGGGCAGGGGCGTGGGGGCCGGCGCCGGCGCGGAGGAGGAGCCCCCGCCGCCGCAGGCGGGCAGCAGGAGCAGCGAGGCCAGGAGCAGCGGGATCCGCATGGCCCCCCAGTCTACCCGCCGCGGGGCCGTCCCGCGGTGTAGGATGCGTCGATGGTCGCCGGTCCCCGGAAGGTCGGGAAGTTCACGCTCGTCGGCAAGCTCGGCGCCGGCGGCATGGGCGAGGTGTGGAAGGCCCGGGACGACTCCGTGGGCCGGCACGTCGCGCTCAAGTTCCTCCGGGCCGACGGCGTCGGCGATCTCGCGCGCTTCCAGCGCGAGGCCTCGCTCGCCGCGCGCCTGCAGCACCCGAACATCGCCTCGATCTACGAGCTCGGCACGCACGCGGGGGCCCCGTACCTGGCGATGCAGCTCGTGGACGGCTGGACGCTCAAGGACCGCGCGCCCGCGGACCGCCGCGAGCTCGTGCGGCTCCTGCGCGACGCCGCGCGCGCCGTCGACCACGCCCACCGCCAGGGCGTGCTGCACCGCGACCTCAAGCCCGAGAACCTCATGTGGAGCGCGGAGGGGCGGGTCTACGTGATGGACTTCGGCCTCGCCCGGCCGATCGAGGGCGAGTCCGAGCTCTCGCGCTCGGGCTCGATCCTCGGCACGCCCGCGTACATGGCGCCCGAGCAGGTGGACGGGGGGACGCTCGACGCGCGGGCGGACGTCTGGGCGCTGGGCGTCACGGCCTACGAGCTGCTCGCGCGGCGCCGGGCGTTCGCGGGGGGCAGCCTGCTCGAGACGCTGCGGCGGGTGCGGGAGGAGGAGCCCGCGCCGGTGGGCGCGAGGGCGGACGCCCCGCTGGCCGCGGTCGTGGGGAAGTGCCTCGAGAAGGACCCCGCGCGGCGCTACCCGACGGCGGCGGCGCTGGCGGAGGACCTCGACCGATGGCTCGCGGGCGAGCCGGTCTCGGCCCGTCCCGGCTGGCGGCCGGGGAAGTCGGCGCGGCGCCGGCTCGTGCTCGCCGGCGCGGTCCTCGGCGTGCTCCTGGCGGCGGGAGGCCTGGCCGCGTGGCTGGTCCCGAAGTCGCGCGAGGAGGCGAGGCGGGCGGACGCGGAGGCGGGGGCCCGGGAGGAGGCGCGGCGGCGGGAGGCGGAGCTCGCGGAGATCAACGGCGTGTGGACTCGGATGGTCTCGCTGCGCGAGTGGCGGCGGCAGGCCCGGCGGACGCCCGGCGAGATCCGCGCGGCGGAGGAGCAGGCCGCGGCGGAGGCGGCCCGGCTCGCGGAGCGCTACCCGGCGTCGCCGCAGGCCCGCTACGTGAAGGCGCGCGGCGAGCTCTACCTCGGCCGGACGAAGGAGGCCCGGCGCAGCCTGGGCGAGGCGGTCGGGCTGGCGGCGGACTTCGCCCCGGCCTGGGAACTGTCGGCGCTGATGCTGCTCCAGGAGCACCAATGGGGCCAGTACATCTGGGGCAACGTGACCATCGACCGCTCGCAGAAGGGCCGCCACCTGCTCGTCGAGGCGGAAGAGGCGATGCGGAAGGCCGCGGCGGGGCGGGGGGCCGAGCACTGGGGCCTGGCGAGGACCGCGGAGGACCGGACCACGGCGGTGCTGGTGAAGGCGCTGAAGGCCTGGTACCTGGGCGGGGACCGGGAGGCCGCGGTGCGCGAGCTGGAGCTCGAGACGGCGGCGGCGCCCTCGGAGGAGATCGCCCGCCTGCTCTCGGCGACCGCCCGGGCCGGCGAGAACCTGCGCTGGGCGGCCCGCGCGGTGGAGATCGCGCCGCTCTCGGCGGTGGCCTGGCACGACCACGCGATGATGTCGACGATCGACCGGCGCTGGGCGGAGGCCGAGGAGCGGCTGACGCGGGCGCTGGAGATCGACCCCGGATTCGCGGGCGCCTGGGCGAACCGGGGCTGGGTGCGCGCGCAGGGCGGCAACCCCGCGGGGGGACTCGAGGACTGCCGCAAGGCGGTGGAGCTCGACCCGAAGTTCGCGCCGGGCTGGGGCAACCTGGGGCGCATCCTCGAGCGGGGCGGGGATGCTCGGGGGGCGCACGAGGCGTTCACGCGGGCGATCGACGCGGACCCGGAGGGCCCGGGGTACCTGGACGCGCGGGGCTGCCTGCGGTCGCGGGCGAACGACTACCCCGGGGCGAAGGCGGACTTCGACCGGGCGGCGGAACTGGCGCCGCGGGACGCCGAGATCGCCTACAACCGGGGCTGCCTGCTCGCGAAGTGGGGCCGGCCGGCCGAGGCGGAGCGCGACTTCACGCGGTCCCTGGAGCTCGACCCCCGCAGCCCGAGGGCGTACACGAACCGGGCGCTGGTCCGGGCGGAGCTGGACCGCGTCGACGAGTCCGAGGCGGACTTCGAGGCGGCGCTGCGGCTGGACCCGGGGTTCGCGATGGCCTGGATCAACCGCGGGGGCCAGCGCCTGAAGCGCGGCGAGGCCGGTCCGGCGAAGGCCGACCTGCAGCGCGCGCGCAACCTCCTGGCGCCGGGCGACCCGCTGCGGGCCCGGGTCGAGGCCTGGCTGGAGGAGATCCGCCGGAGGGAGGGGGAGTGATGGAGCGGGCGACCGGATTTGAACCGGCGACCTTCTCGTTGGCAACGAGACGTTCTAGCCACTGAACTACGCCCGCTCGACGTGGACGGCTGAACGCGCGCGACTATAATTCCCTGACTCCGGCCCTGTCAAGGCCGGACGCCGGAGCCCGATCCCGGAGGTGCCGCCGATGTCCCAGGATCCCGAGAAGCGCGGACGCATCCTGCTCCTGCTCAACGCCGTCCTCGCGCTGCTCGCCTCCGGGGCCTGCCTGGCGGTCGCCGCGTGGCTCGTCCTGCGCGTCCCGGCGCAGGCCGAGAGCTTCCGGACCGCGGAGATCGCGCTTCCCGCCCTGACGGTCGCCGTCATCCAGCGCCATCCGGTCCTCGCCGCGGGCCTCGCGCTCGCCGCGCTCCTGGCCGCGGCCTCCACGATCGTCCGCGGCCGCCGGGGCTGGGTCGTCGGCCTCAACCTCTTCATCCTCGCCCTGGCGCTGGCCTCCCTGTCCGTCTGCACGCTGGCGCTCGCCCTCCCGCTGCAGGCGAAGCCGATCCTGCCCCTGCCCTGAACGAATTCCCGCGGCGGGCCGCCCCGGCCTTCTCTCCTTCCGGTGGACGCGAAGGAGGAACCCATGGCGACCTCGACCTGCACCTGCGGAAAGCTGAACTGGATCGACACCGGCCTCGCCTCGCGCTGCGCCCGCTGCGGGAAGCGGCTCCGCGAGGGCGCCGCGATGGTCCGCGTCGAGCCGCCCCCGGCCGTCCCCCGCTGCACCCGCTGCGGGACGACGCGCCGCACCACGAACCGCCCCTGCCCCGGCTGCGGCTGGGACGCCGACGCCCAGCGGCGAAAGTGCCGGTCCTGCGCGGGGCCGCTGGAGACCTGGTCGCCGCTGTCCGGCGCCTGGTCCCGCACGACGGTGGTCGGCGGGGCCGCCGCGCTGCTCGGCGCGCTGGGGCTCCGGGCCGGGGCGCCGGTCGTGCTCGCCGTGGCGGCGGGCTACGGGATCGCCGCGGCGCTGACGACGAAAGTCCGCTGCGGACGCTGCGGCCTGGCCGCGCCGGCGGAGCAGGTGCGCGATCGCGGGGCCGAGGTCCGGGGCCGCCGCGTCCAACACGCGGCCCTGGCGCTGATCTGCGGCGGAGCCGCCGCCGGGTGGGAGCTGCTTCCGCGCCTGCTCCGGCAGCTGGAGAGCTGAGAAACGAAGACGCCCGCGGGGGGTGACCCCGCGGGCGCCTGGATGGACTGGATCGATCGACTAGCGGCGGCCGCCGCCGTTGCCGTTTCCGTTCCCGTTGTTGCCGTTGCCGTTGCCGCCGCGGTTGCCGGGGTTGCCCTTGCCGGTGCCGGCCCCGTCGTTCTCCTTGGGGCCGCCGGGAGGCTCGGGGTCCTGGCCGTTGCCGACGCCGTTGTTGCCCTTCGGGCCGCCCTTGCCGGAGTCCTTGTCGCCCTTCCCGTCGCGCTCGCCGCCCTTGCCGCCCTTGTCGCCGTCGGGCCGCTTACCGTCGGGCGGGGGAGGGCACTTGCCGTCGGGCGGAGGCGGGCACTTCCCGTCGCGGGGAGGAGGCGGGGGCAGCGGGTGGTCGCAGTCCGGGCAGCGCGGGGGCGGACGCCGCTTGCCGTCCTTCTCGTCGCCCGGGGGCGGCGGACGCTTCCCGTCCTTGTCGTCGCCGGGAGGGGGCGGGGGAGGACGCTTGCCGTCCTTGTCGCCGTCGCAGTCCCCGTCCTTCTTCTCGGGCTTCTCGCCGTCCTTCTTCGGGGGATGGTGCTTGTGGCACTTGCACTTGCAGTCCGGGGGCGGCGGCGGGCACTTGCCGTCGCGGCCGTCCTTGTCGCACTCGCCCTTGCCGTCCTTCTCGCCCTTCTCGTCCTTCCCGTCCTTGGCCGGCTTGTCCTTGCCGTCCTGCGGGCTGCCGTCCTTCCGGTGGCCTTCCGACTTGCCGTTGCCGCCGGCATTGCCGTTCCCGTTGCCGCCGTCCTGGGCCCACGCGGGCCCGGCCAGGGCGGCCGCGAACAGCACGACGACGAGGGCGATCGACCAACGCTGGATCATGGGTCCTCCTGTCCGCTCCGAGGGAGCATAACGGGGGGCACCCATGGATATTGTGCGATTCCGGGTGCCGGCCCCGGCCCCGCCGCGGGAGGTGAAAAACGGGATTGAACCTGCGCGGCGATGGAGGTACGCTCCCAGCCGCAACGACGTACCAGGAGCCAGCCATGACCACGAACGCGAAGTCCGCCCCCGGCAAGAAGAAGGCCGCCGCCAAGGCGATCCTGCCGGTCGTCTCGGTCGCCCAGATCGAGCGCCAGCCCGCCCCCCGGCCCGACGCCGCCGAGCTGCACCGCCTCGTCGCCGAAACCGCCTACCGCCTCTGGCAGGAGCGCGGCTGCCGCGAGGGGCACGATCGGGACGACTGGGCCGAGGCCGAGCGGATCATCCTCGAGCGGCTCCGCTAGGTCTTCTCGACCAGCCCGGCCCCCTCGTACTTCCGCACCGCCGCCCGGAACGCCTCCGGCACCGGCGAGGGCGTCCACGACTTCTCGTCCAGGATCACGTGGACCGTCCGGCCCTCGGCGACGAGCCGGTTCTCCCGCTTGTGCTGGATGCGGAAGTCGAACGTCACGCTCGTGCGCCCGATCGCGGAGATCCGGCACTGCACGACGAGCACGTCGTCGAAGCGCGCGGGCGAGCGGAAGTCCGCCGACGCGTGGGCGATGACGTTCGAGGCCCCGGCGATCGGCCGGATGTAGTCCATGATGCCGAGGTTGCGCAGGTAGTCCATCCGCGCCACGTCGAAGTACGTGAAGAAGTAGCCGTGGAAGACGATCCCGAACGCGTCGGTCTCGGGCAGGCGGACCCGGACCTCGGTGGAGAAGTGGAAGGGGTCGGCCATGGCTAGCCCTGGCCGCCGGCCTCGAGGCTCTCGAGGAACTTGACCACGTCGTCCTCCATCCCGTCGAGCGCCTTGAGGACGCGGACCATGTCGGTCGGCGTCTCGCGGAGGTTGCGGCGCGTGTTCGCCCGGACCTGCTGCAGCCCGGACTTCATCCCGTCGGAGCCGAGCCGCCCGGCGAGCGCGCCCTGCTCCAGCTGGTCGAGCGCCATGAAGATCTTCGCCTGCAGCGCGGGCGGGCAGGTGTCGCGCACCGCGGCGCGGAAGCGCTCGATGGCGGCCTTCGCGTCGTCGCGCTTGGGGGCCTGGGGCTTCTTGCCGGGGCCCGGCGGGAGGGGGTTCATCGTCGATTAACCTAACCCATCGGCGCGCGCTACGGGGGCAGAATGATCGACGGGCCGCTCGCCGCCTCCGCCCCGGCGTCGATGCCGGGGATCCCGGAGCCGCGCTCCAGCCGCTCGAGGAAGTCCGTCGCGAACGGGTGGGCGGGTTCGAGCTGGAGGATGGCCGACGCGAGGCGCTTCGCCTCGTCGTCCATCTTGGCCTCGTGGGCCCGGATCGCCATCGCGTAGAGGTCGGCCGCCTCGGTCTCCCGGTCCCGCCGCTGCTCCTCGGGGTCGGCGCCGCGCGAGGCGCGCTCGTCGAGGATGATCGCCAGCGGGATGCGGCCGCTCACGTCGTTCTGGGGCGTCGTCATCCAGGTCGTCTTGAACTCGGCCTCGAGCGCCGCGACCTGGGGGTGGCCCTGGAGCCGGCCGAGCGCGGTGCGGCTCTGCGAGGCGAGCTTCCCGAGCAGGTCCTTCTCCCGGGGGCCGACGTCCTCGAGGACCTCCTTCGGCCGCCGCCAGTCGAGCGCCTCGTGCCAGCAGGACTCCCAGATCGCGCTGACGCGCCGCACCTCGGCGTTCATCGCGGCCTGGTCCATCTTCGGGGTGAAGGTCCCGTGTTGCTGGAGGAACTCCTCCTGCGAGTGGTCGCGCGGCACGACGACGGGCCGGCCCGCGTCCTGGGCCTCGAGCGCCTTGGCGAACTCGGCCGCCAGGGGCGAGGCCTGGATCACGGCGACGACCGCCTGCCGGACCTCGGCCTTCGGCGGGCGCTGGGACATCACGTGGAGGACCATCGGCACGACCCGGCGGTCGCCCGTGCGCACGGCGGCGCCGACCGACTCCTCGGCGTGCACCGCGCCCTCGCCGGGCTGGCTCCAGGGCCCGGCCCCGAGCGCGTCGGCGACCATCAGGGGGACGAGCCGCCGCTCCTTCAGGTCCGCGGCCGCCGCGAAGAGCAGCCGGCGCACCTTCGGCTCCGGGTCCCGGATCGTCAGGTGGTGGACGACGATCTCGCGCGCCTCGGCGGGCATCCTCCCGAGCGCGGCGCGGACGTCGGCGGCCAGCAGGTCGCCGGCCGTCGTGTAGAAGACCGCCGCGAGCATGCGCGCGGCCCGGCGGCCGGGATGTTCGCCCGCGAGGGCGACGAGCTTCCGGGCGACCTCGCCGTCGGGCGGGGCCTTCTCGACCCAGCCCCAGAGCACCTGCTCGAGGATGCCGAGCGCGCGGGCCCCGGACTTCGCGAGCGCCGCGGGGTCGCCCTTCCCGGACGACAGCGCGTCCGCGAGGGCGCTCTCCTCGGCGGAGCGCTCGGAGGCCTCGCGGCCCAGGTCCTGGCGGCGCTCCTGGATCCGGCCGGTGAGGTAGCGGGGGTAGAGCTGCCAGGCCAGGCCCACCGAGCTCAGGGGCAGCTGCAGGTGGTGCATCGCGCGGATCGCGGCCTGGCCGAGCTGGCGGAGGTCGAGGCGGACCTCGGCGACGAGGCGCTTCTCGATCTCGAGCATCAGCTGGTGGCGGACCGCGACGGTGACGTGGCGCTCGAGGCTGTGCGAGAGCAGCGAGCTGAGGAGCTCCTTGGAGGCCTGGCCGGAGGCGAGGAAGGACTCGAGGTCGTCGAGGTAGGGGTCGTAGGCGTCGACCTTGAAGTCGAAGTGCGTCCAGCCGAGCTTCGGGGGGAGCTCCGCCGTGCGCATGAGCTCCTGGGCCATCCGCTGCGCGGACTCCTGGACCTCCTCGCGGGGATCGGGCGCTTCGTCGGAACCGGGGTCCAAGGGGATTTCCGTAACTGGAGAGCACGGCGTTGTAACACGGGGCCCGCGCGACGGTCAAGGACCGCCCCCATATGGGCCCGGCCGGGGTTCCTTGCCCCCGGGTACCCCTTCGGGTAGGCTCGGTTCCGGATGAAAGCGACCTGTTCGCACTGCTCGACGGTGCTCACGTTCACCGACGAGATCTCCCCGGAGCAGCTCGTCTGCCCCGACTGCCGCCACCCCATCCCCCAGCAGAACCTCAAGATCTCCACGGTCCACATCAACGCGAAGGCGGACCTGCCCCAGGAGATCGCCGAGTACCACGTGATCGACATGGTCGCCCGGGGCGCCTACGGGACCGTCTACCGCGCGACCTCGCCCGACGGGAAGACCGTCGCCCTCAAGGTCCTCTCCGCCCCGACGGGCGCCGACGCCCAGGAGACGATCCGCCGCTTCCAGCGCGAGGCCGAGGCCGCGATGAAGCTGAACCACCCGAACATCGTCCGGATGTTCGACTGCGGCCTCGCCGGCAAGCGCCACTTCCTGGCCATGGAGTACGTCGCCGGCCACTCGCTGCGCGGCCTCTTCGACCGCCGGCAGGTGAAGCCCCGCGAGGTCGTCCGCATGGGCCGCGACCTGGCCCTCGGCCTCCAGCACGCCCACGACCACGGCGTCATCCACCGCGACATGAAGCCGGAGAACGTCCTCGTCGGCGCGGACGGCGTCCCCAAGCTCTCCGACTTCGGCATCGCCAAGATGGAGCGCTCGAAGCACGCCCGGCTCACCGCGACCGGCATCGCGCTGGGCACGCCGGAGTACATGAGCCCCGAGCAGGCCGCCGGGCACAGCCACGACGTCACGAACCGCAGCGACGTCTACAGCCTCGCCGTGATGATCTACGAGGGCGTGACGGGCAAGCTCCCCTTCGAGGGCCGCACGGTCATCGACACGCTGCGCAAGATCGAGTCCGAGGACCCGCCGCCGCCCTCGAGGATCTCCAAGGACTGCGACGTGAACCTCGAGGCCTGCCTCCTCAAGGCGATGGCCAAGGCGCCCGAGTCCCGGTACGGCACGGCGGGGGAGTTCGCGGCGGACCTGGACCTCTGGCTCGCGGGGAAGACGCCGAAGGCGGCCGCGGAACGCAGCGGCGTCGGCGCGTTCTTCGGGAAGCTGCTCGGCCGGAAGAAGTAGTCCCGCGCCCGGCGGGATCCTAGCGGACTCAGTCGAAGCGCTTCGGCGCGGGCGCCGCGGGCGGCGCGATCCCCGAGGCCCGGATCCGGTCCAGCGCCCCGGCCAGGCGCTCCGCCTTCTCCCCGTCCGACAGCGCCGCGAGGCGGGCGATCGGCTCCCGGGCCAGCGGGCCCAGCGCGGCCAGCTCCGCGGACGCGTCGTCGCGCGCCGCCAGGTCGTCCGAGTCGAAGCGCTCCGCGATCGCCCCGACCTTCGCCTCGAGCTCCGGCGTCGCGAAGTCCACCGAGACCACGAGCACCCGCACCGTCTCGACGGGGCGGGGGCAGCAGTCGATGGGCAGCAGCGCGTCGACCTCGGCGCCCGTCAGCACGGTCACCAGGCGGAGGCCGTCGCGCTGGAGGAGCTCGGGTCCCCAGATCCCCAGGAGCGCGGCGCGCTCGGAGGCCGTGAGCCCGGTCGCTTCCAGGCGGGTCGCGAGGTCGGCCCCGCCGGTCTGCTCGGCCCGTCCGCCGCGGACGCGGATCGCCACGGCGTTCGCGGGCAGGGGGCCCGACGCGGCCACGGCGCCGTCGCGGACGGACAGCGAGACCGGGTGCGCGAGGGGCAGCGCGGCCTCGTAGAAGAGGTACTTCTCGGCGCGGCCCGAGACCTTCAGCGTGGAGGCGTCGACGGACCGGATCTTCTCGAGCCAGTGGCCGGCCGGGACCGCGGGGCCGGAGGTCGTGGCCCCGGGCGCGATCGCGCCCTGCCAGGCGACGTGGCGGTCCTGCTTCGAGTTCGGTCCGTCGCTCCAGGCGTTCCAGGTCGAGGGGCGGGGATCCGCGACGACGGGCCAGCCCCGGGGGACGCCGACCCTCAGCGAGAAGCCCGTGGGCCGGTCGGAGTACAGGTGGAGGACCGGCTGCTTGGCGACCGCCATCCCGGAGGACGAGCCCCGCAGCGGCGTCATGAAGGCCGGGAGGTCCGCCGCGGCCCCGGAGTCCGTGATCGCGAAGCCCGCTCCCGCGACGCCGGCGACGACGCCCCACTCGTGGAGGACGATCCTCGCGTCGCGGTCGATCGCGGGGGCCGGCTCTCGGTCGTGGCGGACCGGGTCCTTGCCGCCGACGGCCCGCACGACTTCCTGGGCGGGCGCGGGCAGGGCGGTGGCGAGGAGGAGGAGGGCGGCGACGAGCTTCATGCCCGCTTCGACGCGGGCGGGGGCCGCCGGGTTCCTAGATTCCGAAGAGCCGCTTGATCTCCTCGGCGAACTTCTCCTTCTTGGGCGCGCCGGCGATCCGGCCGACCTCCTTGCCGCCCTTGAAGAACACCGTCGCCGGGATGGCCATGATGCCGAGGTTCGACGCGGTGTCGGGCGCCACGTCGACGTTCATGCCGTAGACGTTGACCTTGCCCTGGTAGTCCTTCGCCACGAGCTCCAGCACGGGAGCCACGACCTTGCAGCCCCCTCACCACTCGGCCCAGAATTTCACGAGCGAGGGCGTGGAGTTCTTGAGGACCTTCGAATCGAAGTCGGTGTCGGTCACTTCCGCGAGGCCGGCCATGGGTCGCTCCTTGGAGTTGCTGTGGAACTCCAATCCTAGCAACTCCCCGGCGGCCCCGTCTATTTCCCGGGACTGTCGGCGGGCTCGGGCGCGCGGGGCGACTTCTCGACCCGGGCCGGCTCCGCGAGGTCCTTGGCCCCGGCGGCGCCGAGCTCCCGGAGCTTGCGGGCCTGGGGGAGGACGCGGGTCTCGAGCGATCCGACGGTCCTGTTGTAGGCCTCGACGGCCGCGCCGAGCGACTTGCCGAGCGTCCCGGCGTGCTCGAGGACCGTGGCCACGCGGTCGTGCAGCTCGCGGCCCGCGTCGCTGATCCGCTGCGCGTTCTCCGCCATCTTCTCCTGCTGCCAGGAGTAGTGGACGGCCTTGAGCATCGCGACGAGCGTCGTCGGCGTCGCCAGCACCACCTTCTTCGCGACCGCCTCCTCGAGCAGCGAGGGGTCCGCCTCCAGCGCCGCGGCGAAGAACGGCTCGCCGGGCAGGAAGAGCACGACGAACTCCGGCGAGCGCTCGAACTGGTCCCAGTACTGCTTCTTCGAGAGCGAGTACACCTGGGTCCGGACGTCCTGCGCGTGCTTCTTCAGCAGCCGCTGCCGGTCCTCCTCGGTCTTCGCGGCCAGCGCCTCGAGGTAGGCCTCGATCGGCGCCTTGGCGTCGATGACGAGGGTCTTCCCCCCGGGCATCCGGATCACCACGTCGGGCCGCAGCCGCCCCTCCTCGGTCGCCACGGAGGCCTGGGTGTCGAAGTCGCAGTACTCGGACATGCCCGCGAGCTCGAGGACCCGGCGCAGCTGGATCTCGCCCCAGCGGCCGCGCGCCGCCGAGTTCTTCAGCGCCTCGGCGAGCCGGCCGGTCTCGCGCTGCAGCTGGCCCTGGGCGCCGACGAGCCCCTCCACCTGCTGCTTGATCTCGGCGCGCTGCGTCCCGAGCTCCACGAGCCCCTTCTCCACCTTGCCGAGGGAGAGCTGCAGGGGCGCGACGACGGCCTCGATGGCCTTCTCGCGGTCGACGAGCTTCTGCGAGGCGAGGTCGAGGAAGCGCTGCTGGGCGTTGAGGAGGGCCTCGCCCGCGAGGGTCTTGAAGGAGCCCTGGAGGTCCTGGAGGTCCTTGAGCCGGGCCTCGGCGGCGGCGCGGAGCGCGCCGGCCTCCCCGAGCCGGGCCTGGAGCTCGTCCAGCCGGGCCTGGAGGGCCTCGCCCTGGCGGCGCAGCTCGTCGGCGGCGCCCGAGCGGGACCGGGCGGCCAGCCAGCCCACGAGGGCCCCGAGGGCGAATCCGCCGATCCCGGCCGCGATCCAGTCCATGGGCGGAGTATACTGGAAACCCCGTCCAGGGCGCGCGACCGCCCGCCCGGGAGCACTCATGAACACCGCGCCGGACCCCGCCCTCTTCAACAACCGGGAGCTCTCCTGGCTCGCCTTCAACCGGCGCGTCCTCGAGGAGGCCCAGGATCCCGGGACCCCGCTCCTCGAGCGGCTGAAGTTCCTCGCGATCGTCGCCTCGAACCTCGACGAGTTCTTCATGGTCCGCGTCTCGGGCCTCATCAACCGCGAGCCGCAGGAGATCGGCAGCCCGGAGTCCAACGACGGCCGGCGGACGAGCGACCTGCTCGAGGAGATCTCGAAGGTCGTCCACGACATGGTGACCGAGCAGTACCGCGTGCTCCGGCACGAGGTCCTGCCGGCGCTGGGCAGCGCGGGGATCCGGCTCGTCGAGGTCGGCGAGGTGAAGGCGGCGGAGAAGACGGCGCTGGATCAGTACTTCCAGCAGAAGGTGATGCCGGTCCTCACGCCGATGGCGATCGACCCGGCGCACCCGTTCCCGCACATCCAGAACCGCGGCCTGTACATGGCCGTGTTCCTGAAGTCGAAGGCGAAGGCGAAGGTCCGCGCGCCGGAGACCTTCCTCGCGATCATCCCGATCCCCGGCATCCTGCCGCGCTTCGTCCCCGTGTCGGTCGGCGAGGGCAACGACCGCTTCGTGCTGCTGGGGGAGCTGATCGGCGCGAACCTCGAGTCGATCTTCCCGGGCTACTCGGTCCTCGAGAAGGCCGTGTTCCGCCTCACCCGCGACCAGGACTTCGAGCTGACGGACCAGGACGCCGAGGACCTCGTCAAGGCGATCCAGTCGGAGCTGACGAAGCGCAAGCGCGGCGCCGCCGTGCGGCTGGAGATCGAGAAGGGCGCGACGCCCGCGCTGGTCCGGGCGCTGTCCGGATGGTTCGCGCTGGACCCGGCCGACCTCTTCGAGATCGACGGGCCGCTGAACCTGGCGGCCTTCTGGGCCTGGGTGAACCTGCCGGGCTACGCGGACCTGCGGGACGCGGCCTGGCAGCCCGTGGCGCCGGGGCGGCTGCTCAAGCACAAGGGCGACTTCTTCGCGATGATCCGGCAGGGCGACCTGCTGCTGCACCACCCCTACGAGAGCTTCGACGCGACCGTCGCGGGCTTCATCCAGCAGGCCGCCGAGGACCCGGACGTCCTGGCCATCAAGCAGACGCTGTACCGCACGGGCCGGAACTCGCCGATCGTCGCCGCGCTCGCGCGGGCGGCCGAGCGGGACAAGCAGGTCACGGCGCTCGTCGAGCTGAAGGCGCGCTTCGACGAGGAGGCGAACATCGAGTGGGCCCGGCGCCTCGAGCAGTCGGGCACGCACGTGGTCTACGGCCTGGTCGGCCTGAAGACGCACTGCAAGGTGACGCTCGTCGTCCGGCGCGAGGGCGACCGGATCCGCCGCTACGTCCACCTCTCGACGGGCAACTACAACGTGCAGACGGCGCGGACCTACACGGACATCGGGTTGATGACCTGCGACGAGAAGATCGCGGAGGACTGCGCGTCGCTCTTCAACATGATGACGGGCTACTCGATCCCCCCGAAGTGGCAGCGGCTGGTCGTGGCCCCGCACGGGATGCGCGAGTGGGTCATGGAGAAGATCGAGCGGGAGATCGCGCACCAGAAGGCCGGGCGCGAGGCGCGGATCGTCGTGAAGATGAACGCGCTCGTGGACGGCGAGACCATCCGGGCCCTGTACCGGGCCTCCCAGGCCGGGGTGGCCATCGACCTGGTGATCCGGGGGATCTGCGGGCTGAAGCCCGGGCTGCCCGGGATCTCGGAGACGATCCAGGTGCGGTCGATCGTCGGCCGCTACCTCGAGCACAGCCGGATCTACTACTTCGGCAACGGCGGGCAGCCCGAGGTCTTCCTCGGCAGCGCCGACTGGATGCCGCGCAACTTCGACCGCCGGGTCGAGGTCGTGTTCCCCGTGGACGACAAGGCCTGCCGCCAGCGGCTCATCGACGAGATCCTCGCGGTCACGCTGCTGGACGACGCGAAGGCGCGCGTGCTCCGGCCCGACGGCACCTGGGCGCGGGTCGGCGGGACGCAGTCCTGCCACCGCATCTTCCAGGAGCTGGCCTCGGGGGAGTCCGAGCGGACGTTCGCGCTGCCCGGGGCCCGCGGGGCCGCGACGCGCCCCGAGACCGTGCGGCGCAAGACGGTCGCGCCCGAGGCCTAGACTCCGCCCCGGCGCCCGCCTAAGATCGGGGCATGCCCGCCCTCGCGCTCGCCCTGCTCCTGGCCCTCCAGGAGGAGCGCCTCGAGGTCCCCGCCGACCGCCTCGAGGCCCTCGCCGCCGAGGCCGTCGCCCGCGTCGAGGAGGCGGCGGGCCGGAAGTTCCTCTCGCGCCCCGTGGTCAAGCTCTCCACCTACGAGGAGGTCGCCCGGGCCCTCGAGCGCGAGCTCGCCCCCCAGCTCGCCCTCCTCGAGCCGCAGCTCTCCGAGGCGGACCGCGCCAAGGCCCTCGTCGTGCACGCCCGGGCCGCCGCCAAGTCCTGCTACGGGAAGTACGAGCCCGCCGCGAAGACCGTCCACCTGCTCGCCGAGAACTTCCGCTGGATGCCCCAGCGCTTCAAGACGAAGTACTCGGCCTCCTACCACCCGGCGCGCGTCGTGCTCCTCCACGAGCTCGTCCACGCCTGGCACGACCAGCACCACCCGGGCCTCCTCGACCTCTCGGCCGTGAAAACCGCCGAGCAGCTCTCCGTGCGCGCCGCCCTCTCCGAGGGCCACTGCCAGTTCATCGCCGAGAAGGCGGCCCGGGCCCACGGGCTCCACGCCGCCTTCGTCGACCTCGAGGCGCTCGTCGTCGAGCTGCCGCCGAACCTCGACGAGGCCGAGCGGGTCGTCGCGGCCGTGCACAACGCCTCGCACCGCTTCAGCTACCACGACGGCAAGCGCTTCTTCGAGGAGCTCGCCAAGGCGGATCCCGCCGCGCCGGAGCGCGCCCTCGCGAAACCCCCGGCCTCGCGCGACGTGATCCTCTTCCCGCGGCGCTTCCTCGATCCCGCGGCCGTCCCGACGCCGGGGCGCGACGTGGCCCCGCTCCTCGCCGACCTCGCCAAGGTCTTCGGGCCCGGGTACAAGGCCTCCACGGAGGCGGTCGACGGCCAGGCGCTGCGGGCGGGGCTCGGCGGCGTGCTGCCCGAGGCCCGCATCGCCGAGGGCCTGGCTCGCTTCGCGGGCGGGAGACTTCTCGCGCTGGAAGCCGACGGGGGGCGCAAGGTCCACGTCGAGATCCTGGAGGCGGACTCGCTGCCCGCGGGGCTGAAGCTCTACGAGTTCCTCGTCGAGGGCGAGAAGGCCTTCGACGAGTCGCTGCGCAAGAGCGAGCTCGTCGAGCTCGCGCGGGCGGACTGGGGCACGCTCAAGGGCGCCCGCTTCGGCCGCAACGCCACCGTGGACCGGACGATCCGGGACGGCGACGACGTGGAGCGCCACGCGAAGGCCCTGGTGCACGCGGGCCGGGCGGCGGCGCGCGTCACGTGGCTCGAGGTCGAGGCGTCCGAGAAGGACCGGGTGCGGATCCTCGACCTGGTCACGGACTACCTGTCGAAGCCCTTCGTCCCCGCGAAGTGATCAGGCGCCCAGCGCCGCCCGCATCCCCTTCGCCTCGGCCAGGATCTCCCGCAGCCGCTCCACGGGCAGCCCCGCGGCCGGGGCCGCGGCGGGCGCCGCGCGGCGGGCGTCCTCCGGATCGCCGAGGCCCGCGTCCCGGAACTTCTTCATGAGCGCGAGGATGAGGTTGCGGACCTCGCCGGCGTTCTCGATCCCCTGGAGCACGCTGCGGTGGGCGTGCCCGCCGCCCTGCTCCTGCGGGGTGGGGGAGCCGCCGCCCGCGGTCTGGATCTGCAGGTTCGAGATCCCCAGCAGCCGCTCGACCGGCCCCTGGTGGAGCTGGACGTTCTGGATGTTCGCGAAGGTGTAGGTCGCCTCGTGGATGATCATCGCGCCCTGGCGGATCCGCAGGGCCCGGTCGGTCACGACGTAGTACCGCAGGTCGTAGTCGAGGCGGACGAGGAAGTGCCGCAGCAGCGCGCCGCCGAGCGCCAGGGCCGCGATGAGGCCGCCGACGATCCACGACCCCGAGTCACCGGCGAGCGCCATGCCGACCCCGAAGAGCGTCGGCAGCACCGCGCCGCCCCAGGTGAGGACCAGCTTGTAGACGAGGAACTTCCGCGACGCGCGGAAGACCTGCTCCGACCCCGGCGAGCCCGCCGGCACCGGGGGCGGTCCCGCGGGCGCCTTGAGCAGCGCGAGCAGCCCCGCCTTCACGAGGGGGTAGATCACGACTTCCGCTCCTCGAGCGCCCGGCGCACGGCCGCCAGCTCGTCGCGGATCTGGGCCAGGACCAGCTCCGCCTCGCCCGCGGGGACGGGGGAGCCCGCGGCCGCGGGCGCCGCCTCGCGCTCGCCGAACCGGGCGCCGCGCATCTTCTGGTAGAGGTGGTCGCGGACCGCCTCGAACTCGAGCAGGCCCTCGATCGAGACCTCGGGCAGCGCGCTGCCCGAGGCCGTCTGGATCTCGAGGGTCGCCAGGCCCATCCAGCGCTCGAGGAGGCCGCGCGAGAGGTGGATGTCCTGCACCCGGGCGTAGGTGACGTAGGTCTCCCGCTTCCACAGCAGGCCCCACGAGACCATCACGCCCTCCTTGTCGAAGCGGAACTTCAGCGTCTCGTACTTGAAGAGCAGGGGGACGAAGGCGATCGGGAAGAGCGGCCCGAGGACGAGGCTGCGCAGGAAGTACAGGGTGAGCAGCTTCCGGTGCGGGCGCTGGATCGCGTAGATGTCCGGTGCGTTCATGGTGCTCCTTGGACCGCCGGGACGGCGGGACGTTACCTGCGTTCGCCCGCCTGCGCCAGGCCGCCCGAGAGCAGGCCGGCGCCGATGGCGACCGAGGAGAGGGCGGCCCAGCCGAGCACGCCCGAGGCCTCCGCCTCGGCGGCGCGGCGGCCGAGCGCCGAGGTCAGCGCGGGCAGCCAGCGCTCCGGGCCCTCCAGGGTGCCCCCGAGCGTCGCGGAGCCCAGCACGAGCAGCAGCGCCCCCGCCAGGCCCAGGGCCGCGATGCCGCCCCAGCGCGTCCCGACCGCGAGCTGGCGTCCCGTGATCATCGCGAGGCCCAGCCCGAGCACGACCAGCGGGACCAGCGTCATGGGCAGGCCGAAGCCGAGGTGGCCGCCGACGGCCTTGAGCACCGGGAGCGGCCGGCCCTCCGTCGCCCCGAGGAACCAGAGGCCCGCGCCCACGACGAGCAGGAGGACCTGGGCGACGGGGAGCCGGTCCCCCTCCTCGAGGTTCATGCACAGCGAGGCCCCGAGCACCGCGAGCGTCGCCCCGGCGGACAGGAGCGCCGCGGGCTCCACGAGCGCGGCCCGGGACCCGTCCCAGAGCAGGCCGCCGCCGAAGGCGGCCGCGCCGCCGGCGAGCAGGAAGAGCGACACGGCGATCGCCCGCCCGGAGCGCCGGAGGTCCCGGCGCAGGATGGCCAGGCCGGCGAGCAGTTCCAGCGCGCCCACCGCGGCCGTCGCCAGCGCGACGTGGTCGCGCTGCAGCGAGCGCACGCCCTCCACGAGGTCGCCCCGGACCGGCGCCATCGCGCCGCCGGCCGCGAGGAGGACGAGGGCCACGATCGCGATCGGCCAGGCCAGGCCGGCCCGGGTCTTCCGGGCGACGATCGCCCGGCCGTCCGCGATGACCTTCTTCTGCTGGCTCTCCGACAGGCCGGGGCGGGCGGCCCGGATCGCCTCGTCCATCGCCGCCGCGGCCTCCTCGGCGCTGGGGAAGCGGGCCGCCGGGTCGCGCGCCACGAGGCGGTCCACGATCGGGATCGCCCGCACGTCCACCTGCGGGTAGGCCTGGACCAGCGGCCGGGGGCCCTCCAGCGTCCCGTTCGCGTTCGAGTACGGATGCCGGGCGCTGAGGAGCCGGTAATAGAGGACGCCGAGCATGTAGAGGTCGGCGGAGACCCCGGTGTCGCCCTCCGGCGTCGCGATCTCCTCCGGCGCCTCGTACGGGACGGCCGGCCGGCCCTGGACCTCGGCGCGGGAGAACCCGGTCACGCGGACCTGGCCCTTGGCGTCGATGAGCACGTGCTCGGGCCGGAGGTCGCGGTGCACGACCCCCGCCGCGTGGATGGCGCCGAGCGCGCCGGCCACCTCGCGGGCGATGCGCGTGGCCTTGTCGAAGGACACCCGCCCCTCGCGCGCCATGACGTCCTCGAGCCGCTCCTGGCCCCGGACGTACTCCTGGACCATGAAGAGCTTGTTGTCCGAGCTGCCGGAGTCGAGGACCTTCAGGACGTTGGGGTGGTCGACGAGGCGGGCGGCGTCGGCCTCGAGGAAGAAGCGCTCCACGGCCGCGGCGTCGTCGGCCTGCTCGGGCGGGACGAGGCGCAGGTGCACCGGCTCGTCGTCGGTCATGCGCCGGGCCTCGTACCAGCCGGGGCCGAGGCGCTTCTCGAGGCGGCAGTTCCCGACGCGGCCGCCGATCATCGGGTCGGGCGGCTCCTTGGGTGCGGACCCCTGGGGGAGCTCTTCGGGGGCGGCCATGCCCGCATTATAGGCCGGGGGCCCCGGGGGGGATGGAAGAAGAACCGCCGGGGGGACGAATCCGTCCCCCCGGCGGCGGGATCGGCTAGCGCTGCAGGGTCGAGAGCGTGCGCAGGATCGAGGAGACGAGCTTCGACTCGTCCTGGTAGACGACGCGGGCGACGGTCGTCTCGCGGCCGTGGGCGCGCAGGACGATCTCGGCGGCCTGGGCGTCGAGCAGGAAGATGTTGCCACCGGGGCGGCGGGCGCCGCGGGCCGCCGCGGGCGCGGCCTTCCTCCCGCTGCCCTTCGGGCGGCCGGGGCCGCGCTTGGGGGCCGGGGCGGCCTTCTTGCCGCTGCCCTTCGGGCGGCCGGGGGCGCGGACGGGCCGGTTCTCCTTCACGCCCTTCACGTACCAGCGGATCGTCTCGGGGACGACCTTGTACTTCGCCGAGAGGCTCGTCACGAGGTCGATGACGGGCGTCCCCTTGGCCAGGCCGTCCTTGATGGTGGCCCGGATCACGTTCTTGTCCGCGGTCGACAGCTTTCGCTTGGGCATTCACTCTCCCTTGGGATTGAGGTGCGGGCGACGCGATATGGTAGGGGAACCGGGGGGAAATTCAACAACTATCCGGGCGGGGTGGAATTCACTTGGAACCCCGCCCGGGCGGCCTTCAAGAATTACAGCTTGTAGAGGATCCGCGGCCAGACCTGGTCCGGCGTCTTGAAGGCGATCACGGGCACCGCGGCCTCGCGGATGACCTTCTCCGCCACGCTGCCGAAGAGCCAGCGCTTCGCCCCGCCGTAGCCGTGCGTGGTCGTCGCCACGAGGTCCCCGTCCTTCGCGATCCGCAGGATCTCGCTGGCCGCGTCGCCGCGGACGACCGCGAACTCCGCCCCGACGCCCCGGCGCTTGAGGTCCAGCTCGGCCGTCACCACGCGCTTGCGGAGCGAGGCGTATTCCTCGGCCGCCCGGAGGCTGCCCTCTTGGCGCGCGTGGAAGAAGACCACCTTCGCCGAGAGGTATTTCGCCAGGCGCCCCACCCAGGGGATGCTGCGCTCGGCGAGCTTCGATCCGTCCACCGGGAGGATGATCCGGCGGATCCGCCCCTTGCGGGGGAACGCGGTCCGGGCCCGGACGACCAGCGCCGGGATCGGGGAGAGACGAAGGACCTGCTCCGTGACGCCGCCGAGCAGCCAGCGCGTCACCTTGGAGCCGCCCCGGGAGGACATCACGATGAGCCCCGCCCCCTCCGTCATCGCCGTCCGGAGGATCACTTTCACCGGGCTGCCCTTGCGGACGACCACGCGCGCGGGGATCCCGGAGTAATTCATCTCGCGCTCGAAGCGCATGAGGTACTGGCGCGCCTCCTCCATCGCCCGGGGGCTCGCCTGCTCCGGCGGGACGGCCCGGACCAGGACGACCATCGCCGTCTCCGGTCGCGCCAGCCTCCGCACCCACTCCACGGATCTCTCGGAATTCTCCGACCCGTCCAGCGGCAGGATCACGAGCTTGAACATGGCCACCTCCCGGGGAGAGCTTCCCATGGAATTGGGAGCAATCGCCGTACCCTCGGGGCCTCATCCCCCGGCGCGCGGCCCGGCCGTGGAGAAGCACGGGCCCGTCCGGAATATTCCCTGTTCAGCTTCCGGCCGCTCCCGCCGATACACCTTCGGCAGGAGACTCCGTCCCATGAATGCCCGTTTGAAGTCCGGACTGGAGGCCCTCGAGCAGGGCCGGGCCGAGGACGCCTGGGTCCAGGTGAAGCTCGTGCTCGAGAAGGAGCCGAAGAACGCCTTCGCGCTCTCCGTCGGCGTGATGGCCCTGCGCCGGCTCGGGCTCTCCTCCAAGGCCGAGCAGCTCCGCCGCAAGTCGGCCGGGGCCGCCTACCCCGCGTTCCCGGCGGCCGAGGACCTGGATTTCATGCGCCGGCTCGACGAGCTCGACCGCCGCCGCGGGGCCGCCGAGCGCCTCGCCGAGCAGGCCGGGAAGTTCATCAAGGAGGGCCGGGTCCAGCAGGCGGAGGCGCTCCTGAACCGGGCCAAGGGCCTCGAGCCCGCCAACGCCGTCGTGCAGTACTACCGGGGGATGTTCGCCGCCGTCGAGAACCGGCCCGCCGTCGCCCGGCTCTGCTTCGTCTCCGCCCTGAAGTCCGACGGGGGGCTGGACCGGGCCCGCGAGGCCCTCTCCCGCCTCCTCTCCGGCAAGTCCCTCGCCTCGCTGACCGCGCTCCTGTAAAGAACGTTGCGCCCGGGGTTCCTCCGGCCTAGACTGCCCGCCGATTCCCCGAAAGGAACCCCCATGAACCTCGACCACGAGTTCACCCTCAACCCCGACGGCTCGGGCAAGGTCGCCCTCCACTGGACCGGCCCCGCCAGCGCCGAGCCGGACGCCTTCGTCCGCTCCGAGATTTCCGGGGCCCGGGGCGTCGACGCCTGGAGCGGCATCTCGTGCTCGGCGGACTCCGGGGAGCTCGTCTTCAAGGCCACCGCCTATTTCCCCGTGCTGAAAGACCTGCGCTTCCACTGCCAGGGCTTCCATTTCAGCGGGCTCGAGTACGAGGCCGCCCGCGACAAGAAGGGGAATTTCACCCTGCGGGGGAAGTCCGGGGACTCCAAGGGCGCGCCCGCGGCCCCGAAACTCTCCGGCGCGGCCCTCAAGAAGCGCATCGCGGAGGAGCGGGGCAAGATCGCCCCGATGCGGGACTTCCTCGCCGAGCTCTTCGGCGCCCTGACCTGCGGCGCCACGATCCACCTCCCGGGCAAGGTCGCCCGGGCGAAGAACGCGAAGAAGACCGGGGACCGCACCGTGCGGCAGGAATTCTCCGGAAAGACCGTGATCGACCTCGTGGACCGCATCCTCCGCGACGACGCCATGGCCGAGAAGCTCGTCCGCTTCGGCAGCGACGGCCCCGAGGCCCTGCAGCAGCTCCTCGGCGACCAGGGCCCGGTCGAGGTGGACACGGCGGGCAAGGTCGCCGACGCCTTCGACTACGCGGCCGAGGTCGCCGCGGCCCGCGAGGCCTTCGTCCCGCCCGCCGCGTCCGAGGGGCAGGTGCCCGTCGGGGTGAAAGAGGCCCCGCCGCTGAAGAACGTCCGCGTCGTCGCCGCGAAGGTGGTCCGCGAGGCGGACTCCGACAACGAGTTCACGCCCCAGATGCAGAACCGCCCCGGGCTCTCCCTCACGGTCGCCGGGGAGCTGCCCGGGCCCGCCCTCTCGCTGAAAGAGGGCCGGCTCGACAGCGCGCTGACCGACACCGGGGCGCAGCTCGCCCCCGAGGACGAGTGGCAGCGCACCTTCCATTTCCCGAAGCTCACCAAGGACCGCCGCGTCGCCTACTTCGACGTCGAGCTCGGCGCCCCGCCCGAGGGGGCCGCCGGGATGAAAGAAATCCGCGGGACGCTGCGCGCGCTCGTCGCGGAGGGCGAGGCGGACGTGGACCTCGGCTTCCCGTCCCTCGAGGCCGGCGCGGCGGGGGCGAAGGCCGGGGCCGTGCTGGAGCGGGTCGAGGACGGCGGGGAGGGGCGCGTCACGCTCGACGTGAAGCTGCAGGTCGCCCGGGAGACCGTGCTCTCCCTGTCGCTCGTGAAGAAGGACGGGACCGCGGTGCCGCTCAACCAGAACGGCTACTCCGCCTCGAGCGAGGAGTGCCAGCTGACGTACTCGGCGGACGAGGGCTTCGACCCGTCCGGGAGGCTCGTCGCCCGGATGGCCACGGGCCTGCAGGAGTACTCGGTGCCGTTCGTGCTCGCCGACGTGGACTTCCTGGGCGCCGGCCGCGGCGGGGCCCCGGCGAAGGCCGCGGAAAAGCCTAAGCAGGTTAAGAAAAAGAAGTAGACGGGGCCGGGCGTCCTCCCGAGAATCTCGGGATGGACATGAAACTCTTCTGGCTGACGTTCACGACGGTCTTCGTCGCGGAGATGGGGGACAAGACCCAGCTGGCGACCCTCGGCTTCGCCGGCGAATCGAGGAAGCCGGTCCAGGTCTTCCTGGCCGCCTCGGCCGGGCTCGTGGCCGCCACGGCCATCGGCGCCGCGGCCGGCGGCGTCATCACCCGGTTCGTCCCCGTCTCGTGGATGAAGCGGGGCTCCGCCGTGCTCTTCATCGTGCTCGGCGTCTGGCTGCTCGTGAAGGAGTTCCGGGGCGCGAAGGACTAGGGGTTGCGCGCGATCGCGAACTTCAGGTAGTCGCCCTCGGGGAAGGAGGGGAGCGACGGGTGGTCGAAGCCCGCCCCGCGCACCTCGAGCACCCGGAGGTTCCTCAGCGTCGCCACGAAGTCGGCCCTCGACACGTGGCTCGAGCACGAGGCCGCGCAGAGCGTGCCGCCGCGGCGAGTCACCGCCGCCGCCAGCCGGTGCAGCTTGCCGTAGGCCCCCCGCGCCGCCGCCAGGGACGACTTGTTCGGCGCGAAGCTCGGCGGGTCCGTGATGACGAGCTCCCAGGTCCTCCGCTTCGCCGCCGCCGCCTCGAGCCAGGCCCAGCAGTCGGCGACGTGGAAGCCCGCGCGCTCCATGGGCAGCGCGTTGCGGCCGAAGTTCCGGCGGGCCGCCGCGACGGCGGGCGCGGCGACGTCGACGGTGTCCGTGGAGGTCGCGCCCCCGCGCGCCGCGTACATCGAGAAGCCGCCCGTGTACCCGAAGAGGTTCAGGACCGACTTGCCCCGCGCCAGGCGCTCCACCTCCTCGCGGTTCTCGCGCTGGTCGAGGAAGAGCCCGCCCTTGCCGCCCTTCCCGGTGGCCACCTCGAACTCGAGCCCGTTCTCCCGGGCGACGACCAGGGGGCCGCGCTCCAGCTCCCGGTCGACGAAGGTCCGCTCGCCGAACAACCCGGGGAAGCCGCGGTAGAAGGCCCGCGCGCCCCCGCCGTCGAACTTCGCGACGGCCACGCCGGCGTAGAGGTCGAGGTGGATCCCGGGCAGGCGGTCGCCCTCGCCGTGGATCCAGCGGAACGCGTCCGTCCGCGCGGGGTCCAGGCGGGCGAGCCGGAGCCGCAGGGCGGCGTCGACGCGGTCCCGCACGAGCCGCTCCACGTCCGCGACGGGCCCGGCCTCGAGGATCCGCACGGCGATCGCCGAGCTCGAGTCCCAGAACCCGGTGGCGAGCACCCGGTCGGCGGGGGAGCGGAGCTCGACGACCGCGCCCTCGGGCGGCGCCTCGGCCGGGGGCTCGATCGCGTCCCGGTAGATCCAGGGATGGCCCTCGCGGATCCTCCGGGCGAGGTTCTTGCGGAGCCGGAGGGGAAGGGGCATCAGCGGATCGCGACGCGGAGGCCGCCGGCGGCGGAGCGGGCGTCGGGCTTCTCGGATCCCCGGAACGAGGACCGGGCGTGCTGGGCCTCCGAGGTGTACGCGCCGCCTCGCCGGACGCGGTGAGTCCCGAACTTCGGGCCGCCCGGGTCGGTCGCCTTCTCGGTGAGGTCGCCCATCCAGTCCTGGCACCACTCCCACACGCCGCCGTACAGGTCGTGGAAGCCCCAGGGGTTCGGCTTGCGGGTCCCGACGGGGTGGGTCTTCTGCCCGGAGTTCCCGGCGAACCACGCGTGCTCGGGCAGCGGCGTCTCGTCGATGCCGAAGTACCACCTCGTGCCCGTCTTCGCGCGGGCCGCGTACTCCCACTCCGCCTCCGTCGGCAGGGTCGCCTGGCGGTTCTTGATCTGGTCCTTGGCTTTCTCGTTGAGCTTCCGGAGGAAGTCCTGCGCGTCCGCCCAGCTGACGTTCTCCACGGGGAGCTCCGACCCCTTGAACGTCGAGGGGTTCGCGCCCATCACGGCGATCCAGGCCGCCTGGGTGAGCTCGGTCTTCATCAGCCAGTAGTCCTTGGTGATCGTCACCTCGTGGGGCGTCTCGTTGGCCTCCCCCGAGGGGTCGCCCATCGAGAAGGTCCCGGGCTTCACGCGGAGGAACTCGAGCCGGACCTTCTTCTCGGCGTCGAGGAAGAGCTCGATCCGCTCCGGGGGCGCGGCCTGAGCCGATCCCGGCAGGGCGGCGGCCAGGGCGAGGACGGCGATCGCGAGGCTTCTCATCCGGGGCTCCTTGTGGACCAGGCCCGCGGCGATCCGAGGATCTCGAGGACGAGCGCCGCCGCGACGGTCGGGCCCCCGGCGAGGGCCGACCAGGCCCAGGGACCCCAGCTCCGCGGCGTCGCGTCCGGCATGGCGGCCATTCTAGCGGAATCCCGGTTCCTTGCGCCCGCCGCTCCGGGCGGGTACCCTTCCCCGGCCATGAGCGAGAGCCGTCCGCGCATCGAGGCCGCCCCCCAGTTCCCGGATCCCGCGTCCGTCGAGAAGGCGGGCCTCTCCGCCCTCGCCCGGGGCCTCGTCGGCTCCGAGATCCTCAAGATCGCCGGCGAGATCCGCGCGCTGCAGGCCTCGGGCCGCGCGATCTGCAACCTGACCGTCGGCGACTTCGCCTCCAGCGAGTTCCGCATCCCGCCCGGCCTCGAGAAGGGCGTCGCCGAGGCGCTCTCCGCGGGCCTCACGAACTACCCGCCCTCGGACGGGATCCCCGAGCTCCGGCGAGAGGTGCTTCGGCATTTCGAGCGGGAGCACGGACTGGTCTACCCGGTCGAGTCCGTGCTCATCGCCTCGGGCGCGCGCCCGGTGATCTACGCGACGTACAAGGCGGTGCTCGACCCCGGCGAGAAGGTCCTCTACTCGCTGCCGTCCTGGAACAACAACCACTACGCCTTCCTCGCGGCCGCGAAGGCCGTCGAGCTGCCCGTCGGCCCCGAGGACGGCTTCCTGCCGACCGCGGCGCGTATCGCCCCGTTGCTCGACGGCGTGCGGCTCATCTGCATCAACACCCCGCTGAACCCGGCCGGCACCGTGATGACCGAGGCCCAGGTCCGCGACATCGCGACCCTCGTGGTCGACGAGAACCGCCGCCGCCTGGCCGCGGGCGCGCGGCCGGTCTACCTGATGTGGGACCAGGTCTACGCGATGCTGACCTTCGGCGGGGCGCGGCACTACG
This sequence comes from uncultured Planctomycetales bacterium, assembly GCA_964464755.1. GTDB lineage: Bacteria > Planctomycetota > MHYJ01 > MHYJ01 > JACPRB01 > CAYXGZ01. The sequence continues at coordinate 182,420 of CAYXGZ010000001.1, forward strand.
CGCCGCCCGAGCTCGTCCCGGCCGCGGCCGCGTGGACGATCTTCGTGGACGGCATCTCGAAGTCGCTCGCGGCGACGGGCCTGCGGGTCGGCTGGGCCGTCGCGCCGCCGTACGTCACCTCGCGCATGCGCGACTTCCTCGGCCACGTCGGCGCCTGGGCCCCGAAGCCCGAGCAGGCCGCCACGGCGAAGTTCCTGGCGGACCGCGAGGGGATGGCCGCCTTCCACGCGAAGATGATCGCCGCGGTGCGCGAGCGGCTCGACCTGCTCCATGGCGGATTCGCCGACATGGCGAAGGACGGGATCCCGGTGTCGAGCCTGGCGCCGCAGGGCGCGATCTACCTCTCGGCGCGCTTCGACCTCGTGGGCCGCACGGTCAAGGGGACGGTGATCCGCACGAACGAGCAGATCCGCCGCCTCCTCCTCGAGGAGGCCGGCTTCGCGGTGGTGCCCTTCCAGGCCTTCGGGCTGCGCGAGGAGAACGGCTGGATGCGGCTCTCCGTCGGCGCCGTCTCGCCGGCCGACATCAAGGCCGGGCTCGCGCGGGTGCGCGCCGCCCTCGCCCCGACCGCCCAGCCCGCCCGGGTCTAGTCGACCAGGAAGATCGCGTCCAGGGCCTGGAGCGTCACCGTCGCCGACGTCGATCCGTCGTTCACCTCGGGCGACACGGTTCCCAGGATCCGGCGGTAGGGCCGCTCGAGCACGAAGGTCCTCGCGGTCTGCCCCGGGTTCACCAGCACGATCCCGCGGTCGAAGTCCCGGCGGTACACGCTCGACGCGCCCGCCTGGAGGTGGATGCCGTCGAGCGAGACCTCGCCGGTCGTCTCGCCGAGGTCGAAGCGCACGCGCGCGTCGGCCGCCGAGACGGTCGGGACGAAGGTGACCTGGTGGCGCTGCCAGGTCGGGCCGATCGGGAGCCGCAGCGAGCCGAGCACCGGTCCGGCCGTCGCCTGCAGGACGACGTTGATGGGCCGGGGCGCGTTCGACTTCGCCCAGAAGGTCACGCTGTACTCCTGCCAGGCGGTCACCGCCATCCCGGTGGTGCAGGCGAGGTTGACGTAGTAATACCCCGCGCCGGTCGCCGAGACCTGGACGCGGGCGTACGCCGAGCCCTCGGGGGCCCCGCTCGTCGGCCGGTCGAGAACGCCCGCCGCGGGGGCGAAGGACGCGAAGGTCCACCCCGCGAGGTCGGCCTCGAAGCCCGGGTTGCCGACGGCGTCGGGCGCGCCGGTGTCCCAGGTCCATTGGTACGCGTCGCCGCGGGGCCGGCCGAGCCAGCCCGTGCGGGCCGCGGGCGACGACGCGGAGCCCGTGACCGTATCCACCGCGTGCTCGTCGAACCACCAGAGGTCGTAGCGCGTGCCGCCCGAGGCGGGGTTCGTGTTCGCGGAACCGTCGCCGAAGACGCCCCAGCCCTCGTCGAGCGTCGCGGTCGCGAGGCCGAGGCGCTGCTTGCGGCGGTTGTGCGCGGAGTACGGGTCCGACGGCGGGTCCGCGGCGGTGAACAGGTACTGGTTCGAGGGCTGGCGCATGTTCCGGCCGTCGACGAAGTACCCGCCGGGGTTGCGGTACATGTTCGACTCCCACGAGCCGCCGTTCTGCCAGGGGAAGTTCTCGCGCATCCAGCCGTTGAAGGAGGCGTAGAGACCCGGGGGAGGCTGGCCCGCGTTGCCGATCAGGATGAAGTCCGGGCCCGCGAGCTGGCGGAGGCGGTCGCCCATCGCCTTGTGCCCGTCGGTCCAGCCCTGGAGGAACTCGTCGCGCGAGGCGTACCCGGCGCGCGCCCAGTCGAAGAGCTTCGAGGGCGGGGTCTCCATCCACGCGATGCCGGAGGGCCAGACGTCGAGGAACATGCCGCGCCAGAGCCCGGTCGAGACGATGTCCTGCGCCCAGAGCTCCGCGATCGACTCCGCGGCGGTGTAGGTCCAGCCGCCGCCGGCGCGGGGCTCGCGCTTCGCGAGGTTGACGTTGAGGAGGATGTCGTCGCAGCGCGTGCCGTCCTGCCAGTAGAGATAGAGGTTGCCGGGGCCGGGGGTCGGGCCCGGGTCGCCGTTGATCAGCGTCCAGTAGTGCTTGTAGTAGGACTCGGGCGCGTAGCCGGATCCGGGCCACATGTACGCGCCCATCACGTAGGCGATCATGCGGATCGAGGGGTTGCGCCGCTTGAGCTCGGGGATGATGTCGCGCCGCATGTCGGTGAGCGGGGTCGCGTGGCAGACGATCTGGTGGTGCCTCGACCAGGCGGCGAAGGTCTCCTCGTTGAAGGAGCCGTCGGGGTTCAGGAGGGGGAAGCCGACGCTGCCGACTCCGGCGTAGAGGCCGAGCCGGGGGTAGTCGGGGCCGGGGTCCGGGGTGGCCGAGGCTCCGCCGTCGCCCCCGCTACCGCCCTGGCAGCCGGCGGCGAGGAGGAGCAGGAGGAGCGCGGAGGCTCTCATCCCGTAGATCTGCGGTACGCGGCCCGGGTTGTGGGCAAAAAGGTGGTGGGCCCGGTGCGATTCGAACGCACAACCAAGGGATTATGAGTCCCCTGCTCTGACCGTTGAGCTACGGGCCCGGGGAATCAGCGCGCTATTCGACGGGGGCGCGGGACCGGACCCATGCGGCCACTATACCCCAACTCCGCTACCACTTGTTCTTCTCGGGATCCAGCCAGCCCGCCGCGCTGCGCACCCTCGCGTCCTTCTCCGTCGCGAGCAGCTCCTCGGCGGCCTTCGCCGCCCCCTCCGCCTTCATCGACTTCAGCGCCTGCAGCACGGTGAGCCGCACGCCCCAGTCGGGGTCCGCGGCCCGCGACTTCTCGGCGGCCAGCGCCTCGGGGCCGTCGACGATCGCCAGCGCCCGCAGCGCCGCGCGCGCGACGGACGGCTTCGGCGAGGCCGCGAGCCGCTCCAGGATCTTCCGCCCCTCCGCGCCGCACTTCGCCAGCCCGTCCGCGCTCGCCTCGCGCACCGGCAGCTCCGCCCCCTCGAAGTTCCCCTCGAGCCAGGCCGCGGCCGCCGGGTCGCCGATCGCGCCGAGCGACTTCGCCACGACCAGCTTTCCGAACCCGTCCATGGACTTCGCGGCCTCGACCAGGAGCGGCACCGCCTCCGCGAGCTTCAGCGCGCCCGCCGCCCCGCAAGCCGGCCGGCGGTACGCCGGGTCCTTCAGCAGCCGCAGCACCTCGTCCTTCGCCTGTGGCGCCCGCAGCTGGGCGGCCATCCGCAGCGCGTTCTCGACCTCCTTGCGGTTCGCGGAGCGCAGCGGCTCCACGAGGAACTTCCCGGTCTCCGGGCCGATCTCGCGGAACACGACGTCGAAGGCCTCGATCTGCAGGCTCTCCGCCGTGGCGAGCTTCTTCTTGGCCATCCACTCCGCGGCGGGCAGGCCCATCTCGATGAGGGCGCGGCGGCCGATCCACGCCCGGTCGCGCGTGCTGCCGACGGCCCAGAGCCCGGCCTCGGCGTAGATCGCCTCGAGCTCCGCCTCCGGCGCGAGGGGCTTCGAGCCGACCGCGTCGTGCCACTTCTGCGGGTTCTCGATCGGCACCTTGCCCGCGGGCTCCTGGCCCGGCGGCGGGGGAGGCGGGTCCTCGACGTCCCTCGCCGCGCCCCAGAACGGCTTCACGGAGAGGCCGCCGTCGGCGAGGCCGCGGCCGTAGCGGTCCTTGCCGCCGAGGTCGACGAAGAGCGCGACGCTCCCGCTGTCGCGGGCCGGGCCGGCCGCCGCGGGCGGGCCGCCGTACTTGTCGTCGCCGCCGGAGTCCACGAAGATCCCGACGCCGTTGGCCACGCCGCAGCCCGGTGCCGAGTCGCCCGCGTACACGTCGTTGCCGCCCGCGTCCCAGAGCAGCGCGACGCCCCAGTCGTGGCCGATCGCGTGGATCGCCCCCATGTGGCAGGCGTACACGTCGTGGCCCGCGCGGTCGATCAGCGCGGCGACCGTCAGGTGCATCGCCGAGGCCTGGGAGTAGTAGAAGGCCGTGTAGCGGTCGTTGCCCGCGTCGTCGGCGAGCACGGTGAACGAGAACCAGTAGGACGCGCCCTGCGTGTAGGTGCCGCCGATGTAGACGTCGTCGCCGTCGCCGTCCCAGAGCGCGGCGATCCCGCCGCTCCTGTCGGGGCGGTAGCCGATGGAGAAGCCCTGGGCGAAGCCGAAGGTCGCCTTCTCCTTCTCGAGGAGCGGCTTGTGGATGACGCGGCCGCCGGCCTGGTAGAGGTCCCGGCCCGCGCGGTCCGCGAGGAGCCCCGCGCCCCAGGTCCGCGAGGCGCCCTGGCCGTAGAGCTGGACCCGGTAGGTGTCGTCGCCCTTCTCGTCGATCAGGACGCCGAGCCCGAAGGCGCCGAAGCCCTGGGAGAGCGCCTCGGCCTCGTAGACGTCGTCGCCCTCGAGGTCCACCACGGCGCGAACGTCGAGGAGGCCGCAGCCGATCGAGGAGATGCCGCCCCGGTAGCGGTCGTGGCCCGCGAGGTCGAAGATCCAGGCGGAGGCCGCGGCGCCCGAGTACGAATCGTCGCCGGCGAGGTCGACGATCACCTTCGCGTCGTGGTCGTGCCGGTCGTGCCCGACGCCCGCGACGAGCACGTCGCCGATCCGCGCCGTGCCGCTCCACGCGGGGGCGGCGATCCGGAGCTCCGCGCCCGCGCGCTCGAGCTCCCGGGCGACGAAGAGCCCGGCGCGCCAGAGCGGCGCCCAGTCGACGAGGTCGAGCGCCGCCCAGGCCGCGGCCGGGTCCGGCGGGGCGGGGACGCCGAGGTCCTCCTCGTCCAGGACGAGGCCGACCACCTGGGTCTCGAGGGCGGCGCGCGCGGCGGGGGGCAGCTTCGCGAAGGCCTTCTCGCGTTCCGCGACGGCCGTCTTCCACGCGCCGGCGAGCCGGACGAGGGCGGCGACACCGGCCTCGGGGAGGTCGGTCTTGGGCGGCGCGACCTCGGCGGGCTGGAGGTCGTCGATCTTGATCCCGGCCCCGCCCTGGAGCTCGGCGACGAGCCGGGCCAGGACGTCGACGGGGGAGGCCCCGCGCCGGCAGGGCGCCAGCAGGTCGTCGGACACGGCGGGGATGGACAGCGGATCGTGGAGCGTGCGACGGACGAGCCCGAGGCGGTAGGAGTCGTCGAGCGGCCCCTTGGCGTAGTTGAGGTCGGCGGGCTGGAGGTTGATCGCGTGGAGGGCCTCGGCGATGGCGGCCCGTTCCTTGGGGCCGAACCCGGCCGGGGCGGGGTCCTGGGGGAGGAGGAGGGCGAGGAGCAGGAGGGCGAGGGAAGTCTTCATGGCGGGAGGGTACGCCCGGACTTTTTATTTCGCAATACCCGGGGCCCGATAGGGGGTTAAATAGGGGAACAGGAGGCCCATATCCCATGAAGTTCCTCGCCGCTTTCGCCGTCGCCGCGCTGCTCGCCCAGGATCCGCCCAAGCAGGATCCGCCGAAGGCTCCGCCCGCGCCGGCGCCGGCGCCCGCCCCCGCCGCCCCCAAGGTCGCCACCGAGAAGGAGGCCGACGAGGCGGTCGCGCTCTTCAAGAAGGAAGTGGTCGCCGACCTGCCCAGCGCGAAGGTCGCCGCGATCCAGAAGCTCGCCCAGGTGAAGCACGAGAAGTGCGCCAAGGCGATCGTCCCCTACCTGGGCCACGTCTCCGACGACGTCGCGGGCGCCGCCGCGATCGCCCTGGGCACGATCGACCACCCGGCCAGCGCCGAGGCGCTCGCGCGGGTCGTCGAGCAGGTCGTCAAGCGGCCCGCCTACTTCGCCGCGATCTGCGACTCGATGAAGAAGCTGCGCTACGAGATCTGCGCGGCGCCGCTGAACAGCCTGACCTCCAAGCACGGCGACGACGACGTGATCGTGGTCATGGAGGAGATCCTCAGCGCGCTATCCGCGATCGGCTCGCCCACGAGCGTCGAGCCCCTGATCGACCTGCGCCGGGCCACCGAGCACACGGGCGGCGGCGGGCGCGGCGGCTTCGGCGGCGGCCGGGGCGGGCGCGGAGCGGGCCGCGGCGGCGGCCGGGACGGCGACCTCGTCAGCCTCCATCGCCCGATCGACCGGGCCCTCGCGTCCATCACCGGCCTGACGGTGCAGGACGACCAGCGCGGCGACGGCGTCACGGTCAGCAACCTCTGGAACCAGGCCTGGAAGGCCTCGAAGGCCGACCTGCTCGCCAACGCGACGGCGACCTGGATCCACAAGCAGACCTGGGTGCGCCAGGACGGCGCCCTCAAGCCCAAGCCCTCGCCCGACCATCTCCTCGTCGGCGTGCGCCTCACGCCGTACACGGAGCCGGCCCCGCGCGGCGGCGGCCGCATGCCCCCCCCCGAGGGCGGCGGCGACGGCAAGTAAGCGGCCGATCCCGAGACCCCCGGGCCCCCGCCCGGGGGTTTCGTTTTTCCGGGACCCCCGGCTAGAATGGGCCCCGTGCCACCCGATTCGAAGGCCCCGGCTCCCTCTTCCGGCGAGCAGGTCATCGCCCGCACCCCGGACTACGAGATCTCCACGGCGGTCCGCGCCGGCTGGCTCGTCACCGCGATCCGGGGCCGCTACGACGAGAAGATCATCGACATCCTCCGCGCCCAGGTCTTCAAGCAGAAATTGTCCTACGCCTTCGACCTCTCCGGCCTGAACGGGATCACCGTCAACCTCGCCCGAGAGCTCTACTTCCTCTCGAACAAGCTGAAGACGACGGACTTCCGCCTCACGCTGGTCAACCCGGGCGACAAGATCCGCAGCCTCATCGGCCTCATCTCCCCGGGCGCCAAGCTCCCGAGCGTCGCCGGGGTGGACGACCTGCCGGCCGACCCCAAGGGCCTCGAGGAGCAGCTCGCCCGCGTCGAGGCCGAGCACGGGGAGATCCGCAAGAACCTGCAGACCAACCCGGTCTTCCAGTTCGTGGACCGCGAGAGCTGCTGGCTCTGCCCCTTCTGCGGCCAGCTCGCCGAGGACGTGAAGATCGGTTCGCGGGTCTCCATCCCCGCCCAGCAGGTCGAGCTCGTCTACCGCCACCTCCACCGGCGCTGCAAGTCCTACTCGGCGGTCAACCCGAAGTTCCTCGCGCACGCCGAGCTCGACGCGACGATCAAGCGCATCAACGGCGAGAAGTTCAGCGCGAGCAAGCAGTTCACCGCGCAGCTCGAGACCAAGGTCCGCTCGCTGGAGACGAAGGCGACCTGGGCGGACTCCTTCGAGCAGAGCATGAAGATCGCGGTGGACCGCCAGAAGCGGCTCCTGCCGTCGCGGGCCCCGGAGATCCCGGGCTGCGAGGTCGCGATCTCCTACCGCCCGGCCCAGCAGGTCAGCGGCGACTTCTACGACTTCATCGACATGGGCGAGGGCCGGATGGGCATCTCGCTCGGCGACGTCGCGGGCCACGGCATCGAGGCCGGCATCCTGATGGGCATGACGAAGAAGGTGCTCAACATCCGGGCCAGCGAGCTGCGCGACCCCGTCGAGGCGATGAAGCGCACGAACGTGGACATCTACCCGGACATGGACCGCCAGACCTTCGTCACGGCGTTCCTCGGCATGTACGACCCGGCGACGCGGCGCTTCACCTACGCGAGGGCCGGGCACAACCCGCCGCTGCTGATCAACCGCTCGCGGCAGCCCACGGTCGAGAAGCTCGAGGCGGGCGGCCTGATGCTCGGGATGAGCCAGGCGGCCGTGTTCGACCGGGTGATGCAGGGCAAGACGCTGGACCTGCGCTCCGGGGACGTCCTCCTCTTCTACACGGACGGCCTCGAGGAGGCGAAGAACCGGGACCAGGAGCTCTTCGGCCTGGGCCGCTGCCAGGAGGTCGTCGAGCAGGAGGCCGACAAGCCCGCGTCCTACATCCTCGGCGCGCTGTCCCGCGCCGTGGACAAGTTCTCCGGCGACGTGCCGCAGGAGGACGACATCACCACCATCTGCCTGAAGATCCTGTGACGCCGCTCCGCGCCGCCTGGGTCGTGGCCGTCGCCGCCGTCGCGGTGCGCGTGGCCGCGCTGGGCCCGGCCCGCCGCCTCGCGCGCCTGGCCGCCGGGCCGCGGGGTCCCGTGGACCCGGACCGGGCCGCGCGGGCCGTCGCCGCCGCCGGCCGCCGCCTGCCGGGCGCCGGGACCTGCCTGCCCCAGGCCGTCGCGCTCGAGGCCCTGGTCGAGGGCGCGGTGCTGCGCATCGGCGCCGCCCCCGGGCGCCGGGCCCACGCCTGGGTCGAGCTGGGGGACCGCGTCGTGCTCGGCGGGGACGTCTCGGAGTTCCGGGTCCTCGTCTAGGTTTTGACTTCGCCGGCCCCGGCTCCGTAGAATTCGACGCATGAAACAGATCGCCCCCGCCCTCCTCGTCCTGGCCCTCCTGTTGGGCGTCGGTTGCTCCGGCGGCCAGTACACGATCGTCACGGTCGGGGGCATCCCCGTCTACTGGAAGAAGCACCGCGAGGGCGGCGACGCCGACCTCGGCACGCCCCGGCATCCCCGTCACTACTCGGACCTGGTCGCCGACGAGCGCGACGTCCGCGTCGACCCCCTGATCGAGATCGAGACCGAGGACCTGCTCAAGGAGACGAGCCACCTGGGCACGGACCGCACGCGCGACGCGGGCAAGACCTTCGTGCCCGCCCCCGGCAGCACCCCCGAGGGCGCGACGTACCTCGGCGGCGCCGTCCGCGTGGACAAGATCGACCGCTTCGACGCCGAGAACCACTTCGGCGCCCGCATCCGCCTCTTCAACACCACCCAATCGGCGCAGTCCCTCGAGTGGCGCGTCACCTTCCTCGCGGCCAACGGCCTGGGCATCCAGGGGCTGCAGGAGGAGTGGAAGGCCCTCAACCTCGAGGGCCTGGACTGGGGGACCATCTCGGACGGCTCCCGCATCCGCGGCGCCGTCGCCTTCCAGCTCTCGATCCGCAAGGCGGGGGCGGGGGACGAGGGGAACCCGGACAGCCGGTAGCCGGAGAGCAAGGAAGCCGGAAGGCGGGGAAGTCGGAGGCTCCTCCGGCGGTCCTGCACTCCGGCTTTTCCGCTTTCGGGCTATCCCTTGACCTCGTTCACGTCGAAGAAGCACCTCAGGTCGTAGCCCTTGCGCAGCTCGTCGCCGCCCTCGAGGCGGTCGACCAGGCAGAAGACCTTCGCGACCGTCGCGCCGGCCTTCTCGACCTCGCGCGCGGCCTCGAGCGCCGAGCCGCCCGTCGTCATCACGTCCTCGACGATCGCGACCTTCGCGCCCTTCGGCAGGGTCCCCTCGATGCGCTTCTGCGTCCCGTGGCCCTTCGTCTCCTTGCGGACGATGAAGGCGCGCAGCGGCGTCCCCTCGAGGTGGGAGAGGGCCGCCACGCCCGCGGCGATCGGGTCGGCGCCCAGGGTCAGTCCGCCGACGGCCTCCACGCCGGTGCCCTTGAGCTCGCGCAGGATGAGCCGCGAGAGCAGGACGAGCCCCTCGGGGTCGAGCGTCACGAGCCGGCAGTCGAGGTAGTAGTCGCTCTTCTTGCCGCTGGCCAGCGTGAAGTCGCCGCGCTTGAGCGCCTTGTCGCGGACGATCTGCAGCAGGCGCGTGCGGGCCTCGACGGCGTCGAGCGGCGGGAGGATCTGTGTCATGCGGAGGGTTTTACCCGGTCCCGGCGGGGCCCGGAAGGAAAACTCAGCGGAGCCGCTGGGCCAGGAAGCGCTCGCGCTCGCGCTCCCACCTCGCGCGGGCCGGGTGGCCCTCCGGGGGCAGCAGGCGCGCCAGGCCCGAGAGGCTCCCCGTCGCGTAGACCGCCTCCTCGAAGACGTCGTCGGGCGGGGCGGAGCCCGACCAGAGCAGGGCCGCCAGGACGGCGAGGTGCTCGTCGCGATCCGGCCGCGTCCGCCACCAGGCCGCGAGGTGACGGAGGACCTCGCCCGAGGCCCCGTCCAGCGCCCGGGCCCGGCGGAAGCAGCGGTCCGCGCGCTCCGGGTCCCCGGCCCGCGCCGCCTCCCAGCCCAGCTCGACGAGCGGCGCCGCCGCCGCGGGCGTCCTCGCGATGCGCTCCGCGGCCGACGACGGCGGGAGCGCGGGCCGCTCCCAGGTCCGCCACGCCGCCGCGCCCAGCGCCGCCCCGGCGAGCAGCAGCCCGGCCGCGAGCGGCCAGCCCGCCACGGCCCGGCGGCGCGCGAAGGCCGGGCCCGCCAGCGTCCCGGCCAGGAGCGCGAAGGGCAGAGCGACGCCCGGCATCTGGAACGTGAAGCCCGCGTTCGCGTGCACCATCACCGCGACCACGCCGCCCAGCGCGCCGGCCGCCAGCGGGTGCCGGGCCCGCGCGATCCCCCAGAGCGCCAGCGCCGCCAGGCCCGAGAGGAAGAACGTCCCGCCGATCCAGCCCGCGCCCGCCAGCGCCTCGAGGTAGTCGTTGTGGCAGAAGAGCGCGTAGGTCCGGCCCGCGTGCGGCGACCACTGCGCCGCCGACGCGGACCCGTAGGTCCCCACGCCCGCTCCCGCCGCCGGGTGCGCCTCGAAGATCCGCCACGCGATCCGGAAGAGGTCCGGGTAGCCGATCTCCGCGTCCACGGCCTCGGGGATCTGCGTGAAGCGCTCGGAGAGCGGGCCGAGGCCCACCCAGAGCGCCGCGCCCGCCACGCCCGCCAGCGCCGCGGCCACCGCCCAGGACTTCCGCGCCCGGGCCAGGAAGAGCAGCAGCCCCGCCCCGGCGCCCACCGCCGCGCCGCGCGACAGGCCGCCCGCCAGCCCGAGGCCCGTCATCACGACCAGGCCCGCCGCGAGCAGGACCTGCCAAGAGTTGCGGTGGTTCAGCGCCGCCGAGATCCGCGCCGACCAGGACGGGAACTCCGGCACGGGAAGGTGCGCCGCCCGGTCCGCCACGAGCCCGAGCGCCGCGAGGAAGCCCACGGCGAGCAGCGCCCCGTAGTGGTTGCGGTTGACGAAGGTGCCCGAGCCGTTCGCCAGCCCGATCCCGGCCTCGACCGCCGCGAGCAGCGCCACCGCGGCCAGCGCGATCCGGGCGTCCCGCCGGCGGCGCACCCAGAGCGACGCCGCGACCAGCACCGCCGCGAAGGTCGCCCAGCGCAGCGCGTGCTCGGCCGTCCGGTCCGGGTCGATCGACAGGGCCCGCGGCCCGCCGCCGGGCTCGCCGATCCCGGCGAGCGAGGCGCGCTCGAGCTCCATCCGCGCGGGCGACAGCGCCTCCACGACCGGCGCGGGCAGGGGGACCGACTGCAGCGCGGCCACCGCCGCGAACGCGGCGAAGCACGCGGAGGGCAGCAGGGGGAAGCGGACGCGCTCGCGCGTCCAGAGCAGGCGGATCCCGCCGAGCAGCAGCAGCGCCGCCGCGCCCGCCGCCGCCGCGACCCAGGCCTCGCGCGGGGCCCCGCCGCCCCAGGGCGCCGCGGAGATCGCGACGGCCAGGAGCAGCAGCCCGCCCAGCCCGACGAGCGCGCGCCGCGCCATCTACGTCGAGGCCTTCCGGATCGCCTCGGCGTTGCGGTAGTAGATCGTCTTCACCGTGTCGACCGGCTGCTTGAGCTGCCGGGCGATGAGGTCGAAGCTGCGGCCGTCCATGATGCGCAGCTTGAGGATGGTGCGCGCGGGCTCGGGCAGCCGGGAGATGCGCTCGAGGAGCTGGCCGCTGACCTCCTTCTTGGAGACCTGGCGGCTGGGGCTCTCGCCGGGGGCGAAGCCGCCGTCGGGGTCGCTCTCCTCGAGGCTGACGTGCGGGCCGCGGCGCTTCTTGCGGAGGTGGTTCAGCGCCTCGTTGCGCGACACGGTGACGAGCCACGAGGTGAACTTCCCGAGCTCGGGCTTGTAGAGGTGGGCCTTCCGGAAGACCTTGAGGAAGATCTCCTGGATCAGGTCCTCGACGACCTGGAGGTCGCCCGTCGTGTCGTTGACGGCCTTGGCGACGAGGCGGAAGTGCCGCTTCGCGAGGACGTCGCCGGCCTCGCGCCGGCCCTCGACGAGGAGCGCGACGAGCTCCTCGTCCTTCAGGGTCTCGAGCGCCGGGGGCATGGCGCCCATTCTAGCGGGAAGGGGCGCCCCGGCGTCCTCACCTCGTCGACCCGGGCGCCCCGATCGCGAGCCCGCGACGCGCCCAGGGCGGCGCGCCGAGCAGGCCGATCGAGCCTCCCGCCAGCAGCGCGGACCCGGCGACGCCCTCCCGGATCGCGTCGAGCGCGGCGTGGAAGCGCGCGAAGCGCTCGCGGGGCCGGGCCGGCCGGAACTGCAGCAGCCCGAGCTCGACGCGCGCGAACGGCGCGCGCCGGAGGAGGAGGCGGTCCACCAGCTCGCGGGCGGCGGCCGGCAGCTCAGACTCGAGGGCCCCCTCGAGGCCCCGGGCCGCCTCGTCGCCGCTCCCGTCCGCGAGCCGGACCCGCAGCTGGAGGCGGCGGGCCTCGGCGCCGAGCCGGCGCAGGCCCGCGAGGGCCCGGCCCGCGAGGTCCTGGACGACGGCGCGGGCGCGGACCGGGTCGGCGGTCGGCTCGCGCAGGTCCGTCCCCCGGTGCAGCGAGCCGGGCAGCTCGCGCGGCGGGGCGTGGTGCGGTTCGCGCCCGCGGCAGCTCTCGTGGAGGTGCGGACCCTCCGGCCCGAGCAGGGCCTCGAGGACCTCGGGGGAGAGCGGGCGCAGGTCGCCGACCTTGAGGAGGTTCATCTCGCGGAGCAGGGCGCCGGTCGCCGGCGACACCCCGGGCAGGTCGCCGACGGGCCGGTCGGCGACGAAGTCCTCCTCGGCCCCGGGCGCGACCCAGGCCACGCCGTCGGGCCGGGCCGACTTCGCGGCGAGGCGGGCGACGAGGCGGTTGGAGGCCAGGCCGACCGCGACGCGGAGGCCGGTCCGCTCGAGGATCTCGAGCCTCAGCTCGCGGCCGATGCGCAGCGGGTGGCCGGGCTCGGCGGCGTCGAGCTCGCCCTCGGCCTCGCCGGTCCAGGACTCGAGGGCGGGGAGGCGACGGCGGGCGATCGTCCAGGCCGCCTCGGCGAAGCAGGAGGCGGCGTGGGGGTCGGGCTCCCGGACGACGGCCTGGGGGCAGAGCCGCAGGGCCTGGGGCAGGGGCATGCCGGCGCGGCAGCCGAAGCGGCGGGCCTCGGCCGAGCAGGACGCGACGATGCCGGCGCCGACGAGGACGGGGCGGTTCCGCAGCGAAGGGTTCCTCAGCTGCTCGAGGGAGGCGAGGAAGTCGTCGAGGTCGAGGTGCAGGATGGACACGTCGTCATCTTCCTTTCCTTCCCCCGGCGAACCCGACCCTCCCGACATCCCCCCGGACGATCCGTCGCGGAACGAGACCCCGCGGGCGGCGGCCGCGTCGCACCGCGGGGGCGAAGGCTTGGAGGCCCGCCCGCCGCCGCGCCCGACGCCGCGCGGGGTCCGTCCCGGTCATTCCATCTTGCGCACGATCCCCGCGAGGCGCCCGAGCACGCGCACCTCGCCCTCGCCGTCGCGGATCACGCGCGGCGCGTACTTCGGATTGGCGGGCACCAGCGTCACGGCGCCGTGCTCCGCGTGGAAGCGCTTCAGCGTCACCTCGCCGTCGAGGGCGACCGCGGCGATGGCGCCGTTCTCGACGCGGGGCTGGGCGCGGATGATCGCGAGGTCGCCGTCGTGGATGCCCGCCTCGATCATGCTGTCGCCGGCGACGCGCACGGCGAAGACGTCGGGGTAGCGGCCGTAGAGCGCGCCGACGTCCACCGACCCCTCGTGGTTCTCCAGGGCCTCGATCGGCCTGCCGGCCGCGATGCGGCCGAGCACGGGGATCCCCTCCGCCGCCCGGGCCTCGCCGGCCAGCGCGATGCCCCGCGCCGTGGCCCGCAGGCTCAGGTAGCCTTTCCGCTCCAGGGCCTCCAGGTGCCGCTTCACGCCCTGCGTCGAGGAGATGCCCAGCGCGCGGCCGAGCTCCCGGTAGGTGGGCGGCAGACCGGCGCGGCGCAGGTGCCCGACGACCGCGTCGAGCACCCGCCGCTGCCGTGGAGTGAGGGGTTCCATGTAGGTGACGGGAGTATAGTGAACGATCGTTCACTAGTCAAGGGGAAATCGAAAACAAACGTTTTTCTGGCGCCGCCCGCCCCCGCCCCGTATGACTTCGGAATCCCCGGAGGTCCCATGCCCAAGAGCGCCGTCGTCGCCCGGAAGAAGTCGAAGAAGTCCAGGCCGTCCGACGTCTTCCCGCCCTTCCCGCACCGCTACGTCCCCGACGGGCTCGACGCGGGCTCGCCGAAGGCCCTCGAGCCCCTCTTCGCGGAACTCTCCTCGCGCGAGCTCGGCTCGCCCGCGGCCCTCGTGCGCTGGCTCGAGGACTGGAGCGAGCTGGCCGCCGTCCTCGCCGAGGAGGAGAGCCGCCGCTACATCGCCAACACCTGCAAGACCGGCGACCCGGTGATCGAGAAGGCCTACCTCGACTTCCAGAACGAGGTCGCGCCCTTCACCAAGCCGCGCTGGCAGAAGCTCAAGGAGAAGTTCGCCGCCTGCCCGCACCGGGCGAAGCTCGACAAGAAGCGCTACGCCGTCTTCAACCGCGTCACCGAGACCGAGGTCGCCCTCTTCCGCCCCGAGAACGTCGCCCTCGAGACCGAGGACGCCGGCCTCGTCGTCGAGTGGCAGCGCCTCTCCGGCTCGATGACCGTCACCCTCGACGGGAAGGAGCTCACGCTCCCCCAGGTCGCCCGCGTCCTCGAGGAGACCGACCGCTCCCGCCGCGAGACCGCGTGGCGCGCCCTCACCGCCCGCCGCCTTCGCGACGCCGTCGCCATCGACGCCGTCTACGAGAAGATGGTCAAGGTCCGCACGCAGCGCGCGCTCAACGCCGGCTTCAAGAACTACCGCGACTACGCCTTCCGGGAGAAGTGCCGCTTCGACTACGGCCCGGCGGACTGCGCGAAGTACCACGACGCCGTCGAGGAGCTCGTCGTCCCCCTGCTGCGCCGCCTGCACGCGGAGCGCCGGGCGAAGCTCGGCGTCGACGTCCTCCGCCCCTGGGACCTCAACGTCGATCCGGACGGCCACGCGCCCCTGCGGCCCTTCGCCACGGGGAAGCAGCTCTTCGAGGGCGTCCGCGACATCTACGCGAAGGTGAAGCCCGACTTCGCCCGCCTCCTCTCCGCGATCTGGGACGGCGGGAACATGGACCTCGAGAGCCGCAAGGGCAAGGCGCCCGGCGGCTACCAGTGCACGCTCGACGACCGCCGCATCCCCTTCATCTTCATGAACGCGGCCGGCGTGCACCGCGACGTCATGACCATGCTCCACGAGGGCGGCCACGCCCTCCACGCGATCTTCGCCCGGAAGGACCCGCTGCTGATGTACCGCAGCGCCCCCACGGAGTTCTGCGAGGTCGCCTCGATGGGCATGGAGGCGATCGGCCTGAAGCACCTCGACCGCTTCTACTCGGCCGAGGAGACGGCCCGCGCGACCCGCTCCTTCTTCGAGGACATCCTCAAGATCCTGCCCTGGATCGCGACGATCGACGCGTTCCAGCACCGGGTCTACCTCGCGCCCGACGCCACGGCGGCCGAGCGCCGCGCGATGTGGCTGGAGGTCCGCTCCCGCTTCCGCGGCGGCGAGGACTGGTCGGGCCTGGACGCCGAGCACGCGACGAGCTGGCACGCGCAGATGCACCCGTTCTGCGTGCCCTTCTACTACATCGAGTACGCGATCGCGCAGATCGGCGCCCTCCAGGTCTGGCTCAACGCGCGCAAGGACCGCCGGCGCGCCGTCCGGCTCTACCAGGAGGCGCTCTCGCTGGGCGGCTCGCGGCCGCTGCCGCAGCTCTTCAAGGCGGCGGGCGCCCGGTTCGGGCTCGACGCGAAGACGCTCCGGCCCCTCGTCCGGGCGATCGAGGCGGAGCTGGACTAGGTGATCGGGATCCTCTCGGCCAAGTTCTTCCTCGGGTTCCTGCTCTGCTTCGTCGCGGGGCTGAAGACGAACGTGCCCGGCCACTACCCGCTCGCGCGGGCGATGGCGGCCTCGGCCCTCGCCGTCGCGGCGGCCTGGGGCGCGGCCCGGGCGCTGCCGCAGGTGCCGGCCTGGACGCCGGATCCCGCGCTGCTTCTCGTGGCGGTCCTGGCCGCGTACCGGGCGCCGGCCTGGGCGCTGCTCGCGGCGGCGGTGCAGGGGGCGGCGGCCTGGGGCCTCGGCGCCCTCGGCCATTGACACGCCGCGCGCGGTTCGGGACGATGGACCGGTTGTCCCCCCAGCGGAGGTTTCCATGACGGTTCTCTCGTCGCTCGCCCTGCTCGCCGTCCTGCTCGTCCCCGGGGACGGCGGGAAGATCAAGTGGACTCCCGGCACGCCCGAGGAGGCCCTCGAGCGGGCCAAGCCCTCCGGCAAGCCCGTGATCGCCTACTTCCGCACGTCGAACTCGGCCTTCTGCACGCAGCTCGACGCCCTCGCGTTCAGCAACTCCGACGTCGTCAAGGCCTCCGAGGCCTTCGAGCGCGTCATCGTCGACGTCAGCGACCGCCGCGTGCTCGAGCAGATGGCCGCGAAGTACGCCATCCGCGGCGTGCCGACCGTGATCTTCTGGAATGGCAAGGGCGAGCTCGTGCAGACGCTCCAGGGCGTCCAGACGCCCGAGACGATGCTGCGGGCCATGTCGCAGTACTCCAAGGCCTCGGGCCCGGCCGGCGGGACCCCGCCTCCGACGGGCCCCAAGGTCGAGGAATGGCGGGACACGCACCGCGTCCACCTCCGCAACGGGAACTTCGTGGACGGCAAGCTCGACCAGGCGCCCAGCGACACGGAGCTCGTCCTGCTCTTCTCGAAGGGCGCCGCGCTGAAGATCAAGCTGATCGACGTCGTGCGCATCGACATCATCAAGATGCGCCACGTCAACGAGGCGGTGAAGACGGTCGACCTGCCGAAGCCCGGGCCCGGGGACTCCGGGGAGCCGCCCGCGCCGGGGCCCGCCAGGCCCGCGGAGACGGTGACCTACGACGAGAACGGCAAGCCCGTGCTGAACATCTTCGTCGAGCGGGGGATCCGCGAGACGCTCGAGAAGCTGGGCGAGGACCCCGAGGGCTCCGACGAGGCGAAGCTCGTCAAGGACCTCGAGCAGACGGGCGAGGCCGGCCGGGCGCTCATCGCGTGGCTGCTCCGCGACGCGCGCTGGGAGATGCGCCGGGCGTCGGCCAAGGCCCTCGGGCTGCTGAAGCACGCGGCCTCGTCGAAGGCGCTCATCGCGCTCCTCGACCCCAAGGAGGAGTGGCTGGTCGTGGAGCAGGCCTGCATCGCGCTGGGCCGGATCGGCGCGGTCGAGGCGGTCCGCCCGCTCATCGACATGCTCCGCTCGACGTACAAGGAGGTGGTGAAGGCGGCGGCGGCCTCCCTCCGGACGCTCACGGGCGTCGACGAGGCCGGCGAGAGCTACGCCGCCTGGATCCAGTGGTGGTCGGATCGCAAGGAATAGCACCATGGGCAGCGAGATCGTCTACTGCAGCCTCTGCGGGACGCGCATCCTCGAGAAGGACCTGATCTCCGGCCGCGCGTTCACGCTCCTCGACAAGACCTTCTGCGCCGACTGCAAGAGCCAGGCCTTCGCGCAGATGGACGGCGGAGAGGCGCCCGAGGCGCCGGCCCCCGCGCCCGCCCGCGCGACCCGCCCCTCCGCCCGCCCCGCGACCCCGGCC
>CAYXGZ010000002.1:0-154640 GCA_964464755.1 uncultured Planctomycetales bacterium
AAGGACGCCGCCCTCGAGCGCCGCTTCCAGACCCTCTTCGTCGAGGAGCCCGGCGTCGAGGACGCCGTCGCGATCCTCCGCGGCCTCAAGGAGCGCTACGAGGTCCACCACGGCGTGCGCATCGCCGACGCGGCCGTCGTGGCCGCCGCCACGCTCTCCGACCGCTACATCTCCGGCCGCTTCCTGCCCGACAAGGCGATCGACCTCGTCGACGAGGCGGCCGCCGCGCTGCGGATGGAGATCGAGTCCATGCCCGCCGAGCTCGACCAGGTCTCGCGGCGCATCCTCCAGCTCCAGATCGAGGAGCAGGCGCTCAAGCGCGAGGAGGACCCGGCCTCGAAGGAGCGCCTCGCCCGCTGCCAGAAGGAGCTCGCCGCGGCCCGCGAGCAGGCCTCGGCCCTCAAGGCGCGCTGGGAGCGCGAGCAGGAGGCCATCAAGGAGCTGCGGACCGTGAAGTCGAGGATCGACGCCCTGCGCACCGAGGCCGAGCAGCTCAAGCGCAAGGGCGACCTCGAGGCCGTCGCCCGCATCCAGTACGGCGAGATCCCCCGGCTCCAGGCGGAGCTCGAGGAGGGGCAGGAGCGGCTCGCCGCCCTCGGCGAGGACCGGATGCTCTCCGAGGAGGTCACCGAGGAGGAGATCGCCAAGGTCGTCTCCCGCTGGACCGGCATCCCCGTCGCCAAGATGCTCGAGAGCGAGGTGCGCAAGCTCCTCCACCTCGAGGACCGGCTCCGCGAGCGCGTGGTCGGCCAGGACCCGGCGCTCCGCGCCGTGGCCGACGCCGTGCGCCGCTCGAAGGCCCGCCTCGGCGACCCGAACCGCCCGATCGGGTCCTTCCTCTTCCTCGGCCCGACCGGCGTGGGCAAGACCGAGCTGACCAAGGCCCTCGCGGGCTACCTCTTCGACTCCGACCAGGCCGTCGTCCGCATCGACATGAGCGAGTACATGGAGAAGTTCTCCGTGTCCCGCCTCATCGGCGCCCCGCCCGGCTACGTCGGCTACGACGAGGGCGGCACGCTCACGGAGTCCGTCCGCCGCCGCCCCTACGCCGTCGTGCTCTTCGACGAGCTCGAGAAGGCGCACCCCGAGGTCTTCAACCTGCTGCTCCAGGTCCTCGACGAGGGCCGGCTGACCGACTCGCACGGCCGCACCGTCAGCTTCCGCAACACGGTCATCGTGATGACGAGCAACCTGCCCGTGGACCGGGCCGACCCGCTCCCGGCGCTCCGCAAGCACTTCCGCCCGGAGTTCCTCAACCGCATCGACGAGGTCGTCGTGTTCCGCCCGCTCTCCGAGGACGACATCGAGCGCATCGTCGAGCTCCAGCTCGACGTGCTGCAGCGCCGCCTCGCCGAGCGCCGGATCACCCTGGAGCTGGCGGCGGAGGCCCGCTCCCAGCTCGCCCGCGAGGGCTACGACCCCGCCTTCGGGGCCCGGCCGCTGAAGCGGCTGATCCAGCGCAAGATCGAGAACCCCCTCGCCATGGAGCTGCTCTCGGGCCGCTTCAAGGAGGGCGACCGCGTGTCCGTGAAGCTGGCCAAGGACGACGCCTTCGCGTTCGAGAAGGCCGCCGGGGGGAAACGGTGAAGGACCTCGAATCGCTGACCGGTCGCGAGCTGGACGGCGCGGTGGCGCTCGCCGTCATGGGCTGGAAGAGCACCCTGGGGACCCGCAAGGACCTCAAGACGGGCGCGCCGGTCCACCACGTCCAGATCGAGAACCCGCGCGGCCTCTGGTGGGAGCTCGAATTGACCCACGCGCAGGCGGCGATCGTGCCCCCGTCCTGGTGGTGCGACGAGGTCGGCCTGCCGCGCTACTCGAGCGACCCGCAGCTCACGATCCAGGTCCTGGCGACCGCCCGCGCCCGGGGCGCAGCCGTCGCGGTCCCGGAGGCCGCCACCCCCGAGCGCAGCGAGGAGCTCTGCCGCGCCGCGATCCGCGCCGTCGCCGGGCTCAACTGATCGCGCCCCGGGGAGGTATCATCTCCACCACCCCGGAGGCCCCATGAAGACGCTCGCCGCCGCGCTGCTGCTGCTCGCGCCCGCCGCCGCCCAGGATCCCGCCCCGGAGCGCCGCTCCGCGGAGTTCACCTGGAAGGACGCGAAGGTCCCCGTCACGTACATCCTGCCCAAGGGCTACGACAAGGCGAAGAAGCACCCCGTCGTCCTCACGCTGCCCCCGGGGCCGGGCACGGCCGACATGGTGACGTGGAACCTCGACAACTACTGGGCCGCGGAGGGGTTCGCCCGCGGCTGGATCGTCGTCGCCCCCGAGGTCGCCGGACCGACGCTCCAGGCCGGCGGCAAGGACTTCGCCGACTCGCTCTTCGCGTGGATGGACCGGGAGCTCTCGTACGACAAGGGGCGCGTCGTCGCCACCGGCTGCTCCAACGGCGGGATCGGGAGCTTCCACCTCGCGGCGCAGGCCGGGGAGCGCTTCGCGGGCGTGATCGCGCTGCCGGGCGGCTACCAGGGCCGGGCCGAGGCGCTCAAGGGCCTGGCCGGCAAGCCGGTCTGGCTCATGGTCGGATCGAAGGACAAGCTCTGGGTCGGGCTCACCGCGAACACGAAGAAGCTGCTCGAGGAGGTGAAGGCCGTCGTCACCCACGAGGTGCTCGAGGGCAAGGAGCACGTGTTCCCGGTGGCCCCCAAGGCCCTCTACGACTGGCTCGACAAGGTGCCCGCGCCGGCCGCGAAGTAGTTCTTGGACCGGCCGCGGGCCGGGCGATAATCCTCCTCGTGTTCACGGACACCCACGCCCACCTCAACGACCCGGCGTTCGCCGCCGACCGGGACCAGCTCGTCCCCCGGGCCCGGGCCGCGGGCGTCACCCGCATCGTCACCGTCGGCACCGACGTCGAGGGCTCGGCCGAGGCCTGCGCCATCGCCGAGGCCAGCGACGGCGTCTGGGCCGTCGTCGGCTGCCATCCCCACGACGGGGACCGCTACGCCGCCGACGAGCGGCTCGACGGCCTGCGCGCGCTGCTGAAGCGCCCGAAGGTCGTCGCCGTCGGCGAGACCGGGCTCGACTACGCGAAGAACTTCTCGTCGGCCGAGAACCAGAAGCTCCTCTTCCGACGCCAGCTCCGGATCGCGAAGGAGGCGGGCCTGCCGGTCGTCATCCACTGCCGCGACGCCCACGGCGACCTCCGCGCGATCCTCCGGGAGGAGGGCACCTCGCCGCGCGCCGGGATCATCCACTGCTTCTCCGGCCACGCGGGCGACGCGAAGGAGTACCTCGACCTGGGCTTCGTCCTCTCGATCGCCGGCCCGGTGACGTTCGCGAACGCGACCGGCCTCCGGGACGCCGTGAAGACCGTCCCCATGGACCGGGTGCTCGTGGAGACGGACTGCCCCTACCTGACGCCGGTCCCGCACCGCGGGAAGCGCAACGAGCCCGCCTTCGTCCGGCACACCGGCGAGTACCTCGCCGGGCTCTACGGGGTCTCCGCCGAGGCCTTCGCCGAGCGCACGACCGCGACGGCGCGCGAGGTGTTCGGGATATGAGCCTCCACCTCGTCACGGGCGGCGCGGGCTTCATCGGCTCGCACCTCGCCTGGACGCTGGCCGACCGGAAGCACCGGGTCCGCGTGCTGGACGACTTCTCGACGGGCCGCCGGGAGAACCTGCGGCCGGACGCCGAGGTGATCGAGGGCTCCGTGACCGACCGGGCCGCGCTGGACCGGGCCGTCGCGGGCGCGGACACCGTGTTCCACCTCGCGGCCCTGGTCTCCGTGCCGGCCTCCGTCGCGGACCCCCGCCGCTGCCACGCCGTGAACGTCGAGGGGACGGCGCGGCTCCTCGAGGCGGCCGCGGCCGCGAAGGTGCGGCGCGTGATCCTGGCCAGCAGCTCCGCGGTGTACGGCGACTTCGGCGACGCGCCCGCCCGGGAGGACCAGCCGCCCCGGCCCCAGTCGCCCTACGCGGCCTCGAAGCTCGCCGGCGAGCACTTCGCGCGGACGACGGCGGGGATCGAGTCGGTCTCGCTGCGCTTCTTCAACGTCTACGGGACGCGCCAGGACCCGGCCTCCCCGTACGCGGCCGTCGTGCCGATCTTCGCCGCCGCCGTCGAGGCGGGCCGGCCGCTGCCCGTGACGGGCGACGGGGACCAGACGCGCGACTTCGTCTACGTCGCCGACGTCGTCTCGGCGCTCCTCCTGGCCGCGGAGGCGCCGGGGGCCGCGGGCCGGACGTACAACATCGGTTCCGGGCGCCCGGTGAGCGTCGCGGGCCTCGCCCACGCGATGGGCCGGGCCGCGGGGCGCCCCGTGGAGCTGGAGTTCCGCCCCCCGCGCCCGGGGGACATCCGCCACTCGACCGCCGACGTCTCGGCGGCGGCGCGGGACCTGCAGTTCCGCGCCCGCACCCCGCTCGAGGAGGGACTGGCCGCCGTGATCCGGAGCCTCCGTGTCCGCTAGGAAGCACGTCCTGCTCGTCGTGGACGACGAGCGGGAGAACCTGAACCTGATCGCCAACGTCCTCGGGGACCGCCACCGGGTCCTCAAGGCGAGGGACGCCGCCTCCGCGCTCGAGCAGCTCGAGGCCCACGAGGTCCACATGATCCTCGCGGACCAGCGGATGCCCGGGACGACGGGCGTCCAGCTGCTCGAGGAGTCGCGCCGCCTCCGCCCGGAGGCCGTGCGCATCCTCGTGACCGCGTACCCGGACACCGACGTGGCCGTCGACGCGATCAACCGCGGCCAGGTCCGGCGCTTCGTGTCGAAGCCCTACGACCCGGAGGAGCTTCGGACCATCGTCCGCCAGGAGCTGGAGGTCTTCGACCTCCAGCAGGCGAACCGCCGCCTGGCCCGGGAGCTCGGCGAGGTCGTGGAGGCCCTCCTCAAGGCGAACAAGGAGCTCAAGGAGCTGGACCGCGCGAAGGACCACTTCCTCGCCAACGTCTCGCACGAGCTGAGGACGCCGCTGGTCTCGGCGACCGGCTACCTCGACCTCATCCTCGCGGGCGGGGTGCCCCCGGGGATGCGCAAGGGCCTGGAGATCGCGCAGCGCAACCTCGGCCGGCTGCTCGCGCTGATCCAGGACCTGCTGCTCCTGGCGCGGATGCGCTACCGGCCGGACGCGCTGACGCGGAAGCCCTTCGACCTGAAGGCGCTCGTCGGCGAGTGCGTGGAGAGCCTGAAGGCCCGGTCGCGGAAGGCCTCGCTCGACGTGCGCGTCTCCATCCCGCGCGGCCTGCCGAAGGTGGACGCGGACGAGCGGCGGATCCACAGCGTGCTGACGAACGTCCTGTCGAACGCCGAGAAGTTCACGCCGGACCGGGCGCGGATCCGGGTGGAGGTCCGGCAGGACCGGGGCGGCAAGGCCCGGGTCGCCGTCCGGGACAACGGCGTGGGGCCCTCGCGGGCGGAGATCGCCGACCGCTTCCCGTTCTTCAAGCACGCCGACGACCCCAAGGCGAAGAAGTTCGGCGGGCTGGGGATCGGCCTGGCGCTCGCGAGGCAGATCCTGGCGGCCCACGGCTGCGAGATCACGCTGGGCCGGGCGAGGGGCGGCGGCGCCGAAGTGGTCTTCGACTTGCCGCTGGCCGGGGCGTAGGATCGGGGGATGGATCCCGGAGACCTGGCCCTCCTGGCCGCCCTGCACGACCCCCTGCCGGAGGCCGTCTACCTGATGCACGCCGACGGCCGCATCCTCTACGTGAACCCGGCGGCGCTCGCCCTGATGAACCGGAGCCTGGACGAGGTGGTCGGCCGGCACTTCAACGACTTCTCCCCGGAGTCCTTCAAGGCCGAGCGGCTCGAGACCCACCGGCGGGTGATGGCGGGGGAGGAGGTGCGGAAGCGGACGACCATGCACCCCCCCGGCCTGCCCGTCCGGACCATCGAGGCCGTCGGCCGCCGCCTGGAGTGGGGCGGCGCCCCCTACCACGTCGCGTTCGTGCACGACCTCACCGCCCAGGCCCGCGCGGAGCGCGCGCTCGCGGAGACCGAGGAGCGGTACCGCTCCGTGGTCGACGCCCTCGAGGAGGGCGTCCTCCTCGTGACGGCGGACGGGAAGATCGCGGCCGCGAACGCGGCGGCGGCGCGCATCGTCGGGACCACGACGGAGGAGCTGATCCGGCGGACGACCACGGACGGATCCGGGGCGGCGGTCCGGGAGGACGGGACGCCGCTCCCGCCGGAGGAGTACCCCGTCAACGTGGCCTTGCGCACCGGCCAGGTCCAGGTGGGCCGCCAGTACGGGATCCAGCGGCCGGACGGCACCCGGGCCTGGGTCCTCGTGAACGCGCGGCCCCTGCAGCGGGTCTCGGAGTCCTCGCCGTACGCGGCGGTGGTCTCGATGGTCGACGTGACGGCGCGGCGGGAGGCGGAGCGGCGGCTGCAGGCGCAGCACGCGCTGCTGTCGGTGCTGGCGCGGCCGGAGGGGCCCGGCGAGGTCCTGCCCCGGGTCCTCGAGGCGGTGGGCGCGGCGCTCGGGTGGGAGGCCGCGGTGTACTGGACGGCCGACGCGGAGGCGGGGGTGCTCCGGGGGACGCACTCGTGGTCCGCGGGCGCGGCGGAGCTCGCGGAGCACCTGCGGCCGCTGCTCGGGCGGTCCATCGGCCGCGGGGAGGGCCTCGCGGGCCGGGTCTTCGTCTCGGGGGAGGCGCTGGCGGGGCCGGGGCCGGCGGGCCTGGCGTCCGCGTTCGCGTTCCCGGTCCGGGTGGCCGGGGCCGTGGTCGGCGTGGCCGCGTTCTTCGCGCGGGGGCGCCAGGAGGCGGACGAGGAGCTGCTCCGGGCCTCGCGGGGCCTGGGCCTGCAGATCGGGCAGTACCTCGAGCGGAGGCGGGTGGAGGAGACCCTGCGCCGCCGCGAGGACCACTTCCGGATGCTGATCGAGAACTCGTCGGACTCGATCGCGATCCTCGACGCGGCCGGGCGGATCACCTACCAGAGCCCGGCGATCACCCGCCAGCTGGGCTACTCGATCGAGGAGTTCACGGGCATCAACCCCTTCGAGCTGATCCACGACGAGGACCGGGAGCGGGTCTTCGGGATCTTCCGGGAGGGCCTGGCCGACCCGGAGAGCGTGCGGCACGCGGAGTTCCGCTTCCGCCACAAGGACGGCTCGTGGAGGCACCTCGAGACCGTCGCCAAGGCCGTCCACCCGGAGGGGCAGGAGCCGTTCGCGATCCTCAACACGCGCGACGTCACGGAGCGCCGGCGGGTCGAGGAGGCGCTGCGGGCGAGCGAGGAGCGCTGGCGCTCCCTGATGCTGACCATCCCGGACGTGGTGTTCACGGTGGACACCTCGCGCCGCATCACGTTCATCAACCGCGTGGTCGCGGGGTTCCGGATCGAGGACGTGATCGGGCGCCTGGTACTCGAGTACCTGCCGCCCGAGTACCACGCGGAGTACATGTCCCACCTGGACGGCGTGCTCCTGGAGGGGCGGAGCACGGCGTTCGAGACCCCGGCGGCGGGGCCCAACGGCAGCACCGCGTGGTACGCGACGCGCATGAGCCCGATCCTGGTGGGCGGTCGCATCACGGGGGCCCTGGTGATCGCGACGGACGTGACGACGCGCCGGGAGATCATCGACCGGATGCGCAAGATGGCGGAGGAGCAGGCCCTGGTGCTCTCGGGCACGCGGGACTTCCTGTACCGGCACGACACCCGGGGGGTCTTCACGTACGTGTCCCCGGCCGTGGAGGCGATCACGGGCTACTCGGCGGCCGACTGGATGGCGCACTACACGAAGTACATGACGGACAGCCCGCTGAACGCCAAGGTCGTGGCCTACACGGACGAGACTCTGAAGACGGGCAAGCAGAACCCGCCGTACCTGGTCGAGGTCCGGCACCGCGACGGGCGGGCCCTGCTGCTGGAGGTCTCGGAGCGGGCCTACCAGGAGGGCGGGGCGATCGCGGGCATCATCGGCGTGGCGCGCGACGTGACGGACCGGGAGCGCGCGCGGACCGCGCTCGACGGGGCGCACGAGGAGACGCGGCGCGCGCTGGCGGAGCTGAAACGCGCGCAGGCCCGCCTGATCCAGAGCGAGAAGCTCGCCTCGGTCGGCATGCTCGTCAGCGGCGTGGCCCACGAGATCAACAACCCGATCAACGTGGTGTACGGGAACCTGAAGCTCCTGAAGGCGGGGGCGCCGCCCGCGCGGGCGAAGGCGATGCTCTCCGACGCGCTGAAGGCGGCGGAGGACGCGCGGCAGGTCATCACGGAGTTCCGGAACTTCGCCATGGACACGCGGGTCGCGGAGCCCGCGGACCTGAACCGCTGCGTCGAGGAGACGCTCTCCGTCCTGCGCCGGGACCTGGCGGCCGTGAAGGTCGTCCGCAAGCTCGGACGGCTGCCGGCGGTGCGGGGCTTCCACGGCCAGCTCAACCAGGTCCTGCTGAACCTGGTGAAGAACGCGGTGGAGGCGATGGGGGGGAAGGGGATGCTGAGGATCTCGACGCGGGCGACGCCGCGGTGGGTGGAGCTCGAGGTGGCGGACTCGGGCCGCGGCATCCCGGCGAAGGACCGGGCGAAGATCTTCGAGCCGTTCTTCACGACGAAGGGGGAGGGCCGCGGCATGGGGCTGGGCCTGTCGATCAGCGCGGCGATCGTCGAGAACCACGGCGGGCGGATCCGGGTGGCCAGCCGGGTCGGGAAGGGGACGACCTTCACGGTGCGGCTGCCCCGGTAGTTCCCGATTCTTTTTTCTTGGAATGCCAGTACACTTTATATACTTTGTACACCATGACCACGGGTTCGACGCGCGGGGGGGCCTTCCACACGACCGGCCAGGTCGCCAAGCTCTGCCGCGTCACCAAGCGCACCGTCATCAAGTGGATCGAGTCCGGCCGCCTCCGCGGCTTCCGCCTCCCGGGCAGCACCCACCGCCGCGTCGCCGCCGCCGACCTCGCCGCCTTCCTCAAGGCCCACCGCATCCCGCTGCCCGCCGACCCCTCCCTCCGCCGCCGCATCCTCGTCGTCGACGACGACCCCGACTTCGTCGAGCTCCTCGTCGACGCCCTCTCCGACCGCTACGACGTGCAGACGGCCCGCAACGCCCTCGAGGCCGCCTCCCGCCTGCCCGTCTTCGGCCCCGACCTCGTCCTCCTCGACGTCCGCCTCCCGGACGTCGGCGGCCTCGAGGTCTGCCGCCATTTCCAGCCCTGGAGGCGCTCGGCCGACGGGCGCATCGTCGTCATGTCCGCGTACGGCAACGAGCTCGACCCCGGCGAGATCCGGCGCAGCGGCGCCGACGGCTTCCTCGCCAAGCCGGTCCGGCTCGCCGACCTGAGGAAAAGGATCCAGACCCTGGTGGGGTGACCCGCCGCATTTTCGACCGGAGGAGTACCATGTCCGAATTCGGCGACCTCGTGAAGCGGCTCCGCAAGCAGCGGGTCATGACCCTCGAGCAGGTGGCCCGGAAGATCGGCAGCCACAAGGGCTACGTCTCCGGCATCGAGAACGGCAAGGTCAACCCCCCGTCGGTGAAGTTCATCCGGAAGTTCGCCCGGATCTTCGCCCACGACGAGAAGGAGATGGTCCGCATCGCCTACCTCGACAAGGCCCCCAAGATCGTCAAGGACGAGATCCGCGCCGCCCTCTCCGGCTCCGCCCCCGCGGCCGCCGCCCCGGGCACCGCGTCCATCCCGCTCCTCAACACGGTGGCCACCGGCTACCCCCTCGAGGTGGACTCCGGCCGCGCCCCCCGGCCCCTCGTCGACGCGCGCCTCGTCCTCCCCGGCGCCCCCGCCGCCGGCCTCGTCGCCGCCACCGTCACCGACAACTCCATGGAGGCCCCCGAGGGCCCCTCGTTCGCCCGCGGCGACCTCGTCCTCCTCGCCCCCGAGCCCAAGGTCCGCAACGGGTCGATCGTCTTCGTGCTCTTCAACGCCCGCGACCGCAAGCTCGCCCTGCTCCGCCAGGTCATGCTCGAGCAGAACGAGCACGTCGTCCTCCAGCCGCTCAACAAGGACTACCCGCTGGAGTTCCTGACGCACGACGACATCGACGTGATGTACCGCGTCGTCGGCCACCTGCAGGTCTTCGAGCCCTCGGTGCTCGAGCCCCGCAAGGCCTGACGCCCGCGGGCGAGGTCGGGTAGACTCCGGGGATGCCCGTCCTCCTCCACCTCGCCCCGGCGACCGCCGTCCCGCGGATCCTCCGCCACGGGATCCGCCGCTCGCCCGCCGGGCGCGACCCGGCCCGGGGCGTCTTCTGCATGGCCTCCCTCCCCGAGCGCGCCCACTCCCTCCAGTGGCTCCGGGAGCTCAGGCGCCGCGGCGCGCGCGAGCTCGTCGCCGTCGAGTTCCGCCTCCCCTCCGGCGAGCCCGCCTGGGTCGGCCACTACGGACGCCCCCGCGTCCTCCTCCCCCTCGGCCGCGCCGTCGGCCTCCTCCGCCGCCTCCCCGACCCCCGCGGCTACGAGATCGTCATCCCCCGCCGCATCGAGGCCCGCGAGATCCTCCGCGCCCGGAGGGTCCCCCAGGTCTCGGGCTGGAGGTACGAACCCGACGCCCACGGGAAGCGGCCCTGCCCCTGCCCGGTCTGTCTCCCGAGGGGCTCGGTGAAGTCCGCCCGGCTCCGGGAACGGCTGGAGCGCGGGGGCTAGCGGAGGTCGCGGAGCTCGCGCGAGGCGCGGCGCCGCGCGGACACGTAGCGGTGAAGGTAGTAGGTGCCGACGATCGCGGCGATGAGGCCCAGGCCCACCAGCGAGTCGAGGACCGTGCCGCCGGTCCAGATCCCCCAGGCCAGGCGCGCGGCGAAGAGCAGCGAGCCGCCCGCCACGAGCGCCGGGACCAGCGCGTTGCCCGGGCCCTCCGTCCGGCCCGCGTCCTCCCGCACCATCTGGAAGTAGCGGGTCCGCACGAGCAGCTGCCGCGGCGCGTCCAGGTTCGGCTCCAGCTTCAGCGCCCGCCGGAAGCTCTCCGCCGCCTCCTCGAAGCGCTCCGCCTCGAGGTCCAGCATGCCCAGGAGCACGTGGCCCTCGGCGTCGTCCGGCTCCAGCGCCACCGCGCTCGCCAGGCAGCGCCGCGCCTCCTCGGGCCGGCCCGACGCCCGGTGCGCCAGGCCCGAGAGCGTCCAGAGCCCCGGGTTCCGCGGGTTCATCTCCATCGCCCGGCCGCAGATCTCGAGGGCCTCGCCCCAGGCGCCCCGGTCCGCGTGCGTCTGCGCCAGCAGCCGCATCGCCTCGTCGTCGCGCGGGGCCGACTCCAGCGCCGTCAGCAGGAAGGCCTCCGCGTCGGCGGGCTTCCCGTCCTCGAGGCGGATCTTGCCCGCCACGGCGTTCACGAGCGGGTTGCGGGGGCCGCGGGCCAGCGCGGAATCCAGGAAGCGCTCCCCGTCCCCGCGGCGGCCGATCCGCCGCAGGCAGAGCGCCAGGACGACGCGCGCCTCGGGGTCGGAGGGGTCGCGCTCGATCGCCTCGCGCAGGCCCCGGATGGCCTCGTCGATGCGCCCGGCCACGAAGGCCCGCCGGGCCGCGTCGAGCGGTTCGCCGGGGTCCCCGTCGCCGGGCTCCTCGTCGATCACGGCTTCCTCGCCGCCAGGACCGCCGGGACCTCGAGGACCTCGTCGCCGCGGCGCACCTTCAGGACGACCTTCTCGCCGGGCTTCTTCGCGTAGATGCGGTCGAGCACCGACTCGTGGGTCACGACCCTGGCGCCGTCCACCTCGAGGATCACGTCCCGGGCCAGCAGGCCCGCCTCGTCGGCGGGGGACTCCTCGCGGACGAAGTCGATCACGACCTCGCCGTTCTTCTCCGTGTTGACCGTGATGCCGAGGTAGCCGGCGCCCGCGGGCCGCGCGTCCTCGCGCTTGCCCATGATGTCCACGCCCTCGTAGCGGTTGAGCACGGCCTTGACCTCGACGGACTCGGTGCCGCGGCGGACCTGGAACTTGACCTCGGTCTCGTGCGGCCAGGCCCCGATCAGGCTCAGGCACTTCCAGGGGCTGGTGACCTTCGAGCCGTTGACGGCCAGGATGACGTCCCCGGTCTTGAAGCCCCAGCGCGAGGCGGGGCTGAAGTCGTCCACGCGCTCCACGACGGCCCCGTCGCCGGCCGTCGGCCGCCCCGCGAGCCGGAGCCCGTTCACCTGGCCGTGGTGGATCTTGCGCTGGATGCCGCCCGCCTTCATCGCGGGCAGGAAGTTGCGGATCTGGTTCGAGGGGATCGCCCAGCCCACCCCGCTGTTCACGCGGTTCGCGTGGCGGGTCGCGATGCGGCCGTTGATGCCGACGAGGCGCCCCTCGAGGTCCACGAGCGGCCCGCCCGAGTTGCCGGGGTTCACGGCCGCGTCCGTCTGGATGCAGTTCGTGTACTGCTCCTGGTAGCGGCCCGTGCAGCTGACGATGCCGGCCGACACCGAGGGGTAGTAGCGCTGGTCGGCCGCGGGCACGTTGGCCATGCCCAGCGGGTTGCCCACCGCGACGACGATCTGCCCGGGCTGGACCTGGTCGGAGTCCGCGAACTCCACCGCGGGGAAGGGCTTGTCGGAGTCGATCTTCACGAGGGTGATGTCGCCCACGGGGTCGGAGCACACGATCCGGGCCTTGAACTGCCGGGCGTCGGCGAGCCACACGTTCGTGAACTGCGGCAGCGGCGCCTCCGCGTTGCCCGCGGCGATCACGTGGTGGTTCGTCAGGGCCCAGCCGTCGGCGCTGATGAAGACGCCCGAGCCGCCCTGGAAGAACACGAACGCGTCGGAGGTCTTCTTCGCGGCCGCTTGGATCCGCGCGTCGAGCTGCGCGGCCGGGTCCTGGGCCGACGCGACGCCGGCCGCCAGGACGAGGAGGAGGACGGGGGTCAGGATGCGCTTCATGCTAGTCTCCGGGGCGCTCGCCGAGGATCACGGTCACCTGCTCCTCCTTGCCGTCGCGGAGGAACTTCACGTCGCACTTGTCGCCGATCCCCTTCTTGAGGATCACGGCCCGCAGCTCGTTGAAGGTCGGCGTCTTCACGCCGTCGAACTCGAGGATGATGTCCCCGCGCTTGATGCCGGCCAGCTCGGCCGCCGAGGCGACCTCGACGTTGTCGAGCGGGACGCCGGGGCAGTCGGCGGGCGGCTCCATCACGGGGCGGATCCCGAGGAAGGGCCGGCCCGTGCCCGAGGCCTTCTTCAGGCCCTTCTTCAGCTCGGGGAGCAGCTCGTCCAGCTTGTCGACCTGGATCGCGAAGCTGACGCCGGAGTTCTGGCCGAAGCTCGGCGCCGTCCGCGTGTCGACCTTGCAGGCGATGCCCAGCAGCCGGCCCTCGAGGTCGATCACCGCGCCGCCCGCGTTGCCGTAGTTCAGCTTGCTGTCGATCTGCACGGCCCGGTTGTCGAGGCGGCCGGGGGCGCTCAGGATGCCGGGGTTCACCGTCAGGCCCTTGCCGTCGGGGCCGCGCCCCAGGGCCAGGACCGGCATGCCGGTCTTCACCTGCGTGAGGTCGGTGGGCTTCAGCACGGGCAGGCCCTTGGCCTCGATCTTGAGGACCGCGACGTCGGCCGCGGCGTGGTAGCCGACGACGACCGCCTTGTGGGTCGCCCCGCCGGGCAGCGTCACCGTCACGTCGCCGATGTCGCCCTTGACGTTGAAGTAGGACGTCACGACGTAGCCGTCCTCGGAGATGATCACGCCGCTGACCGGCGTGTCGATCGGCCGGTTCGCGAAGGGGCCGCCGGTCTGGGCGGGCGGGCCCGTCGGCGCCTTGGGCTCCTTGGCCGGGTCGCGGTCCACGAGGATGGCCACGACGGAGGCCTGGGCCTTCTCGGACGCCGCCTGGATGCGCTTCTCGAGCGCGCCGAGGACGGGGTCCTGCGCCCGGGCCGCCGGGGCGGCCAGGAGCAGCAGGGGGAGGATCGCGAGTCGTCGCATCGTCGCTCCTAGTACACCGGCCGCTTGGCCAGGGTCAGCTTGAAGTCCTGCTTCTTCCCGTCGCGTTCGACCTTCAGGGTCAGCGCCTCGCCGGGGCCGAAGCGTCCGATCTGTTCGGCGAACTTGCGCAGCGTGGCGACCTTCTGGCCCTCGACCTGGACGACCAGGTCGCCGGCCTTCAGGCCCGCCTTCTCGGCCGGGCCGCCCGCGATGACCCGCGTCACCTGCAGGGCCGAGGACTCCTCCGAGGGCTGCAGCTCCAGCCCGGCCCAGCCGCCCTTCGAGGGCGGGGGCTCCGGCTTCGGCGGGGCCGGCGCGGGCGGCGCGTCGGGCCGCACGATCCCCGCGCGGAAGTCCTTCACGATCCGTTCGATCTCGGGCTTCAGGAGATGGGCCGGGACCGCCAGGCCCGCGAACTTCGTCCGGTCGAAGCCGAGGATCGTCATCCCCAGCAGCCGGCCCGAGGAGTCCACGAGGGCCCCGCCGTCCTGGTTCGGGTTGATCGCGGCGCTCGTCTCGAGCACCGGCCCGTGGTAGGTCGATCCGGAGCCCGGCGTCGCCGCGGGCAGCTCGTAGATCCCGCTGATCACGCCGAGCGACATCGAGACCTGGTCGTCCCGCAGGATGCTGTGGAAGGAGTCGCCGAAGGTGTAGCAGACCTGGCCGGGCTTGGCGGCCTTCGAGTCGGCGAACTCGAGGTAGGGAAGGTCCTTCTCCTCGATCTTGAGGACGGCCAGCTCGAGGGCGGGGACGCGGGCGATGACCTTCGCCTCGCGCTCCCGGTGGCCGGGCAGCAGCACGCGCTGGCCCGAGGGGGCCGCGCCGACGGCCGTGCTCGCGGTCAGGATGAGGCCGTCCGCGCTGAGGATGACGCCGCTGCCCTCGTGGCCGCGGTCGCCGACGTAGACGATGCTCGGGGCGACCTTCCGGTGCATGCGCACGTGGACCAGGGCGGGGTCGTCCTGGGCCGCGAGGGGGGTGCAGATCAGCAGGGCCGCGAGGCCCGGGAGAGCGAGGAGACGCATGTGTCCGATTCCCTCAGGTGTCCGCCGGTCCGTCCCCTCTCCCCGTTGATACGGACCGGATTCCCTCCCCGTTTGCAGGGGGAAGTCCGATCAATATAACCCCCTCCGGACGGGGCCCGCATCCCAATTTCGCTACAATGCCGCGGCATCCCCGGAGGCTTCCATGCGCGTCCCGATCGCCCTCTCGCTCGTCCTCTCCGCGGCCCTTCTCGCCGCCGCGGGCCCCGACCCGGCCCCCCGCTCGCCGCGGACCGTCCGCCTCTCCCTGCGCGAGGCCGTGCGGCTCGCCCTCGAGAACAACCTGGACGTCGAGATCTCCCGCTACCAGCCCTGGATCGAGGACCGGAACATCCACTCGGCGATGGGGGCCTTCGACCACGTCTTCTACGCGGAGGGGACCCAGTCCCGGAACCGCTCGGAGACCACGTCGCTGCTGTCGGGCGCCTCGACGCTGGACGCCGAGGACCGCCTGCTCCGGACGGGAATCCGGCGCGTCCTGCCCTCCGGCGCCAGCCTCGACCTCAACTTCGTCAGCGACCGGCAGGAGACGAACTCCTCGTTCTCCACCCTGAACCCGACCTGGCAGAAGACCCTCGGTCTCTCCGTGACCGTGCCCCTCATGAAGGGCGCGGGCGAGGCCTCCACGCTCGCCCCGCTGCTGCTGGCCCGGAACTCCCGCCGCATCGCCGTCGTGCAGTTCGAGAAGTCCCTCGCCGACGTCGTCTACGGCGTGACCGAGGCGTACTGGGGCCTCGTCGCCGCCTCCGAGGTGAAGCGCTTCCGCGAGCAGGCCCTCGAGACGGCGAACCGGCTCCTCGAGGACAACCGCAAGCGCTTCGAGCGCGGCGTGCTGGCCAAGGTGGACGTGACGCAGGCCGAGGCCGGCGTCGCCTCCCAGGTCGAGGGCATCCTCGTCGCCGAGCAGGCCCGGCAGGACGCGATGGACCGCCTGAAGCGCCTGGTGGACCCCGCGCTGCTGCGCGAGGACACGGTCCTGCTGCCGACCGACGCGCCGGCGGCCGCCGGGTCCCCGCTCGACGAGTCCCGCGCGGTGGAGGAGGGCGTCCGCGAGGCCTTCGCCCGCCGGCCCGACCTCCGCCAGCTCCAGGTCCAGCTCGACAGCCAGCGCATCGCGATCGAGAAGGCGGACCGGGACGCCCGGCCCCGACTCGACGCGGTCGCCACCGGGCGGGTGAACGGCATCGACGACGCGTTCTCCGGCGCCTTCTCCGACCTCGGCGAGGCGGGCTCGTACGGCTGGACGCTCGGCCTCCAGCTGGAGATCCCGCTCGAGCGGCGGTCGGCCGAGGGCGCGGCCCAGCGGGCCGAGCTCGAGCGCCGGCGCCTGGTCCTGCAGGGCCGGCACCTCGAGGACCAGGTCCTCGTCGAGGTCCGCGCGGCGGCCCGCGAGATCAAGACGGTCGAGCAGCGCATCGAGGCGACCCGCACGGCTCGGGTGCTGGCCCAGGAGCAGTTCGAGGGCGAGATGAACCGCCGCGACCAGGGCCTGCGGACGACCTTCCACGTGCTCGACGCGCAGGCCCGCCTCTCCGAGGCCCGGACCAACGAGGTCCGGGCGGCGACGGACCTGGCCCTGTCGACGGCGCGCTACCAGCGGGCCACCGGGACCCTCCTCGTCCGCAACGAGATCCTCGTCGACCCGAACCTGGCGCCGCGCCAGCCGGTCCCGGCGAGGTGATCGCCTTGCGTCCTCCGACCCGGCTCGATTAGGATGTCCGCCGCATGAGCTTCCTCGCCGCGCTGCTCCTCGCCCTGGCCCCGACGCAGCAGTCGGACCTCCAGGCGGGCTTCGACAACAAGAGCCCCGAGGTGCGCGAGTTCGCCGCCCGGCTGGCGGGGTTGGAGCGCAACCGGGGCGCCGTCCACGGCCTGATCCGGCTGCTCGGCGACGAGGTGCCGGGCGTGCGCGAGGCGGCGAAAGCCTCGCTCGTGTCGATCACCGGGCAGTCCCTCGCCGACGCCGCGGCCTGGGAACAGTGGTGGACCGCCGAGGGCGCCGCCAAGTTCCCCGAGCGGCGGATCTCCCCCGACCTGCTCGACCTCATCTCCCGCGAGGTCAACGAGCAGGCGGACCGCCGCACCCTGCAGATCGAGGAGCGGGTCCGGGCCGCCCGCGGCGACATCCGCATGATGACCGTCGTCATGGCGGTCTCGATCGTCCTCTTCCTCGGCGTGATGATCTACTTCGTCGGGGCCGTCAGCGCCAAGATCAAGGGCTGGCGCGAGCTCGTCGCCAAGGCCGAGGCCTTCATCCAGCAGGGCCAGGAGCTCGCGGGCCGGACCGACCGGATCTCCGCGGAGCTCGACGCGAAGAAGAAGGAGATCGAGGGCCACCTCGCCAAGGTGCGCGAGGAGAACGAGCACGAGATCGAGCGCTACGCGGACATGCTCGGCAAGGACCTCGACAACAAGGTCCGCCAGGACCTGATGACGCTCCGCGCCAAGGCGGAGCGCGAGCTCGAGCAGACCGTCGCGGGGTTCAAGGCCGAGCTCGAGACGCTGGTCCGCCGGGCCGCGGCGAAGTAGCTACTCGTAGCGCAGGGCGTCCACCGGGTTCATCCGCGCCGCCTTCATCGCCGGGTAGATCCCGAAGAAGATCCCGACGGCGCACGAGAACCCGAAGGACATCGCGACGGACTCCGGGGAGACCTCCGCCGACCACTCGCCCTGCACGAGCGCCTGGAGGAAGGGCAGGCGCACGAAGAGGTGCGAGCCCGCCCAGCCCGCGAGGATGCCCAGGGTCCCGCCGAGG
Organism: uncultured Planctomycetales bacterium; assembly: GCA_964464755.1. Classification (GTDB taxonomy): domain Bacteria; phylum Planctomycetota; class MHYJ01; order MHYJ01; family JACPRB01; genus CAYXGZ01. The sequence continues at coordinate 17,603 of CAYXGZ010000002.1, forward strand.
AGCGAGATCGCCACGCTCTCCACGAGGAACTGCTCGAGGAGGTCCCGGCCCCGGGCCCCGACGGCCATGCGGATCCCGATCTCCCGGGTCCGCTCCGTGACGCTCACGAGCATGATGTTCATGATCCCGATGCCGCCCACGAGCAGGGACACGAACGCGATGCCGGAGAGCAGCAGGGTGAAGGCGCCCGTCGTGTCGGCCATGCGCTGGCGCATCTCCGTCATGCTGGTCACCGTGAAGTCGGGCTGGCCGTCCGGCCCCGGGCGGTGCCGGCGCTGCATCGCCGCGTCGACGTCCGCCAGGACCTCGTCGAGGCGGTCGCCGTCCTCGACGCTGACGATGATCTGGGAGAGCATCGTCCGCTTGATGAGCCGGACCTGGGCCGTCGTGACCGGGATGTAGAGGTACTCGTCGAAGTTGAGGAAGGCCTGCGCGCCCTTCTCCTCGAGCACGCCGACGACGCGGAAGTTCTTCCGGTCGATCTGCAGGGTCCGGTCGATCGGGTCGAGCTCGCCGAAGAAGTCGCGGGCCGCCTTGGCCCCCAGGACCACGACGCGGCGCTTGGAGACGATGTCGGAGTCCGTGAAGAAGGCGCCCGAGGCGATCTTGTAGTTGCGGACCTCGAGGTACTCCGGCACCGTGCCCACGACGCGGGAGTTCCGGTTCACGTTGAGGGCCTTGACCTGGAAGTTGCGGGTGACGTCGGGCGCCACGGCCCGGATCCCCGGGCGGCGCGCGAGCGCGGCCGCGTCCTCCAGCGTCAGCGTCTCCGCGGGCTGGTTCCGGGCCGTGCTCATGCCCGCCCCGCGCTGGCCGGGGTTCACGAAGAGCAGGTTCACGCCGAGGGCGTTGATCGAGTTCGTGACCCGGGACTCCACGCCCCGGCCCATCGAGAGCATCACGATGACGGCGGAGACGCCGATGACGACGCCGAGCACCGCGAGCACGGAGCGCAGCGTGTTCGCCGCGAGGGCGCGCAGGGCCACCGAGACCACGGGGGGGATCACCGGCGCTCCTCCGAGACGATCCGCCCGTCGCGCACGTGGACGATCCGCCTCGTCCGCTCGGCCACCGTGCGGTCGTGCGTCACCAGGACGATGGTCGCCCCGCCCGCGTGGAGGCGGTCGAAGATCGAGAGGATCTCCAGGCCCGTCCTCGAGTCGAGGGCGCCCGTCGGCTCGTCCGCCAGGAGCAGCGCGGGCTTCGTGACCAGCGCGCGGGCGATGGCCACACGCTGGCGCTCGCCGCCGGAGAGCTGCGCCGGGCGGTGCCCGGCCCGCTCGCGCAGGCCCACGGACTCCAGCGCCTCCAGGGCCCGGCCCCTCGAGCCGCGGGCCCGCTGGTAGACCAGGGGCAGCTCGACGTTCTCCGCCGCCGAGGCGCGCGGCAGGAGGTTGAAGGTCTGGAAGATGAAGCCGATCCGCCGGCCCCGGAGCTCGGCGAGCTGGTCGCGCGTCAGGCCCGAGACCTCGCGCTCCTCGAGCCGGTAGGAGCCCCGCGTCGGCGCGTCGAGGCAGCCCAGGAGGTTCATCAGCGTGGACTTGCCGCTGCCCGAGGGGCCCATGATGGCGAGGTACTCGCCCGCGGCGACCTGGAGGTCGACGTCGCGGAGGACCGTGAGGTCCTCCTCGCCCATGCGGTAGGTCTTCGTGAGCCCCCGGGCGTCGATGACCATCGCTAGAAGCGGGGCACCATCCGCCGGGGCCCGCCGCCGGGGCCCGGCGCGCCGCCCGTCGGGGCGGGGATCGTCACCGTCTCGCCCTCGGAGACGCCCGTGAGCACCTCGATCCGCGTCCCGTCGTCGATGCCGGTGCTGACCTCGGCGCGGGTCTCGCCCTTGAGCACGTAGCGCTTGCGGCCCTCGCTGCGCACGGCCTCCGAGGGCAGGAGGAGCACGCCCTGGCGCTCCTCGGCGAGGATCGTGACGCTCGCGGTCATGCCGATGCGCAGCATGCCGAACTCGGAGCCCGGGATCCCGACGAGCACCTTGAAGACGATGATGCTGGAGTCCAGGTCGCCCCGGGGCGGCAGGTGGTCCACCCGCCCCTTCACCGAGCGGCCCGGGTGGGCCTCGACGGAGACCGTGGCCGGCTGGCCGACCCGCACCTTGCCGACGTCCGTCTCGTCGACGTTCGTCTCGACGACCAGGGCCGTCACGTCCGCGACGATCGCCACGGTCGTGCCGCCGCTGGAGGCCGTCAGGCCGCTCGAGACGATCATCCCCTCCTCGACGGACTTGCGCAGGAGGATGCCCTTGATGGGCGAGCGGATCTCGGTGTCCGCCCGGCGCTCGCGGGCGTCGGCGACCTGGACCCGGGCCCGCTTCACGTCCGCATCGGCCATCGACGCGTCGGCCTCCTGCCGCTGCGTGGCCAGGGCGAGCTCGGCCTCGGCCTGCGTCCGGCGCTCCTCCGCGAGGCGGACGGCGAGCCGCGCGTTGGCGAGGTCGGTCTCGGTGACGACGTTCCGGTCCAGCTTCTCGATCCGCTCCAGGTCCTCCCGGCGCGTCTTCTCCTCGGCCGCCGCGCCCGAGACCTGGCTCCGGCCCTGGGCCAACGCCTTCGTGGCCTCGAGCCGCACGAGCGCCAGCCGGGCCTCGGCGGAGGCGAGCCCGGCCTCCTCGCGCTCGACGTTGCGCTGCTCCGTGCGCGGGTCCAGCTCGGCGAGCACCTCGCCGGCCTCGACGGGGTCGCCCTCGACCTTGCGGAACTTCAGGACCTGGCCGCTCGCCTTGCACTTGAGCTCGACCTGGCGGCTGGGCTTCACCTCGCCCGTGGCCGAGACGACCAGCCGGATGTCGCCCCGCTCGACCTTGACCTGCCGGGCCTCGACCCTGGGCCCGGAGGGGTCCGGACGCCTCCACCACCAGAGCGCGCCGATCGCGGCGGCGAGGAGCACGGCGGGCACGACGTAGCGGGTCATGCGGGGATGATAGCGGAAGGCGCGGGGATTGGGGGCTACTTCGCGAGCTTCCGCGCGGCGGAGATCCTCGGCGAGACGTCCTCCGGCAGCGGCGGGGCGATCCGGAAGACCTCCGCCACCCGCGGGTCCCGCGCGACCTCCTCGGGCCGCCGGCCGTCGAGGAAGAGGACCTCGCAGCGCGCGATGCCCAGGCGCAGGGCCAGCTCCGCCGCGTCGGGCGCGCTCAACCGCGAGCGCTCCGCGGAGGTCCAGAGCCGGTCGAGCTCGTCGGCCAGCGCCCGCAGCTCCTCGATCCGCGACGCCCCGGCCCGTGCGCGCGCGAGCACCTCCGGGTCGATGGGCAGCCGGGCCTTCGCCGCCGCCAGCCGCTCCCGGAAGCCCGGCTCGTCCCGCAGCGCCGCGAGCGCCCCGAACGCCCGCTCCACCCCGGCGAGCCTCTCCAGCAGCGCGACCCGGGCCTCGCGGGACGCCCGGCCGGCCTCGGCGACGAGGGCCTCGGCCTCGACCAGCCGCCGCTCCTGCGCGATCCGCAGCACCGAGCCGAGGCTCGGGTCGAGCTTCGCCGCGGCCAGCGCGAGCCGGTCGAGCCCGTCGGCGTCGGGCTTCGCGCCCCAGGCCTCCAGCTCCCGCATCCAGGCGAGCTCGGGCAGCTCCCAGTCCGCCGGCACCTTGGAGCAGCTGTCGAGGACGAGCCGCGCGATCTCGCGCGGGCCCTCCGGATCCGCGAGCCGGAAGAGCCGCGCGGCCGCGACGGAGATCCGCGCCCGCTGGTGCTCCGCGGCCTCGCGCTTCAGGCTGTCCCGGTGGCGGTCGTGCTCGGCCCCGCCCTCGGGGTACCGGGCCGCCAGCGCCTTGAGCCCGCCGGCGTAGTCGGAGGCGGCCACCCACGGCGCGGCGTCGAAGCCCGGCGCCCGGCCCGGGTCCGCCGTCCGGCGCTTCTTCTCCTCGACCGCCCGGCGGGCCTCCGCGAGGAGCTCCGCGGACGACGGGGACTTCGCGAAGCACTCGACGGCGCGCTCGGGGAGGTCGGCCGCCAGCGCGAGCCGGCCCGCGACCTTCCACGGCAGGAAGGGGACCTTCTCCTTCACGGCCCCCTTGGTGACGCCCTTGGAGTAGATGACGACGAGGAGCGCCTCGGCCGGATCCGGCGGCGCCGCCTTCAGCTGCTCCTCCAGGGCCTTCAGCGCCCCGGCGGGGTCCTCCTTGATCCGGCGCTCGGCCTCCGCGCAGGCCTTCACGGTCGCCGCGTAGGCGGCGTCGTACTCGAAATCCTTCAGCTTCAGCTCCGGGGGGTCCTGGAGCAGCGCGAGGACGGCGAGCAGCGGCGCGATCAGCATGGCTAGTCCAGCTGGTAGGTGTAGGCGATGCCGATCAGCACGGGCACCTCGCCGAGCAGCTCGACGGCCACGTCGAGCCCGGAGACCCGCGTCTCCCCGTCGGCCGTCTTCCGCGACCACGTGAGCCCGAAGCCGAGCGTGAGGATCTCCATCCGGTCGCCGCGCGACTCGATCTGCAGCACGCTGAGCCCGACGGCGGGGGGCGAGCTCGTGGACTCCCACGGGGTGTCGTACGACTTCCAGCCGCCCCGCAGGTAGAGCCACTTCGTCTCCTTCAGCGGGATGCGGTACTCGGCGCCCGCGGAGAAGGACAGCGTGTCCGTGAACCCCGTCAGGGCCGCGTCGGGCGGGCCCACGGCCGCGGTCCAGTCGACGGTCTGGAGGTCGAGCGTCACCCGCAGCGGGTAGCCCTCGAGGAGGTAGATCGCCAGGCCCGCGGAGAACAGGGCCGGCCAGTCCCAGACCGGGTAGATCGACTTGTCGAGGTCGAAGTCGAAGTCCGCCTTCGAGTTGAACGCGGCGCCCGCGTCGACCTGGAAGGTCTCGGCCTCGTAGACGGTCAGGAGCACGCCGGCGCCGAAGGCGACGGTGGACTCGGAGTCCTCGAAGACGAGGGTCTCGCTGACCGGGTCGGGGTTCTGGTCGATCTCCTTGTACTTCGTGTAGCAGTAGTCCAGGGCGAGGCCGCCGGCCGCCCGGGTGAACCAGCGCGAGCCGCCGGTCCGGGCCGCGATCGCGCCGGAGGTGCGGATGCGCGAGTACTGCTGGTCGGTCTGGGTGAGGAGCTGGCCGAGCGCCGGGTCGTCGAAGAAGTACACGTACTTGATCTGGAAGGGCCGCACGTAGGCGACGGAGACCGCGACCTCCAGGTCCTGGCCGCCCAGCTGCACGACGATGCCGGCGAACGAGGGCGAGATGGGCGGGTCGAGCAGCCCCGCCTCGGGCGCGCCGTAGACGTCGGGGGCGATCGGGTCGTCGACGTCGTTGAACTCGTACTGCGTGAAGCTCTGGTAGGTGAACGCGAACTGCGTGGGCTGGCCCGCGATGCCCGCGGGGTTGATCCACGTGGCCACGGGGTCGTCGCCGAAGGCCGTGTAGCTGCCGCCCATGGCCTTGGCGCGGGCCCCGACCTGGAAGTCCTGGGCCGCCGCGGAACTGCCGAGCAGGAACAGCAGGACCACGGTGCGCGTCACGGAACCTCCTTCAGGGTGAGTTCGGCGGGGCGGTCCATCCGCCCCTCGAGGACGTAGGACGCGCCGGGCTTCAGCCCGGCGACCTTGACGACGGCCTTGCCCAGCGCCGGGTGGACCAGCTCGAGGTCGCCCTCGCGGATCTCGAGCTCCGGCAGCGCCAGCGGCGTGAGGCGGTCCTCCTCGGGGAGGCCCTCGACGAGCGGGCCCCGGAGCTCGGCCCAGGGGAGGACCCGGACGGCGAGGCGGATCGTGCCCCTCCAGGCGAGGATGCGGTCGGCGGCGGCGGTCGGGAAGCCGAACTTCGCCAGCCAGGTCCGCCGGTCGGCGGCCCGCTTCCGCACGACCGGGTCGAGCCAGCGTTCCCTGGACAGCGACTGCAGGTCGAGCAGGACCGTCGCCTTCTCCGCCGAGAGGAAGCCGTCGAGCTCGGCCTTGCGCTCCGGCGTCGAGGCGGGGAGCTTCGCGAGCGCGGCGTCGGCGGCGGGGGGGTCGAATCCCTCGGCGGCCAGGGCCTTCTTCAGGGCGGGGAACCCGGCGCGCCAGGGGTCCGGCCTCGCCCGGTCCGGCGTCGGCGAGGGCGCCGGCGGCGTCTTCGCCGCCAGCAGGTTGAGCGTGACGAGCAGCCCGGCGATCACCGCGACCGTGACGCCCACCGTCAGCGCGTGGCTGCGGTGCTGCCGGAGGTTCATCTTCACCCGCGAGGTGATCGAGGGCGGCTGGGCCTTGATCGGCCGGCCCTCGAGGAAGCGCGACAGGTCGTCGGCCAGCTCCGCGGCGCTCGAGTAGCGGTGCTCCTTCAGCCGGGCCATCGCCTTCTGGACGATCACCTCGAGCTCCTGGGGGATCGAGGGGTCGACCTTCCGCAGCGGCGCGGCGTCGGACATCGTGATCTTCAGGAGCATCTCGGGGATCGAGTCGCTCTGGAAGGGCCGCTTGCCCGAGAGCAGGAAGTAGAGCGTGGCGCCGAGCGAGTAGACGTCGCTGCGCGCCTCGATCTCCCGGATCCGCCCCGCGGCCTGCTCCGGCGGCATGTAGGACGGCGTGCCGATGATGACGCCGCTGACCGTCGCGTCGAGGCCCTCGGTCTGCACCTTGGCCAGGCCGAAGTCCATGACGAAGATCCGGCCGGACTGGTCGAGCATCAGGTTCTGCGGCTTCAGGTCGCGGTGCACGACACCGTTCTCGTGGGCGTAGTGGACGCCGCGGGCCGCGTCGCGGATCCAGCGGGCGATCTCCCGCGCGTCGCGCTTCGGCTTCCCGGCCAGCTCGCCCTCGACGGTCTGCCCGTCGATGTACTGCATCGCGATGTAGGGCTTCCGGTCGTCCTGGCCGATCTCGTAGACCGAGGCGATGTTCGAGTGCGTCAGTCGACCGGCGCTGACGGCCTCGATGTGGAGGCGCCGGATCTCCTCCTCGCCGATCGACTTCGGGATCTTGAGCGCGATGATGCGGCTCATCGAGGGGTCCCAGGCCCTCCAGACCTCGCCCATGCCGCCGACGCCCTTGCGCTCGAGGAGCACGTACTTGCCGACGAGGTTGCGCGGGTCGGCCGCCGCCTTCTCGACCTCGGGAGGCGCCTTCATCACGTGCCGGGGGGCGGACCCGGAACCGGAGCCGGACACCGACGAGGCGGGCGTGCGCTCGTCCAGGACGAGGACGCCGGAGCAGTGCACGCAGCGGTACTGCTTCGACGGGTCCGGGTCGGAGACGTCGAGCGAGTCCTGGCACTGCGGGCAGGTGTAGCGCCGGGTCCGCTGGACCAGGGTCTGCTGGTAGCGGGCGTCGCGGCGGCGGGACAGGAACTCCTGGTACTTCTGCGGGTCGAGGTAGCCGCGCTCGATGGCGAAGTCGTGGAGCGGCCGCTGGGCCACGGCGGAATCCTGCTCCTCCGCGCGGGCCTTGAGGCAGGCCTCGAACTGCTCCCGGTCGAGCAGTCCTTCGCGGACGGCCTCGGCCAGGAGGTCGCGGTCCGCGGACCCGCTCACGCCGGCTTCCTCGGGATGCGGCCGGTGACGGCGTCGCGCCCGCCGCGCTTCGACTCGAGCAGGCCCTCGTCGGCGACGCGGAGGAAGTCCTCGGGCGCCTTCATGTCCTTGGCGAGGGCGGTGACGCCGATCGACAGCGTGATGTGCACGGGCATCGCCGGGTTGACGACGTTGGGGTAGACGTGGTCCCGGACCTCCTGCCGCAGCTTCTCCGCCTTGGCCACCGCCGCCTCGTAGCCCGTCTCGGGCATGAGGATGGCGAACTCGTCGCCGCCGTAGCGGCAGATCAGGTCGACGTCGCGGGAGTTCGCCTTGAAGATCGCCGCCGTCTCGCCGAGCACGGTGTCGCCGACCTGGTGGCCGTAGGTCTTGTTGATCTTCCCGAAGTGGTCGAGGTCGATCATGAGCAGCGAGAGGTCGCGGCCGTAGCGGTGGGCGCGGTGGACCTCCTCGGCGAGCTTCAGGTCGAACTGGCGCCGGTTGAAGGCTCCCGTGATCTGGTCGACGATCGACTGGAGGCGCACCTTCTCGTAGAGCTGCAGGTTCTCGAGGCGCAGGCCGATGACCGAGCTGAGCGTCTGCAGGAGGTCCTGGTAGCCCTTGAGGGCGTGCGGGGAGCCCTGGAGGACCTCGATCTCCTTGGGGTGGAAGGCGACCTCGATGGCCCCGAACGTCGCGTCCCGGCCGCGCAGGGGCAGCACGGCCTCCTTCGTCGTGATCTGGCCCGGCTCCTCGCCGCGGACGATGCGGTTGACCCGGTGGTCGGCCGCGAGCGGCCCCTTCCGCTTCTTCACCTTCACCGTCGAGTAGCTCGTCTCCAGGGCGTCGCCGCGCGTCAGGTGGAAGGTCACGGCCGCGTACCCCAGCCCCTCGCGGGAGCAGAGCAGGTCCGCGGCGCGCTCCAGCAGCTCCTCCTCGTCGGACACGTTGAGCAGGCGCGTCGCCAGGTCCGGCACGCGCTTGAGCTTCTCCGTCAGCGCCAGGATGCGGTTGTTCGCGAAGCCGAGCTCCTCGATCTTCTCCCACATCTGCGTCTCGAGCTTCTTGCGGTGCGTCACGTCGCGGACCGAGCCGAAGATCAGCTCCCGGCCCCCGAGCGCGGCCCGGCGGACGGAGAGCTCCACGGGCTTCTTCTCGCCCGACTTGCAGAGGATCTTCAGGTCGTAGCGGTCCGCCGGGGTCTGCTTGCGCGACTCCACCTTCTGCTGGAAGGTCCCGGCCGACTCGAGGGCCACCAGGCGCGAGGCCGTCAGGTCGCCGCCGACCGCCTCGGCCCGCGAGTAGCCCGTCATCGCCTCGAAGGCCGAGTTGACCTCGAGGAAGCGGCTCGTCGCCGCGTCGAGCACGTACTGCGCGTCGTTCGAGTTCAGGAAGGCGAGCCGGTACAGGTCGGCGACGGCGAGGTCCGGCCGCGGGCCCGGCAGGAGCGCGGCCGGGGCCGGCTTCCCGTCGATCCGGGCGCTCAGCACCGCGCCGTCCCGGCGCAGCTCCGCGGCGCGCGACTTCTTGAATCCGTCCAGCGAGATGCCCAGGCCCACCGCGGCGTCCACCGACTTCAGCGCCTCCACCACGAAGTCCGGCAGCGGCCCGGGGGAGGGGATCGGCGCGAGCGTGACCCGGGCCCCCGCCTTCTGGGCGGCGTCGTGCAGCACCCGGGCGACGGCCGCGAGGTCGGAGTCCGTCGCGATCAGGAGGGACTCGCCGGTCCGGAGGCCTAGGCCCTCGGCGAGGAAGCGTTCCGCGGCGTGGGAATCCATGGGTCCGGGGTGCAGTATATCGGGCCGGACCGCTGGGCGGGATCGGGAAAAGGCCCCCCTACCACTGGGGCGGACGCCGCGGCACGAGGTGCAGCCCGTGTTCGCGGAGGAACGCGGCGACGGGCGCCGCGAACTCCTCCGGCGTCTCCAGCATCGGGATGTGGCCGACCCCGGGGAGGACCACGAGCCGCGAGCCGGGGATCCGGGCCGCGATCTCCGACTCCGCCGGGGCGATGACGTCGTCCGAGTCGCAGCCCAGGACCAGCGTCGGGCCGCGCACCGCGGCGAGCTTCGCCGTGAGGTCGGCCGCCTTCATCGAGTCCACGCTCCGCGTCAGCGAGGCGTAGGTCCCGCGCGAGATGTCGAGGAGGTCCTGCTCGTCGGGCCGCTTCAGGCGCCGGAAGTTCCGGGTCAGGAAGCGGAGGAAGAGCCTCGACTTCACGAAGGGGTAGGCCAGCTGCCGCAGGACCGGGGCCGTGAGCAACCGGCCCTCGCGGTTCAGGCCGGGCCCGGTCACCAGCGGGTTGGCCAGCACGAGGTGCGAGACCTTCTCCGGCCGCGTCGCCGCCAGCTGCAGCGCGATCGTGGCCCCCATGCTGTGCGCGACCACCGCCGCGCTCGGCGCCCGCGTCGCGTCCAGGAACGCGGCAAGCCACTCGGCGTACCACTCGATCGTGTAGGGAACGTCGGGCTTGCCCGACAGCCCCCAGCCCGGCAGGTCGGGCGCGAGCGCCCGGTAGCCGTCGCGGACCTCGGGCCAGAACTTGCGCCAGAGCCGGTGCGACGCGCCCCAGCCGTGGACGAGCAGCACGGGGTGGCCCGTGCCCTGCGCGGCGTAGACGGTCGGGATCCCGAGGACGTCGATCGAGGCGAGGTCCACCTAGTACCGACCCTGTTTGCACAGGTCGCGGGCGACGACGAGCCGCTGGATCTCGTTCGTGCCCTCGTAGATCTGCCAGACCCGCGCGTCGCGGTAGTAGCGCTCGATGGGCAGTTCGCGCATGTAGCCCATGCCGCCGTGGATCTGCAGCGCCTTGTCGATGACCCTCGTCACGGCCTCGCTGCACCAGTACTTCACGATGGACGCCTCGCGCGAGAAGCGCAGGCCCGCGTCGTGCATCCACGCCGTCCGGTACACCATCGAGTCCATCGCGTAGGTCGCCCCGGCCATCTCGGCCAGGTGGGACTGGATCATCTCGTGCTCGGCGATCGGCTTGCCGAAGGCCTCGCGCTGCATCGCGTACTTGATCGAGACGTCGAGCATCTCCTTCGCCGCCCCGACGCAGCACGCGCCCAGCGAGAGGCGGCCCCGGTCGAGCGCCGCCATGGCGTACTTGAAGCCCTGGCCGGGCTCGCCGATGAGGTTCTCCTCCGGGACGCGCACCCCGTCGAGGAAGACCTGCGGCGAGTGCATGCCGCTGAGCCCCATCTTCTCGTCGGAGACGCCGACCTTGAGGCCGGGCGTGCCCGCGTCCACCACGAAGGCCGAGATGCCGCCCTTGGCCCGCAGCTTCGGGTCCGTCACGGCGAAGACGACGAAGACCCCGGCGAGGTGCGCGTTGGTGATCCAGACCTTGTCGCCGGTGATCACCCACTCGGAGCCCTTCTTCTCGGCGACGGTGCGGATCTTCGCGGCGTCCGAGCCGCCCGAGGGCTCGGTGAGCGCGTAGGCGCCGATCTTCTCGCCCGTGCAGAGCGCCGTGAGGTACCTCTTCTTCAGCGCCTCGCTGCCGCCGAGGTAGAGCGTCATCGCGGTGATCGAGGCCGAGGCGCCGATGAGCCCCGCGTAGGAGTTGCAGCCGCGCGAGAGCTCCTCCATCTGGAGGCAGTAGCCGATCTCGCCGAGCCCCAGGCCGCCGTACTCCTCGGGGAAGGCCGTGCCGAAGAAGCCGAGCTCGCGGGCCCGGTCCACCAGGGCCGGCGGGATGTCGCGGTCCTGGTCGATCTTCGCCGCGACCGGGCGGAGCTCCTTGTCCACGAAGTCCCGGACCGAGCGGCGGATCATCTCCTGCTCGTCGGTGAAGCGGAAGCTGAGGCCGGCGGGTGCGTCCATGGTCGGGAGTGTAATCCCGGAGACCCCTCTCCGTCCCCGGTTTCTAGGTCGCGGCCGGGTTGCGGACGAACTGGCGCAGCGGGTCGAGGCCGCCCCGGCGCGGGGCGCAGTGGACCCAGGTCCCCCGGCGCGTCCGGACGATGAGCCCCGCGGCCGCGAGCCGCGAGAGGTGCTGGGACACCGCGGGCTGCTTGAGGCCGGTGGCCCGGACCAGCCCCTCGACCGTCAGCCCGGCGGGCGAGCTGCGCCGCCCGCGGCAGACGGCCTGGTAGACGCGGCGCCGCCCGGGGTTGGCGAGCGCCTTGAAGAGCAGGTGAAGCCGGTCCACGGAGGGATTATAAGCCTACGAGAACAGGTTCTCGATCTGGTCCCGGAAGTTCTGCTCGACCGCCTTCCGCTTCACCTTGAGCGTCGGCGTCAGCTCGCCCCGCTCGACCGAGAAGTCCCGCTCCACGAGGGCGAACTTCTTCACCGTCTCCCACGAGCCGAGCCCCGCGTTGACCCCGTCGAGGTGCCGCTTCAGCTCCTCGAGCACCGGCGGGTGCGTCGTCAGCGCCTTGCGGTCCACGCCGGGGTAGCGCGACTCGAGCACGCCGAAGTCCGGCACGACGAGCGCCGCGGCGAACTTCCGGTTGTCCCCGAGCACCACGGCCCGCGCCACGTAGGGGTGCGAGCGGATCTTCCCCTCGATCGGGCCCGGCGCGACGTACTTTCCGCCGCTCGTCTTCAGCAGGTCCTTCTTTCGGTCCGTGATCCTCAGGAATCCGTCGCGGTCGACCTCGCCGATGTCCCCCGTGCAGAAGTAGCCGTCCTTGAACGCCGCGGCCGTCTCCTCGGGGAGGTTGAAGTAGCCCTTCATCACGTTCGGGCCCTTCACGAGGATCTCGCCGTCCTCCGGCGCGATCTTCACCTCGACGCCCGAGAGCGCGACGCCCACCGTCCCGATCCGCGTGCGGCCGGGCCGGTTGATCGTGATCACTGGCGAGGTCTCCGAGAGCCCGTAGCCCTCGAGCAGCGTGAAGCCCAGCGCGTGGAAGAGCACGTTCTCCTTCGCCCCCAGCGGGGCGCCGCCCGAGACGAAGAGCCGCAGCCGCCCGCCGATCTGGCGGCGGATCCGGTCCAGCACGAGGGCCCGCGCGACCCAGTGCGTCAGCCGGAGCCAGGAGCCGGGGCTCCGACCCTCCCGCCGATGCTCCGCCTCGCGCTCGCCGACGCCGATCGCCCAGCGGGCCAGGCCGCGCTTCCAGCCGCCGAGGCCCTCGACGCCGTCGACCACCTTGTCGTGGAACTTCTCGAAGATGCGCGGCACCGAGCAGAGGATCGTCGGATCCACGCGCGGCAGGTCGCGGGCGATCGACTCGACGGACTCCGCGTAGGCGATGCGCCCGCCGCCGAGGAAGATCGCGTAGTCGACGAGCCGCTGGAACGCGTGCGAGAGCGGCAGGAACGAGAGGCTCAGGTCCCGGTCGTTGAACCAGACCGCCTCGAGGCAGCCGACGGCGTTCGAGACGACGTTGCGGTGCGTGAGCATCACGCCCTTCGGCTTGCCGGTCGTCCCCGACGTGTAGACGATCGTCGCGAGGTCCTCCGCCTTCGGGCCCGGCGGGTCGCCGCCCGCCGCGCCCCGGGCGAGGAAGGCCTCGAAGTCCGGGCGCCCCGGCACCGCGTCGAAGGTCGCGACCTGCAGGCCGGCGATCGCGGGGAGCTTCTGCACCTGCTTCGCGTCCTCCGCGAAGACGAGCTTCGCCCCCGAGTCCCGGAGGATGTACTCGACCTGGTCCGCGGGGAGCGTGGAGTAGAGGGGGACGACGACGGCCCCGATCTCGTGGCAGGCGTAGTCGACCACGGCCCAGTCCGGGCGGTTGTAGGACAGGAGCGCGACGCGGTCGCCGGGCGCGATGCCGTGGGCGAGCAGGGCGGAGGCGGCGCGGGAGGTGCGCTCGGCGAACTCCGCCGCCGCGATCGGCCGGTAGCCCTCGCGCGTGGGACGGAGGAAGCGGGCCGCGGGGTCGCCCCGCCTGAGGCCCTCCCGGAAGAGGTCCCGCAGCGTCGAATCCGGCCCGAGCATCGGGGCATCATAGCAAAGCGCGGTATGATGATCCCGGCCATGAAACGCCTCGCCCCGCTGGCCGCGCTGCTCCTCGGCGGCTGTTTCCTCGCGGGCTCGGGGAGCCACGTCGCCCCCCCGGATCCCGGCCTCAAGGTCTACCGCCCCCACGTCGCCCCCGTCCCGGACCGCCACGGCTCGGACCGGGCCCACCTCGCGCCCGCGGGCTCCTGGGCCCGCTACCGCCTCACGCGCGACGGCGTCGAGACCCTCACGACGCTCGGCGCCGTGTCCTCGGGCGACGGATTCGCCTGGATCGAGATCGTGGAGGAGGGCGAGCCCCGCCGCGCCAGCCTGCGGCGGATCGACTCCTCCGGCCGCGTGCTCGCCGCGCGCTGCCGCGAGGTCCGGGAGGACGGGACCGCCAGCGAGGTCGCCGAGCAGCCCGTCGTGCCGGCGGGGGAGCCCCGCGCCGCCCGCGAGGGCGTCCGCGAGGAGCGCCGGGGCCGGGGACACGTCGGCCCGCGCCTCGGCGAGATCCTCGAGGTGACGACGACGTACCGCGACGAGGCCCTCGGGCGCGAGTACGTGGAGACGGAGGCCTGGTGCCGGGACGTGCCGCCGCTGCTCGAGGGATCGGAGGAGGGCGGGCTGGTGCGCCGCCGCGCGGCGGGGTCGCTGGTCGAGCTCGACGACTTCGGGACCGGCTACGTTCCCGTCATCCGGCCCTGATCACTTCTTCTCGGGCTCGGGCAGGGCGAACTTCGCGTCGTCGATCTTCTCGTCGAGCTTCCAGCCCTCGTAGGTCTCGATCAGCTTCGACTCGCCCGTCCCGTACTTGAAGTGCACCGTCCGCTGCATCGGAAGCGAGCTGCGCGGGTCCAGGTGCAGCGTCGTCGTGTGCTCCTCGGTCTTGATCGTGATCCCCGGGCAGTTCTTGCCGCCGAGCTGGGCGGACTCCGCGGGCGCGAACTCCGTGGCCTTCAGGAGCGCCGTCGCGTCCGGGGCCTCGGGCTCCGCGGGCGCGCCGGGCGGCGGGAACTTCTTCCGGTTCGACAGCGCCGAGGCCTGGAGCTTCGCCTCCGACGAGGCCCGGCCGGCGCCGGCCCGGCCGAACGCGGCCAGCAGGTGGCGGTTCAGCCACGACGGCGTGTCGCCGGGCGTGCCCGCCTTCGCGCGGTCGCCCCAGGCGACGACCGACTTGCCGTCGGAGACGGCCGAGTCCGACGTGGTGCGCTTGCCGTGCGACTCGGTCCAGTCCGTGCGGAACTTGTTCCCCTCGCCGAAGAGGAACGCGCCCTTCATCGTCGTCTTCTCGGCGTCGCCCTCGCCGCGCACCGAGATCTTCACCTGCAGGGTCTTCGCCTTCGCGAGGCGGTCGAGCATCCTCAGGAAGAGCGCCTCGGAGGGGTTCTTCTTGTCCTGCGGGGGGGCCGGCAGGAGCAGGAGGGCCAGCAGCGGCAGGAGTTTCATGGAAAGGAGCCTACCCGGAGGGGGGTGGTAGGGGGATCGAATTCGCTCGGGCCGCTGAACCGGCCCGCGGGGGGCGCGTTATACTCCGGTGGGGAAGGAGCCGCGTGCCATGATCCGTCGTCCCGCCGTCGCCCCCCGGGTGTCCCGCGCGCCTTTCCTCCTCACCCTCGCGGTCTCCGCCCCCGCGATCTTCGGGGCGCTCTGGGCCGTCGACCCGCTGGGCGCCCGTCCCGGCGGCCCCGCCGCCCCTCGCCCCGCCGCGCTGCCCTTCCTCGACGACGGGGACCTCCGCGCCGTCGCCCACGAGCTGCCGCCCGGCCGCCTGCTCGACCGCAGCATCGCCTGGCTCGTCCGCCACCAGTACGAGGACGGCTCCTGGGATCCGAAGCACTTCTGGCAACGCTGCCACGCCGGCCCCGGCCAGATCGTCTGCCTCCAGGGCGGTGACCCCTCGCACGAGGTCGGCGTGACGGCCCTCGCGACCCTCGCCCTGCTCGAGTCCGGGTACGTCGGCCCGTCGTCCGTCCATCCCCGCGCCGCCGAGTGGACCGACTCGGCCCGCCGCGGCCTGCGCTGGTTGAGCGACCGCATGGACCCCGGCGGCTGCGTGGGGCCGAAGGCGGGGAAGTACCTCTACGGCCACGCGATCGCGACCCGCGCCCTCTGCCGGGCCCACGACGTCCTCGGCGACGACCCCGTGCGCAAGCACTGGGCCCGCCGCGCGACGGAGTACTTGCTCCGCGCCCGCCAGCCCGACTCGGGCTGGGGCTACGGCTTCCGCTCGGACGACGTGAACACGTCCGTCTCCGCCTGGGCCGCCCTCGCGGTCCGGGCCGCCCGCCAGGCCCGCATCGCCGTGGACGACCTCGACCCGAACGTCGGCCGGGGCCTGGCCCGCTGGGCCGCCGAGATCACCGACGCCGACACGGGCCGCGCGGGCTACCAGCGCCCGGGCCGCGGCGCGATCCCCGAGGGCGCCGGGGGCCGCCACGAGCCGAAGGAGGCCGCGACGGCCGCCGTCCTCGTGCTCCGCGGCGTCGCCGGCGAGGAGGCGTCCTCGCCCGCCGTCCGCGCCGGGACCGCCGTGCTCGGCGGCGACCTGCCGTACTGGAGCGCCGACGGGTCGACGGTCGACTTCGCCTACTGGCTGCTCGGGACCGAGGCCCTGCTCGCCTCCGAGGGCCCCGCGAGCCCGCTCTTCCGCTCCTGGTCCGGCCGCGCGCTCCGCGCCCTCGCGGGCCACCAGGCCACGCACCTCGACGCCTGCGCCGAGGGCAGCTGGAAGCCCGTCGACCGCTGGGGCGCCGAGGGCGGCCGCGTCGCCACGACGGCGATGAACGCCCTCACCCTCTCCCTGCTCAAGACGGGCCTCGCCGCGGCCCCGCGCGGCGAATGAGATTCGCGTACTCGACCAACGCCTACACCCGCCGCCCCCTCGCGGAGGCGATCCGCGACGTGAAGGCCCGCGGCTTCGACGGCGTCGAGATCCTCGCCGACTCCCCCCACGCCTTCCCCGACCGCCGCCTCGACGCCCGCGCGCTCAAGGCCGTCCTCGCCGAGACCGGCCTCCCCGTCGTCAACCTCAACGGCAACACGACCCTCGGCCTCGACGCGGAGCGCCGCGACC
Organism: uncultured Planctomycetales bacterium; assembly: GCA_964464755.1. Lineage (GTDB taxonomy): Bacteria > Planctomycetota > MHYJ01 > MHYJ01 > JACPRB01 > CAYXGZ01. The sequence goes on from CAYXGZ010000002.1 coordinate 33,997, forward strand.
CCGAGGGCTTCTGGCCGGGCCTGCTCGACCCGGATGCCGCGACCCGCGCCCTCAAGGTCGACTACCTCCGCCGCCTCCTCGACCTCGCGCGGCTGCTCGGCTCGCCCGCCGTCTGCACGGCCAGCGGCCGCCGGCCCGCGGGCACCTCGGAGCGCGACGCCGACTCCCGCCTCCGCGACGGCCTCGCCTCCGTGCTCGACTACGCCTCGCGCGCGCCCGCCGTGCGGCTCGGCATCGAGTACGAGCCGGGCTTCCACGTCGGGTCGATGGAGCCGCTGCTCCGGCTCATCGACGACCTGAAGCACCCGCTGCTCGGCGTGAACCTCGACCTCGGCCACGCGGTCTGCGTCGGCGAGGATCCCGCCGCGGCGATCGCGGCGTTCGGCCCGCGGATCTGGAACGTGCACCTCGAGGACATCCGGGGCCGGGTGCACGAGCACCTGGTGCCGGGGCGGGGGGACGTGGACTTCGCCGCGATCGGCGACGCGCTGAGGGCGGCGGGCTACGCGGGCCACGTGACGCTGGAGCTCTACCCCTACAAGGACGACCCGGGCGCGGCGGGCGAGGAGGGCCTCCGCCACTGCCGCCGGCTCATGGCTCCGGCGACACCCGCGCGGTGACGACGGTGATGTCGTCGTGCTGCGGCCCGTCGCCCTGGTGGGCCTGCAGGTCGTCGAGCAGCCCCGCGAGGAAGTCCCCCGTGGCCAGCGGGCCCGAGTCGCGGACCCGCCCGCGGAAGCGGTCGTCGCCGAGCAGCTGCCTCTCCGCGTTCATCGACTCCGGGATCCCGTCGGTGTAGAGGACGAGCCGGTCGCCGGGGGCGAGCTCGAGCCGCAGGTCCCGCGAGGACTTCTCGAAGAAGGGCCCCCTGTCGATGCCGAGGGCCAGGCCCTTGGTCTGGATCTCGTGGATCGACCCGGACGCGGCGCGCCAGAGGAGGCCGGGCGGGTGGCCCGCGACGCTGAAGGTCGCCGTGCGGCCCGAGAGCGAGACGACCGCGTAGATCATCGAGACGAACATCCCGCGCTTCAGGTCCGGGTGCAGCGTCCGGTTGACGCGGCGCAGCACCTCGGCGGGGGAGAGGGAGCGCGCGGCCTCGCTCTTGAGCAGGGCGCGGGTCTCGGTCATCACGATCGAGCCGGGGATGCCCTTGCCGGAGACGTCGGCGACGACGAGGCCAAGGTGGTCGCTGTCGAGCTCGAGGAAGTCGTAGTAGTCGCCGCCGACCTCGTGGCTGGGCTTGTAGTACGCGCCGAACTCCCAGCCCGGGGGCCGGGGGATGCGCTGGGGCAGGAGGTTGGCCTGGAGCTCGGCGGCCAGCGCGAGCTCGTGCTCGAGGAGCTTGTCCTCGACGGGGTCGAGGGGCCCCCGCTCGGCCTTCTCCTGGAGCGCGCCGAGGCGGCGCTCCTGGTCGGCGAGCCGCCGCTTCGTGCGCCGGCGCAGCCTCTCGAAATCCCCGGGCGACATGGTCCCCGATATTACTCGGACGCCGGGCCCGCGTGCTAAGATTCCCCGATGCCCCGGCTCCTCCCGCTGCTGCTCCTCGCGTCCTGCGCGGCGCCGGCGGCGGCCCCGACCGACGCGGCCCGCGTGCGGACCCTGATGGGCCGGGCCGACCGGGCGAAGCTGGAGATCCAGCTGCTCACCGCCGAGAAGGACCCGGACCGCGAGATCGACCGCCGCGTCGCCGACCTCCAGTCCTGGATCGGCGAGGCCGCGACGCTCCGGCCCTTCGACGACGCCGCGAAGAACCGCCAGGTCGCCGAGCTCGGGCCCGGGGCCGCCAAGGCCCTCGCGGCCCTGCGGGGCGCCCGCTGGGGCGAGGCGGACCGCGAGGAGAACTGGATCCGACTGGAGGCCGCGTGCGCCGTCTGCCACTCGCGCTGGCGCTGATCCCGGCCGTCGCCCTGGCCGTCGCGGCCGGCTGCGCGACGGGCCGCGGCGGCGCCCCCGTCGACCTCCGTCCCTGGACCTCGAGGAGCTCCTGGGACTCCTGCGGCCGCTGCCACGTCGCCGTCTTCGACGAGTGGAGGAAGACGCTGCACGCGCAGGCCTGGACCGACGGCGTCTTCCGCATGTCCGCGGGGACGCCGCCGAAGACCGAGTGCCGCTCCTGCCACTCGATGGAGCCCGTCCTCGCCGGCGAGATCTCGACGGACTACTCCTGGCGGCCGGTGTACCGCGACTACAACCAGGACGACGGGGTCGGCTGCGTGTCGTGCCACCTGCGCGCCGACGGGACCGTCGCCGCGCGGGCGGACCACCCGACGGCGCCCTGCCGGCCCCGGCGGGACGACCGGATCGGCACGCCCGAGTACTGCGGCGCCTGCCACAACCCCTCGCACGACGCCTACAACGAGTGGAAGGGCTCGCACTACGCCCGAGACGGCGTGTCCTGCTCCTCCTGCCACTCCTGGGCGGTGACCCGGGCCGTCGAGGGCGGCCCGCCCAAGACGGGCTACAGCCACGCGTTCCCCGGCGGGAACACGAAGGAGTTCGTGCTCCGCGCGATCCACGCGACGACCCGGCTCGAGGGCCGGACCGTCGTGATGCGCGTGACGAACCAGGCCGGGCACAAGTTCCCCGGCGAGGTCCCGACGCGGATCTTCTTCGTCCAGGTCGAGCCCTACGACGCCGAGGGCAACGCGCTCGAGGACGCGGTCTTCACGTTCAAGCGTCCGTTCAAGACGCAGACGGGCGTGCCCGACAACCGCCTGAAGCCGGACGAGACCCGGGAGCTCCGCCAGGAGCTGCCCGCCGCCGCGAAATTCGTCCGCGTGTCCTACGTGTGGAAGCCGTCCCCCCTGGTCCCGCCCGCCGGCTGGACCGTCCTCGAACGCTGGGAGAGCGAGATCCGATGAGCACCCGCGATTTCCTCCGAGACGTCGACCTCTTCCGCGGACTGGCCGACGCCCAGCTCGAGCGCCTCGCGGCGCTGGGGGCCGAGGAGAAGGTCGCGCGCGGCGGCACGCTCTTCCGCGAGAAGGACCCGGCCGCGAAGCTCTACGCGGTGGTGTCCGGCGTCGTCGAGATCGGCCGGACCAAGGACGGGAAGTTCGTGCGCCTCGCCCGCCTGGAGCGGGGCGAGGTCTTCGGCGAGATCTCGCTCTTCGAGGCCGGCCCGCACACGGTGGCGGCGCTCGCCGCCGTCGTTCCCGAGACGCACCTCGTGGCCTGGGACCTGGCGGCGCTGCGGGGGCTGCTCGAGTCCGACCCGGCCCTCGCGAACATCGTGCTCCGGGCCGTCGTCGTGAAGCTCGCCCGCCGCCTCCGCACGATGAGCGAGGGCATGTTCACGCTCCTGCGCACGCTGGACGGGGCCCGGTAGGGAATACCCGCGCCCCGCTCGGGGTTGGACTGACGCATGGATCCGGCCGCCCGCCGCGACTTCGAGGCCCTCGCCTACCCGCTGCTGGACTCCGCCTGGAGGACCGCCCGGCGCATGACCCGGGACGACGCGGGCGCCGAGGACCTCGTCCAGGAGGCCGTCCTCAAGGCCTTCCGGGGCTTCGCGCAGTTCGAGCGCGGCACCAACTTCAAGGCCTGGTTCTTCCGGATCCTGGCGAACGCCTTCCTGAACGACCGCCGCCGCGCGGCCCGCGGGCCCCGGCCGGCCGACTTCACGGAGGACGAGCCCGAGGATCCCGCGCTCCCGCCCGCGGCCTTCGCCCCCGAGGAGGTCGAGGAGCTCCGCCGCCACCTCGGCGACGAGGCCTCCCGGGCGCTCGACCGCGTCCCCGAGGAATTCCGCCTGCCCTTCCTGCTCTCGACGTACGAGGGCTTCTCCTACCGGGAGATCTCGCAGATCCTCGGGATCCCGATCGGGACGGTGATGAGCCGCCTCTTCCGGGCCCGGAAGCTGCTGCGGGGGGAGCTGATGGACTACGCGGTCACGACGGGTTTCCTCAAGTCCCGGGAGTCGACGGCATGAACTGCATCGAGACGAAGCGGCGGCTCGAACCCTTCCTCGACGGCGAGCTCGAGGTGGAGTCGAACCTGGAGATCCTGCGGCACCTCGGGCTCTGCCCGCCGTGCAGCCGGACCTTCGAGGGCGAGAAGCGCCTCCGCGAGCTGCTGGTCGAGAAGGCGGCCGCCGCGCCCGGCTGCCCCGCCGCCGTGGCGCAGCGGATCCGGAGCGCGGTCTCCGCCGAGCCCGCGCCGGGCGTTTCCGCCCGCTGGGCGCGGATCCTCGTGCCCGCGGCCGCCGCGGCCGTCGCGGCGGGCTTCTTCGCGTGGTCGCACTCGGCCCCGGTGCCGCTCACGCCGGAGCGCATCGCCTCGGTCGCCCTGCGGCACCACGAGGGCGTGCGGGCCCGGCCCGCGGGGCTCGCGCTCGAGCCCGACCTGCCGTCCCCGCGCGCGCAGGAGCGGATCGCGGGGTACTTCGAGGCCCGGGGCGAGAAGAGCTGCCTGCACTGCCTCGAGGCGAAGGGCTACGCCTGGTTCCGCGCCGAGGCCTCGACGCGGGACTTCCAGGGCCGCGTCGCCTGCTGGACCGCGCAGCGGAACCGGACGACCGGCACGCTGGTCAGCCACACGGCGCTGCGGCTCGACGAGGTCGAGCACGACTGGCGCGAGGGCGAGAAGCTGGTCCGCGTGGAGCGCGAGGGGCGCACGGTGCTGCTCTTCCGGGGGACGGGCTACGTCTGAGTGTTCGTCCTGGATTCCGCCCGTGAGGCGGACGCGCTGGTCGCGAACTAGTCGTCGGACCGGAAACGAAAAACCCGGCCCCTCGCGGGGCCGGGTTTCCTTTTGGCCATGCGGTCGGTCTACTCGTCGTCCGGCGTCTTCACGTCGCGACGGGCGTTCACGCGGCGGTGGAGCTCCGCCTCCACCCGCTGGGCGGGGGTCAGGTCGGCGTTGCCGAGGGCCTCGCCGACGGCGGCCTCGATGTCGTAGTCGCCGTCGAGGAGCTGCTTCTTCAGGTTCTCGAAGACCTCCTTGGCCGGCGCGATCCTCGCCTTCTGGAAGATCTGGGCCAGGGAGCGCGCGCACTGGAGCCGGACGGCCTTCTGGGAGGCGGCCTGCGCGGGGTCCTCGCTCTTCACGGCGAGGGCCTTGGACAGCACGTCGATGGCGCGCTGGTCGCCGAAGCGGCCGAGGGCGCGGGCGCTGGGCAGGCGGATGAACTCGGCCCGCAGGACGTCGGGGCTGACGGCGCCGATGAGGGCCTCGACGGCGTCGGGGTAGGGCAGGGTCGTGTTGCGGGGGTCGATCGAGGCGAGGCTCTCGGCGGCGGTCTGCGCCAGGCGGTCGGCGCGGTCCTTCGCGTCCTTCTGGGCCTCGGGCGAGCTGAAGATCTTCTCGAGCACCGCGCGCAGGCCGAGGAGGTCCGCGTCGCGGGTCAGGAAGCCCTGGGCGGTCTGGTCGAACTGCTTCTTGGCGTCCTCGAGCTCGGCGCCGGAGTCGCAGAGCACGACGCGGGCGATGTTGCGCGTGCGGACGTCGTCGCGGAGCGTGTCGAAGACGCTCTCGGTGATCTTGCGGCGCGACTCGGTCTCCTGGAAGTAGATCTGACCGCAGATCTTCTTCTGGACGATGATCACGTCCTCGCTGGGGAACTGCTTGGCCTTGATGACGCCGTCCTGGCCGCTCGTGGCGATCACCGGGAAGACGTTGTTCTGCAGGAGGAGCTTGCGGAAGGCGTTCACGAAGGTCCGGTCGTTGTCGTCCTGGACATCGTAGACCAGGAGGGCGACGCGGACGCCGCTCTCGCCGAGCGCGTCCCTCAGGTTCGGGATGACCAGCGGCATGCCGAGGCGGTCGGCGCCCGGGTTGAGGGCGACGTAGGCCGAGGCGGCCGCGTAGCGGACGCGCTTGTCCTCGTTGGTCAGGGCGTCGACGAGCGACGTGCCGGGGGCCGTCGGGGCCGCGGCGGAGGGCAGCTCCTCGGGGGCGGCCATGTTCCGCAGGGTGTCGAGGATGGAGACGGCGACGAGGGCGTTCTTCTCGCGGATCGAGCGGCCGAGGGCCTCGTAGAGGAACTCGCGGCCGGGGATCTTGCCGCTGACGTTGTTGCGCTCGGCGGCGGCGAGGAGCTTCTTGAGGCCCTCGACGTGGTCGGGCTTCAGGCCGGGGTCGCCCGCCTTGACGGCCGCCTCGGCGGCGGCGACGCCCGCCTCGGCCTCGAGGGCCTGGGCGAAGTGGACGCAGGCCAGGAGGGCCCAGGCGCTCTCGCCCTTGGCGTTGCGGTAGGACGGGTCGATCGCGAGGCAGTCGTAGAGGGCCTCCTCGGCGAGCTGCTCGTTGTACGCGAAGCGCGGGACCTCGCGCTCGGTGAGGACGTCCTTCTCCTCGTCCCAGCGCCAGATCAGCCAGGCGCGGTTCCACGCGTGGATGGCGCCGGGGTGCCGCGTGTAGTAGTTGTCGGCGAGGTCGTAGTAGTAGTCCTTCGCCTCCTTCCACTGCTCGGCGGGCTGGCGGGTGATCTTGATGAGCGCCTCGTGGGCGAACTTCTTCACCTCGGGGACCTCGTTCGCGGAGGACTGGACGCGGCGGAGGGCGGCGACGGCGCGGTCGTCCTTGATGTTGCCCAGGACGATCGCGGCGTTCTGCCGGAGGAAGGCGTTCTTGGAGTTCAGGGCCTCGGTCAGCGCGAAGGTGGCGTCCGGGCCCATGTCGGTCAGGACGAGCATCAGGCGCGAGCGGTACAGGTCGGGCAGCTGGTTGCCCAGGGTCGGGACGATGAAGCGGACCGCGTAGGGGCCGAAGTTCAGCAGGTGCCAGTGCGCGTTGCGCTGGACGGCGTGCTCCGTGCTGCCCAGGTCCTCGAGGTACTTCTGGATCTCCTTCTTGCCCTGCCGGATGCGCTCGCCGGGCTTGGCCAGCTCCATGAGGCGGTAGCCGGTCGCCTTGATCTTCTCGTCGGGCGCGCTCATCATCCCGAGGACGACGTCGCTGCCGACCCGCTGGATGAAGGCGTAGACCAGGTCGTTCGAGGGCTGCTTCTGGAAGGCCTCCTCGAACTTCCCGTAGGCCTCCGCGTACTTGCCGCGCTTGTAGAGGTCCACGCCGTCGTTCAGGAGGCGGCGGATGTCGTCCCGGAACTCCTCCTGGGAGGAGGCGAAGGGGCTCGCGAGGAGCGCGAGGACGAAGACCGCCAGCAGCGAGCGACCGAACATGGCATCTCCTTTCAAACCCGACGGGGGGACGACGGGATGAGACACGGGTGGCGTCCTCCCGGACCCCGGACGTAAGCAGGAAGGCTAAACCCTGCCCAAACCCGTGTCAAAACAAAACCGGGGGCCTAGAGCGTCTGGACCGTCTCGGCGCGCACGAGGTCCTCGTAGGTCTCCCGGCGGGTCGCCAGCTTGGCGACGGAGCCCTTGACCACCACCTCGGCGGGGCGGGGGTACGAGTTGTAGTTCGAGGCCATCGTGAAGCCGTAGGCCCCGGCCGAGAAGATGGCCAGGCGGTCGCCCCGCTTCACCTCGGGGAGCTTGCGCTCCTTGGCCAGGAAGTCCCCGCTCTCGCAGATGGGGCCGACCACGTCGGAGATCACCATCGGGCCGTTCCAGTGGTCCTCGTCGGGAACGTCCCCCTGGACCCCCGCGTCCGTCCGCGTCGGCCAGATCCGGTGGTAGGCGCCGTAGAGCGTCGGGCGCACCAGGTGGTGCATCCCCGTGTCGCAGATGACGAAGCGCTTGTCGCCCGACTCCTTGACGTGGGTGACGCCGGTCACGAGGACGCCGGAGTTGCCGACGATGAAGCGGCCGGGCTCGAGGAGCAGCTTGAGGCCGGTCTTCAGGAGCAGGGGCATGCAGGCCGCCGCGATGTCCTGGGCCGAGTGGGCGAGCTTCTCCTTGTACCAGATGCCGAAGCCGCCCCCCATGTCGAGCCACTCGAGGGGGTGGCCCATCGCCTTGATCTCCGCGACGAAGGGGACGAGGCGGTTCAGGGTCTCGACGTAGGGGTCGGTCTTGGTGATCTGGGAGCCGATGTGGACGTGGAGGCCCGCCATGCGGAGGTTCTTGAGCTTGAGGGCGCGCTCGCAGATCTTCCGGGCGCGGACCAGGTCGACCCCGAACTTGGTCTCCTTCTTGCCCGTGGAGATGTAGGTGTGGGTCTGCGGGTCGACGTCCGGGTTGATGCGCAGGGCGACGTCGGCGACCTTGCCGAGGCGGCCCGCGACGGCGTTCGTGTTCTCGAGCTCCTCCTCGCTCTCGACGTTGAAGAGCAGGATGCCGGCCTTGAGGGCGGCCTCGACCTCGGCGTCGCTCTTGCCGACGCCGGCGTAGACGATCTTCCTCGGGTCGGCGCCGACCTTGAGGGCGCGGAAGAGCTCGCCGCCGGAGACGATGTCGAAGCCGGAGCCCTCGGCGGCGATGAGCTTGAGGATCGAGAGGTTGGAGTTGGCCTTGACGGAGTAGCAGAGCACGGGCTTCCAGCCCGCGGAGGCGGGCGGGGTGAAGGCGTCGCGGAGCCGGCGGAAGTGCTCGAGGATGGTGCCGGCGGAGTAGACGTACAGCGGGGTGCCGTGCTCGCGGGCGAGGTCGTCGACGGCGACGTCCTCGCAGTACAGCCGGCCCTCGCGGTAGTGGAAGTGGTTCATAGGGACGGGGATTATAGGGAGGGGTCCGGGCAAAAAAAAGGCCGGCGCGGGGGTCGCCCGCGCCGGCGCTGGAGTCGGTCGTCGGTCCGGACTACTTGTCGCCTTCCATCCCGCCGTCCTTCTTCTCGCCGTCCTCGGGGGTCTTGCCCTCGGGCTTCTTGTCGGCGGGCTTCCAGGCCTTGAGGATCGGGGCCAGCTCGCCCTTGAGGCCGGCGCCGGCCTTCGGGAGGCCGATCTTCTTCAAAGGCTTGGCGTAGGGGTCGTCCGCGCGGGGATCGATCACCCAGAGGGCGGGGAGGGTGCTGAGGCCGATCTTCTTGGCCTCGTCGCTCTTCACGGAGAGCTTCTCCTTCACCCAGACGAAGGGCTCGTACATGTCCTTGAGCGGGAGCTCGCCGAAGAGCTTCTCGGCCATCTCGCTCTTGGGGCTCTCCTCGGCGAAGTAGATGGCGACGGGCTTGTCGGCGGACTTGGCGTCCTCGATCGCCTTCTCGCGGCTCTCGGCGAACTTGGGGGCCCGGCCGTGCTTGGCGATGGCCTCGTCGATCTGGGCGATGAGGCCCGCGCTCGAGCGGTCCTTCATGCGGCCGATCTCGTTGCCCTCGGGGTCGAGGAAGACCATGGCGGGGATGCCGGTGATCTTGAACTTCTGGGCCTGCTTCTGCAGCTTCCCGCCGTCGGCGAGGACGGGGATGATGCGGCCGAAGGCCTTCACGACGTTGTCGTCACTGAGCGCACCTGCGCCCAACTGGTTGCAGGGGCCTCAGCTGTCGGAGCTGAAGTAGATCGCGATGATCTGGCCGAACTGCTTGGCCTCGGCGGCGATCCGGTCGAAGTCCTTGTCGGACTTGCAGTCCGCCCACTTGACCTTGCCGCCGCCCGCGCTGGCCATCGTGGCCGCGAGGGCCAGGGCCAGGCCGGCGAATCCGATGCGCTTCAACATCTCGAGTCCTCCCGTAAGGATTGGGTTACCGGTTCACGTGCGGAGTTTTCCCGCAGGAGCCTGTACAGCCGCGGGGCCCCCCGCCACTTCCAAATTCCGACTGCAAGTATAACGCCCGCGTCCTCCATTTTGTTCCGAACCGTCCGCCGCGGGGCCGGTTGAGGCGGGCATGCTCCTCATCAAGCGACAGACCCCGAGCGACCGGTACGGCGCCAACGCGCGCCCGACGTGGCACTTCATGCCCGCCGCGTGCGAGTCGCCCGCCCCCCGGGGCCCGTCGAAGGGAGGTCCGAGGACGTAACCGTCCGCCGCCTTCCGGAAAGGCCCTGGGTTCCCGAGCGGGAGTCCAGGGCCTTTTCGTTTTCCCGGGGGCGGCGCGCTGACGAGTTCATGAAGTCGTGAATTAGTAGGAGCGGTTCGGGGGGCGGTGGTTCAAGGGCAGAACGGCGGTCTCCAAAACCGCGGATCCCCGTTCGATTCGGGGCCGCCCCGCCATCCGCGGCGCGGCTCCGGGAAAGGAGGTGATCGGTGCGGCAGGTCCTGTCGACGCTCGGCCGGGCGACGCGCGCGCAGAAGGTCGCCCGGGTCCGGATCGTGATCGTTCGCCGCTCCCCCCGGCGCGCGACGGGTCGGTCTCCCGGCAAGTCCGGGCCCGGGAGGCCCCCGCGGAATGGTGGTGGTGGTCCCGGACGGTTCATCGGGTCGAAGGAGGTGGAGGTGTAGCGATCGGATCCCCCGGCCGGGGGCCGCGCAGCGACGGCTCCTGGCCGGGGAGGGTCCCTGGGATGAAGCCCGAAAGCCGGAAAGCCCGAAAGCCCGAGAGCCGGAAGGCCCGAAAGCCAGCTGGCTGTCCTGCTTTCGGCAATCACACGGACTCGAGGCGCGGACGGTTAGCGCACCGCGTACATCACGCGGAGGGCGAGGGTTCGACTCCCTCCGGGTCCACCACGAGATGAAGCCCGAAAGCCGGAAAGCCCGAGAGCACGAAAGCCAAAGAAGCCCAAGAGCCAGAGAGCCCGAAAGCCCGAGAGCCCGAGAGCCCGAGAGCCAGCTGGCTGTCCTGCTTTCGGGCTCTCTTGCTTTCTTGCTTCCCTACCCCACCATCGCGAACGTCACCACCGCTTTCGCCACCAGCTTCCCGTCCTGCGTCACCGAGCCCTCCGCCACCGCCAGCCGACGGCCCTTGCGCAGGACCGCGCCCCGCGCCTCCAGCCGCCCCGGCGCCGCGCGCTCCAGCAGGTTCACCGTCACGCTCGCCGGCACCACGGCGTCGCCCACCGCCGCGGCCGCCGCCACCTCGCAGAGCGTCGTCAGCACCGCGAAATGGACCACCCCGGGCGCCACCAGGTGCTCCGTCCCCGCGTCCAGGATCGTCGTCCCGCCCTCGCCCCGGCGCAGCCCGAGGGCGGTGTTGAAGTTGGCCATGCCGACAGTATAGTGGGCGCCATGAAAACCGCCCCGCTCGTCGCGCTCCTCGCCCTCGCCGCCTGCGGCGGCTCCAGCTCCGGCGGCCCCTCCGAGGAGGCGCGCAAGGCCTACGGCACCATCGACGAGCTCCGCCAGCTCGTCGTCGAGTACCGCGACCTCGGCGAGCGCCAGTCCAAGCTCGGCGACGAGGCCGCCAAGCTCGAGAACTCCGCCACCGAGGCCGAGCGCACGCGTGTCCACAAGGAGATCGAGACCGTCCAAGAGCGCCTCCGCACCGTCGTCGGCTCCGCCAAGGAGAAGATGCGCTTCCTCGACCAGACCCTCGACCAGTTCATCGCCGCCCGCCCCAAGGACGGCCACCTCCTCGACGCCCGCAGCCAGTTCCGCGAGCTCATGGCCGGCCTCGGCGCCGAGGGCGACCTCGTCGAGCAGGCCCTCAAGGACGCCGAGGAGGCCCTGAAGCTCCTGCCCGGCGACGCGCCCCTGCGCATCCGCCGCGCCAACCTGCTGCGCAAGGTCTCGCGCTACGACGAGGCCGCGACCGAGCTCGCCGCCGCGGGCTCCGCCGACCCCGCCGCCAAGGCGGTCCGCGCGCTGCTCGCCTACGCGACCGGCGAGCCCGCCGCCGCGGTGGCCGCCCTCGAGGAGGCGCTCAAGGACAAGGACCGCACGACGCCGAGCCTCGTGAAGGAGCTCGAGGAGACGCTCAAGATGGCGAAGCCGGGCGTCGACCAGTGGGCCCAGGAGCTCAAGATCCGCGAGGCCGAGAAGGCCAAGGACGACCTGCCGCGCGTGAAGCTCGTCACCGAGAAGGGCGACGTCGTCGTGGAGCTCTTCGAGAACGAGGCGCCCAACGCCGTCGCGAACTTCATCGAGCTCTGCGGCAAGGGCTTCTACGACGGCACGAAGTTCCACCGCATCGTCGGCGACTTCATGGTGCAGGGCGGCGACCCGAACAGCCGCGACGCGGACCCCGCCAACGACGGCCAGGGCGGCCCCGGGTACTCGTTCAAGGACGAGCTCGGCGCGAACTACCGCCGCCACTTCCGCGGCTCGCTGTCGATGGCCAACGGCGGCCCCGACACGAACGGCAGCCAGTTCTTCATCACGGTGCGGCCGACGCAGCACCTCGACGGCAAGCACGTCGTCTTCGGCCGCGTGCTCGAGGGGATGGAGGTCGTGCACAAGCTCGCGAAGGGCGACGCGCTCAAGGCGACGCTCGTCCTGCGGAAGCGGGACCATCCGTACCGGCCGACGGTCGATTGATGCTATAATCGGCGCCCGATGGGTTCGTACATCTCGCGCGTCTACAGCAGCGAACGGGTGTCCTCGAGCCACGGGCCGGACATCTTCTACGAGTTCGTCCACGCCCACGTGAAGCCGGACCCCAAGGGCATGGTGGGGGCGGACGTCGTCATCCTCCGCATGGTCCAGGGCGACGGCGGCGACAACGCCTTCGCGCCGGAGATCCACGTCGCGGACCTCGGCGAGGTGCAGGAGCGCTTCCAGACCTTCATGGACCGGGTGCGCAAGAAGACCGGCGACACCTCGGTGATCAACATGCCGCGGCCGGGTTCGCAGGTCTCGCCGGTCCCGGGCGTGGTCGTGACCGAGCCGGCGCCCGCCGCCGCGCACACGCCGATGGCGCCGCATCCCACGTACCCGGCGCAGACGCCGCCGGTGGCCGCGCCGGAGTTCCCCGGCCGCTTCGCCCCGGGGACGCCGCGGAAGAAGCCGACGAACGCGCCCGACGGCGGGCCGCCCCCGACGACGTCGGCGCCGATGCCGTCGATGGGCCCGAAGAAGTCGTCGTTCACGCTGGGCTCGGGCGCGCCGGTCGAGGGCGCCGCGGAGCCGCAGGCCCCGGCGATGAGCGGGTACGAGATCGTGACGTTCACGCTGCAGAAGCCGCCGGAGCTGGACGGGGTGCTGAAGATCATCTCGGAGGACCCCGCGAAGCTGATCGTGGTCGCGCGGATGGAGCTGCACGACAAGATCCGGATCTACCTCGAGAACGTGCTCAAGGGGGACGGGTCGCTGGCGCAGAAGCCCGGCGCGTTCAGCGCCGTGGTGGTGCAGCGCCAGGGCGGCAAGATGAACTTCAAGCAGAAGATGTCGGGGCCGGTGGCCTCGGCGATCACGCAGATCGTCGCGAACCCCACCAAGGTCCTCTGGGTGCCGCCCGAGGGCGCGTAGGTCCCCGTGGACTACGACGTCCCGTACTCCCTCGTCGAGAAGGCCGCGTCCATCGTCCGCCGCCGCGTCACGCGGACCCCCCTGATCCCCAGCGAGTGGCTCTCCGGGCTCCTCGGCGGAGAGGTCTGGCTGAAGTGCGAGAACCTCCAGGTCACGGGGAGCTTCAAGGTGCGGGGCCCGTTCGTGAAGCTGGCGCGGCCGTCGGCGCGGAAGCGGGGGGTGATCGCCTCGAGCGCGGGCAACCACGGGGCGGGGCTGGCGTACGCGGCGAAGGCGCTGGGGGTGGACTGCACGATCGTGGCGCCGCGGACGATCCCGAAGGTGAAGGCGGACAAGATCCGCAAGCTCGGGGCGAGGCTGGAACTGGCGCCGTACGACGACTACGACTCGACGGAGGAGCACGCGCGGGGGCTGGGGTCGGAGGCGGTGTTCGTGTCGCCGTTCGACGACGCGGACATCATCGCGGGCAACGGGGGGACGCTGGGGCTGGAGATCGTGGAGGACGCGCCGGAGGCGGACCTGGTGGTGGCGCCGTGCGGGGGCGGGGGGCTGGTCTGCGGGCTGGGGGTGGTGCTGCGGGAGCGGGCGCGGAAGGCGGAGCTCTGGGGGGTGAACAGCGAGGCGTCGCCGGGGATGTCGTCGTCGCGGCGGGACGGGGTGGCGCACCTGCGGGTGATGTCGAAGCCGACGATCGCGGAGGGGCTGGAGGGCGGGGTGTCGGCGAACACGTTCGAGCTGGCGAACCGGGTGATGGACGGGATCGTGGAGGTGGGGGAGGCGACGCTGGCGCGGGCGGTGGCGGAGCTGTACTGGCGGCACGGGATGACGGTGGAAGGGGCGGGGGCGGCGGGGGTGGCGGCGCTGCTGGAGGGCGGGCTGCCGTAGGGGAGGCGGAAGGTCGTGGTGGTGCTGAGCGGGGGGAACATCGACGCGAAGCGGCTGCGGGGGATCGTGGCGGGGTTCCCGGATCCGCGGGAGTCGGCGGTGCTGTGGCGGGAGCAGCAGGGGGCGAAGTTCCCGGCGTCGTGCCGGGAGCGGTCGATCGACGGGATGGGGCTGAAGGAGCTCGATGGGGCGGTGGTGCTGGCGCTGCTGCCGGTGCTGGGGGAGGCGGGGGCGGTGCGGGCCTTGACGGGCGGGGAGCGGGAGCGGCTGGTGAGGTGCGAGGAGCTGCTGGGTCGGGTGCTGGAGGAGGTGCGGATGGATGCGGCGGGGGTGGAGTACTTCGGGAGGCTGCATCGGATCGTGACGGAGGTTGTTCGGAGAGGTGGATAGACGAGCTTCCGGGGCCCCGGGGGAGTGTCTTTCCGTGACACGCCCACCGGTATCATTCCTTAGGCTTGGCGTTGTTCGTTTTGTAGTCTCCTAGGCCACGAAGCGAGTGGAGGAGGGGCCCGAGATGTCCACGAAGCCCGCGCTGGTCGACAAGAAGATCGCCCCCACCAAGGCCAAGCCCGCCCAGCTCACGTGCATCGACCTTTTTGCGGGATGCGGCGGCCTGTCGCTGGGGCTCGAGCAGGCGGGCTTTCACCCTTTGCTTTTCTCCGAGCTCAACAAGTCCGCCTCCCAGACGTACGTCGCCAACCGCCCGGGATTGGACATCGTCGCCGTCGGGGATATCCACGAACTCGAGACGTCGTCGCTCCTGGGCCTGAAGAAGTCGTGGGCCAACGGCGGGATCAAGGACGTCGACCTCGTGTGCGGCGGCCCCCCTTGCCAGGGGTACTCGGGCATCGGCCATCGGCGGACCTTCAAGCTCGACAAGGAAGAGATCCCCTCGAACCACCTGTACCAGGAGATGATCCGGGTCATCGAGGCCGTTCGCCCGAGGATGTTCCTCTTCGAGAACGTGAAGGGTCTCCTGTCGTCCCGCTGGACTCCCGAGGGCGAGAAGGGCGAGATCTGGCGCGACGTCCTCGCGGCCTTCCAGGCGATCGAGGGATACGAGGCCAGGTTCGCCCTGGTCCACGCGAAGGACTACGGCGTCCCGCAGAACCGGCCGCGCGTCTTGCTGGCGGGCATCCGGTCGGATCTCGGCTGGAGGCCCGAGCTCGGCAAGGTGGCGGACGGATTGCTGCCCCAGCCCACGGGCGGGTACCCGACGCTCGAGGAAGCCTGGGGCGACCTCGTCGATCCCGACTACCTGGCCAAGCCCGAAACGTTGATGTACCCGTCCGCGATCGCGAGCGAGTTCCAGGAGCGGATGCGCACGCTGCCCGGCGGCCGGAAGCTGCGGAAGGGCGATCCCCTGCACGAGCAGGAGTACTCCCAGCACTCCGACTTCATCCGCGAGAAGTACGCCCACATGCTGGCGCACGACGGGGAAATCCCCGAGAAGTACCGCACCAAGAAGTTCGCGCAGCGAGTGCTGCAGCCCCGGTGGGACGCCGAGGGTCCGAACATCACGGCGACCTCCCTGCCCGAGGACTACGTCCACTACTGCCAGCCGCGATCGATCACGGTGCGCGAGTGGGCTCGACTGCAGTGCTTCCCCGACTGGTACAAGTTCATGGGCCCACGGACCACGGGCGGGCGGCGCCGGGCCGGGGATCCCTCCGAGGGGATATGGGACCGCGAAGTTCCGAAGTACACCCAGATCGGGAACGCGGTACCGGTGAAGCTGGCCCACGAGGTGGGCAAGCATCTCCGCAAGTTCCTAGCGTGAGTTCCGGCGGTAGTACCGGCAGCCTCGCTTGAGGGGGCAGTCCCCGCAACGCGGGTCCCGGGCCTTGCACACCAGGGCGGCGAAATCTAGGACCGCCCAATTGAACTCCTTCACGCGAGCCCGGGGCAGGATGGCCCGCGCGTAGCCCTGGAGGACGGGGTCGGTCCGGAGGTCGGCGAGCTTCCGGGGCCGGAAGTACCTCTCGATCACGCGGGCCATGTTGACGTCGAGCAGCGGCTCGCGCTCGCCGTAGACTTGGCAAAGGATGGCGCTCGCGACGTACTGGCCGATCCCCGGGAGGCTCTCGAGCTCCTCGCGGGTCCGGGGCAGCCGGCCAGCTCTCGAGACCATCTCCTTGGCCAAGCTCCTGAGCACCTTGGCCCGGCGTCGCCATAGGCCGAGAGGAGCTAGGAACCGGCGGAGATCGGCCTGGCTTGCCGTCGCGAGGCGTTTCCAGGAGGGGTACCGGCGCAGGAAGCTCGCGTACACGGGCGCGACGGTTTCCGCGCGGGTCTTCTGGAGGAGGATTTCCGAGGTGGTGATTGCGAACTTCGTGCGTCGGTCAACACGCCAAGGGAAGTCTCGCGAGTGACGTATGCCCCAGGATCTAATCGCTCGAGTTAGATCCCGAGTCCGACTGTGCGATCTTGTCTGCGAGACTGAGCAACGGTCATTCCCACAACTTGGAGAGCTTGTAGAGTTCATCAATGAGTTCTTGGTAGGACATGACTGATCCACTCTTCTCTAGTCGATCATCGATCGCGTGACTGAAGATAACGAACTTCACTCCCTTGTCCCTAGCTTCCTTGAGCTTGTTGTCCGTGAGGCTGTCAGGGCCGAGACTCGGTCCGAAATTGGGCGATCCGATAGCTGTGCACGCTCTATTCCTAGTGTCCGAGGGCATCTGAGCGAAGGTGAGCCGAAAGCGGTCATTCGAGGTCGTCTGACACGCGATCGCACAGCAATTCTTTGGCTCTCGTCGATACATCTCCTTATTCGGAAGGAAGAAATCCAATTTGCATTTGTCGTCGACCTTGTA
This sequence comes from uncultured Planctomycetales bacterium, assembly GCA_964464755.1. Lineage (GTDB taxonomy): Bacteria > Planctomycetota > MHYJ01 > MHYJ01 > JACPRB01 > CAYXGZ01. Next base: position 50,819 of record CAYXGZ010000002.1, read on the forward strand.
TTCGCGTTGAAAGTGCACTTTGGGCTTCAATCCGTGCTTCTCGAAGATGTAGGCCAGATGGTGCATCAGGCTAGATCCAGATCTGGAAGCTCGAGATTGCTTGTTCGAGTCGGCCAGGGCGACAATGATCCCCGTGATCGCAGATAGTGCTGCTGTAGGGTCACTTGATCCGCGTGCGGAGCTGATGTAATCGTCAATCGACCGTCTGACTAGAGGGTACTTCTCCTTCGTGGCCTCCAAATTCGCGAGTGCAATGAACCGTTCCGTGAAGTCCCGCTCCTTCTCGAGGTACTTCTGGTAGTCAAGTGTCAGGAGCTGGAGCAGAGCCTCATCTGCTGGCGTGACACTGGCCTTTGAGTCTTCGAATAGCTTCTGGGTAGTTGCCGCGTGAGATTCGGTGTCCATCAAGGTTCTCCTCCGAATCGCGCGAATCAGACCATTCGTGCCTTGGAGTTCGTCCTTGAGCGACTCATGTAGACTGGCTGTCGATTCCGGCACCTGGCCTCCAGGTTGATGGGGAATCGTGAACCTGAAACTCAACGATGACTGTTGGCGGCAGTGTAGTCAAGGAACCCGAGAGGTTGGACCCCGCTTCCAGATGCCCTTGGACTTTGAAGAGGGTGACCAATGGCGGAGGGGCAGGGATTCGAACCCTGGATACAGGTATTAACCCGTATAACGGCTTAGCAAGCCGCCGCGATCGACCACTCTGCCACCCCTCCGGGTAGGCGCGGCGGGTCCCTACTATACGTCCCGTCGATCCCGATTTCACGGGGATTGACGCCCCGGCCCGAAGACCCCGTTCCCGCCCCGATCCCCCTCCAATCCCCCCGAACCTCCCGCCCCCGGCCCCGTTGGCAATGGCATGCTCGCCGCCTGGATCCTCCTCCTCCCCGCCCTCGCCCCCCAGGACCCCGCCGCCCTCGTCGAGCAGCTCCGCGACGACTCCCTCGAGCGCCGCGACGACGCCCACGCCGCCCTCCGCTCCCTCGGACCCGCCGCCGCTCCCGCCCTCCGCGCCGCCCTCCGCGACCCCGAACCCGACGTCGCCGCCCGCGCCGCCGCCCTCCTCCACCTCCTCGAGCTCGAGGCCGCCATCCCCCCGCGCCTCGCCCGCCTCTTCCCGAACCTCGCCGACCGCCTCGCCCCCGGCGACCCCGACTCCTGGGCCGCCGTCCTCCGCGAAGCCGCCCTCGGCGGCGACTGCACCCGCGAGGACCTCGACTTTCTCGCCGGCCGTGCCGCCTTCACCCGCGGCCCCCTCCTGCCCTGGGTCCTCGAGACGGTCCAGCTCCGCAAGCTCCGCTCCGCCCTTCCCGCGCTCCTCGAGCTCGCCGAGACCTCCCCGGCCCCCGACCCCCGCTCCCTCGTCGACTCGATCTACGCCCTCGACGCCCCGCCGGACTACCCGGCCATCCGCTCCCTCCTCCACCACCCCGACCTCGACATGCGCTACCAGGCCGCCCAGTCCCTCGCCATGCTCTACCGCTTCGAGCCGCTCTCCGACACCTGGCACCTCCTCTTCCGTCCGGGCCTGCGACCCCGCCTCCTCCTCGACCCCGTCCTCCGCCACTACGTCGTCGCCGATCTCCTCGAGCTCCTCCACTGCCGCAGCTCAGGGGCCCGCGTCGAGGCGATCGAAACCCTCCAAGCCCTGCCCGCCCCCGAAGCCGCGCCCGACGTCGCCGAACTCCTCGACGATCCCGTCGTGGAGGTCGCCGTCGCCGCGATCCGCTACCTCGCGGGACTCCGCATCCCGGAATTCGCCCCCCGCCTCCGTGCCCTCCTCGAGGACGGGCATCCCTGCCTCGCCGCCCCCATCCTCGAGTACTTCGTGGCGTTCGGCGACCTCGAGATTGCCGCCGCCCGCTCCGACCATCCGGAACCGGATGTCCGCTGCCTCGCGATCCGCGCGCTCCGCCAGCTCCGCGACGCCGCCGGCCTCCGCCGGATGCTCCGGGACCCGAGCCCCGCCGTCCGCGTCAAGGCCCTCGAAGCCCTCATCGCCCTCGACGACCGCGACGGGATCCTCGCCGACCTCGAGCCCCTGATGCTCGACCCCCACAAGTACATCCAGCACCTGCTCGACGAAGCCCTGCCCGCGTGGAACGATCCCCGCTTCCTGCCGGCCCTGCGCCGGCTGCACCGGATGGACGACGGCCGCGTCGGCGTCCTCGCCGGGCGACTCGCCGACGACATCGCGAAGCGGACTCCGCCTCCACCCGACCCCGAACCCGACCCTCCGCCGCGACGCCACTCCCCGCTGCTCCTATTCGCCCTCGCGGCCGCGATCGGCGTCGGCGCCGCCCTCCTCACCCTCGCCGTCCAAGGCGGCCACGCGCCCCTGGACTAGGCATCGGGGCGCGGGGGGGCTACCATCCTCTGGATCGCAATCCCTGGAGGCCCCCGATGAAGACCCTCGCGCTCTGCACGACGCTCCTCGCCGCCGCGGCCTCCCCGGCCTCGGCCCAGGAATCGGAGAGCCTCGACGAGCTGGGCTCCCTCGCCGAGATCGCCCAGCCCTTCCGCCCCAAGGTGACCCTCGGCCCCAGGGCCGGCTTCATCAAGACCCGCGGCGCGGACGACGGGACCTGGTTCGCGGGCGCCCAGGTCCGCATCCACCTCACCGACGCCTTCGCCCTCGAGGGCTCGCTCACCTTCCACGCCGACGAGTTCCAGGACGGCGACGTCGCCGTGGTCCAGTATCCGCTCGAGGCGACCGCCCTCTTCTACGTCCACCAGGGATCGCCCCTGAAGCCCTACGTGCTCGGCGGCCTCGGCTGGTACTACACGAGCATCGACATCGACACCGCGACGTTCAGCGACACCAGCACCTCGAGCACCTTCGGCCTCCACCTCGGCTTCGGCGCGGACCTGGTCGTCGGCGACAACGGGATGACGTTCAACGCGGACCTCCGCTACATCTACCTCCGGCCCGACGAGGACAACCTCGACGACGAGGAGTTCGACGCGATCCAGGTCTCCCTGGGCCTGAACTTCCGGATGTAGCTCACCGCCGCACGCCCCGCAGCCGCAGGGCGTTCGCGATGACGGAGACCGAGCTCAGCGCCATCGCCGCGCTCGCGAGCATCGGGCTGAGCAGCAGCCCGAAGACCGGGTACAGGACGCCGGCCGCGACCGGGACCCCGAGCGCGTTGTAGACGAACGCGAAGAACAGGTTCTGCCGGATGTTGCGCATCACCGCGCGCGACAGGCGCCGCGCCCGGACGATCGCCCCCAGGTCGCCGTTCAGCAGCGTCACGGACGCGCTCTCGATCGCGACGTCCGTGCCCGTGCCCATCGCGATGCCGACGTGCGCCGCGGCGAGCGCCGGGGCGTCGTTCACGCCGTCGCCCGCCATCGCGACGATCCGCCCCTCCGCCTTGAGCCGCGCGACCTCGTCGGCCTTCTGGTCGGGCAGCACGTCGGCGCGCACCTCGTCGATGCCGAGCCGCGCCGCCACCGCCCGCGCCGTCGTCGCGTTGTCGCCGGTCAGCATCACCAGCCGCAGCCCCGACGCCCGTAGCGCCCGGAGCGCGTCCGGAGTCGTCGCCCGGATCGGGTCCGCCACGCCGATGAGGCCGGCCAGCCGGCCGCCCACCGCGAGCTGGACCACCGTCTGGCCCTCGGTCCGGAGCCGCTCGGCGGCCTCCGCCAGCGCCGCCGGGTCCACGCCCTCGTCCCGCAGCAGCTTCCCGTTCCCGAGCAGCACGGGCTCGTCCCCGGCCCGGCCGACCACGCCCTGGCCGACGACCGCGCGGAAGCCCTGGATCCCGGGCAGGGCCAGCGCCCGCGCCGTCGCCTCGCCGACGATCGCCGCCGCGAGCGGATGCTCGCTCAGCCGCTCGAGGGCGGCCGCCGTCGCCAGCACCGTGGACTCGTCGAAGCCCGGCGCCGCGACGATCGACGCGACCCGCGGGCGGCCTTCCGTCAGCGTGCCCGTCTTGTCGAGCACCAGCGTGTCCACCTTCTCGAGCAGCTCGAGGGCCTCGGCGTTCCTCACGAGCACCCCCGCCTGCGCGCCGCGGCCGGTGCCGACCATCACGGACATCGGCGTGGCCAGTCCCAGGGCGCAGGGGCAGGCGATGATGAGCACCGCGACCGCGTTGACGACCGCGTGGGCGATCCGCGGCTCGGGGCCGAAGAAACCCCACGCGATGGCCGCCAGGGCCGCGACGAGCACGACGCCCGGCACGAACCAGGACGACACCAGGTCCGCCAGGCGCTGGATGGGGGCCCGGCTCCGCTGCGCCTCGCCCACGAGGGCGACGATCCGCGCGAGCAGCGTGTCGCGGCCAACGCGGTCGGCCCGCAGGACGAAGGTCCCCGTCCCGTTGAGCGTGCCGCCGGTCACGCGCGAGCCCCCGGTCTTCTCGACCGGGATCGGCTCGCCGGTGATGCTCGACTCGTCGACGGAGCTCGACCCCTCGACGACGATCCCGTCCACCGGGACCTTCTCGCCGGGCCGCACCCGCAGGAGCTCGCCCACCGCGACCTGGTCGAGCGGGACGTCGACCTCGACGCCGTCGGCCCCGACCCGCCGCGCGGTCTTCGGCGCCAGCGCCAGCAAGGCGCGGATGGCGCCCGAGGTCGCGCGCCGGGCCCGCAGCTCCAGGACCTGGCCGAGCAGGACGAGCGTCACGATGACGGCGGCCGCCTCGTAGTAGACGGGCGCCATGCCGCCGTGCGACGCGGAGTGGGGCAGCAGCGAGGGGAAGAACGTCGCGAAGAGGCTGAACGCGAACGCCGCGGACGTGCCGAGCGCGATCAGCGTGAACATGTTCAGGTTGCGCGTCTTGACGGAGTCCCAGCCGCGGCGGAAGAACGGCAGGCCGCCCCAGAGGACCACCGGGGCCGCGAGGGCGAGCTGGACCCACGGGTTCACCGCCGGCGGGACGAGCGGCCAGGGCAGGAGATCCGACATCGCCAGGACCAGGAGCGGCAGCGTCAGGACCACGCTGACGCGGAAGCGGAGCCAGAGATCCCGCAGCTCGGGATTCTCCTCCTCCTCCAGGCTCGCCATCCGTTGCTCGAGGGCCATGCCGCAGATGGAGCACGAGCCCGGCTTGTCGCTGACGATCTCGGGGTGCATCGGGCAGACGTAGGAGCCGCGGGGCTCCGCGGGCGCCGGCGGGGCCTCCTTCATCCCGGGGCCCTTCGTGAAGGTCTCCCGGCAGCCGGCGCTGCAGAAGTGGTAGGTCTTGCCGTCGCGGACGGCCGAGCCGCCCCGCGCGGTGGCGGGATCGACCTGCATCCCGCACACGGGATCGGTGACCCGGTTCTTCGACGTCATGTTCGTTCCCTCGTGATGTTCTACGTGTCTCATGGCCTTCCTCCTTCTGGGTTCGCAGGCGCAGACGGATGAGGGGCCGGACCCTTACACCGGATTCGGGGGTGTAAGGTCGGCCGACCCCGAGCGTCAGCGGGGCGGCGGGAATGACCCCGCCCCAGGAGGTGAACCATGTGGAACCTGAAACTCGCCCCGACGGCGCTGGCCGGCCTGCTGCTGGCGTCCTGCGCCGCCAACGTTGCTCCATCCATGCACGTCGCGGTGTCCCGCGAGCCTGCCCCGGGCCAGCCGGTCGAGCTGGCGATCCGCCTCAAGGACGGCGTGGGCCGGCCGATCGAGCGGCTCGAGGTGGTGCACGAGAAGCCGCTGCACTTCCTCGTCATGTCGTCCGACCTGTCCTTCTTCGCCCACGAGCATCCGGAGCCGCGGCCCGACGGCGCGCTCCGGCTCGACTTCACGTTCCCCGCGGCGGGGGAGTACGTGTTATTCGGCGACTACACGCCGGTTGGGGGACGGGGCACGATCTCCTCGACCCGCCTGGCGGTCCCGGGCGCCGCTCCCAAGCCCGCGGTCCTGGTGAAGGACGACCTCTCGAAGAGCCGGCGCTCCGGCGACTACGAGGTCCGGCTCGACCTCGTGGACCACGGGGAGCAGTCGATGCTCACGTTCAAGGTCACGAAGGACGGGCGGCCGGTCGCCGATCTCCGTCCGTACCTGGGGGCGCTGGGCCACCTCGTGCTGGTCGACCCGGGCGCGACGAAGCTCCTCCACAGCCACCCGTTCGATCCCGGCGAGCCCGGCCAGGTGGCCTTCCACACGGCGTTTCCCGCCCCCGGGCTCTACAAGCTCTGGGCGGAGTTCCGGCCCGAGGGGAAGCCGCTGCGGGTCGAGTTCGTCGTCGAGATCTAGGAGCCGGCGGGACGTTCCTTGCACCGGCACTCGAGGCAACCGTGCTCCGTACAGGTGCCGCAGGTCTGGACCAGCCGGCCCTGCAGCGCCTTGCGGGCCCGGTGCAGGCGGACCATCGCGTTGTTGGGCGTGATGTTCTCGCTCTTGGCGACGTCGACGACGGCCTCGCCCCCGAGCTCGACCTTCTGGAGAATGTCCGCGTACTCGCCCTTCAGCGTCGGGATGATGTCCTTCACGCACTCGCAGACCGCCTTCTCGAGCTCGGGATCCTCCGGGGCGGCGGCGGGGGCGTCCCGGGACAGGGAGCGCAGGGCCCGGGCATCGGTGGCGCTGCGGCGGTAGTGGTCGGTCAGGCCGTTGCGCAGGAGCCGGTAGAACCAGGCCACCGCGCTCTCCTGGTCGCGGATCTCCTCGCCCCGCTCGAAGGTCTTCACGAAGGCCGCCTGGAGCAGGTCCTCGGCGACCTCGCGGCTCCCGACGCGCGACTGGAGGAAGCGCAGGAACCGGTCGTGCGCGGCGACCAGCGTCTTGACCGTCTCGGCGGGCAGGGTTTCGGTCACGGCCTCATCCTAGCAGCCCGTGCCGGCGGGTCCCGTTCTCCGATTCACGCGAAGCCTGCGCGCTTCGGCCCCCGGCGGCGTATAACAGGGACCGTGATCCGCAGCACCGCGCTCGTCCTCGTCCTGCTCGCCGCGGCCCCGGGCTCGGCCCGCCAGCAGGAGCCGCCGGTCGTCCACGGGGCGGCCTGCCCCGACGCCTGCGCGACCTGCAGCGCCGCGATCTCCCGCGCCCTCGACTTCCTCGCCAGCCGCCAGGTGAAGGACGGCTGCATCCCCGCCCACGACCCGGGCCTGCAGTACGTCCGCACGGACCGCAACGTCACCCACGTCTTCACGACGGCCCTCGCCGGCCTCGCGTTCATGGCCAGCGGCTCCACGCCGTCCTCCGGCCCGTACCAGCGCGAGCTCCGCCTCGCGCGGCGCTTCCTCCAGGAGCGCGTCGACGAGATCCAGCGCGCCTCGCCCCGCATCTCCGGCGGCGGCGGGGGGCCGATCTACGCCTCCGCCCTCTGCCTGCAGTTCTTCGTCCACGTCCACGAGAAGGAGAAGGACCCGGAGAGCCGGCGCACCTGCGAGTCGCTCGTCGCCTTCCTCGTCGCCGCGGTCGGCGACAAGGTCGGCACCAGCGTCTGGAAGAACGGCCGCGACGAGGGCACGCTCTGGTACATCAGCGGCGTCACGGCGCTGCTCAACTCCACGCTGCTGGCCCTCGGCCGCGCGGAGTCGATCGGCCTCGAGGTCCCCGGGCGCGTCTGGAAGCTCGGCCAGGAGTACTACGCGAAGTACTTCGAGGCGGAGGGGTCGGTGAAGTACGACCAGCACAACATGTTCCCCGAGGAGCCGCGCTACGGCCGCACGATCGTGTCGCTCCTCGTCCTGCGCACGATGAAGGCCGACGGCGCGGCGGGCTACAAGGCGGCCTACCGCTACGCCCGGGAGCACGCGGACAAGGCCTGGAGCCACCACACGCCGTCGCTGCACCTCACGCTCAGCGCCCACGCCTTCCACGACTTCGGCCCGGAGGACTGGGCGAAGTTCGTGGGGCTCTACCACGCGAAGCTCCTCGCCCGGCAGAAGCCCGACGGGAGCCTCGAGAAGATCTGGGACCACGACCCGAAGGTGATGATGACCCCCAACGACACGATGTGGGGCGCGACCTACGCGACCGCGCACTTCGCGCTCGTCCTCCAGGTCCCGCGGACCCACGTCCGTTTCCGCGCGAAGAGGAAGGCATGAGGTCGCTGCTCGCGGTCCTGCTGCTGCTCTCGCCCCAGGACGAGCCCGTCTCCACCTCCGCGCTGAAGGAGCACGTCGCGTTCCTCGCCTCCCCGGCGCTCGAGGGCCGGGAGTCCGGCTCGCCGGGCTACCTGAAGGCCGCCGAGTACGTCGCCGCGCAGTTCGCGAAGCTCGGCCTCAAGGCGCCCGCCGCGCCGCCCAACGTCGTCGGGCTCCTCGAGGGGAGCGACCCGAAGCTCAAGGACGAGCTCCTCGTGATCGGCGCCAACCTCGACGGCCTCGGCCGGCGCGGGGACGTGATCTTCCCGGGGGCCGACTCGAACGCCTCGGGCGTCGCGGGCGTGATCGAGCTCGCGCGGGCCCTCGCGGCGGCGCGCCCGAAGCGCTCGATCGCCTTCGTCGCCTTCGGCGGGGGCGAGCAGGGGCTCGTCGGCTCGGCCGCCTTCGCGGCCGCCCCGCCCGGCAAGGTCGTCGCGATGTTCAACCTCGACATGATCGGCCGCTCGAAGGCCGGCTACCTCTACGTCGGCGGCGTCGGCACGTCGCCGGACTGGAAGGAGCGCGTCGCGAGGCTCGGGGCGAAGCACGCGCTGGCGGTCGAGCCGGGGAGGGGCGGGACCTCGCCGACGGACGCGGTGAACTTCTACCGGCGGGGCGTGCCGGTGCTGACGTTCTTCACGAACGTGCACGAGGACTACCGGCGCCCGACCGATGTCGCGGAGAAGGTCGACGTGGAGGCCGAGGCGAAGATCCTGCGGATGGTGCTGGAGCTGGCGCGCGAGACGGCGGACGCCGCGGCGAAGCCGGAGTTCCGCAAGGACGACTCCGAGTCCGTGCCGCGCGACTACTACGAGCGGCTGGCGGGCGGCCCCGCGCCGGCGAAGTCGAACCGGGTCCGGCTCGGCGTGAACGTGGACGCCGTCCCGCAGGGCGTGAAGCTGACCTCGATCCAGGAGGGTTCCGCGGCCGAGGCGGCGGGGCTCAAGGTGGGGGACATCCTCACGAAGTTGGGCGACCAGAAGGTCGCGACGCAGCCGGACGTGGTCGCGGCGCTGGGGAAGTTCAAGCCGGGCGACAAGACGAAGGTGACGATCCTCCGCGCCGGCAAGGAACTCGAGCTCGAGGTGAAGTTCGCGGCGGACTAGCGCGCGATCCCCTCGAGGGCGCTCATCATCGGCAGGACCACGCTGAAGAAGGCCGCGATGAGCAGCAGGCCCAGGCCCAGGGCCAGCCAGTTCCAGGCCCGCGCCATCCAGCGGGTGCGGGCCAGCGCGAAGAGCGCCACGCCCAGGCCCGCCAGCCCCAGCGCCGTCGCGGCGCCGTTCGCCGACAGCGCCGAGGCGATCGCCTCGAAGAACATGTAGGGGGTCGGGAGCTCGAGGTTCATCCCGCCGAGGATCCCGGTGAACTTCCGCGTCACGATGAGCTCGAAGGCGACGAAGAGCAGGACGTTGACGTAGAGCAGGAGGGCGCGCGAGAAGCCCCCGCGGAACGTCGCCCCTTCGGGCGTGACGAGCAGCGGGGCCCCGCGGCCCGCGGCCTGGCGGAGGTCGCCGAACTCCTCCAGCGCCCGCGCCAGCGCCTCGGTCTCGGGCAGCCCGTCCCGGAGCTTGGCCTCCATCGAGTCCTCGAGGTGGGCCAGGATCTCGCGCGTCCGGTCCTCGCCCAGGGCCCGGGTGTCGACGGTCGACTCGAGGATGCGGCGGAGCACGTCGTCACGCATGGCTGCCTCCCAGGAGGATGCTGGAGACGGTCCGGACGCTGGCCTTCCACTCGACGCGGGCCGCGGCGAGCGCCGCCTTCCCGCTCCGCGTGAGCCGGTAGTACTTCCGCTCCTTGCCGCCGGGCGCCCGCCGCCACTCGGAGGCGAGGATCTTCTCGCCCTCGAGGCGGTGGAGGAGGGGGTAGAGCGTGCCCTCCTCCCAGTTCAGCCTGCCCTTGCGGCGGGCCGCCTGCACGAGCTCGTACCCGTACATCGGCTTCGCCTCGAGCAGCGCCAGGACCAGGGGCCGGAGTTCCATACCTAGATCTCCTAGGTATCTTACGCCGCGGCGGCGGGGACCGTGCGGGAATTCGGCGCCCGCGCCCCCCTTTCTCCGCGGACCCCGTTCTGCTATAGTGGCTCAGGACCGAACCCACAACCCGGAGCAGGTATGGCCGAGACCCCCGCCAAGAGGATGCGCGAGGCGAAGAAGCGCCGCCAGGAACAGATCAAGGCCGAGCGCAAGCGCATGCGCAAGGAAGGCGTGCTCGGGCACGACCACAGCGGGCTCTTCATGCCCGGCGAGGTCCACCGCGAGGTCGAGGACACCGCCCCCCCGCCGCCGCCCCCGGCCCCCGAGGCCGAGTCCGAGGCCGCGCCGAACCCGTCCCCGACCCAGCGCTAGCCGCGGGTCAGGCCGTCGGCTTCTTCCCCAGGCAGCACTGCTTGTGCTTCTTCCCGCTGCCGCACGGGCACGGGTCGTTGCGGCCCACCTTCGCCGCCTGGGAGCGCACCGGCGCCAGCCCCTGCCGCAGCGGCCGCAGGTAGAACCACGTCCCGTCGATCTTCTCGAACTCCGCGTTCTCGTGGTGCGCCCGCTCCAGGTCCCCCTCGGCGAAGTACGCGGTGAAGTCCACCGTCGCCTTCTCCGGCGCCGACCCCGGCGCGTTCCCGTGGATCACCAGCCGCGTCCAGTCCGTCGCCCCCTCCTGCTCCGGCTCCTCGAACGGCTCCCGCGACGACTCCAGGTGCGTCCGGTGCAGGTGCGCCCAGTCGTGCACGACGTGCGCCGTGAAGCGCGAGCGCATCAGCTCCTCGGGCGAGCCCGCCGCGCGCGTCCGCGCCAGCACCGGGCCGCAGCACTCGCCGAACGGGCGGCCGGTCCCGCAGGGACACGGCGCCGCCGGACCGACCTGGGGTTTCTTCATGCGGGGAATTGTAGGACATCGACCCCGTTCCTCCGCTACTCTAATCCCCCCGTGAAACGCCATCCCGACCTGGTCGACACCGCGGCCAAGCTCCGCGCCCTCTGCGACGCCCTCGAGCCCGCCCCGGCGATCGCCTTCGACACCGAGTTCATCTCCGAGTACACCTACCGCCCCAAGCTCTGCCTCGTCCAGGTCGCCTCGGGCGGCCGCCTCGCCCTCATCGACCCGCTCGCGATCCGCGACCTCTCCCCGTTCTGGAATCTCCTCGTCGACCCGAAGCGCCGCACCATCGTCCACGCGGGCCGCGAGGAGCTGCAGTTCTGCCTCCGCGCCACCGGCCGCCGCCCCGCGCGCCTCGTCGACCTCCAGATCGCCGCGGGCCTCTGCACCCGCGACTACCCCGCGGGCTACGCCTCCCTCGTCGCCACCGTCCTCGGCCACCGCCTCGCCAAGCACGACACGCGCAGCGACTGGAGCCGCCGCCCGCTCTCGCCCAGCCAGCTGACCTACGCCATCGACGACGTCGTCCACCTCGAGGAGATGGAGCGCCTCCTCGAGGCGCGCCTCGCCGAGCTCGGCCGCACGTCCTGGTTCGACTTCGAGATGGCCGCCTGGCAGGACGAGGTCGAGCAGCACGGGACCTCCGAGCGCTGGCGCCGCCTCCCCGGCGCCTCCAGCCTCAACGGCGCGAGCGCCGCGATCGCCCGCGAGATCTGGACCTGGCGGGACCAGGAGGCCGAGCGCCGCGACATCCCCGTCCGCCGCGTCCTCCGCGACGACCTCGTCGTCGAGCTCTCCCGCGTCCAGGTCGCCGATCCCCAGCGCATCCTGCTCGTCCGCGGCATGGAGCGCGGCGACCTCAAGCACCACATCCCCCAGCTCGCCGAGTGCATCCGCCGCGGCCTCGAGCTGCCCGACGCCCGCCGCCCCCGCACGCGCCGCCTCCACAACCGCCGGCAGTTCGACCTCGCCGCCCAGCTGCTCAGCTCGGCCCTCGCGAGCATCTGCCGCGCCGCGAACGTGGGGGAGAGCCTCGTCGGCACGATGGAGGACGTCCGCGACCTGATCGCCTGGCGCCTCGGCCTCGCGCCGAAGCAGCCGCCCCCGGCCCTCGCCACGGGATGGCGCGCCGAGGTCGTCGGCCACGAGCTCGAGGACCTGCTCGCGGGCCGCTCCAGCCTCCGCATCAAGGACGCGCTCTCCGACGACCCGCTGGCGATCGAGCCCGCCGCGAAGTAGGCCTACTTCGCGATCGAGGCGTAGCGGTACAGCACCTCGAGCGTCAGCACCCGCAGCGGCGTCGCCGGGCCCCAGGACCCGTGCGCGCAGGTCCCCTTCGCCACGCGCTGCGCCTTCGGAACCTCGGCGAAGATCCGGGCCGCCCGCGCCTTCCACCGGGGCCCGTCGGGCCCGTCGAAGGTGTACAGCGCCAGCGCCGCGAAGAAGCCCCGCTCCGGCGACTCCGCCCGCTCGCGCTCGACGCGCTCCGCGACCAGCGCGAGTCCCGGATCCGCCTTGGCCCGAAGCAGCAGGACCCGCCCCAGCAGGAGCTCGGCGGCCGCGCCCTCCCGGCCCTCCAGCTTCTCGAGCTGCGCCAGGAGCCGCTCCTTCGAGCCCTCCTTCACGGCGAGGTCCGAGATCTCCGCCGAGCGCAGCACCAGCGCCCGCCACGCCGTCGTGGCCGCGTCGTCGCCCTCCACCGCCAGCGCCGCCGCCACCGCCCTCTGCGCCGGTTCCTTGAGCACGTTCGAGCCCGTCAGCCCGTAGGCCTCGGCCAGGGCCAGCGCCGCGAGCACGCGCTCCCGGCCCTCTCCGATCCGGCCCTCCGCGTCCTGTCGGGCCATCAGGTACTTCAGCCCGTCCTTGATCGTCTCCCCGGTCGACTTCCCGCCGATCACGTCCTTGGAGAGGTGCGAGTAGCCCGCGCCCAGGAACGCGAGCAGGGCCAGCGCCGAATCCTCGACGCGGCCGGTCGCGTGGCGACGAAGGAGGCGGTCCACGAGCTCGGCGGCCCGCGCCCGGACCTCGGGATCCTCCGACGCGCCCGCCGCCGCGAGCTCCGGGATCACGCCGTCGCCGAGCGCCATCAGCGCCTCCCCGGCCTCCTCGCGCTCGACCGGCGACTCCGCCCCGAGCTTCGCGAGCAGCGGCGCGGCCTTCGCGGCGATCGCCGGGTCCTTCGCGGGCGGCGCCGGAAGCGGCATGTCGGGACAGCGGCACGAGGGCGTCGGCCCGCCCCAGCCGCCGTTGGGCAGCTGGTGCCGGCTCAGCCAGGGCAGGCCGGTCAGCACCGCGTTCTCCTGGTCCTGCGCCAGGGCCGGGGCGACCGCGAGGAGCAGCAGCAGAGGGGTCTTCATGGCCGGTGGAACGGAAACGACCCCCGGGGGATCACGGATTTCGGGCGATTCGGGTACCCTGATCCCCCGATGGAGCGCTTCGGACCCTACGAGATCCTCCGGCCGCTGGGGCAGGGGGGCATGGGCGCGGTCCACGCCGCCCGGGACTCCCGCCTCGACCGCGAGGTCGCCCTCAAGCGCCCGCTGGCCGGGACGAACGACCCCGCCGCACGCGAGCGCATGCTCCGGGAGGCCCGCGCCGCGGCCCGCGTCAACCACCCCCACGTCGCCCAGATCTACGACGTCGGCGAGATCGACGGCCAGCCCTACCTGGCGATGGAGCTCCTCGAGGGCGAGCCGCTCGACCGCCGCCTCGCCTCGGGCCCGGTCCCCCTCGAGGAGGCCCTCGCGATCGTCCGCGACCTCCTCGCGGCCCTCGCCGCGATCCACGCGAAGGGCGTCGTCCACCGCGACCTCAAGCCCGGCAACATCTTCCTCACCCCGCACGGCGTGAAGGTGCTCGACTTCGGGCTCGCGCGCCCGCCCGCCGTCGACGGCGCCCGCACCGAGCTGCAGCTCACGCTCCCCGGCACCCTCGTGGGCACGCCCCGCTACATGGCCCCCGAGCAGTGGGCCGGCGAGCCCGCGGGCCCGCCCGCCGACCTCTTCGCGACCGGCGCCATCCTCTTCGAGATGCTCGCGGGCCGGCCCGCCTTCGGCGGCTCCACCCTCGCCGAGCTCGTCCACGCGATCGTCGCCGCCCAGCCCCCGGCCCTCTCCGGCGGGCCGCGGATCCTGGCCGCCGACCGCCTCATCCAGCGCGCCCTGCGCAAGGCCCCCGCCGAGCGCCCGGCCTCCGCCGAGGCCATGGGCCTCGAGGTGGACGAGCTCCTCCGCCTCCCCGAGGAGCGCCTCACCTCGGTGCGCCCCGTCCGCGCCGTCACCCGCCTCGCCGTCCTCCCCCTGAAGCCCCTGCGCCCGGATCCCGAGACCGACTTCCTCGGGGCGGCCCTCGCCGACGAGATCGCCGCGTCGCTGTCGGCGCTCGAGTCCGTCGTCGTCCGCTCCCCCTCGGCCGCCGCCCGGGCCGCCGGCGACCCGCCCGACTTCAAGAAGCTCGCCTCCGAGCTCGAGGTGGACGCCGCGCTCTCGGGCACGCTGCTCCGCGCGGGCGACGGCCTGCGCATCGCCACCCAGCTGCTCCAGCTCCCCGCGGGCACCGTGCTCGGCACCCACTCGGCCACCGCGAAGCTCGGCGACCTCTTCGCCCTGCAGGAGGAGCTCGCGCGCCGCCTCGTCGAGGCCCTCAAGGTGAAGCTGAGCCCGAAGGAGGAGAAGCGCATCGCCCACGACGTCCCCGCCTCGCCCGCCGTCTACGAGGCGTACCTCCGCGCCAACGCGATCCCCATCAGCCTCGCGGACACCTCCACGCTCGGCGACGCGCGCTCGCTCTACGAGTCCGCGCTCCGCGACGACCCCGCGTTCGCCCCGGCCTGGGCCCGCCTCGGCCGCGTCTACCGCATCCTCGGCAAGTACGGCCACGCCGATCCCGACGAGATGCACCGCCGCGCGGGCGAGGCCTTCCGCAAGGCCCTCGAGCTCAACCCCGACCTCCCCCTGGCCCACCAGCTCTACACGAACCACGAGGTCGAGGAGCTCGGCCGGCCCGTCGAGGCGATGACGCGCCTCCTGGGCCGGGCGCGCAACGGCAGCAACGACCCCGCGCTCTACGCCGGGCTCACCTACGTGCTGCGCTACGTCGGCCTGCTCCGCGCCTCGGTGGCCGCCGACGAGCGCGCGCGCCGCCTCGACCCCGCGATCCGCACGAGCGTGCAGTACACGCACTACTTCCTCGGCGACTACGCGCGGGCCGCGGAGCGCGAGACGGACGACCCGCCGACCATCCGCATCGCGGCGCTGTTCCGCCTCGGCCGCCGCGAGGAGGCCCTGGCCCTGGTGCGCGAGCGCCTGTCCCGCCCGATGCAGGGCCTGGAGAAGGACTTCCTCCGCAGCCAGCTCGGCCTGATGGAGGGGCTGATCGAGGGCCGCGCGGCCGACGTCGCGCCCGGCTTCCTCGCGATGGTCCGCGGCGGGTTCCGGGACCCGGAGGGCCTCGTCTACATCGCCGGCCAGCTCGCGGGGACGGGGCACCACGACGAGGCGGTGCCGCTCCTCGAGCGCAGCGTCGACGGCGGCTTCTGGTGCGCGGAGGCCGTGGACCGGGAGCCGGGCTTCGACGCGATCCGCACCCGGCCCGAGGTGGCCCGGGCGCTCGCCCGGGCCGCGGAGCGCCGCCGCGAGGCGGCCGAAGTCTACGCCCGCGAGGGCGGCCCGGCGCTGCTCGGAAATCCGTAAAGGTCCCGGCGGCCCGGCCTGTACCTCACCGGTACGTCATCCTTTCACCCAGGAGGCCCGATGAAGTCGATGATCCTCGCCGGCGCGGTGGCGCTGGCCCTGGCCGGCGGCGCCGGCTACGCCCAGGACGGAGACAAGAAGTGCGGCGGCTGCGAGGCCGGTTCGAGCGATTGCGGGATGGCCGGCATCCTGTGTCCGAAGGACGGCAAGTGCGAGGGGAAGTGCAAGGAGATCTGCACCAAGGCCGCGGCGACGCTGAAGGCCGTGCGCGCGCGGATCGGCGAGCTGATGAAGAAGGAAGTCGGACAGCAGTGCCCCTGCACGGTCGGCGGCTGCTGCGAGAAGGAGTGCCCGTCCTGCGAGACCGTGAAGACCAAGATCTTCGCGCCGATCCTGAAGGACCGCGTCAACGCCCGCTTCACGAAGGAGGGCTTCAAGGAGGCCAAGCACGCCGGCAAGGACGCCGAGGGCAAGGCCACCGAGACCGCCTGCACCTTCCTGTCCGGCGACACCTGCACGCCCTGCGTCAACGAGATGGCCGACGCGATGTGGGCGAAGATGAAGGAGCTGTTCGCGGCGAAGAAGGAGACGAAGTAGTCCCCGACGGACGAATCCAGGGGGCCCCCGGGAAACCGGGGGCCCTTTCTATTTCACGTCGTGCTCGAGGGCGCCCTTGAGCTCGAAGGGCCCGGCCGGGAAGCGGAAGGACAGCTTCGTGCCGGCCGCGGACCTCCCCTTCGGGACCGTCCAGGTCCCGCCGAAACCGCCGCCTCAGCCGTAGTCGCACTCCACCTCGACGATCTTCTGGTCCCCGGAGCGCAGCAGCCAGGAGATCTCGATCCGCTCGCCGGATTTCAGCAGCGTCGCGCCCATCCCGTGGAACGTCAGGCAGCCGTTGCCGACGACCTTGTCCTTCTGGCGGAAGCCCTTCGTGGCGACTTCGACGGACTTCCCGAACTCGAGCCGTGCGGTGCCGCCGGGCTTGAGCTCGAGCTCCCGCCCCTTGCCGGAGGCCCAGAGGCTCCAGCCCTCGAGCTCGATCACGACGCGCTGCACCACCCAGGTCCCCGCGGGCAGGGCCTGGGTGCCCACGACGATGCGGCCCTCCTCGAGCGGCCGACCCTTGGGGACGAGGAGCACGTAGCCGTCGGCGACTCCCGTCTCGACCTTGGCGTCGCCCTCCGCGGCGGGCTTGGGGCGCGGCGCGTCCTTCGACGAGACCCACGCGGCCAGCGCCTTCCGTTCCGGCAGGAACCTGCCGTCGCTCGGGGGGCCGACTCAGCTGCTCGAGGCGATCCGCGCGATCCAGGTCCGGTCCGCGGGGCGCTCGGGATCCGGGACCGCGTGGCAGGCGCCGCAGCGGCCCCAGGCCCGGCGTCCCTCCTCCTGCGCGGAGGCGGCCGCGGGCAGGGCGAGCAGCAGGAGGGCGGGGAGCAATCTCATGGAAGGAGTATACCGGGGCGGGTACCCTGTCGCGGTGAGGCTCTACCGGATCGCCCTCGAGGACCCGCTGCGGCTCGCGATCATGTCGCGGCCCCGGGACGGCGAGTGGCTGGGCATCGACCTTCGGATGGCGAAGGAGGCGGGCGTGAAGCTCGTCGTCTCCTGCCTCGAGCCCGGCGAGGCGGAGCAGCTCGGCCTCGAGGACGAGGGCCGGACCGCCGAGGCGCTGGGGCTGCGTTTCCTCTCGGTGCCGATCCCGGATCACTCGACCCCGGCGGACGACCGGGCGCTCGACGCGGCGGCGCGGGCGCTGGCGGCGGAGCTGCGGCGGGGCGAGTCGGTGGCCGTGCACTGCTTCGCGGGGCTGGGGCGATCGCCGACGGTCGCCGCGGCGGCGCTGGTGGCGACGGGGATGAAGCTCGAGGCGGCGCTGGAGCGGATCGGGGAGGCGCGGGGGGCCGAGGTCCCGGAGACGCCGGACCAGAAAGACTGGCTCGAGAAGTTCGAGGCGCGGTTCAAGTCCCGGGAACGCTAGTCCTCGTCGTCCTTCTCTTCCTTCTCGTCGGCGTCGTCGTCCGCGTCGGCCTCGTCGTCGTCCCCGCCGCCCTTGGCGACGGGCTCGTCGTCCTCGGGAGGGGGGACGGGCTTCTTCTTGGGCTTGGGCTTCGGCGGGGGCTTGGGCAGGCCCTTCTCGAACGTGGCGAAGGCCTCGTCGCGGCCGGCCTCGGTCGCGGGGAACTGCAGGGGCGGGGCGTCGAGGTCCACCGGGAACACCCACCAGCCGTCCTGGCCGCGGTAGGCGGACTTCGAGATCCGCGCGCCGCTCTCGTGGATGTAGAGCGACTCGGACTCCTTCTCCCAGCGCTTGCCCGGATTGAACCCCATGGTGGTGTTTCCCTCGGGCCCCAGTGTACCCCACGGCGGGCCCCGCGCAACCCTTGCGCCCGCGGGGGACCTCCGCTTTCATGTCGCGATGGTCCGGGAGATCACGGTCGGCGAGCTGGCGGAATACCGCGCCTCGGGGGGCCCCCTGCACCTGCTCGACGTGCGGGAGGACTGGGAGCGGGGGATCGCGAAGCTCGACGACCACCAGCACATCCCGCTGGGGGAGCTGCCCGGGCGGGTCGCCGAGGTGAAGCCGCCGGCGGGCGCGCTGCTCGTCGTCTACTGCCACCACGGCCGCCGGAGCATCCACGGGGCCGCGGCCCTGGAGCGGGCGGGGCTGGCCAACCCGCTCTCGCTGGCGGGCGGGATCGAGGCCTGGAGCCAGGAGATCGACCCCTCGGTGCCCGCCTACTGAACCCCGTCTGGACAAGGCCCGCCAACGCGGGTATCCTCTTCCACCTTTCGCACCCGGAGACTGGATTCCATGGCTGAAATCTCGAAGATCCGCAACATCGGCATCATCGCGCACATCGACGCGGGCAAGACGACCACGTCGGAGCGCATCCTCTTCTTCACCGGCCGCGTCCACAAGATGGGCGAGGTCCACGACGGCAAGGCCACGATGGACTGGATGGACCAGGAGCGCGAGCGCGGCATCACGATCACCGCGGCCGCGACGAGCGTCGAGTGGCGCGGCCACCGCATCAACCTGATCGACACCCCCGGGCACGTCGACTTCACGGTCGAGGTCGAGCGCTCCCTGCGCGTCCTCGACGGCGCCGTCGCCCTCTTCTGCGGCGTCGGCGGCGTGGAGCCCCAGTCCGCCAAGGTCTGGCGCCAGGCCGAGAAGTACTCCGTCCCCGTGATCGCCTTCGTCAACAAGCTCGACCGGACCGGCGCCGACTTCAAGGAGGTCGTCCGCCGCATCACCGAGGAGCTGGGCGCCAACGCCGTGCCGGTCATCATGCCGGTGGGCGAGGGCGACACCTTCCGCGGCATCATCGACCTCGTGAAGTTCAAGGAGATCCTCTTCGAGGAGAAGGCCGGCAAGATCCACTTCGAGGAGGTCGAGGTCCCGCCCGAGCTCGTCGAGCCCGCCCGGGAGTGGCGCAAGAACCTCATCGAGAAGGTCTCCGAGACGGACGAGGCCCTGCTCGACAAGTTCGTCGGCGGCGTCGACCCCACGCCCGAGGAGATCCGCGCGGTGCTCCGCAAGGGCTGCATCGCCCGGCAGATCATCCCCGTGCTCGGCGGCTCGTCGTACCGCAACATCGGCGTCCAGCCCCTGCTCGACGCGGTCTGCGACTACCTGCCCTCCCCGAAGGTGCAGGAGGGCCCGCTCGCGGCGCTCGCCTTCAAGGTCTGGAGCGACCGGCACGCCAAGATGGTCTTCGTCCGCGTCTACCAAGGCACGCTGAACGCGGGCTCCTACGTCCTCAACTCGAGCCGCGGCCACCGCGAGCGCGTCGGCCGCCTCCTCGAGATGCACGCGAACCAGGCCCACACGCGCGAATCGCTCGGGCCCGGCGAGATCGGCGCCATCATCGGCCTCGACCACACGCTGACCGGGGACACGCTCTGCGACCCCGACCACAACGTCGTCCTGGAGTCCATCGAGTTCCCGGCCCCCGTCATCTCCATCGCGATCCAGCCCGAGAGCCGCGGCGACCGCGACAAGCTCTCCGTCGCCCTGAACAAGCTCGCCGAGGAGGACCCGACGTTCGTCGTGAACGTCGACGCCGAGACGAGCGAGACGATCATGTCGGGCATGGGCGAGCTGCACCTCGAGATCCTCGTCGACCGCATCCGCCGCGAGTTCGGCGTGAACTGCAAGACCGGCCGGCCCCAGGTCGCCTACCGCGAGACCGCGCAGGCCACGGCCGAGGTGGACCACAAGCTCGTCAAGCAGTCCGGCGGCCGCGGCGACTTCGCCCGCGTCAAGATCACCCTCGAGCCCGTGCCCGCGGGCTCCGGCTTCGAGTTCGTCAACGACGTCAAGGGCGGCAACGTCCCCAAGGAGTTCGTCCCCGCGATCGAGAAGGGCATCATCGACGCGATGCGCAAGGGCCCCTTCGCGGCCTTCCCGGTCGTGGACATCAAGGTGACCCTGATCGACGGCGCGTACCACGAGGTCGACTCCAACGAGCGCGCGTTCTTCATCTGCGCCTCGATGGCCTTCAAGGAGGCCTTCCGCAAGGCCAGCCCCGTGCTCCTCGAGCCGGTCATGCAGGTCGACATCACGACGCCCGCCGAGCACCTCGGCTCCGTCAACGGCGACCTCGCCTCGCGGCGCGGCCGCATCGACCACATGGAGCTCAAGGGCACGCTGCAGGAGATCCAGGCCCTGGTCCCGCTCTCCCAGGTCTTCGGCTACGCGACGGACCTGCGGACGCTGAGCCGCGGCACGGCGAACTTCTCGATGGCCTTCGACCACTACGAGCCGGTGCCCCTGCAGCTCACGGAGAAGATCATCGAGGAGCGCAAGCCGATGCTGGCGGCCCGCGGCGGGTAAGTCACAAGTCCGCGGCCGCGTGGTCTAATGGGGCGATGCTGCCCGTCGCCGGCGTGGCCGTCCTCGTCTTCATCGGCCTGCTCGTCGGGTTCGGCGTCGTCGCCGGCTTCGTCTGGTTGATCGTCCTGATGGTCCGGGAGAATCAGCGCCGCGTCGACAACCTCCGGACCCTCGCCGGCCGCTACCAGGGCACCTACACCCCCCCGGGCTTCCTCTCGGGCGGCGTCACCCGCGTCCGTCTCGGCGACCTCGAGGGCGCCCTCACCTGCTACTCCGGCAGCAAGAACAGCCCGCCGTACACCCGGCTCGAGATCGCCCACGGGATCTCCGGCCGGCTCCGGGTCACCCCCCAGGGCTTCTTCTCGCAGGTCCGGATGCTCTTCGGCGCCGAGGACCTCGAGCTGGGCGACGCCGAGTTCGATCCCGCCTTCCACATCGAGGCGGAGAACGCGACGTTCGCGCGGAGGGTCCTGACGCCCGAGGTGCGTCGACTGCTGCTCGCGTCGCGGCCCTGGGGCCCCTCGCTCGACGTCCGCCACGGCCGCGTCACCTGGCGGGTCGGTCGCGACCTGTCCGGCCGGCTCGATGAGCTCGACCTCTTCGTGGCCCGCGGCGCGCGGATCCTCGAGGCGATCCTCGCGAGGGAGGAGGGCGCCATCGTCGTCGAATCGCTCCAGCAGGGCGCGGGGGCGACCTGCCCGGTCTGCGACGGGCCGATGGACGACCTCGTCGTGCGCTGCGCGAAGTGCTCGACGCCGCACCACGTCGACTGCTGGGACTACCTGGGCTCCTGCGCGACCTACGCCTGCGGCGGGACGCAGCGCCGCACCGCATGACGGGCTTCTATCGCTTCCTCCGCGGCGTGATCCGGGCCGCGCTGCGCTTCTACTACTCGGACCTCGAGGTGCACGGCCTCGACCGGCTCCCGGCGTCGGGCCCCGCGGTGCTCGTCGCCAACCACCCCAACGGCATGGTCGACCCGCTCTTCCTCATCGCGGCCAGCCCGCGGCCCGTGCGCTTCCTCGCCAAGGCGCCGCTCTTCCGCATCCCGATCCTCGGCGCGGCGATGCGGGGGCTGGGCTGCATCCCCGTGCACCGGGCCCAGGATCCGGGCTACGACCCCGCGAAGAACGAGGGCGCGTACGACGCGGCGGGCCGGGCGCTCGGCTCGGGCGGCCTGCTCGGGATCTTCCCCGAGGGGCGCAGCCACGTCGATCCGGCGCTGGGCGAGTTCAAGCACGGGGCCGCGAAGATGGCCCTCGAGGCCGAGGCGGCCGCGGGCTGGAGCTCGGGCCTCGTCACGGTGCCGGTCGGCATCCACTTCGAGCGCACGCGGCTCTTCCGGGGCAAGGTGCTGGTGACCTTCGGCGAGCCGGTCCCGGCGGCGGGCTCTCGGGCGGCCTGGGAGGCCGATCCCCGGCGGGCCGTGGACGAGCTGACGCAGCAGCTGCGCGAGCGGCTGTCGCGGCAGGTGCTGGACGCGGAGAGCGCCGAGCTCGAGCGGCTCTCGGCCGTGGTGGAGCGGCTCGGCGTCGCGGGCGACGAGCCCGGGCTCCTCGAGCGCTTCCGCCGCCGCAAGCTCATCCTCGACGAGTACCGGCGGCTGCGCGAGTCCCGGCACGACGAGGTCGAGGAGCTGAGGCGGCGGCTGCGGCGCTACGACCGCGCGCTCGCGCTGCTGGGGGCGGGGGACGCCCACGTCGCCGCGGAGTACGAGGCGGCGCGGGTGCTCGGCTTCGCGCTGCGGAACTCCCTGGGGCTCGCGGTCGGGCTGCCGTTCCTGGCGGCGGGGCTGCTGGCCAACGCGGTGCCGTACTGGCTGGTGCGGAGCTGCGTCGCTCTCTCGGGTCCGCACCTCGACGTGCGCGCGAGCGTCGGCCTGCTCACGGCGATCCTCCTGTTCCCGGCGTGGTACGCGGCGGCGGGCTGGTGGAGCTGGGGGAAGCTGCCGACGGCCGCGTGGGCCGCTCTGCTCGTCGCGGGGCCGGGCTGCGGGCTGCTCGCCGTCGGATGGCTGGAGCGCTGGCGCCGGATCTGGCGGGAGACCGGCCTGCTCTGGATGGCGGTGTCCCGTCCCGCGCGGCGGGCGCGGCTGCAGTCCTGGAGGGCGGACCTCGTAACGAGGATCCACGCCCTCCTGGACTGAGCCGGCTTACGCGGCGACCTTGCGGCCGCGGTAGCGGCGGACGATCGCCCAGGCGACCAGGCCGAGCAGGATCCAGGGGCCGGCCAGGGAGATCCCGACGAAGAGCTTCTCGATCGACCACATCAGGCCGCCGAAGCTGTTCGAGATCGTGCGGCGGAGCGTGCCCATCAGCCCCTGCTCCTCGCCGATGAGGACCTCGGGGCTGGAGAGGGTGAGCGTCACGTCGCCCTTCTCGTCGAGCAGCGGGGCGGCGCCCTCCGCCGTGGGCTGGAGGTTCTGGGTGACCGTCGCGTTCTTCACCTTGCCGAGGACCTTGAACTTCTCGACGAGGGCGGCGAACTTCGCGGCGTCGACGCGGGCCCGCAGGGTCGCGCTGGCGCCCTCGAGCCGGCCGGACAGCGAGCCGTCCAGGATGCGGCCGCCCGCGGCCTCGACCTCGGCCCGGGCCTTCTGGTAGGCGTCCTCGACGGAGCCCGCCTCGACCTGGACCTGGCCGCTGCGCACGACGTGGACGCGGGGCGTGGCGATCGCGACGTCGATCACCGCCTGCTCGCGCTTCACGGGGGCGCCGGCCTTGGCCGTGTCGCCCTGGCCGCCGCGGCCGGTCTGCTGGACCTGGACCGTGTCGGCGTCGACGTGCCCGAGCTTGCGGAGGGCCTCGCGGACGGCGGGGAACTTGTCGGCGTCCACGCGGCCGCGGACGAAGGCCTCGGCGGAGCCGTCGTTGTTGCGGGTCATCCGGCAGTCGGCGACCTGGCCGCCGGCGTCGAGGATCTCCTTCTGGACCCGGGCGTAGACGCCGTCGGGATCCGCGGAGCTGAGGCCGACGTTGGCCTTCAGCGTCTGGACGTACTCGAAGGGCTGGCCGAGGTCCTTCTCGTAGATGCGGACCACGATCGTGGAGAGGCCGACGAGGTTGTCGTAGTACTTGATCTCGCCCTTGATGGACTCGATCTCCTCGACGATCTTGCCGAGCTGGACCTCCACCTCGAGGAGCTCCTTGAGGTTCCCCTTCTGCTCGGCGAGGATCTTGCGCAGGCGCTCCTCGAGGGCGGTCTTGCTCTTGAGGCGCAGCTCGAGGTCAACGTACTGCTTCGTGACGTCCTGGGTCGTGATGGACTGGTTGCGGACGGTGCCGATCTCGCGGAAGCGGGCGAGGATGGCCTCGAAGCCCTGGGGCGGGACCCGCAGGGTGATCGTGGCGCGGATCTTGCCGTTGGCGAGCTTCTGGGTGTCGGCGCCCGCGACGAAGCCCTTCTCGGCGGCGACGACCTCGGCGATCTTCGCGGCCGCGGCCTCGTAGGCCTCGACCTCGAGGGTGACGTCGCCGTTGCGGATGATCTTGCGGTCGTCGATGACGACCTCGAGCCGGGCCGGGGCGGCGGGCTTGCCGTCCTTCCAGCCGCCGGCCTCGCCGGCGGCGTCGGAGGCGGGGACCTCGCCGCTCTTCTCGGCCTCGATCGCGTCCATCGCCTGGTTCTGCTTCTTCAGGTTCTCCTCGAGGTGGCGGATCGTGCGGGCGTCGCCGGTGTCGCCGAGCGCGTACGCGCTCTTCGTCTCGCCGAGGAGGCCGAGGTTGCCATTCTCGACAGCCTTGCCGCGGAGCTGGGGCCGGGCCGCGACCGTCGCCTCGCGGGCGGCGGGGGCGAGGCGGTCGAAGGAGCCCGTGTAGGCGCCGCCGAGGAGGACGAGGGCGAAGACGGCGGCGACGCCGACCCCGGTCTTGAGCCAGCGCGGGACGGCGCGGCGGGGGCGGAAGGCCGCGGCGCGGGACTCCCTCAGCCGCCCGATGATGCGGTCCTCGAGGTCGGCGGGCGGGCCGTCGCCGGCGAGGCGGCCGCCGATCCAGTCGCGGAAACTCCGGGCGTCCTTCGCCAGCGTGCTGCAGGGGGCGCAGGAGGCGAGGTGGGCCTCGGCCTCGGCGCGCTCGGAAGGGCTCAGCCCGCCGGCCACGTAGAGGTCGGCGAGGGCGTCGAAGTCGTCATGCAGGGTCATGGGTCATCCTCCACCACGGCGCGAGTTCGGACCGGAGGCGCTTGGCGCCGCGGGCCAGGAGTCCGCGCAGGGAACCGCTCCCGATGTCGAGCGACCGCTCGATCGCCTCGTAATCCATCCCGTTCAGGAAATGCAGGGTGACCGGCAGCCGGTAGCGCTCCGGGAGCCGGGCCAGGGCCGCCTGGACCTGCTCGCGGGCCTCCTCCGGGTCTCCCGAGGGCTCGGGCGCGGGGAGGTCCTCCTCGGACTGGCGGGGGTTCCGCGCCGTCAGCTCCGCGTGGCGCCACGCGAGCCGGCGGGCGATGGTCAGCAGCCAGCCCCGGAACGCGCCGGGGTCCTTGAGCTCGCCGACCGACTCCCACGCCCGGAGGAAGGTCTCCTGCACCAGGTCCTCGGTCCAGGCCGGGTCGCGGACCAGCCCGTAGACGTGCGCCCACACGAGGCGGGCCGTCCCGCGGACGAGGTCCTCGAAGGCGGCGTGATCGCCGTCCTGCGACCGGAGCACCAGGGCTCGTTCCTGTACGGGTTCCATCGGGTTCTGCCTAGGGGGAGGACGCGGGGGCCGTTATAGCACGCGGAAAAAGAAAAATGCGGTAGGGTGGGGGAATGGGACTCTCGATCGAGGTCGGGATGCTGGTCGACCAGGCGGCGAACGACCCCCAGGGGCTGGCGCACTTCCGGGAGCAGTTCGAGCGCCTGAACGCCCAGCTGGCCAAGCGCGGGCTGCCGGCGCATCGCGAGCCCGAGTCGGGCGAGGGGCTGCCCTGGTCGACGGACATGCTGGGCTACTCGGGCCTGCACGCGGTCCGGAGGCTCGGGGCCCATCTATGGGCCGGCAAGCCGCTGCCGCCGCCGGGCGGGAAGGAAGCCGCGGACGACCCGATCCTGGAGCGGACCTACGCGAAGGGCCGGCCCCCCGCGGGATTCCTCGGCCTCGGCTCCCCGAATGGCCCCCCGTTCGCGCACCTCATCAACCACTCGGACAGCGAGGGGTTCTACGTGCCGGTTGACTTCGAGGCCGTCATCCCCTGCACGGAGCGGGAGGTCGTCGGCGGCGAGATCGGCTCGACGCCGCGCCTGAACGCCGAGCTGGAGCGGCTCGCGAAGGAGCTGGAGCTTCCGTTGACGCTGGACCCGGACTCGGACGAGGTCCTGGAGGCCGCGGAGCGTCCGCCCTCGGCGGGGCCCAAGTGGAAGCGCTACGGCGTCGAGAGCTTCGGCCTGCTCCGGCTCTGGAAGGCCTGCGAGGTCTCGATGCGTCACCGCTCGGCGATCGTGTTCTGCTAAGGGGCGTCCTCCTGGAGCGGGTGTTCCGGGACGGAACCGGGCCGGCGGCGGTACACTCCTGATCCGTGAACGCACCCCGGGTCGGCTGGCGGGAGGATGTCGTCCTCTGGAGCGGCCGGATCCTCATGTCCGCCGCCCTGCTCGGCGTCGCCTCGCTCGCCCTCGAGTACGGCTTCCGGGTGGAGCCCCACGTCGTTCCCTGGCTCCACGCGGTCGAGGCCGCCGTCGTGGTCGGCCTGGTGCTGGACCGCGTCCTCCGGCTCGCCGCCGCGACCGGGCGCGGGCGCCACGTCGTCGAGCACCGCCTCGAGTTCGTCCTGCTGCTGCTCCTCGCGGTCGCGCTGGGCGTCTTCCGGGGCTCCCCCGCGGTCGTCGCGCAGGGCTACATCGCGGCGGCCCTCCTGCTCGAGGCCGCGCGGCTCAACGCGCGCATCGCTTCGATGGCGGTCCGCCCCGCGGGCGTCGTGGCGGCCGGCTTCCTCGTCCTCATCGTCGCGGGCACCGGCCTGCTGCTCCTGCCCCGGGCCTCCGCCAACCCCGCCGCGCCGATCGGATTCGTCGACGCGGTCTTCACGGCCACCAGCGCCGTGTGCGTCACCGGGCTCACCGTCCGGGACACCGGGACGGACTTCTCCGCGCTCGGCCGGGGGTCCATCCTCGTGCTGATCCAGCTCGGGGGCCTGGGCCTGGTGACCTACATCTCGGTGTTCACGCTGCTCCAGCAGCGCAGCATCGGCGTGCGCCAGTCCATCCTCCTGAAGGAGATCCTCAGCACGGAGGTGATCGGCGGGGTCGGGCGCATGCTCCGCTTCGTCCTGGCGGCCACGCTGGGCTTCGAGCTCCTGGGCGCCCTCGCGATCTGGGCGATGTTCCCCGGCCAGGGCTTCGGATGGGCCGTCTTCCACTCGGTCTCGGGGTTCTGCAACGCGGGCTTCGCGTACTGGCCCGCGAGCGCGCCGTCGCACGCCGGCCTGCTGCTCGTGCTCCTCGTCCTGACCGTCGTGGGCGGCCTCGGCTTCCCCGTCCTGCAGAACCTCTGGGACTGGGTCGTCTCCCCCCGGCCGCGCGCGGGGCAGCGGCTCACGGGCCGCCTGCCGGCCCGGCCGCGGATCACGCTCCAGGCGAAGCTGGCCCTCGGGATGAGCGCCGTGCTGCTCGTCGGCGGCGCCGCGGCCTTCCTGGTCCTCGAGTGGAACGGGCTGCTCGCGGGGCGCCCCCTCGCCGACCGCGTGCTCGTCTCGTTCTTCCAGTCCGGCGTGGCCCGCACCTCGGGCTTCACCGCGGTGGACCTGACCCGCGCGGCGCCGGCGACGGACGTCGTGACGATCGGGCTGATGTCCGTCGGGGCCTCGCCCGCCTCCACGGGCGGGGGCCTGAAGACGATCACCCTCGTCCTCCTCGCGGCGGCGGTCTGGAGCATGCTGCGCAACCGGACCGAGGTGGAGCTGCTCCACCGCACCCTGCCGCGCTTCCTCGTCAACGCGGCGGTCTCGGTGGTCATGCTCTACGGGCTCGGCATCTTCGGGTTCTCGCTCGCGCTGTCGTTCCTGCACCCGGAGCTCGAGTACCGGAGGGTGCTCTTCGAGACCGTCTCGGCGCTCAGCACCGTCGGCCTCACCTCGGGGGCGACGGCGCAGCTGGGCGCGGCGGGGCGGCTCGTGCTCTGCGCGGCGATGTTCGTCGGCCGCCTGGGCCCGCTGGTGGTGCTCCTGAGCATCTCCAGCCGGGCGCCGTCGGCCGGGTACCGGTATCCGCGGGAAGGGCTCATCGTTTCGTGAGGTCCCCATGAAGTGCGCCGTCATCGGGCTCGGGTCGTTCGGCCGCGCGGTCGCCGTTCGGCTCAGCCGCGCGGGCCACGAGGTCATCGCCGTCGACTCCAACTCGGAGCTCGTCGACGACCTGAAGGACGACGTGGCCCTCGCCGTCGCGATGGACGCGACGGACGAGAAGGACCTGCGGACGCAGGGCGTCGACAAGGTCGACGTCGTGATCGCCGCGATGGGCGACCGCTTCGAGGCCAACGTCCTGGTCGTCCTGCACGCGAAGCAGTTCGGCGTCGGGCGGATCGTGGCCCGGGCCATGAGCCCGATGCACGAGCGGATCCTCCGCCTCGTCGGGGCGACGGAGGTCGTGCTGCCGGAGGACGAGGCGGCCGAGCGCGTCTACCAGAAGCTGGCCTTCCCGAGCCTGCGGGTCTACTTCGAGCTCATCGACGGCTTCAGCATCGCGGAGCTCGAGGTGCCGCCCGACCTGCGGGGCCGGACGCTCGCGGAGGCCGACCTGCGCCGGCGCTACTCGGTCAACCTCGTGGCCATCAAGCGGAAGGGCCCGGAGGGCAAGGAGATCGTCAACGCGGTGCCGTCCCCGGACGAGAAGCTGCGCGAGGGCGACGTCCTGGCCGTGGCGGGCGCCGACTCGGACATCGAGCGGCTCGTCGCCTCCCGGCCGTAGGCCCCCCGGGAGCGTTGAAGGAGGATGCCCCGCCGCCTCGCGTTCCTGGCCGTCGCCGCCGCGGGCGCGGCGCTCGACCTCTGGACCAAGCACCTCGCCTTCGCCCGGCCGGTCCACGCGCCGGAACTCGTGCTCGTCCCGGGCCTGCTCTCCGTCGGCCGGGGCCTGAACCGCGGCATCGCCTTCGGCTTCGTGCCCGGCCCGCCGTGGATCCTCCTCGCGGTCGCCGCCGTCGCGGTCCCCGTGCTGCTGGCGATCGGCTGGCGCGCGAAGTCGCCGCGCTGGACGCTCTGGCTGGGCCTCGCCCTCGTGCTCGCGGGCACGATCGGCAACGGTTGGGACCGCGCGGCGCTCGGCCACGTGCGGGACTTCGTCCACGTCACGCTCGCGGGCGGCCGCCTCTTCCCCTGGCTCTTCAACCTGGCGGACGCGTTCATCGACGTCGGCGTGGGACTCCTGATCGTGGACTCGTTCCGGAAGAAGCCCTCGCCCGCGCCCTGAGCTACTCGAAGCTCTTCAGGACGAGGTGGCCGACGAGGAAGGACACCACCGAGAAGACCGCGACGGTGCCCTGGTCGCGGACCCGCGCGCCCAGGTCCATCGCCATCGACGGCCATTCGCCGGTCCCCGCGACGAGGTGGATCCCCGCCACGGCTCCGAGCGCGATGACGAAGCCGACCGCGCGGAGCACGAAGGAGACCTCGGAGCCGTTCAGGATCGTCAGCGCGATCAGCGCCGCGCAGAGGCTGCCCCCGAGCAGGGGCAGCGAGCTCGAGGGCTTCGCGAGCATCCACGCGGTGATCGACCCGCCGGCCCAGGTGCCGAAGAAGACGAGCGCCATGCCGGCCGGCAGGAGCAGGCGCAGGAGCCAACCGCGCTTCAGGTCGCAGACGCAGGCGAGGCCGACGCTGACCACGAGCGCCCCGCCGAGCGCGTAGCCGTTGAGCTTCGTGAAGAGCGCCATCGGCGAGGGCGCGTGCTGGGCCCCGAGCCCGAGCAGAACGAGCGCGCCGGCGAAGAACGTGACGGCGATCACGCCGCGGAGCCGCGCCTTCTGGCGGAAGAGCAGCCACGCGGTGCAGGCCGTGGGGATCAGCGCGGCGCCGGCGAGCCCCCAGCGCGCGCCGGCGGGGAGCACGCGGACGAAGGTCGCCATCCCGACGAGCACCGCGGCGACGAGGTAGAACGCGTAGGCCGTGCGGACCTTCGGGGGCGGGGTCCAGACCACGGGCGAGAACGCGGGGCTGGGCGCCTTGACGCGCGGCTTGCGGGCCGGCGGCGCGGCGCGGCGCTTGGTCCCCGTCACCGTCGGGTCGGCCTCGGGGTCGCGGCCGTACCAGGCGCGGTCGAGCGAGCCCGCCGTCTCGCGGGCGCCGGAGAGCCGGTCCTCGGGGCGGCGCGCGAGGAGCTTGTCGAGGACCTTCTGGGCGCGCGGCGGGATCTCCGCGTTCGCCTTGGGCCCCTCCTTGAGGCGGGCCTCGACGGACTCGAAGGGATACTCGCCGGTGAGGAGGGCGTAGTAGATGCAGCCGAGCGAGAAGAGATCGGAGCGGACGTCGGGGGCTCGGCCCTCGAGGAGCTCGGGGGCGACGCACTCGCCGGCCTCGGCGGAGGCCTCCTCGTGGAGGCGGGGCAGTCCCGCGCCGTTGATCTTGGGGTGGCCCGAGGGGTCGATGATGATGCTCGAGGGGCGGAGGTCGCCGTGGACGACGCCGGCGGCGTGGATGGCCTCGAGGCCGCGGGCGATGTCGCGGACGAGCGTGGTGGCCTTGTCGAAGTCGAGCTTGCCGTCGCGGCGCATGTGGGCCTTGAGGGGGTCGCCGCGGACGAAGTCGGAGGCGATCCAGACCTGGCCCTTCGCGTCGCCGGCCTCGACGAGGCCGACGACGTTGGGGTGCTTGACCTTCTGGAGGGCCTGCATGTTGTGCAGGAGCTCGGCGAGGGCGCCGGGGCCGCGGACGAACTCCGGCTTCACGAGGCGGACGGCGACCTCGTGCTTGGAGTGGGTCATGTTGCCGAAGTAGACGTTGCCGCGGTCGCCGTTGGCCATCCAGCGCTGGATGTAGACCCGCCCGATCTCCTTCTGGACGAAGGGGTCGGCGGGGCGCTTGGTGAGGTCCTCGAGCGACATGGCGGATCTAGCATACCCCCGAATCCGGCGGGGGGAAGGGCGGGGGAGCGCGGGGAGGGCGTATGCTGGAAGGACATGATCGAGCGGATCCAGCAAGCGCTGGCTTTGATCGTCGTCCTCTACATCCT
Source organism: uncultured Planctomycetales bacterium (assembly GCA_964464755.1). GTDB lineage: Bacteria > Planctomycetota > MHYJ01 > MHYJ01 > JACPRB01 > CAYXGZ01. Next base: position 81,393 of record CAYXGZ010000002.1, read on the forward strand.
GGTCGCGCCCTTCGTGTTGGTCGCGCGGGGCGGGCGGGCGCGGTACCTGCTGGGACTCTCCGCGCTGGCGTTCCTCGGCCTCGGCGTGTGGATGCAACGCGACGCCGACCGGGCGGAGCAGCGCCTCGAGCCGGTCTCCTACGAGCTTGTCCTCGAGTCCATGGGTCGCGGCCGGATCGAACTGCAGCCTCACCCGGCTTGGCGCGACGTCTGGGTCTATCTGGCGAGCCGCGACGGGCGTCGTCTACAGCCGCCCCCAGGGGAGCGCCTGCTCGAATCCTTGCGCTTCGAGATTTCCGGCCTCGACCCGGCCCGGGTGAGCGCCTTCAAGCCGCTGGTGGCCGAGCGAAGCCTGGTCAACCTTTTCCAGATCAAGAACCCCGGGCGGCCCTGGATCCTGAGCTACGACGTGACCCCGGAGACCCGGCCGCTGCTCGGCCAAGTCGTCGTGGAGGTCACGCCCGATCCCCACGACGAGCCGGGTCTTGTCACCGCCCTGATGAGGCTCGTCGCGAAGTTCCTCTTCGGCTGGGGCATCCTCTGGCTGGCAGTCGCGCTGGGCCTGGAGTGGTGGGCGCGCCGTCGAGCGGCGACGGGTCCTACCTCAGGTACGTGATGTCGGGGCGCCGCACGGAGCTCGTGTCCCGGGTGAAGCGCTCCACGCTGCGGGCCCGCGAGACGGCCGCGTCGTACGTGATCTGCGCCTTCTGGTAAAGGTCCAGCAGCCGCTGGTCCATCGTGTTCATCCCGTCCTTCCGCCCCGTCTCCACCATGTTGTAGATCTGGTGCAGGTTGTTCTCCCGGATCACGTTCCGCACCGCCGTCGTGGCGACGAGCACCTCGTAGGCCAGCACCCGCCCCTTCCGGTCCGCCCGCGGGATCAGGTCCTGCGTGATCACCGCCTGCAGCGAGTTCGCCAGCTGCAGGATGATCTGCTTCTGCTGCGACCCGGGGAACACGGCCGTGATCCGCTCCACGGTCTGCATCGTGTTCGGCGTGTGGAGCGTGGCCAGGACGAGGTGCCCCGTCTCCGCCGCCGTGAGGGCCGTCGAGATCGCGTCGAGCTCCCGCATCTCGCCGATGACGATGACGTCGGGGTTCTGCCGCAGCACGTGGATGAGCGCCTTCGGGAAGGAGAGCACGTCCGTGTGCACCTCCTGCTGGACCACGAGGCTCTTCTGCGGCCGGTGCACGTACTCGACGGGGTCCTCGATCGTCACGATCTTGCAGCGCCGCTCGCGGTTGATCAGGTCGACCATGTAGTTCAGCGTCGTCGTCTTGCCCGCCCCCGTCGCCCCCGCGATCAGGACCAGGCCGTTCGGGCGCCGGGCGAGCTCCTCGACGATCGGCGGTAGCCCCAGCGTCTCCGCGTCCGGGATCTTCGGCGTGCAGAGCCGCGCCGAAAGCTCCGGGCTGCCCGCGTGGTAGTACACCGTCACCCGCACCCGCCCGCTCTCGCCGTCGAAGAGCGAGAAGCAGAGCTCCCGCTCCCGGGCGAGGTGCTGCTTCTGCTCGTCGTTGAGGATCCCCTCGATGATCCCCCGCAGCGGCTCCTTCTCGAGCGGCCCGGAGTTCGCCATGATGATCTCGCCGTTGATCCGCATCGCCGGCGGCAGGCCCGCGATGAGGTGGAGGTCCGACGCGTTCTTCGCCCGCGCGGTCCGGATCAGGTCGAGCGCGTTCATCGGCCGCCTCCCTTTCGCCGCAGGAGCGCCGAGAGGCCCTCCCGCAGCCGTTCAAACCAGCCCCGCGCGCTGCGGCGGTCCAGCGCCGCCCGCGAGGGCCCGAAATCCGGATCGAGCGCCAGGGCCTGGCGCCAGGAGTCCTCGGCGGCTTCCCCGAGCCCCAGGGCCGACCGGCACTCGCCGAGCACGTGGTGCGCGAACGCGGACGCGGGGTCGCCGGCCACCGACTTCAGGGCCCAGGCCATGCCCCGCCCGTGGTGGCCGTAGTGGTGGCAGGTGCGCCCGATCCTCAGGAGCACGAAGGCGTCGTGCCGCGACGCCGAGGCCGCGTTCTCGAAGCAGTACTCGTCGTTGGAGCGCCGGCCGGAGAGCAGGGCCTCCCCCCGCGCCAGCCAGGTGCCCGGCGTCGTCCCCTTCTGTGCCATCGCCGCGTCCGAGAACTGCAGCGCCAGGTCCGGCTCGCCCAGCCGGGCGCAGGCCACGGCCTTCGCGGAGAGGATCTCCGGATGGTCGCGGTGCACCTCGAGCGCCTTGTCCGACCAGAGCCGCGCCTCCCGGGCCTCGCCCAGCTCGACGAGCATCTGGACCTGCCCGACCCAGGCCGCGACCAGGTTCGCGTTGTACTCGAGGGTCCTCGAGTAGTGCCGCAGGGCCTTCTCGAAGCGGCCCGCCCGGTAGTCCTTCTCCGCGAGCCGGAGGTAGTAGTTCTCGTCCCTCGCCTCCTGCGAGTAGCCGGAGTTCTGCTCCCGGGGCGGCTCCTGGCCGCCGAACTCGAGGTTGGAGAATCGTCCCATTCATTCCGCCTTGGATCGCCGGGACAGCCGCCGCCCGAGCCATCGGGACAGGAGGAGCGAGGCCCCGCCGAGCAGGACCAGGAGCAGGACCTGGTCGAACATCAGGTCCTGGAGCCCGCCCCAGCGGCGGCCCAGCTCCCGCTGGCCCGGGGCCACGAAGCGGTCCGCCAGGGCGGCCAGCAGCGGCCAGTACAGGAACATCAGCCCCGCGAGGATCACGCCGATCGCGATCAGCCGGGTCCTCAGGCTCTCCGACTTCGCCCACGGCGTGAGCTCGAACATGCTCTGCGCGTGGGCGGAGACGGCGAGGCCGAAGAGCAGGCGGCCCGAACCCGAGGTGAACCAGACCGTGCTCAGCATCATCAGCACCGCCACGACCCCGAAGTAGGCGGCGCCCCGGATCCTCCGGCCCAGCAGCACGTGGCCGAGGCCGGGAACCAGGGAGGCGACGTGGATCGCCCAGCCCGGGAGCGGGGCCCGGGGGAGCCGGGGCTTCGGCGCGGGCGACGACGCCCGCAGCGGCTCGACGGAGATGAATCGATCCTCGTCGAAGACGTACTTGCAACGCCGGCAGACCCGGTCCTCCAGCGAGCGGGCCATCCGGCACTTGGGGCAGTTCATGATCCCGGCCCGCGTTTCTGGCGCTGCTGCTGCGCCTGCGGGGCGTCGATCCTCACCTGCGAGTCCGGCTCGTAGTACTCGGCCGTCAGCTCCTTGGACTCGACCCTCCCGATCACCTGCTCGACGAACTTCACGTACTCGAGGCAGCTCTTCCCCTTGGCCCCGGACGTGCGGACGCGGACCTTCCCGTCCTTGCCGATCTCGATCTCCAGCTCGTGGGGTTCCATGGGGTTCACTCCGTGAAGCGGCGCACCCGGAGGTGGATCGACCCGTCCGCGGACTTCTCCTCCGAGAGCGTCGAGAAGCCCGTCCGGCCCAGCTCCTGCGAGAGCCGGCGGTACACGTACTGCTGGATCACGAGGCCGGAGATCTCCTCGCCCACGGCCCGGAGGCGGTCCTTCGACAGGCCGCCCTCCACGCAGGTGCGGAAGCGGCCCCGGGCGTCGCGCGAGAAGGTCACGCGCACGTCCTGCCGCTCCACGACGATCTTCTCGTCCGGCGACATGGACTCGGCCACGACGTCGGCGTTCTCCAGCGTCAGCTCGACGGACTCCCGCTTCGCGGCGGCGGCGGCCTTGGGCTCCCTCACGACGCGGAAGCCCGTCGCGGCGGCGGCCGCCACGACGGCGGACGCCAGCACCGGCCAGGAGGCCACGACCACGGGCGCGAGGACCACGACGGCGCTCACAGCTCGATCCTCCTCCGCGGCTCGGCGGGAGCCGCCTCCCGGGGCGTGGCCAGGCGGGCCCGGCCCTCCGCCCAGGACCTCAGGTGGTTCAGCTGGTCCTCCATCGTGCGCGACAGGGGCACGGTCTCGCGCAGCGCCTTCTCGACGTGCGCGGTGGAGAGGACCTTCCCGTCGGAGTACGCGTCGTACAGCGCGGAGACGACCGCCTCCTCGACCTCCGCCCCGCTGAAACCCACCGCGGCGCGCGCGAGCGCCGCCACGTCGAAGGCCGCGGGGTCGCGCTTCCGCAGCCCGAGGTGGATCTTGAAGATCTCCCGGCGCTCCGCCTCGTTGGGCAGGTCCACGAAGAAGATCTCGTCGAAGCGGCCCTTGCGCAGGAGCTCGGGGGGCAGGTCGCTGATGTCGTTGGCGGTCGCGATGACGAAGACCGACGAGCTCTTCTCGGACAGCCAGGTCAGGAAGGTGCTGAACACGCGCGCCGTCGTGCCGGAGTCCGTGTTCCCGGAGGACTTCGACCCGCTCATGCCCTTCTCGATCTCGTCGATCCAGAGCACGACCGGGGCGATGGACTCCGCGACCTGGATGGCGCGGCGCATGTTGTCCTCGGACGACCCGACGAGGCTGCCGAACATGCGGCCGACGTCGAGGCGCAGGAGCGGCATGCCCCAGAGCCCCGAGACCGCCTTCGCGCAGAGGCTCTTGCCGCAGCCCTGGACGCCGAGCAGGAAGACGCCCTTCGGCGGCGGCAGGCCGAAGTCCCGGGCCTTGTCCGCGAAGGCGAGGGCCCGCTTGGCGAGCCATTCCTTCAGGAACTGCAGCCCGCCCACCTGCTCGAACTGGAGGTCCGTCTCGTAGTAGTCCAAGAGGCCGCTCTTCCGGATGATCTGGCGCTTCTCCGAGAAGACGGACTGGATGTCGCCCTCGGTGAGCTGTCCGTCGTTGACGAGGATCTTCGCGAAGACGTTCTCGGCCTCGGAGAGGGTCAGGCCGAGGGCCGCCTTGAGCAGCCGCTCGCGGGCGTCGGGGGAGATGTCGACCTTGATGTTGGGCTGCTGCTTCACCTCGTCGACGATGCGGTCGAGGAGGATCGAGAAGTCCCGCGTCTCGGGCAGGGGGAAGTCGACGACGGTGACCTCCTTCTCGAGCTCGGGCGGCAGCTCCATCGTCGGCGAGACGAGGACGATCGTCTTGTAGCTGTTCTTCAGCTGGAGGCCGATCTCCTTGAGCCGCCGGATCACCGCGAAGTTGTTGCGGGTCAGGAACGGGTGCAGGTCCTTGAAGAGGTAGATCGCCGGGTCCACCTGGTCGATGACGTGGTCCAGCGCCGCGAGCGGGTCCTTGGTGGGCGACGAGCGGGCCCGCTGCGACTGGACCGAGCTGCCCGCGGGAACGACGCCGGTGGTGAAGGACCACTCGAAGAGGCGCTTGTTCCGCTTCTTGGCCACGTCGGCCAGCCAGTCCTGGACGCGCTGCTCCTCCCAGGAGACGACGTAGAGGATCGGGTAGCGGGCCCGGATCAGGACCTCGATCTCCTCGAGCTGCGCGGCGGGGTGCTTCACGGGGGTGTCCTCAGGGGGCGATGGCGAACTCGGGGCCCAGGCGGCGGAGCGCGGAGACCAGCTCCGCGGACCCCGAGTCGATGCAGAGGCGGCCCGAGGGGTCGATGGAGATCTCGTCGGGCGGCGCCTCGAGGGGGGAGGGGCCGGGCGCGAGGACCCAGGGGACGGTCCGGAGGCCGCGGACGAGCCCGCGGGCCCGCTCGCGCTCGTCGGCGCGGGTCGAGCGCCCGAGGCCCGGGTCGCCGGCCGCGAGATGCCGGGGCAGGTAGCCGGTCATGAGGACGAGGGGCGCCTCTGGCAGCTCGTCCGCCATCCAGCGGGCCACCGGCGCGAGGCAGCAGTCGACGTGCCCGGGCATCAGGAGGTGTCGCACGATCAGGCGCGAGTGGCGGGCGGCCCAGCGCAGGTTGGCGCGGACGACCTCCGAGTAGTTCGGGACGCCCGCGAGCCGCCGGGCGCAGTCGTCCCGGCCGAACTTGTAGTCCGCGAGCACGACGTCGGGGACGCCCTCGAGCAGGCGGAGGCCGGCGGGGGAGGCGTAGGCGTTCGTCTTCCAGACCAGGTCGAGGTGGCGCGGGACGCGCGCGGCGAGCTCGAGGGCCCCGGCGAGGTGGATGGTCGGCTCGCCGCCGAGGATCGTGACGCTCCGGAGCCGGGGGGCGGCCGCCTCGAGGCGGGCGGCGAAGGCGTCGGGGTCGAGGGGCCAGCCCGCCCGGCCGTCCTGGCTCGACGATCCGGTAAGGCAGAAGGAGCAGGTCATGTTGCAGCCGCTGAGGCTGGCGACGTAGGTCGGTACCAGGCCTTCCTCGCCGGCCCACTCGATCCCCTCGTGGAAGAGGCGGGGGACGGCGTCGGCGTGGCATCGTCCCGCGGGTCCGGCGGTCCGGTCGACGCCGCAGTCGAAGGCGCAGAGCCGGCAATCCGCCAGGGCGGCGAGGGCCGGCTCGCGGCGATCCAGGAGGGAGGGGCGGTGCACCGTCGGGCGCCTCGGGAATTGCATGGCCGTTCGAAGCCTATCACAGGAATCCGGGATCATCCGGGAGGATTGGACGCCTCCTCCCAAGGAGACCTTCCGGAGCGCCGTTTTGTTTCGTTCCGGGTTCACGGTACGGGGGGAGCAATCGCCGTGCCGGTCGCGGTCGCGAGCGGCGCCGGGGTTGACGTCCGCAAATTGTCGACAGGAATTGGCATTGGAGTCTGCGAAGCGTCGGGCGTCGTAGAATTCCACGGGGGATGCCTTGAGACGTTCCGGCCTGGCCTTGGCGTTGCTGCTCGCGGGGTGCTCCTCCGCACCGGGACCCGCGACGCCGCCGCCGGAACGCCCGGCGATGTCCCGGGCCGAGACCCCGCCGCTCCGGGAGCCGGACTTCCGGGGCTTCCCGCGCGAAGATTCGGGCCCGCGCGCCGAGCTGCTCCAGTTCGGCTATCTCGCGAAGGTGCTGAAGGACCCGGACTCGGTAGAGAAGCAGGCCGAGCGGCTTTACAAGAAGGGATGGAGGACGCTTCACGAGCACCCTCCGGCTTCACCCCACAAGGCCGATCTCCAGCTTCCTCGGGACATGGAGGACTGGCTCCGCGAGTTCGAAGCGTTCACGTCGATGACCAAGGAGCCCCGGCCGACGCCCTTGGGGCTGCGGGAGCTCCAGCTCAAGGTCCCGAAGGTGGAGCAGGATGAGAAGGCCGTCCAGTTGGCGGACCTCCGCGAGGCGGTGGCGATCCGCCTGCTCGGACTCCGGAGCAACGAATCCGCCGCGCGCCGGGCGCTGAAGGAGATCGCCGTCGCGCAGGACCTCTTCCGGCTCGAGGACGCGGACCGCAACGACAAGGCGGACTGCTGGGTGCTCGACGTGGCCGGCCTGCACCGGATCGTCGACCGCCACGGCCAGCCGATCGCGCTGCTCGCGATCGACATCGCGCAGGCGGATCTCGCGCCCGGTCCGCCGGCGACGCTCCAGTACTCGCCGGTCGGGCCGCCGCGAGCCCGCTCGGGCTACCGCTTCGCGCGGATCGAGTCCTGCATCGAGGGCGGCGAGGCGAAGAAGTACGACGACGGGTCGGGGCGGAACCCGGGCCGCTACGGATTCTGCGCGGTGCCGGAGGAGCCGGGGGTGTCGGGCGACTGGACGTTCATCCTCGACGAGCGCCAGGTGATCTGGCGCCGCGACACGGGCGGCAAGGTCCCCGCCGTCTTCCCCGCCGACCCGGAGAAGGAAGGGTGGGGGAGGTAGGGGCAGGGTCTTGGTCCGGCTTCTGGCTTTCCGGCTCTCCGGCTTTCTGGCTCTCGGGCTCCCCCTTTACTTCCCGCACAACTCCAGCGTCACCAGCGCCATCGCCGTCCCGTAGCTCTTGCCCAGCTCGTGGCTGTCCACGAAGGTCCCGTCGATCTCCGCGATCGACAGCGCCAGGTCCCGCTGCTTCGCCAGCAGCGCCCCCCGCTCGTCGCCCAGCCGCCGGATCGCCTCCGCCCGGCCGACCATGTCGTACCAGAAGAAGAACCCGCCGTTCTGCCACGAGTCCGCGTGGTTGTCGTACTTCCGCACCCGCTCCAGCAGGGCGTGCCGCTCGAACGACGACGCCACCGCCGCCGAGAGCTTCGCCGCGTCCGACCTCCCGTTCAGCAGCAGCGCCAGCTCGCAGTACGGCATCCGCCCCGCCGCCTGCTGCGGCGGCCCCCCGCGCTCGCCGTAGTAGTACCCGAAGGTCCCGTTCGCCCCCCGGCACGCCGCGAGCGCCTCCGCCCCGCGCCGCGCGATCGCCTCCGGCACCTCCACCTTCGCGTCGGCCGCCTCCCGCAGCGCGTGCAGCACCGACGCCGTCGCGAACGGGTTGTCGTACTCGTGCTGCCAGATCCCGCTCTTCTTCTGCAGCGTCGCGAGCTTGCCGACGAGCTCCTTCACCTTCTCCAGCGCCTTCGCCTTGCGCTCCGGCTCCGCCGCCGCCAGCCGGCAGAGGTATTGGATCCGGTACGTGTGCGCCCAGAGGATCTCGTCCTCGTCCGCCGGCGCCGTGTTCGCCTCGTCCAGCAGGTACGGCCAGGCCCGGTCCAGCGCGGCCTTCACCCCCTCGGGATCCACCTCGCGCCAGGCCAGCAGCGCCGTGCACGCGATCGCCGTCCCCGCCACCGTCACGTTCGGGATGCTGTCCACGCCGCCGAACACGTACACCGAGTCCGTCCACGCCCCCGACGCCCGCTGCAGCCGCCGCAGCAGCGCGACCGAGCGCTTCACGCAGAGCTCCCGCTCCTTCGCGGTCCGCGGCCGGATCGTGCTCGTCGGCCGCCCGGCCGGCGCCTCCGGCAGCCACTCCAGCTCCTCGAAGCCGCGCACGAACGGGCCCCGGCCCTTCAGCTCGAGCGCCGCCTTCCAGGCCCAGGGCGACTTCGGCTCCGCCGCCACCAGCGCCTTCCACGCCTCGCGGCCCTCGGGATCCCGGTTGAGGTTGTGGAGCAGCGCCCCCCTCAGCCAGGCCGCCTCCGGCGACGCGTCGTCGCCCAGCGCCTCGAGGCCCTCCGCCCAGCGGCCCTGCGCGGCCCGGAGCTTCGCCTTCTCCAGCGCCGCGCCCGGCCCACCCTTCGCCAGCTCCTCCTCGGCCTCCTTCGCCTTCCGCTGCCGGCGCAGCCGGCCCGCGGGAGTCGCCGGCGCCTCGGCCGCCCCCAGCTCCCGGAGCAGGTGCACGAACCACTCCTCGCTGAAGGTCGAGATCCGGTCGACCTTGTGCACGACCTTCAGGTCCGCGTCGAGAAAGACCAGCCCCGGCTCGACGAAATCGAGCGTCCGGATCCCGGCCTGCCGCGCCAGCTCGCCCTTCGCCCTCAGCTTCAGGGGGACGAAGCGCGCGTTCACCATCGCGACGACGTCGGGCATCGCCCAGGGCCCGCCGCGCAGGTAGTCGTCGATGACGTCCAGCCGCTCCATCGGCGGCTGCATCGCGCCCGCGGACGGGGCGACCGCGGGGACGTACCAGAGGATGAGGCGCCCGGACTTCTTCGCCGCCGCCGCGGCCTCCTCGGCCGTCGACAGCCAGGCGATGCCGCTGCCGCAGCGCGACGCGGGATCCGGCTCCTGTTGGGGCAGCAGCGCGCCGAGCGCGAGGAGCAGCGCGGGGAGGCGCATCAGTCCTGCGAGACCGAGATGGAGCTGATCTTCCAGCCCTCCGGCCCCTTCACGAGCGTCCAGGCGTCGATGCCGCCCCACTCGCGGACCTTGCCCTCGTTGCCGATCCGGGCCGCGAAGCGGATCCAGACCTGGGCGACCCGCCCGTTCACCCGCGCGTCCGCCGAGACGATGCTCTCGCCGTAGATCGACTTGCCCTCGACGGCCTTCTTCACCGTCGCGACGAAGTCGGGGAGGTTCGTCGAGTCGACCCGCACCGAGCCGTCTCGCCCGGCGCCGACCATCGTGAGCGTCGCGGTGGGGAGGAAGTACGCGGCGAGCGCCTCGAAGTTCCGCGCCGAGAGGTCGGCGTAGGCCCGGTGCATGAGGTCGACGACGACCTTGGCCTCGGGATCCGGCGGCGCGGCGGCCGGTTTCCCCGCGCAACAGCAGCCGCCGAGCGCGAGCAGGGACAGGACGAGGGGGAGTCGGTTCATGGGGGCCCAGCCTACCCCGCGAGCTTCAGCGGGTCCATCGAACCGAGTGCAGGAACGCGCCGAGCACGGCGCGGAAGCGGTCCGGCTCCTCGAGCGGCGGCAGGTGGCCCGAGCGCTCGAAGACCGCGAGCTTCGCCCCCGGGATCGCCTTCGCCATCGCCTCGCCCTCGGCGGCCGGCACGATCTGGTCGCCCGAGCCGACCACCACGAGCGTCGGGACCTTGATCGTCCCGAGCAGCGCCGTCGAGTCGGCCCGCTGCGCCATCCCGCGCAGCGCGGCGGCGATGCCCTCGGGCTTCGTGTGGAGGATCAGCTTCCGGACCGCCGCGGCGGCCTCGGGCTCCGGGCCCGCGGTGAAGAAGCGCGCGACCATCGCCTCCGCGAGGAAGGCCGGGCCCTCCTTGAGGACGCGGAGCGCGCTGATCTCCCGGGCCCGGCGGGCCTCCTCGGAGTCCGCGGCGGCCCTCGAGGTCACGAGCACCGCCCCGGCGACGCGCTCGGGCGCCAGGCGCAGCAGCGCGAGCAGCACGTAGCCGCCCATCGAGTGACCGCCCACGACGGCGCGCTCGATCCCGAGCCGGTCGAGCAGCTCGATCACGTCGCGCGCCTGCTCCTCCATCGTCGCCGTCTCGGCGACGGGCGAGGCGCCGTGGCCCCGGAGGTCGGGCAGGATCCAGCGGAAGGGGCCCGCGGGGCGCGAGGCCCAGATCGAGCGGTCGAGCGGGAAGCCGTGGAGCAGGACGACCGGGGCCCCCTTCCCGAGGTCGGTGGCGTCGAGGCGCATATGGGAGCAGGATGGCGCGGAAGGGGGACGGAACCAACGGAAATCGGGTACAGTCCGCCGACCTCACCCGGAGAGCCCATGGTCGACTACGAACGCCTGCCGATCGGTCCGCGCGCCCCCGAGATCGTCAACATGGTCGTCGAGATCCCGCTCGGGAGCTCGAACAAGGCGGAGTGGGACCCCGAGCTCCAGGTCTTCCGCCTGGACCGGGCGCTCTACTCCCCGGTGCACTACCCGGGCGACTACGGCTTCATCCCCAGCACCCACGCCGGCGACGGCGACGCGCTGGACATCCTGCGCCTCACCCTGACGCCCGCGTTCCCGGGCTGCGTGATCGCCGTCCGCCCGATCGCGGCGCTGGTCATGAGCGACGACAAGGGCGAGGACATCAAGATCATCTCGGTCGCCGCCGACGACCCGCGCTTCAGGGAGTTCAGCGACCGCGCGAGCATCCCGCCCCACGTGATCCGCGAGCTCGACCACTTCTTCCGGATCTACAAGGAGCTCGAGGGGAAGGAGACGATCCTCTACGGCTGGAAGGACCGCTGGCAGGCCCTGAAGGACGTGGAGAAGTCGCACGCGGCGTTCCGGCGCCCCAAGCGGCGCGGCCGGAAATAGAAGAACCCCCGGCCTCGCGGCCGGGGGCTCGAGGGTTCGAACGGGGACTACTCGGTCTTGAACTCGACGAGCGCCTGGGTCATCGAGAACGCGCCGTCGTCGGCCTTCATCTCGAACTTCACCATGCCGCCGGGGACGTCCTTGGAGGTCCAGACCTTGAAGGTCACGGGGCCCTTCATCGCGCCCGGGCCCTGCTGCTCGGGCTCGCCCTTGAAGGACAGCCAGTGGCAGGCGTACTTCTTGCCGCCGGCCTCGACCTCCTCGTCGCCCTCGCCGGTCTTCTCGAACTTGCCCTTCATCGCGGCGCCCGTGTAGTCCTTGGCCTCGATCTTGGCCAGGACCTCGCGCGTCATGGGCCGCGCCGGCATCTTCATGCCGCCGCCCGACATCTGCGTGGTCGTCTCGACCTTGCACTTCTCGGGCGTCACCTCGAGCAGCTTGTGCGTGGTCTCGGTCTCCATCGTCATCTTCTGCTCGCCGTGCGACATGTCCATCTTGCCCGCGTACTTCGCCGTGGACCCGACCTTGCGGTCCTTCCACGACGCGTACTCCGGGTTGTCGATCTTCGCGCCCTCCTGGGCGAACGCCACCGAGGCGCAAAGCGCGAACGCGAACGCCAGTCTGCTCATGCGGGCTCCTGAAAAAAGGGGTATGGAGGAGCATATCGGCCGGGGAGGGGCGGTTCCTGCAGTTTCCGCTAGAGTGGGGCCCGTGCCCCTCGTCTACCAGCTCGTCCGCCGCATGCTCCGGACGGCCCTCGCGTACTTCTACGCCGAGGTCGAGGTCCAGGGGGCCGGGCGGGTCCCGGCGGAGGGCGCGGCGATCCTCGCCGCGAACCACCACATCTCGATGATCGACCCCTTCCTCCTCGTGGCCACGGCGCCCCGGGCCGTGCGCTTCGTCGCGAAGGCCCCGCTTTTCCGCGTCCCGCTGCTCGGCTTCTTCCTGCGCCGGCTGCGCTGCATCCCCGCGCACCGCAGCCAGGACTCGGGCTACGCCAAGGGGAAGAACGACGCGCTCTACGAGGCCGTCGGCGAGGCCCTCGCCGGGGGCGGCGCCGTCGGGATCTTCCCCGAGGGCCTCAGCCACGACGACCCCGCCCTCGCGCCCTTCCGGCACGGCGCGGCGAAGATGGCCCTCGACGCCGAGGCGAAGGCCGGCGGCTCCCTCGGCCTGAAGATCGTCCCCGTCGGCATCCACGTGGAGGAGTCGCGGCTCTTCCGGGGCCGGGTCCTCGTCAGCTACGGCGAGCCGTTCGGGCTCGAGGAGTACCGCGGCCGGCACGGCGAGGATCCCCGCGCCGCGATCGCCGACGTCACGGCCGCGCTGAGGGACCGCGTCTCGCGGCTCATCGTCGAGGCGGACTCCGAGGAGACGCTGCGCCTCGCGGGCGTCGTCGAGGGCCTGACGCGGCAGGACGAGTCGGGCTCGCTCAAGGAGGCGATGGAGCGCAAGCAGTTCATCCTCGGGCGCTTCCGGGAGATCGAGGCCCGGCGGCCCGAGGCGGCCGCGCGCATCCGCTCGCTCGTCCGCCGCTACGACCGCCTCCACGACCTTGCGGGCTCGTCCGCCGCCGGCTTCGGCAGGACGCTCGGCCTGGCCCTGCTGGGGGCGCCGTTCCTGCTCGCGGGCCTCGCCGTGAACGCGGTCCCGTACCTGCTCTCGCGGATCCTCGGCGCGGCGACGACGGCGATCGCCCGCCGGGGCGCGGACGTGCGGGCCGGCAACGGCTTCTTCGCGGCCCTGGTCTGCTTCCCCGCCTGGTACGCCGCCCTCGCGTGGTGGCTGCCGGTGCGGGTCTCGATCCCGCTGCTCGTCGCCGGTCCGCTGCTCGGCCTGGTCGCGCTGCACTCGCTGGCGCGCTGGAAGCGGACCTGGGAGCTGGCCGGCGACCTGCTGGCCCGGGTCGCGAGTCCAGATCTCGGGGCGCGGCGGGCCCGGCTGCGATCCCGCATCCTCGGGCGGATCGACCGGCTGCGGGCTACTTGAAGCGCGGGTTGAAGCGCTCCAGCGCCTTGTAGGGGTCCGGCCACTCGAGCGGCACGCCCTGGTCGTGCGCCGCGTGGCGCGTCCAGTACGGATCCCAGAGGTGCGCCCGGGCCAGCACGCAGAGGTCGGCCCGGCCCGCGACGAGGATCGAGTTCACGTCGCCGAACGAGGTGATGGCCCCGACGGTCATCGTCGGCACGCCCGCCTCGAGCCGCACGCGCTCGCTGATCGGCGTCTGGAAGAGCCGTCCGTACGTCGGCTCCTGGTGCGGCACCACCCCGCCCGCGGAGACGTCGACGATGTCGCACCCGTGCTCCTTCAGCGCCTTCGCGATCTCCACCGCCTCGGCGGGCGAGTTGCCCCCCGCGGCCCAGTCCGTCCCGGAGATGCGCACCGAGAGCGGCTTGCGCGCGGGCCAGGCGGCCCGCACCGCGTCGAGCACCTCGAGCGGGTAGCGCAGCCGGTTGGCCATCGACCCGCCGTACGCGTCGCCCCGGTGGTTCGAGAGCGCCGAGAGGAAGGTCGAGATCAGGTACCCGTGCGCGAAGTGCAGCTCGAGGAGGTCGAAGCCCGCCTCCTCGGCCCAGCGCGTCGAGCGCACGAAGTCGTCGCGGACCCGGTCCATGTCGCGGCGGTCCATCTCGCGCGGCACGGCGTTCTTCGGCGTCCACGGGATCGCCGACGGCGCGACGATCGGCCAGCCACCCGAGGGCAGCGGGGCGTCGTAGCCGCCCTTCCAGGGGATGCAGGTCGAGGACTTCCGGCCCGCGTGGGCGTGCTGGATCCCGATCTTCGCGCCCGTGTGCCGGTGCACGAACGACGTCACGCGCTTCCAGGCCGGGACGTGCTCGGGCTTGTAGATCCCCGCGCAGCCCGGGGTGATGCGGCCCTCGGCGCTCGTGCCGGTCGCCTCGGCGATCACGAGGCCCGCCCCGCCCATCGCGCGGCTGCCGAGGTGGACGAGGTGCCAGTCGTCCACGAGCCCGTCGTCGGCGGAGTACTGGCACATCGGGCTGACGACGACCCGGTTGGGCAGCAGCAGGTCGCGGAGCTTGAAGGGCGTGAACATCGGCGGGGGAGCGGGCTCGGCGGGGATCTTCGCGCCGCTCTGGGCGGAGGCCTTGCCCGCGAACCAGGCGTCGAGGCCCGCCGTGAACTTCGGGTCGCGGAGCTTCAGGTTCTCGTGCGTGACGCGCAGCGAGCGCGTCAGCAGGCTCGTGGCGAACTGCTCGGGCTCGAGGTTCCAGTAGCGCTCGGTGTCCTCGAACCACTGGAGGCTGACCCGGGCCGCGCGCTGGAGCGAGTCGACGACCGGCCGGCGCTGCTTTTCGTAGGCCGCGAGCGCGTCGGGGACGGATTTCGTCGCGACCACCGCGTCGCGCAGCGCGATCGCGTCCTCCATGGCGAGCTTCGTCCCGGAGCCGATGGAGAAGTGCGCCGTGTGGGCCGCGTCGCCGACGATGACCATCTTCCCGTCGTGTATCCAGCGGTCGCACCGGATGATGGGGAAGGAGCGCCAGAGGGAGCGGTTCTTGATCAGCCGGTGGCCCTGCAGCTCCTCCGCGAAGAGCTTCTCGGCGTAGGCGGCCGTCTTCTCCTCGGGGGCGTTCTCGAGCCCGGCCTTCCGCCACGCGGCCTCGGTGGTCTCGAGGATGAACGTGGACTGGTCGCCGCCGTCGTAGCGGTAGGCGTGGACGCGCCAGAGCCCGTGCTCGTTCTCGCGGAACCAGAACGTGAAGGCGCGGTAGGGGAAGGTCGTGCCCAGCCAGCAGAAGCGGTTGGGGCGCCAGTCGATGTGCGGCCGGAAGCTCTCCTTGTAGCGCTCGCGGCAGAGGCTGTTGACGCCGTCGGCGGCGAGCACGAGGTCCGCGCCCTTCGCCGCGTCGGCGGGGTCCTTCACCTCGGACTGGAAGCGCAGCACGACGCCGAGGTCGGCGCAGCGCTTCTGCAGGATGTTGAGGAGCCGAACGCGCGAGAGGCCGGAGAATCCGTGGCCGGTCGAGCTGAGGATGCGGCCCTTGTGGTGGATGTCGATGTCGTCCCAGCGCGAGAGGCTGGCGCGGATCGCGTCGTAGGTGGGCTTGTCGACGGGCTCGAGGTTGTCGATCGTCGCGTCGGAGAAGACGACGCCGAAGCCGAAGGTGTCGTCGGGGCGGTTGCGCTCCCAGACCTCGACCTGGTGGGAGGGGTCGTGCTTCTTCATCAGCAGCGAGAAGTAGAGGCCCGCGGGCCCACCGCCGATCGAGACGATCTTCATGGGACAGTAGGCTAGCTTCCGCGCCGGGGGGCGGGAACGAAAAAGCCCGGTATACTCCGGCCAATGAAACTCACCTTCCACGGGGCGGCGCGGAGCGTCACGGGCAGCCGGCACCTCCTCGAGGTCGGGGGGAAGCGCATCCTCCTCGACTGCGGCCTCGTCCAGGGCCGGCGCGAGGAGGCGGACCGCCGGAACCGGCAGATGGGCTTCCCGGCCGGCGACATCGACGCCGTCGTCCTGTCCCACGCGCACATCGACCACAGCGGCGCGATCCCCGCGCTCGTGAAGCACGGGTTCCGGGGCCCGGTCTACGCGACGCCCGCGACGTCCGACCTCGCGGACGTGATGCTCAAGGACTCGGCGCACATCCAGCAGCGCGACATCGAGACGGTGAACCGCCGCGAGCGGCGGCGGGACCACCGGCCCAAGGAGCCGCTCTACCTGCCCGAGGACGCGGAGGAGGCGTCGAAGCGCTTCGTCCAGCGCAAGTACGGCGAGCCCTTCGAGGTGGCCGACGGCGTGACCGTGACCTTCCTCGAGGCCGGCCACATCCTCGGCTCGGCGATCGTCCGGCTCGACCTCCGCGAGGGCGGGACGCGGCGCTCCCTCGTGTTCTCCGGCGACCTGGGCCGCGACTGCCTGCCGATCATCCGCAACCCGGACAAGATCGAGCGGGCCGACCACCTGATCCTCGAGACGACCTACGGCAACCGGAACCACGAGCCCATCGAGGACCTGGAGCGCCAGCTCGCCGCGCTCGTCAAGCGGGTCGTGGACCGCAAGGGCAAGATCCTGATCCCCGCGTTCGCGGTCGGCCGCACCCAGCACATCGTCTACGTGCTCAACAACCTCGCGAACCGGAAGCTCATCCCCTCGGTCCCCGTCTTCGTGGACAGCCCGCTGGCCATGGAGACGACGGAGATCTTCCGCCGGCACCCCGAGTGCTGGGACCCCGAGATGGTGAAGCTGCTGCGCGAGCACAGCGACGCGGACCCCTTCGGCTTCTCGATGCTGCGCTACGTCCGCAGCGCCGACGAGTCGCGCACGCTCAACGACCTCGACGGCCCCGCGATCATCATCTCGGCCAGCGGGATGTGCGAGAGCGGCCGCATCCTCCACCACCTCTCGAACCACCTGCCGTACGAGCGCAACGTGCTGCTCATCGTCGGCTACCAGGCCGAGGGCACGCTCGGGCGGCGGCTGCTCGACGGCGCGGAGCACGTGATGATCCTCGGCCGCCCCGTCGAGCGCCGGGCGGAGGTCGTGAAGATGAACGCCCTGTCCGCCCACGCGGGCCGGAGCGACCTCGAGAAGGTCGTCCTCGGCGTGCGGGACTCGCTGAAGCACCTCCACCTCGTGCACGGCGAGCCGCAGCAGATGGACCCCTTCGCCGAGTGGGCCCGGCAGGCCGTGCCGGCCTCCGTCGCGGCACCGGAGCACGGCTCGATCGTCGAACTCTAGAGGACCGCCATGAGCGATCTCGACGACCTGCTGCGCGAGGACCGGCGCTTCCCGCCGCCCGCGGGCTTCGCGAAGGACGCCGTCGTCCGCGACGAGTCCGTCTACAAGGTCCCGGACCGCGAGGCGTTCTGGGCGGGCTTCGCGAAGGAGCTGACCTGGACCCGGCCCTGGACCCGGGTGCTCGACTGGAAGGCGCCCGACGCGAAGTGGTTCGTCGGCGGCCGCACGAATCTCGCGGTCAACTGCCTGGACCGGCACCTCGCCTCGTGGCGGCGAACGAAGGCGGCGATCATCTGGGAGGGGGAGCCCGGCGACACCCGCGTGCTCACCTACCTCGACCTGCACCGAGAGGTCTGCCAGGCCGCCAACGCGCTGCGGGCCCTCGGCGTGAAGAAGGGCGACCGGGTCACGATCTACCTGCCGATGATCCCCGAGGCGGCGATCGCGATGCTCGCCTGCGCGCGGATCGGCGCCCCGCACTCCGTCGTCTTCGGCGGCTTCTCGCCCGACGCGCTGCGCGACCGGATGAACGACTCGGCGTCCAAGGTGCTGATCACGGCTGACGGCGGCTGGCGCCGCGGCTCCGTCGTCCCGCTCAAGGCGAATTCCGACGAGGCGCTGCGCGAGGCCCCGAGCGTCGAGCGCGTGCTCGTCGTCCGCCGCACGGGGCAGCCCGTCGCGATGGCCTCGGGCCGGGACTCGTGGTGGCACGACGTCGTCCCCAAGCAGGCGACGACCTGCCACGCCGAGGAGCTGGATTCCGAGGACCTGCTCTACCTGCTCTACACGAGCGGGACGACCGGCAAGCCCAAGGGCATCGTCCACACGACCGGCGGCTACATGACCGGCGTCTACGCGACGACGAAGTGGATCTTCGACCTGAAGGACTCGGACGTGTACTG
The DNA here is from genome assembly GCA_964464755.1 of uncultured Planctomycetales bacterium. Classification (GTDB taxonomy): domain Bacteria; phylum Planctomycetota; class MHYJ01; order MHYJ01; family JACPRB01; genus CAYXGZ01. The sequence continues at coordinate 99,339 of CAYXGZ010000002.1, forward strand.
GTGCAGCGCGGACGTCGGCTGGGTGACGGGCCACAGCTACGTCGTCTACGGGCCGCTGCTCAACGGCGCGACGACCGTGATGTACGAGGGCGCGCCGAACTTCCCGGACAACGACCGCTTCTGGGCGCTGATCGCGAAGCACGGCGTGAACGTCTTCTACACGGCGCCGACCGCGATCCGCTCGTTCATGCGCTTCGGCACCGAGCTGCCCGCGCGGCACGACCTCTCGAGCCTGCGCCTGCTCGGCTCGGTCGGCGAGCCGATCAACCCCGAGGCCTGGATCTGGTACCACCAGGTCATCGGCGGCGGCCGCTGCCCGATCGTCGACACGTGGTGGCAGACGGAGACCGGGCAGATCCTCATCTCGCCCCTGCCCGGCCTGACGAGCCTCAAGCCCGGCAGCGCGACCCGGCCCTTCCCGGGCATCGAGGCCGACGTCGTCAACGAGAAGGGCGAGTCGGTCTCCGCGGGCTACCTCGTGCTCAAGGGCCCCTGGCCCGGCATGCTGCGCGGCATCTACGGGGACCCGGAGCGCTACGCGAAGCAGTACTGGTCGAAGTACCCCGGCTGGTACTTCACGGGCGACGGGGCCAAGCGCGACGCGGACGGCTTCCTCTGGCTGCTCGGCCGCGTGGACGACGTGATGAAGGTCAGCGGGCACCGCATCTCGACGATGGAGGTCGAGAGCGCGCTGGTCGACCACCCGGGCGTCGCCGAGGCGGCCGTCATCGGCCGGCACCACGAGGTGAAGGAGCAGGCGATCGTCGCGTTCGTGACCGTGAAGCTCGGCGTGCCCGCGAGCCCGGACCTGGCCCGCGAGCTCAAGGAGCACGTGGTGAAGAAGATCGGCTCGATCGCGCGGCCCGACGACCTGCACTTCACGGCGGAGCTGCCCAAGACCCGCAGCGGGAAGATCATGCGCCGGCTCCTGCGCGACATCGCGGAGGGAAGGGCGCTCGGCGACACGACGACGCTCGCCGACGCCGGCGTGGTCCGCTCGCTGAAGGAGAAGTACGAGTCGGAGGAGGGCTAGAACAGCTCCAGCTGGGGCCCCCTCGGGATCCGGAACGCGGCCGTCGAGAGCTCCGGGGCCCGCGTCGAGATCCCCGCCCCGCGGCAGGCCACGCCGAAGATCTGCCGGAGCTGCTCCGCCAGCACGCCCGCGCCGCGCATCCGCCGGCCGAAGGTCCCGTCGTCGAGCTTCCCGCCGCGCGTCTCGCGGATCCGCGAGAGGATCTTCGACTTCTTCTCGGGCACGTGGCGGTCGATCCAGTCCAGGAAGAGCGGCTCGACCGCGCCCGGCAGGCGGAGCAGGGCGTGGCCCGCGAAGCTCGCTCCCGCCGCGGCGGCGGCCTTCACGACGCCGAGGATCTCGTGCTCGGTGAGGCCCGGGATCACGGGCGCGATCATCACGCCGACCGGGACGCCCGCGGCCGCGAGGCGCGAGATCGCCTCGAGCCGCCGGCTCGGCGTCGAGGCCCGGGGCTCCAGCGTCCGCGCGAGCGCGCCGTCGAGCGTGGGGATCGTCACGAAGACGGCCGCGGCCTGCACCGCGGCGAGCCGGGCCAGCACGTCCGCATCGCGCGTCACGAGGTGGTTCTTCGTGATGACCTGCACGGGGTTCGCGAAGTCCGCGAGGACCTCGAGGCAGCGGCGGGTGATCCCGAGGCGCCGCTCGGCGGGCTGGTAGCAGTCCGTGACGCCGCTCATGGCGATGAGCGCGGGCTTCCAGGCCCGGCGCGAGAGCTCGTCGCGCAGCAGCTCGGGCGCGTCCTCCTTGACGAGGACCTTGGTCTCGAAGTCGAGGCCCGCGGACATCCCGAGGTACTCGTGGTAGGGGCGGGCGTAGCAGTAGCTGCAGCCGTGCTCGCAGCCGCGGTAGGGGTTGAGGCCCCACTCGAAGCCGAGGTCCGGGCTGTCGTTCCGGGCGAGGACGGAGCGCGAGGCGTCGCGGAGGAAGCGGGTGCGGGGGGCGACCTGCTCGTCGGGCGGGGCCTCGGGGTCGGGCTCGACGTGCACGGCCTCGAAGCGGTTGGGCGGGTTGACGGCGGCGCCGCGGCCGCGGATCGTCGGTTCGTTCACGCGATGAGCGTACCCCGCCGCGTGCCATCCGGGGTCACGGCTTCGGGTGGGCCTTGAAGAACGTCCAGATCTCGGTCGTGGCGTCGAAGTCGCGGGTGACGCGTCCGACGATGCCGACCGGCAAGTACTGCGGCCCGCCGGGCCAGGTGTGGCCGCCGCCCTCGATCTTCCAGAGCACGACGTCCGCCTTGCCGCTCCAGCGGAACTCCGTGCTGCGGCAGCCGTCCTCGACCGGATCGGGCAGGTCGCGCGTCGCGGCGTCCCCCGAGCACCCGTTGGCGTTGGACCAAAGGCGCGCGGCGTCCTCGGTGGGGATGAGCTTCCCGCGCTTGCGGATCGCCTCGACGTCGCCGCCGGGATAGGGGACGAGCGGGTCCTCGGTGCCCTGGACGATCATCACCGCGACCGGCTCGGAGGGGCTGAAGACCTTGTGGAAGGGGTCGGCGAGGCCGCCGACGACGGGCGCGATCGCCGCGATCCGCGAGGCCTTCGTCGCCCCGAGGTAGTGCGACATGAAGGCGCCGTTGGAGATGCCGCTCGCGTAGACGCGCTTCGTGTCGACGGGGAACTCGCGGCCGACCGCGTCGATCATCGCCACGAGGAAGCCCGCGTCGTCCACCTTGAGCCGGTGCGACTCCGAGACGGCGTCCTCGCGCCCGTCGTTCCAGTGGTGCTCCCACGCGTCGGGGTAGGCGACGAGGAAGCCCTCGCGGTCGGCCAGCGCGCTGAAGCCCGTGAGCGTCTCCATCTGGACGCCGCGGCCGCCCCCGCCGTGGAGGGCGAGGACGAGGGGCACCGGCTCGGCCGGCAGCCCGGGCGGCACGTGCAGGAGGTAGGTCCGCGTCCGGCCCTCCCACTCGATCGAGCGGGGCTCCGTGTTCGGGCCCGGCCGCAGCCGCCGGTAGGCGCAGGCGAAGCCGGACCCGAGCAGGGTGACGGCCAGGACGAGGAGGACGCCGCGTCGGATCATGTTCCGGGATACCATCGTGGGGTCGTCCCGGTTTCATGTCACGGTCGGGTTCGAGGGAGGTCTATCGCCCATGGACAACGAACGACCCGCGAGACGCCGCGGGATCCTCTTCTGGTCCCTGGCCACCCTGGGCCTCCTGGCGGCTGGCCTGCTCGCCGGCCTCGGCTGGATCCACTGGAGCGCGGCCCGCGACTGGGCGGCGTTCCGCGCAACCCACGAGGCCCGGCTCGCGAAGCTCCGCGCGGTCACGGGCGAGCGCCCGCCGCTCCTCGGCGATCCGACCCCGGGCAACGCCTGGGAGGACTACGAGCCCGCGCTGGCCTCGATGCGCGCCTCGATGGACGCGGCCGGGATCAGGTACTCGTGGCCGGGACAGGTGTTCGTGGGACGGGCCGACGCAGCGACCACGTCGAAGGTCCGGGACTTCCTTCCCTCCGTGACGCCCGCGCTGGACCGGATCCGGACCGGGGCCCGGCGGAATCGCGCGCAGTTCAAGGCCGACTGGGAACGGGGCGCGCAGATGAAGTTCCCGCCCATCATGAACGCGCAGGTGGCCGGCGATCTGCTCCTGCTGTCCTCCCGCCAACGACGGGAGGCGGGCGACGCGTCGGGCGCCTTGGACGATCTCGGGACCGTCGTCCAGCTGGGAGTCGACGTCGCGGCCTTCCCGAGCCTGACCTGCCTGTCCATGGGCGGCGCCCTGCTGAAGGCCGCGCTGTCCGAGATCCGGGCGAACCCCGGCGAGCGGGCAAGACTCGGGAGTTTCCTGGCGTATGCCGCCGAGAGGCTGCCCCGGACTTCCGACGTGATGGACGCGGAGGGGGCGACCCTGGCCCAGGCCTTCATCAACGAGGACGGGGGGATCTCCCGGTCGCTCGGCTTCAACGTGGAGGCGGACGCGGACGCCAAGCCGATCCCGCTCTGGTACCTCGCGATGAAGCGCGGGTTCTCGGTCCGGAGGCTGTTCCTCGACACGCTCGACGACCAGCGCAGGCTGGTGGACCTGGTCCGCCGCGGCGAGTCGCTCGACAACCCGGCGGCCGAGCAGCAGTTCGCCGACGAGGCGCGGCGCTGGGCCTCGGATTCCGGGAACGCCCTGTCCAAGCTGCTCCTGGCCGGGCTCGGGGCCTCGGACGCCTACCGCCGCGAGGTGCTCGCGCGGATCTGCCTGCTGCAAGCCGGCGACCTGGTCCGCGAGGGCCGCGGGCCCGGCGACCCCTCGTGGCCCGTGGATCCGTTCAGCCTCAAGCCCCTGGGCTTCCGGGAGGAGGACGGCGTCGTCCGGATCTGGTCGGTGTCGCGGGACGGCGTCGACAGCCCCACCGGCTCCTGGTCGGCGACGCTGTCGGGCCGGACCGACATCGTCCTCGAGATCCGGCGCTGACCCCCGGTTTCGGGATGATTCCCGGTCCCGCGGATGTTAGGTTCAACACGCGATTTCCCGGAGGTCCGCATGAAGGCGTTCCTGTCCCTGCTCGCCGCCGCGCTGGTCGTCTCCAGCGTGGGCTGCGTCGAGCCCTCGAAGAACGAGCCGAAGCCCGCTCCCGCCACCGGCGGAAGCTGAAGCTCGTCGACTCCCCAGCAGCCCGCGCAGGGCAGCTGAGGGAAGTAGCGCGCGATCTGGACGATCGCGACAGCTTTGCGGGGGGTCGTCCGTCGACGGCCCCCCGCCTTCATTTCCGGACCCCGCGACCCGTGACCGGAGCGGCCGCGGGCGGGTAAGATCCCGCCATGAACTCCGACACCTCCGACCGCGCGGCGGGCTGCCTCCTCGGGCTGGCCCTCGGCGACGCCTGCGGCGCCCCCCACGAGGGCGGCCCCGCCGAGCGCATCGCCTGGTCCATCCTCGGCCTCGGCTCCGGCGACCTCCTCCGCTGGACCGACGACACCCAGATGGCCGTCGCGCTCGCCGAGTCCCTCGCCGCCTGCAAGGGCAGCGACCCCGACGACCAGGCCCGCCGCTGGGCCGACGCCTTCGACCCCCTCCGCGGCTACGGCTCCGGCGCTCGCGCCCTCCTCACCCGCATCAAGGGCGGCCAGCATTGGAAGGAGGCCAACCGCCTCACCTTCCCCGAGGGCTCGCTCGGCAACGGCGCCGCGATGCGCTCCGCGCCCCTCGGCGTCTGGTACCGCGACGACCCCGTGAAGCTCGACGCCGAGGCCGCCCGCTCCGCCGCCGTCACCCACGCCCATCGCCTCGGCATCGAGGGCGGCCGCCTCATCGCCCGCGCCGTCGCCATGGCGATGACGGAGGGCGTCGACCTCGTCACCCTGCGCGAGTCCTGCCGCGAGCCCGAGTACCAGCGCCGCATCGACGACGCCGAGGGCCTCCTCGGCGGCGAGCCGACGGCCCTCGAGGTCCGCCGCGTCCTCGGCGCCCGCGTCGTGGCGCTCGACTCGACCGTCACCGCCGTCTACGCGTACCTGCGCTACGGCACGGACTTCGAGGACCTCATGCGCTTCGTGATCTCGCTCGGCGGCGACACCGACACGATCGGCGCGATGGCCGGCGGCATCTACGGCGCCGCGCGCGGCGTCGCGGGACTGCCGACGGAGCTCCTCGAGCGCCTCGAGGACCGGGCGCGCATCGAGGCCGCGGGCCGGGCGCTCGTCGCCTAGGGTGAAGGGCTTCTTCCGCGGGCTCGGCCCGAACGTCACCGCCCTCGGCCTGGCGAGCTTCTTCACCGACATCGCCTCGGAGATGGCCTTCCCGCTGCTCCCGCGCTTCATCACCGGGACGCTGAAGGCCGACGAGCGCATGCTCGGCGTCGTCGAGGGCTCCGCCAACGCGCTGTCCTCGCTGCTGCGCATCGCCTCGGGCTGGATGAGCGACCGCTTCCGCCGCCGCAAGATCTTCATCGTGGTCGGCTACGGCATCGCGGCCGTCGCGCGCCCCTTCTACGCCCTGGCGACGTCGGCCTGGCACGTCTTCGGGATCCGGATGACGGACCGCTTCGGCAAGGGCTTCCGGCTCGCGGCCCGCGACGCGCTCATCGCGGACTCCTGCGAACCCTGGGCGCGGGGCAAGGCCTTCGGCTTCCAGCACGCGCTCGACAACGCGGGCGCCGCCCTCGGCGGTCTGCTCGCGGGCCTGCTGCTCTGGGCCGGGATGACCGACCGGCGGATCTTCCTCTGGACCGCGATCCCCGCCGCCGCGGTGATGGCCGTCGTCGTGCTCCGCGTGCGCGACGTCCCGGCGAAGTCGACGGCCCCCGCGGCGCCCCTGCGCTTCCGCTCGCTCGGGCGCGACTTCGGCTGGTTCCTCGCGCTCGCGACGCTCTTCACGCTGGGCAACTCGTCGGACATCTTCATCCTGCACCGGGCCTCGCAGTGCGGCGTGGGGCCGGCCTGGATCCCGGTGGTCTGGACCGCGCTCGGCCTGATGCGCGCCGCGGCCGCGATCCCGGCCGGCATGCTCTCCGACCGCATCGGCCGCTCGCGCTGCATCGTCGCGGGCTGGATCGTCTACGCCCTGGCCTACGCGGGCTTCGCGGTCGCCGCCGGGCCGCTGGCCTTCGTGCTGCTCGTCGGCCTCTACGGGCTGTACTACGCGCTCGCCGAGAGCGTGCTCCGCGCCGTCGTGGCCGACCTCGTGCCCGAGGACTCGCGCGGGACGGCGTACGGGATGTACCACTTCTGCGTGGGGGTCGCGGCCCTGCCCGCGAGCCTGGGATTCGGATGGATCTACGCGACGTGGGGGGCGAAGGCCGCCTTCAGCAGCGGCGCCGCGATCGCGGTGCTCTCGGCCCTGCTCTGGATGATCGCCCGACCGGGCGGCCGTCACTCGCCTCAGCCGGTCCGTCCCTCGGTGTAGACCTCGGCCGCGATGCGCTCGAGGCGCTCCCGGATCGGGCCGGAGTCCGGCTCGCCGCCCGCGCTCCAGCGCTCGAGGAAGGGGCCGGGCCGCCAGTACCCCTTGAAGGAGCCGGTGATCCGGCCGTCGGGATCGACGAGGAAGTGCCGCACGTTGCCGCCGCCGGAGCCGTCCTTGCAGCCCGCGATCTGCGCGGCGGGGTAGCTGGGCCGGCCGTGGTAGAGGCCGGGCACCTGGTTGGTCCAGCAGAGGATGCGGCCCGCGAGCGCGCGGCGCACGTCCGGATCGGCGAGGGTCCCCGTCGCCAGCGCGTGGGCGGCGAGTCAGCACTTCCCGTCGAGGTCGCCGAGGATCGAGAGGACGTAGAGGCCGCGGCCGGAGGCGCGGGCCTCGGCGAGGGCGGCGTCGAGGTCGCGGTGCCAGCGGGGGGTCGTCGCGCAGCCCGCGAGGAGGAGGAGCCCGACCGGGCTCCAGGCCGCTAGCCTCACGAGAACTCCCGGCCGTACGAGGCGGAGCGGACGGCCTCGAGGCGTTCCTTGAGGGGCACGCCGATGAGGGGCACGACGTCGACGTGGACCTGCGAGAGCAGGCCGAGCATGGCGTGCTGGCGGCGGATCGCGGACTGGACGTGCGGCTTGGCCATCTCGGCGGGGTTCGCGGCGGCGAGGCGCTCCTGCTCGGCGCGGACTTCCTTGGCCCGGGCCGCGTGGGCGGACACGGCGCCCTCGATCTTGAGGGAGAGCGCGAACTTCAGCTCCTCGACGAGGCGCTCGGGGCGGAACCAGCCGCGGATGACGTGGAGGATCTTGCCGTCCGGGCCGGCGACGTAGACGACGGCGTTGTCGCCGCCGCCGCCCTCGGGGTAGAGCTCGAGCTCCTCCGGCTTCCAGGCGGGCTGGGGGACCTCGGCGCCGCCGGAGCGGCCGCCGGGGTTGTGGTTGAACCAAGCGGCGACGAACTTCGAGTTGACCAGGTCCACGACGCGGTCGTCGGCGAAGCTCACGCTACGCGCGAGGTGGCCGGCCTGTCAGACGTAGCCGCCGAGGTCGCCGATCGTCGAGAAGACGAGGAGGGGTTTGGATTCGGTCTTCGCGGCCGCGAGGGCCGCGTCGAGGTCGGTCTTCCAGCGGGGCTCGGTGAGGAGCTTGAGGACGCGCTCGAGGCGGGCCTTCTCGTCGCCGTCGGCGGAGGCGAGGGCGCGGCGGATCGCGGCGACGGCGGGGCGGCCGATGGCGGCGAGGGCCTCCTCGGCCTCGTCGCGGGCGGCGATGGATTCGGCGCCGAGGGCGGCGAGGTGGCGGGCGATCGCGGGGTCCTCCTGGGCCGGGGCCTGGAGGAGGGCGGCGAGGACGAGTAGCGTCTTCATGCGTGCTTGGACGCGCGCCGCGGCGGCCGGGTTCGCGCTTCCGACAATATTCTCCCCCGGGACGCGTTCTGGGGGCGGTGAAATCCGCCGCGCTGGCCATCTTGTCGCTGCTCGCCGTCGGCCAGGACGGCGAGGAGGCCCGGCTGCTGGCGAGGTACCGGGAGTGCCGGCCGTCGGACGACTCGCTGCGCTTCTACCGGCTGGACTGGGCGGCGGATCTCGCGGCGGCGAAGGCCCGGGCGGCGAAGGAGCGGCGGCCGGTGTTCTTCATCGCGGTGACGAACATCAGCGGGCCGGACACGTTCTTCACGGGGCACTGCTGAGCGTCGGCGGATCTCGTGAGGGGCGGGCCCCTCTCCCATCCGGACGTGGTCAAGGTCCTCGAGCCGTTCGTGGTCGCCGCGTGGAACGGGCGGCGGCCGGAGGACATGCCGCCGGACGTCGCGGAGGCCTGGAGGCGGGCGGATCCGGAGCCGCACAACATCAGCTGCATCGTGCTGGATCCCGACGGCAAGTTCGTGCGGGCGTTCTGGCCGATGCCGGGCTTCGAGCCCGGGCGGCGGCCGGGTCCCGGGGGCCGGGATCCGTTCGATGCGGACTCGATGGCGAAGGGCGTGCTGGCGGAGCTCGAGAAGGCGGCGGCGGGGCTGCCGAAGCCGGCGGCTCCGAAGGCGACGCTGTCGCTGCCCACGGCGGCGGGTAGGGGAGTTCGGGTGCTCTTCAGCCTGAAGACGGAGCAGCGCGGGCCGGCCAACTACCGGGCGCCGGTGGTGGAGGCGGCGGCGTTCGGGGAGCGGGAGCGGAAGGCGCTGGCGCGGTCGGCGGAGGCGCGGGAGGTCGCGGCGTCGGAGTTGGCGGCCTGGCTGGGGCAGATCTATCCGCCTGCGATCATGGACTCGAGCGGGGAGCCGCCGGCGCCGAAGGGGACGCTGAAGCTGGAGCCCCTGGCTGGCAACAAGGCGCGGCTGAAGGGTCGCGTGGAATTCACGATGGACGACCGGGCGCGGACGACGTACTCGATCGAGCTGGAGGGGCTGCTGACGTACTCGGGCGACGAGCCGGCGACGCTGCGGGCGGCGTTCGAGGGCCGTTACCCGAAGGCGGGCCCGCCGGGCGCGCGTGCGCTGGAGTACTCGATCCGGGGGGTGTTGGAGTCAACCCCCGACTAATCCGTCCTCTCCACAACCGCCGGCCGGCAGCGGAGGCGAAGGCGGCGGCCCGAGTCGTCCGCGAATTCCAGCACCGCCCAGGCTTCCGAGCCCGCCGCCGACGCCGGACCCTCCGGCATCTTGATCGCCGGCTTCCAGACCCGCCCCGGCGAGAGCTCGTACACCGGGTCCGGATCCAGCTTCGTCCCCGTCGCCTTCACGTCCGCCACCGTCCCGCCCGCCGCCATCCGCGCCCGCGCGATCCGGATCGTCGAGGTCGCCGCCCCGCCATTGCGCAGCTCCCAGACCGTGCTCACGAACGTCCGCGAGGCCTCCGGCCCCGCCTGCCACGCGAAGGAGTGCAGCAGCGTGATCCGCACCTCGCCGATCGTCCCCTCGGTCGGGAGGCGCTCGAGATTCGCCGCCGCGATCCGCTCCAGCGCGCTCTCCAGCCGCGCCCGCACCTCCGCGTCCGTCGCGGCCGCCACCCGCCGCGCCAGCTCCCCCTCGACCGGCGGTCCCAGCCCGGCCAGCTCGCGCTCCGCCTGCTCCCGCTCCTCCAGGCTCCCGCCCGCCAGGATCTCCACCAGCTCCGCGATCCGGTCCGGCGCCGGAGGCGGCGCCGAGGGAGTTGGAGTCTCCACCGGGGCCGCGCAGCCCGCCAGCAGCAGCAGCAGAGCGAGCGCCCGCCTCATCCGACCGTCACCTTCGTCCGCGTCGCCGGCGGCACCTTCGCGTCCGGCGTGAGGATCCCCCGGAAGTTCAACGGATCCGCCGCGCCGACCTGCACGGGCTCGAGCTCGCCCCGCCGCCGCACCGCCCGAAGCAGCTCGACCGCCCCCGGCAGCGCGAACTGCTCGCCGTCGAAGCCCGCCACGAAGCGCCCGCCCCGGATCTCGCCCCGCGCCTCCATCGTCCGGTACACCCGCGCCAGGTCCCGCCAGGGTACCGGCGCCCGCTCCCGCGCGATCGTCTTGCGGAACACCACGCCCGTCCGGTCGAGCAGCCGCCGCGCCATGAACTCGGCCGCCGCGTCCGCCTCCGGCGGCGGCGCCCCGGTCCGGAACAGGCTCCAGCGCCCAACCGTCGCCAGCGGCGCCCGCCGCTTCGACGGCGGCACGATCAGCCAGCGCAGCGCCCCGAAGGAGTCGCAGGTCAGGCGGCCCAGCGAGATCAACTCGCCCAGCGCCATCTCGACGTGCGCCGGCACCAGCCCCGCCGCCCGCGCGAGCTCCCCGGGGAAGAGCGCGCCGCGCGAGCGCAGCGCCGCGAGCAGCTCCGCCGCGGGCCCCCCCGGCTCGGCCGTCGGCAGCCCCGCCAGCCCGCTCCAGCGCTCCAGTTCCTCGCGGCGGACGATCGCCACCGGCGTCGTGCGCAGCGCGCCCGAGCCGGAGCCCCAGAGCCGGCCCCACGCGAACTCGCCCGACAACGTCAGCTGGTCCAGCCACTCGCGCTTGTAGCCCGCCACGCGCGCGGGCAGCACCGAGGCCTCCCACGCCGCGGCCGGCAGCTCGAAGCCCTCGAGCTGCGACAGCACCTGCGCCACCCCGCGCGGCCCCTCGAGCCGGTGCTCGGAGTCCACGTGCTGCCAGCAGGCGAGGAAGCGCAGGAACTCCGTCGCGCTGACCGGCTCGATCTCCTTCCGCAGCCGCTCCAGCGTGTAGCGGTGGATGCGGGCCAGCAGCCGCCGGTCGCACCAGCCGTCGCTCCCGTCGAAGCGGCCCCGCAGCACGACGCCATCCCGCTCCAGCTCCAGCATCAGCGGATCGTCCGACGCCACCGGCCCGAGCGCCTCCATCCGGCCCCGCAGCATGGCCTTGGGGTCGCGCTTCGACTCCGCCGCGAACCAGCGCCCGCCCTCCTCGACGGCGCGGCCCGCGAGCTGCAGCTCGCGCAGCCAGGGCTCCCAGTCCGGCGCCTCGTCCGCGCCCACCCAGCCCATCCAGAGCAGCGCCTCGTGCACCTCCTCGGCGTCCGCGGGCCGGGGCCAGGCCTCCTCGCGCACCCGCCGGATCGCCTCGGGATCGAGCCGGCCCAGGTCGTCGGACGACTTCGCGTCCAGCGAGCGCCTCCGCACCACGGCCTGCGTGCGGCGCTCCTCGAGCGGCGCGTCGTCGAGGAACGCGTACGGCTTGGCCGTCAGGATCCCGCACGCGAAGGCCGAGGGCTCGGGCGAGTCCACCGCGACGCGCTCGATCGTGCCGGCGCGCAGCTCGCCGATGACGCGGAGGAAGCCGTCGACGTCCATCGCCTCGGTGAGGCAGTCCTCGACCGTCTGCCGCACGAGCGGGTGCTCCATCGGCACGGGGATGTCGCCCGGGGGCAGCGTCTCGAAGCAGGCCGCGGCCTGGGGGAAGGCCTGCACGAGCAGGTCGTCGGCGCGCATGCGTTGCAGCGGGGCCGGCACGCGCTGGCCGCCGCGCATCCGCTCGAGGAGCAGCGCGCGCTGGACGTTCCAGCGCCAGCGGGCCTTGAACATCGGCGCGGGCAGCAGGGCCTGCACGAGCAGCTCGCGGGCCGTGTTCGGGTGCAGGTAGTCGAAGACCTCCTCGAGCGGGAACGAGTGCTGGGGGCCGAGCGAGAGCAGCAGCGCCTCCTCGGTCGCGGCCGCCTGCAGCTCGAAGCCGAAGCCGCGGCAGAAGCGCTTGCGCAGGGCCAGGCCCCAGGCGCGGTTGATGCGGCCCCCGAACGGCGCGTGGACGACGAGCTGCATCCCGCCGGTCTCGTCGAAGAAGCGCTCGAGGACGACGCGCCGCTGCGTCGGCACGGTGCCGAGGACGCGCCGGCCGTCGGCCACGTACTCGGCGATCTGCCGCGCCGCGCCCTCCGGGATGCCGGTCTCGCGCTGCACGGTCTCGATGTCGACGGCCCGGTCGCGGAACTCGCTCATCGCGGCCGAGAGCTCCTCGGTGCGCGACGCCGCCTCGCCGAGCCAGAAGGGCAGGTTGGGCGGCTGGCCCTTGGCGTCGGCGACGCGCACGACGCCCGGCTCGACGCGCAGGATGCGCCACGACGTGTTGCCGAGCTGGAAGATGTCGCCGGCGTTCGACTCGATCGCGAAGTCCTCGTTCACGGAGCCGACGTGGAGGCCGTCGGGGTCCTGGAGGACCTGGTAGTCGGCGACGTCGGGGATCGCGCCGCCCGAGGTGGCGGCGGTGATGCGGGCGCGCTTCGTCGCGAGGAGACGGCCCCGGACCCCGTCGCGGTGGAGCAGGGCGAAGCGGCCGCCGAGGTGCAGGGCCGCGGCGGCGTCGAAGTCCTCCCGCGTGAGGTCGCGGTAGGGCCAGGCCCGGCGGAACTCGGCGTAGAGCTCGACCTCGTGGCGGGGTCCCGCGACGCACTCGGCGACGATCTGCTGGGCGAGGATGTCGAGGGGCTTCGGGGGCTGGGGGGTGCGGTCGAGGAGGCCGCGGCGGACGCAGGAGAGGAGGGCGGCGGACTCGACGAGCTCGTCGAGGGTGAGCGGGAAGAGGCGGCCCTTGGGGGTCTTCTTGAGGGCGTGGCCGGCGCGGCCGACGCGCTGGAGGAAGGTGGCGATCGAGCGGGTGGAGCCGACCTGGATCGCGAGGTCGACGTCGCCGACGTCGATGCCGAGCTCGAGGGAGCTCGTCGCGACGAGGGCGCGGAGGCGGCCCTCCTTGAGGCGGCGCTCGGCGTCGAGGCGTCGGGCGCGGGAGAGGCTGCCGTGGTGGCTGGTGACCTGGTCCTCGCCGAGGACCTTGGTGAGGCGGGCGGAGATGCGCTCGGCCATCTTGCGCGTGTTGACGAAGACGAGCGTCGTGCGGTGGGCGCGGATGAGGTCGGCCATGCGTTCGTAGATCTCCTCCCAGACCTCGTGGGAGCAGACGTGGGCGAGGGCGGAGTTGGGGACCTCGACGTCGACGTCGAGGTTGCGGAGGTGGCCGGAGTCGACGATGGCGCAGTCGCGGCCGGTGCCGACGAGGAAGCGGGCGACCTCGTCGAGGGGTTTCTGGGTGGCGGAGAGGCCGATGCGCTGGAAGGGGCCGGCGAGGGCCTCGAGGCGCTCGAGGGAGAGGGCGAGGTGGGAGCCGCGCTTGTCGCGGGCGAGGGCATGGATCTCGTCGACGATGACGGTCTTGACGGTGGAGAGGAGGCCGCGGCCCTTGCGGGCGGTGAGGAGGAGGTAGAGGGATTCGGGGGTGGTGACGAGGATGTGGGGCGGCTTGCGGAGCATGGCGGCGCGCTGGCCGGAGGGGGTGTCGCCGGTGCGGACGGCGACGCGGAGGGCGGGGAGGAAGGGGTCGAGCTCGCGGAGCTCGGCGAGGGGGCCCTGGAGGTTCTTCTGGATGTCGTTGCCGAGGGCCTTCAGGGGCGAGATGTACAGGACCTCGGTGGCGTCGGGGAGATAGGGGCCGCGGGCGGCGAGGGAGTCGATGGCGGAGAGGAAGGCGGCGAGGGTCTTGCCGCTGCCGGTGGGGGCGGCGATGAGGACGTGGCGGCCGGCGCGGATGTGGGGCCAGCCCTCCGCCTGGGGCGGGGTGGGCTCGCCGAGCCGGTTGGCGAACCAGCGGCGGATGGCGGGATGGAAGGAGTCGAGTACCACGGGAACACTGTACCTCGGGGCGTGTCACGGGGCGACACCGGACGAATCGCGGGGGATTCGCCTCCGGCCGGCGTCCAATCGCGGTAGGCTGGAGGCATGATGCGGGTCGCGGCGGCGCTGGCGCTCGGGCTGCTCCTCGTCCAGGACGGCGATCCCGCCGCCCGCGTCCGCCAGCTCCTCGAGGAGCTCCAGAGCGACGACATCGTCGCCCGCGAGGAGGCCGCCGAGAAGCTCCACCAGCTCGGCCCCCCGGCCCTCCCCGCCATCCGCGAGGCCCTCGTCAAGGCCACCGGCGACCTCAAGGGCCGCCTCGAGTCCGCCGTCGCGAAGATCGCCCGCGAGGAGCTCCGCGTCCGCGTCATGGGCCGGCCCGCCGTCGTCCGCCTCAAGGCCGAGCAGCGCCCCTTCGCCGAGCTCGTCGAGCAGCTCCGCCGCGAGCACGCCCTCCCGATCTCGGCCCGCGACGTCCCCGCGGATCCCGTCAGCGTGGCCTTCGAGGGATCCAGCGCCTGGGAGGCCCTCGACGCGCTCTGCCGCGCCCACGGCGGCGCCCTCTGGGAGCCCGCGGGCAAGGAGGTCCGCCTCGTCCGCCGGCCCTACCGCGCCCGCCCCCGCGTCGTGACGCCCCAGCTCTCCTTCTACCTCGACCGCGTCGTGCTCACCACCACGCTCCACGCGGGCGGCACCTCGCCCTCCCTCCAGGCCGACGGCTTCGTCACCTGGCCCAGCCCCCACCCGCCCCGCACCGTCTCCATCACCGTCGCCCGCATCGCCGACGACCTCGGCAACGTCCTCTGCACCGAGGACGACGGCGTCGCGGACTCCGTGCTCGAGGACCTCGCCGACTCCGCCGCCTTCGGGGCCTCGATCTGGGGCACCGCGCTCCCCGGCGAGGGCGCCGCGAAGCTCGCCGAGCTCAAGGGCCGGGTCACCGCGACCTACGTGATCACCTGGAAACCCATCGCCGCGATCGCCGACCCGGAGCGCAAGGCGCCGACCTCCGTCGAGGCGGCCCCCTTCCACCTCGAGCTGCAGACCGTCGCCCGCGACGGAGGCACCGTCCATGCCTCGCTCTCGATCCGCCGCCGCGGCCAGGACGACGTCGGCATCGCCCCCGCCGACGTCCACCTCGTCGACGACAAGGGCCGGACCTACCCCGGCCATTCCCTCAGCTCGACCCAGTACGGCGAGATCGACGGCGACGAGGTCTCCTCGCAGGTGTCCTTCCACCTCCTCTTCGCCGTGCCCGAGGACGCCAAGATCGCGGCGCTCGAGGTCCGCGTCCCCGACGACGTCGAGAACGTCGAGCTCCCCTTCGACTTCGGGGGGATCCCGCTCAAATGAAGGCGCTCGCCTCCGCCCTCCTCCTCGCGCTGCTCCTCCAGGACGGCGAGCTCGCCCGCGAGGCCGCCCGGGCCCTCGGCAAGGACCCCGCCGCCGCCCTCGACGCCGCGAGCCGCCTCGTCGACCTCCCGCCGTCCGCGGAGCTCGACGCCGCGCTCGCCGCCTGGCCCGCGGAGGCCGCGTTCCTCCGCGACACCGTGAAGGCCGAGCTGGCCGCGAAGAAGGTGCTCGGCGACCGCTTCGGCGCCGTCCGCCGCGTGGATCTCGACGTTGATGCCCGCCCGCTGCCCGCCGTGCTGCAGGCCGTCGCGGACTCGCTCAAGATCCGGCTCGACACCTCGAACGCGTTCCCCGGCGCCGAGCCGCCCGCCGTCACGATCAAGGCGAAGGGCCTGACCCCGCTCGAAGCCCTCGACCGCGTCCTCCGCGAGGGAAAGCTCTGCGCCTGGCCCGCCGAGGACACGCTGCGCGTCCAGCCCGGCGTCTCGGACTTCCATCCCTCCAGCTCGTGGCGGAACTTCCTCCTGCGCGTGCAGTCCGTCCGCCGGGGCCGCATCCTCGAGCTCGGGGGACCCGCGCGCGAGGTCGCGCAGATCCAGCTCCAGGGCTGGTGCGACGGGGCCGTCGCGCCCGCGGGCGGCTGGTCCTGGCAGGCCGTCCTCGACGAGGCCGTCGACGACCTCGGCCGCCCCTGGAAGGCCGGCCCGCCGATCGACCCCCCGGCCGACCCCGGCACCTACCTCAACGCGACCGGCGCGGGCTTCGCCGCGATGATCGACCTCGCGCCGCCCGACGCCAAGTCCGCGAAGCTCTCGCGGCTCCGCGGCTGGGTCCGGACCCGCATCCCCACGCGCTCCCTGCGCTTCGACCTGCCGATCGACGGGGGGAAGCCCGCGCGGCTCGAGGTGGGCGGCCACGTCCTGGAGTGGAAGGGTCGCGTCATCCGCCACGGGAGTCCGTGCTGGGAGTTCGTCGTGACCGCGCCCAAGGAGACCGCGGACGCGCTGGCGACGATGCCGGTGGATTGCGCGGCGACCGAGACGGCGGGGACCCCGGTGGCCCGGGGCGTCGGCGTGGAGGCCCGGCCCGGGGGCGCGGTCGCCTACACCTTCTCGAGCTTCGAGGGGTACTTCGACGACGAGCCCGAGCACGCGGCGGCCCAGCCCGTGACGCGGCTCGTCTTCAACCTGCACGTCGAGACCGTGGAGCGCCGCATCCCCTTCGAGTTCCGGGACCTGCCGCTGAAGTGACCTAATGCCTTCCGGCCTCGCCGCCCAGCACCTCGGGCGCCAGGCCGAGCCAGGGATCCGCGAGGTCGTAGCCCAGGATGTCGCGGTACAGCTCGCCCCGCAGCGCCGCGGGCTCCGCCCCCGGGTTCGCCGCCAGCAGGGCGCGCACCCGGGGCATCCGGACGTCCTCGTTGTACCGCGAGTCCTCGTGCAGCGCGTCCTTCACGCGCACCTCGACGGCCTTCTTCCCGAGGTCGGCCTCCGTCACCGCGCGCAGGACGGGCCGCTCGACCTCCATCTTCTTCGAATCGGCCAGCGCGATCTGGCCGGGCGCCGGGGCCCGGGCCCCGCGCAGGCGGCGCAGGTAGGTGGCCGGATCGCAGACCCCGGGGATGATGTCCCGGACCCGCCCGTCGGGGCCGCAGAGGTAGGTCGCGACGTTGCCCTGCAGCGTCCGCGTCAGGCGGCGGCCGTCGCCGAAGTCGATCTCCACCCGGGGCGCGGGCCGGACGTTGACCCAGGCGCACTCCCACGCGCCGTTCAGCTCGGCGGCCACGTCCTCGCGCGAGAAGAGCACGCTCCTCGCGATGCGGGCGTTGGTTCAGCAGAACTCCTCGTCGAGCCGGCCGAGCAGGTCGAAGACCATGACGGGCCGGCCGCTGCGGCGGGCCGCGGCCACCGCCTCCTCCGGCGAGGCGTGCCAGCGCACCTTCATCTCCGCGAGCCAGGCCGGGACCGCGGGCCGCAGCTGCACGAGCAGGGGGCCCTCCTCGGCCATCTTGCAGGCGTCGGCGGTCGGACGGGACTCCGGCCGGCTGCAGCCGGCGAGGACGACGAACGCGGCCAGGACGGCGAACTTGTGCATGCGCACCTCCCGCCCCTGGCGGAGCAAGCGGGAGGCCACGGCGCGCCCGAGGGGAGGGGCCGCGGGATCGTATCCGCGGAGATACGGTCGGTTATCCGGGACGGAGCTTCGACCAGAGCGCCAGGAGGTCCGCGCGGCGGGAGCGCACGAACTTCGTGCGCCAGTAGCGGTCGAGGAGGTCCTTGAGGCAGTTCGCGGCCGTGGAGTTCTCGCCCTCGCCCGAGAGCCGGGCGACGGTCTCGTGCAGCTTCTCCGCCTTCGCCTCGTGGTCGGCGGGGGAGGCGGCCTCCGGGTCGAGCTTGGCGAGCTCGAACTCCAGGTTGCGGCGCCGCGAGCGGATGAAGTCGGTTCCCGCGAGCTCGTGGAGGAGCCGGGCGAGCACCGCGTGCGCCTCCGCGTGCTTGAAGCCGAGCTTCAGCGCCGAGGCCTCCTCGAGCAGCCGCTTGGCCTCGGCCTCCTGCTCGGGGGTCGCCGTCGTGAGGTGCTCCCGCACGAGCTTCTCCCACGCCTCCTTCGAGAGCGGCCAGAGTTCCTCCAGCCGGGCCGCGTCGAGGTGCTTCATCGGCTTGGGCCAGGGCTCCGCGCCCTCCTTGGCGGGAAGGGCGGCCCAGGCCCGGCACATCAGCGCGTAGGCGGCCGACGCGGCGCGCCGCAGCTCCGCGGGCGGGGTCTCCTTCTTCAGCGCGTCGACGTAGTCCTTCCAGCGCGCGGCGAAGAGCGCCGCGGCCCGGTCCCGCAGCGCGGCGTGCGCGGGCTCGTCGCCCTCGAAGCGCGTCGCGACCGCGAGCAGCTCCCGGGCCCGGACGTCGGTCGGCGTCTTGAGGTAGTCCCCCCAGGATTTCGACGGCGCCCGCCAGAGGGCCTCGAGGATCGCGTACTGCAGCGTCCGCGCGGAGCGGATCGCGGGGTCCGGCGGCGCCGCGAGCGCCTCGAGCAGCAGCTCGGACGGCGGGACGACCGGGACCAGGTCGAGGATGGGCCAGCCCGGGTGCTGGGTCCGCCAGCCCTGGTACTCCCAGTCGTTCCAGGTGCGGATCGGGAGCTTCCCGTCCTTCGGGTGGGCGTGGAGCCGCTGGTAGTGCGCGTAGCCTTCCGGCGTGAGCGCCTTCGCCAGGCGCCCGCCGAGCGCGGGGTCCGCCTCCTGCACGGCCTCGAGGTAGCCCTTCACCTGGTAGGCGTGCCGGCCCGTCGGGAAGGTCTCGAGGTAGCCGAACGCGGCGTCGACGAGTTCCGGCGCGTGCAGCTTGCCCTCGCGGCAGATCTCCACGAGGCGCTGCAGCACGCCGTCCTCCGTCGTGCGCAGGAGCAGCTTGAAGAGCGGCGGGATGTCCGACTTGCGGACCGTGCGCTTCTCCCAGGCCTCCGAGAGCAGTCGGTCGGCGCCGCGGTAGCCGCCCTTGCCGCTCAGCGCGAGCTTCATCGACTCGAGGAAGGACGACGTGGCGTCGGCGGCCGGGGCGGCGTCGAGGATCCACGTCGCGCCGGTGAGCCGCACGATCCAGGGGATGCGGGCGCGGAACGCGTCGTCCGCCTTCGCGAGCTGGTGGAAGTCCTTCACCCAGCCGTCGAGCGGGTCGCGCGGGTAGTGGTGCAGGAAGCGCAGGAAGAGCGTGTAGAGGAGGCCGCCGAGCTTCGCGACGTCCGGCTCGAGGCGGCGCAGGTGCGTGTGGACCTCCTCGACGTCGGAGATCTCCCGCTGGCGCTCGAGGACGGCCGCGAGGGCGTCGCGCAGGCCGGGCTCGTCGTCGTAGGCGAACGCGCGGAGGCGCCTCATGACGGCGTCGCGGGCCTCGTCGGCGGCGAAGGGCTCCTGGAGGATGCGCCGGTAGGCCTTGAGGATGGCCGAGCGGTTCTCCGGCGTGACGGGGACCGTGGCGACCGCGGCCGCGAGGCGGCCCGAGAGCACGGGGTCCGACTCCTTGTCGAGCCAGGCGACGAGCAGCGCGTCGAGCTTCGCGCCGCGCCCGCGCAGGGCCGCGACGGCGTCCACGATCCGGACCTTGAGCTCGGTGACCGACTCGCCGGGCGCCGCCTCGAGCAGGGCCGTGCCGACGGCCTCGGGCGCCGCCGCGTGGCGGGCGAGCAGCCCGCCGACCGCCCGGTGCCGGACCCAGGGGCTCGGGTCCTTGAGCGCGGCGATCCACGGGGCGGGATCGGCCGCCTCCGCGAGCAGGTCGAGCAGCGCCAGCTTCATCCGCATCCCGGTCGAGCGGCCCGCGAGCGCGGCGAGGCGGGCGACGACGTCGGGCCGGGCGGAGAGCTTCCCCGCGAACGCGGGCACGAGGTGCGTGCGGTCCGGCGACGCGGCGACGAGCTCGAGGACGACCTCGAGCACGCCGGCGGGGACCTGCTTCGCGGAGGTGAGCACGGCCAGCGCCCGGGCGCGGCTGTGCTCGGCGGGCGCGGACTGCGCGATGCGGAAGACGCGGCGGGCCGCGGCCTCGGTCAGGTCCGGGAGCCGGCCGATCGCGTCGAGCACGGTCGCCAGCAGCGACGGATCCTCCCAGGGCTCGAGGAGCGCCAGCAGGCCCTCCTCCGCGGCGGCGCGGGGGAGCCGGGCGAGGGCGGCGGCGAGCTCGGGACGCAGCTCGCGCGGGGCCCGGGCGGCGTAGGAGCCCAGGGCCTTCCCGGTCGCGGCCCCGGGGCGGGCGACGTGCGACAGCCCCTCGAGCGCCGCGGCCTGGATGGACTCGTCGAGCTCCGCGTCGAGCGTGGCGGCGAGGAGCTCCTCGACCTCCGGCTCGTGCGCCGCGAGGGCGGCGAGCTGGCGGACGGCGAGGAGGCGCAGGTCCGGCTCGGGATCGAGCGCGGCGACCGAGGCGAAGGCCTCGATCCAGGCCTTGCGCTTCTTGATCCGCGTCGCGTCCACGTCGAGGCAGGCGAGCAGCATCGAGCGGCGGAGCGCCGCCGACGGCTCGGTGCGCAGGCCCTCCGCGAGCCCGAGCGCGGCCTCCTCCTCGCGGAGGAAGGGGGCGAGCTTGCGCAGCGACGCGGCGCGCTGCTCGGGCGTGCGCGAGGCGTCGAGGACGGCGGCGAGGACCGCGCGGAGGTCACTCATCGGCGAACCCCGGCCCGGGGGCGGGAGGCGGCGCGCCGGGCCGCTCCATCCCCAGGTCCTTGAAGGCCTCGCGGAGCTCGCGCTCGAGCTCGGCGTCCTCGATCACCGGCCAGCGCTTGGCGGCCGCCTCGAGGAGCTTCGGCCCGGGCTCCCACCCGAGGTTGCCGATCAGGAAGCGGAAGTACGGCCGCGCGGCCCCCGGCGTCTCCTGGGCCTTGAAGTGCTTGAGGATCGCCGCGGAGGCGGCGGACTCCGAGCCGAGCGCCGCGATCAGCAGCTCGCGCAGGAGGACCGGGTCGGCCTCCTTGCGACGCTCGAGGACCGTGAAGAGCGAGTCGGAGAGGCCCGGGAAGTTTGGCCGCGAGAAGAGCAGCGAGAGGTGGGCGTCGGGCGAGCCGTGCGACGAGTCCTTCGAGAGCACGAAGTTGATCGCGTAGCGCGCGACGTCGTCGTCCACGGCGCCCTTGGCCGCGAGGAACTGGCAGATCTGCAGGGGCGAGACGTCGTAGCCGTAGTTCTGGTAGAGGTCGACCTCGGGCTTGAGAGCGGCCTTCAGGACCTGCACGGCCCCGGCCGGGTTCTCGTCGAAGCGCGCGTAGATCTCGGGGAAGATCCCCTCGGAGCGTCCCTCGACGTCGACGCGACGAAGCCAGGTCGCCCAGTCGGCGCCGCCGGGCGACTCCGCGGCCTTGCGGTCGCTGGCCTGCTCGGCGATCCGGGCGAGCTCGCCGTCGCCGTGCTCCGCGACGCGCTTGAGGGCGGCGACCATCGCGGGCGGCGGGTCCGGGATCCGCGCGATCTTCCTCGCGAGGTCGAGGCGGACGTCGGGATCCACGTCGCGGTCGGCCAGGGCCTCCGCGGCGGCCGCGTAGGCGGGGACGTTCCCCTCGGTGAGCGGGAGGTGGAGCAGCCCGCGGGCCCCCCAGGTCTTGAGCTCCTTGTCGGGCGCCTTGAGCGCGTCGCGGCAGAGCTCGACGAAGCGCGGGTCGGAGTCCGGCCAGGCCTGCAGCGCGCGCAGCAGCGCGGCGCGGACCCGGTCGTCGGTCTCGGCGTCGTACGCGGCCCGCAGGTCGTCGAGCAGGGGGCGGTCCCAGGCGGCGAGGCGGCCGAGGAGGCGGTACGCGCCGACGGCCAGCCCGGTCTTCACGTTCTTCTTCGCGAAGGCGACGACCGCGGCCCGCACGCCCGCGTCGCGGCCGACGTGGGGCGCGAGCAGGCCGAGCACGAGGCCCGCGAGGTCGTCCGATCTCGCCGTGGCGAGCGCGTCGAGCAGGCCCGCGACGACCTCGGGCGTGGGCTTCAGGGAGTGCGAGAAGGCGACGGCCGCGGCGGATCGGACCTCGCGGTCGGAGTCGGCCGACACGGCGGCGAGCAGGGCCTTGCGGGCCCGGGCGGAGGACGAGCCGCGCGCCGCGAGGTGGCGGACGGCGTCGAGGCGGAGGCCGGGGTCCGGGTCCTTCTCGAGCACGGCCGCGACGGCGTCGTCGATCGCCAGCGTGCGGTCGAGGGCGTGGTCGAGGGCGAGCCTCCGGATCGCGGGCGGCTCGGTGGGGGCCAGCAGCTTCGCCACGGCGTCCGCGGGGAGGCGGTCGCGGCGGAGCAGCCGGTCCACGACGGCGACCTTGAGGTCGGCGTCCATCCGGGGGAGGGCGGCGACGAGGACCCGGGCCACGGCCTCGGGCGGGTCGTCGAAGCGGCAGAGCGCGGAGAGCAGCGCGCGCTGGCGCTCCGCGTGGCGCTCGCCCGCGTAGGTCTCCGCGAGCAGCTTCGCGGCGTCCGGGTGCGCGGCCAGCAGCGACGCCAGGCCGGCGATCGCCGCGTCCCGGGTCGCGTCGTCCTGCAGGCCCTCGACGAGCAGCCGGACCCAGGGGTCGAGCGCGGGGATGCCCCGGGGGTCGAGGGCCGTCGCGCGGCGGATCATGCGGCCGCGGAGGCCGGGCTCCTTCTCGGCGGCGGCGAGCTCGATCCAGCGGCCCGCGACCTTCGGGTCGTGGAGGCGGCGGGAGGCGGTCGAGAGCAGGGACTCCTTGGCGGCGTCGTCGGAGACCGCGGCCAGGTCGAGGAGGCCGAGGGCCTGCTCGACGGTCGCGTCGCGGCGCCCGCGGATCTCGTCGAGCAGGGCGGTCGACGCCCCGCCCTTCGCGGGGGCGGCCTTCTTCGACGAGGGCTTCTTGCGGCCGGCCGGGCTCATGAGGGGAGCCGGAGCGTGTCGGGTTTCAGGCCGGAGAGCGCGCGCTCCAGCTCGCCGCGCTGGGCGGCGGAGAGGTCGAGCTTCAGGACCTCCTCGAGGCAGCGCTGGCGGGAGCCCGTGTCGACGCCCTCGTTGCGGACGAGGCCGAGGAGGACGTCGAAGGACTTCTCGACCTTCGGGCGCAGGTAGCCGTCGAGGCAGGTCCGCAGGAGCTCGCGGTCCGTGTCGTTGGCCAGCACGTCCTCGAGGGCGGGCGGGACCTCGTCGTGCGACTCCGCGGCGGCCGAGAGCACGCCGGCGACCTCGAGGCGGAAGGGGCTCGAGGGCTCGACGAGCTCGGCGCAGTACGGCTCCACGAGCTCGGGGTGCCGCGCGATCGAGAGCGGGCGGAGGAGGCCGAAGAGCGTGGCGCGGATCGAGGCGTCGCGCTCCTTCGCGAAGAGGCGGACGAGCGGGGCGACGACCTGCTCGGGCTTGATCTTCGGCAGGACGAGCCCGAGGACGCGGTTGCGCTGCGGGGCGCGGGGCAGGGACTCCGCGGCCTTGAAGAGCAGGTCGCGGATCTTCGCGTCGCGGCCCGCGTAGGGCGCGAGGAAGTCGACGAGGGCGCCGAACTCCTCGTCGTCGAAGGCGCCGGGGTTCGAGGCGAAGGCCTCGGCGGCGGCGGCGCGGACGGAGGCGACGCGGGCGTGGTCCTTGAGGATCGCGAGCACGCCGACGCGGACGCCGGCGGAGCGGTCGGAGGAGAGGCGGCGGGCCATCGACTCGAGCTGGAGCTCGCTGAGCTCGGGGCCCTCGCCCTGGAGCGCGAGGGCGCGCTTGCGCAGGGCGGGGGAGGCGTCGTGGCCCGAGGTCCAGAGCAGGAGGGCGAGGACCTCCTCGTCCCAGGGGCGGATGCGGGCGACGAGGTCGAGGGCGGCGCCGCGGGCCCCGGCGTCCGGGTCCTGGCGCAGGAGGTCGCCGAGCAGCGGGACGTAGGCGTTCGACAGCGCCTTGGCCGCGGCGAGCTTGTTGAGGATGCGCAGGCGCAGCGCGCGGTCGACCTTGACGTCGAGCCAGGGGCGGAGGGCCTGGACGACCTTCTCGGACCACGAGGGGAGGCGCTCGGCGAGCCCGACGATGGTCTCCTGCACGTCGGCGGCGGCCTGGCGGCCCCGGCCGAGGGCCTCGACCACGGTGGCCTCGTCGACGGAGGGCAGGGAGGCGACGGCGGCCGCGGCGGCGCGGCGCTCGGCGTCGTTGAGGATCGGCTCGGAGAGGATCGAGAGGAAAATCCCGGCGAGGCGCGGGTCCTGGTGCAGGCCCTCCTGGAGGCGCGAGAGCAGCGCGGCGCGGAGCTGGCGGTCCTTCTCCCCGCGGAGGACGCCGAGGAAGGCGTCGTGGAGCGCGGCGACGGACTCGAAGCGGGAGGTCTCGAGGCGCCCGAGGAGGCCGAGGAGCGCGTCGCGGGTCTCGCGGTCCTTCACGGCCGGCAGGGACTCGAGGAGGACGGAGACGACCTCGGGGACGTGGAGGTTCTCGGCGGCGAGGCCGAGGAGCTGGGACTTGACGGCCGCCTCGCTGCGCGGGCTCTGCAGCACGGAGCGCAGGAGGCCCGGGAGGGCCTTGGCCTGGGCGGCGTCCGGGTGGCGGGCCGCGGGCGTCTTGGCGGGGGGCTTCGTCGCGGGCTTCTTGCGGGGTGGCATCAGGGGCTTCCGTAAATCCGGTGGATCTCGGCCTGGAGTTCCTGCTGGAGGGCGAAGAGGCGGCGCTGGAGCTCCTCGGGGCCGAGGTCGGCGCCGGCGAGGCCCTCCATCTTCGCCTGGATCTCGCGGGCGGCCTGCTCGGCCCGGGCCTGGCGGTCGTCGGGCGGGAGGGCGCCGGATCCGGCGAGCAGGGCGGAGGCGAGCGGGTGGCCCGGCTGCAGCTCGAGGGTGCGGCGGAAGCTCGCGGCCGCGGCGGCGCGGTCGCCGGACTTGTGCAGGAGCAGCCCGCGCTTGAAGACGAGGGCGGCGGCGTCCGGGGCCCGGCGCAGCGCGTCCTCGACGGCGGCCCGGGCCTCGTCGGCCCGGCCCTGCGAGAGCAGGGCGTCGGAGAGGACGTCGGCGACGTTGGCGACCTCGTCGGCGGTGGTGGCGTGGCCGAAGGCGGCGCGGAGCTCGCGCTCGGCCTCGGCGACCCGGCCGGTCTGGCCGTAGACGGCGGCGAGGAGGCTGCGGGCCATGACGTGGCGCTCCTCGGCCTCGAGGCAGGAGAGGAGGCGCCGCTCCATCTCGGCGAGGCGCGCGGGGAGGTCGGCGGGCGGGCGGCGGGCCTGCACGGCGGGCAGGAGCTCGTTGAAGATCCGCACGGCGGCCTCGAAGTCGGGGCGGCCGGGGGAGGCGGACTTGCGTGGCTTCTTCGTCGCGCGGGGCTTGGCCGCGCGTTTCCGGGCGGCCATGGCTACTCCAGGGTGACGGCGTCCACCTGCGCGAGCACGACGAGGGTCCGGCCGCGGCCCGCGGGCGGGCGCAGCTCCACGGTCTCGTCGTCGAGCCGGGCGACGGTGCCCCGGGCCTGGCCGCCCCGGTAGTGGACGGTCACCGGGACCTGCTCCGCCTGGCTGGCCTTGAGGGCGTCGACGATCGCTCGGGGCGCCATAGGCGGGCCATGGTCCGGCGGGGCCGGGCCCAAGTCAACCGAAAACGGGGCTCGCGGCGCGATCGCGGGTTTCGCGGAAAGTTGACGCGGTCCCCCGGGCGGGCGAGAATCGGGGCTCACCAACCGGAGGATCCCATGGGCGACCCAATCGGCGGCTCGGTACCCCCCGCGGGCGGCTCGCCCGGCGCCTCCGGTCCCGCGGGCGTCGGGCCCGACCCCAACGCCGCGAACGTCGTCTCGCTGCCCTCGACGCTGCTGATGGTCGTGGCGGGGATCGCGGCCTGCTTCGCGGTGCTCGGCATCATCCTGAACCTCCTGGGCGTCGCGATCGGGGGCATGTCCTCCGAGGGCGGGGGCGAGGGGGCAATGGCGATGATGCAGGGCGGGATCGGGATCCTCTTCAACCTGGTCAGCATCGGCATCTGCGGGTTCATCATCTACGGCGCGCTGCAGATGAAGGGCTTGAAGAATTGGACCCTGGCCCTCGTCGCCAACATCCTGGCGATGATCCCCTGCTGCGTCGGGGCCTGCTGCCTGCTCGGGCTCCCCGTCGGCATCTGGGGCGTGATCGTGCTGATCAAGCCCGAGATCAAGGCGGCCTTCGCGAAGAAGTAGGCGCGGCTACTTCTTCCGCTTCTTCTTCGCGGGCGCCGGGTCCGCCGGGGCCTCGAGCGAGTACTGCTCGGAGTCGGCGCTCGGGCCGTGGATCGACGGCACCTTGCCCCCCATCGGCCGCAGGTACACCGAGAGCTGGCCCCGGTGGTGGTTCTCGTGCAGGAACATCCACCCGAGGATCAGCCCGTTCGTCGCGGGCGTGCCGAGGAAGTCGGTCTTCTTCCCGAGCCAGGCGTCGCCCTGCTTCGCGAGGGCCTTGCCGATCGCGGCGCAGAGGTTGTCGTAGGCCTCGACCATCCCCTCGACCGTCGGCGGCGCGTCCTTCCACTTCTCGGCGGTCGCGTTGCGCACCGGCAGCTTGAGCATGTCGACGCAGAACCAGCGGGGCGCCGTCGCCAGGTGCCAGGCGAGCTCGTGCGCCGTGCGGCTCTTGGGGTGGGGCCGGTACGACAGCGAACCCTGGGGCATCGCCGCGAGGACGTTCCGGGTCGTGTCGGACTCCTGCTTCCAGGTGAAGAGCAGCTCGTCGATGCTCGTGAACATGGGGAGTTCCTCCAGGGTAGGCCCGAACCCTACCCCGGTGGACGGCCCTTGTCCAGCACGCTAGGTTGACCCCGTGCCGAGCCTCCGGATCCGCGACGCGAACGATGCTCCCCTGCGGCCCCGGCGGGACTACGTCCTCTACTGGATGACCGCGGCCCGACGGCCGGGCTGGAACTTCGCGCTCGACCGCGCCGTCGCCCGGGCCCGGGAGCTCGGCCGTCCGCTCGTGATCTTCGAGGCGCTCCGCGCGGGCTACCGCTGGGCCGCCGACCGGCACCACCGCTTCGTGCTCCAGGGGATGGAGGCGAACCGGGCCGCGATCCGGGGCGCGACCTACGTGCCCTACGTCGAGCCCCGGCCCGGCGACGAGCGGGGCCTGCTCCAGCACCTCGCCGCCCGAGCCTGCCTCGTGGTCGGCGACGACTCCCCGGCGTTCTTCCTGCCGCGCATGACCGCCGCCGCGGCCAGCCGACTCGACGTCCGCCTCGAGCTCGTCGACTCCATCGGCCTGCTCCCGCTCTCGGCCGCCGAGGCCGCGTACCCGACGGCGCACTCGTTCCGCCGCTTCCTCCAGCGCCGGCTGCCCGCGTTCCTCGACGAGGCGCCGTCCGCCGATCCGCTGAGGCGGGCCGGCCTCCCCATGCTGCGGAAGCTTCCCTCGTTGCGGCGCTGGCCTTCCGCGACGGAGCTGTCCGCCATCCCGATCGACCACTCCGTCGCGCCCGTCCCGATGGAGGGCGGGTTCCGCGCGGGCCGGGCCGTGCTGAAGGGCTTCCTCGGGCGGCTCGACCGCTACCCCGAGGACCGGAACAACCCGTCGGTCGCCGGGAGCAGCGGCCTGTCGCCCTGGCTGCACTTCGGCCACGTCTCCGCGCACGAGATCTTCGCGGCCCTGGCGAAGCGCGAGGACTGGGACCCCGGCCGGCTCGGGCGCCGCGTCGACGGCCGCAAGGAGGGCTGGTGGGGGCTGTCGCCCGCCGCCGAGGCCTACCTCGACGAGCTCGTCACCTGGCGCGAGCTGGCCCACGTGACCGCGTCGCGCGTCGACGACCACGACCGCTACGAGGCGCTGCCGCCCTGGGCGCGGCGGACGCTCGAGGAGCACGCGGGGGACCGGCGGAGCCCGGAGTACTCGATCGAGGAGCTCGACCGGGCCGCGACGCACGACCCGCTCTGGAACGCGGCGCAGCGGCAGCTGCGGACCGAGGGGAGGATCCACAACTACCTCCGCATGCTCTGGGGCAAGAAGGTGCTCGAGTGGTCGGTGACGCCGCGGGCCGCCTTCGACGCGCTCGTCGAGCTGAACAACCGCTACGCGGTCGACGGGCGCGACCCGAACAGCTACGCGGGGATCTCGTGGTGCCTGGGCAAGTACGACCGGCCCTGGGGGCCGGTGCGGGCGATCTTCGGGACCGTCCGCTACATGAGCTCGGCGAACACGGCCCGCAAGCTCGACGTGAAGGGCTACCTGTCCCGGTGGGGCGCGTGACCACGTTCTCGAAGCGGTCGAGGATCGCGGCGACGGCGGAGGAGGTCTTCCGCTGGCACGCCTCGCCCGGCGCGTTCGAGCGGCTGGCGGCGCCGTGGGATCCGGTCGAGATCCTCGAGCGGGCCGGGAGCCTGGCGCCCGGATCGAGGACGGTGCTGCGCGTGCGGGTGGGCCCGTTCCGCCGGCGCTGGGTGGCGGAGCACGTGGAGCTCGTCGAGGGCCGGCGCTTCCGCGACCGCCAGGTCGAGGGCCCCTTCGCGGCCTGGGACCACGTTCATTCGATGGAGCCCGACGGCGACGGGTGCACGCTCGAGGACCGGATCGAGTACCGTCTTCCCGCGGGGAGCGGCTGGCTGGCCGGCGGCGCGGTCCGCCGCAAGCTGGGGCGCGTGTTCGCGTACCGGCATCGGGTGACCGCCGCGGACGTCGCGGCGCACCGGGGGGTGAGGCCCATGAGGATCCTGCTGGTCGGCGCGTCGGGCTTCGTCGGCTCGGCGTTGAAGCCGTTCCTCCAGGCCGGGGGGCACGCGGTCAGCATGCTCTCGCGGGGCGGGGCCGCTCCGTCCTGGGATCCGGACGCGGGGACCCTCGACGCCGCGGCGCTCGAGGGCCACGACGCGGTGATCCACCTCGGCGGGGCGGGGATCGCGGAGCGCCGCTGGTCGGCCGCCCGCAAGGAGCTGATCCGCTCGTCGCGGGTGAAGCCCACGGCGCTGCTCGCGGCGACGCTGGCGAAGCTGCAGCGGCCGCCGCGCGTCTTCGTCGTGGCGAGCGCGACCGGCTGGTACGGCGACCCGGGGGACCGCGAGGTGGACGAGTCCACGCCCGCCGGGACCGGGTTCCTGCCGGAGGTCTGCCGCGAGTGGGAGGCGGCGGCGAAGCCCGCGGCGGACCGCGGGATCCGCACCGTGC
The DNA here is from genome assembly GCA_964464755.1 of uncultured Planctomycetales bacterium. Taxonomy (GTDB): domain Bacteria; phylum Planctomycetota; class MHYJ01; order MHYJ01; family JACPRB01; genus CAYXGZ01. Next base: position 128,148 of record CAYXGZ010000002.1, read on the forward strand.
ACGCGCGCTTCGGCATCATCCTCGGGGCGGCGGGCGGGGCGCTCGCGAAGATGCGGACCCCGTTCTCGCTCGGCCTGGGCGGGGTGCTCGGGTCCGGGACCCAGGTCATGAGCTGGGTCGCGCTCGACGACGTGCTCGGCGCGCTGCTGCACGTCGCGACCACGGAGTCGCTGTCCGGTCCGGTGAACGTGGTGGCGCCGGCGCCCGCGACCAACCGCGAGTTCACCAAGGCGCTGGGCCGGGTGCTGGGGCGCTGGACGATCTTCCCGATGCCCGGCTTCGTGGCGAGGCTGGCGTTCGGAGAGATGGCCGGCCCGCTGCTGCTGTCGGGCGCCCGCGTGAAACCCTCGCGCCTGCAGGCGACGGGGTATACATTCCGCTACCCGGACCTCGAGGGGGCATTGCGCCACGTTCTGGGAAAGGAGTCGGCATGAAGGGGCTGGTGCTGGTCGGCCACGGGGGCGTCCCGAAGGACTACCCGAAGGACCGGTTGTCGAAGCTCAAGGCCCTGGAGGGCCGCCGGATGGCCACGGGCGGCCCGATGTCGGCCGAGGAGGCGGCGCTGGACCGCGAGATCCGGACGTGGCCGCGGACGCCGGAGACGGAGCCCTACAAGTTCGGGCTCGAGGCGCTGGCGAAGGAGACGGCCGCGGCGGCGCCGGAGCTGCGGGTGGTCACCTGCTACAACGAGTTCTGCGGGCCGACGATGGAGGAGGCGATCGAGGGGCTGCTGGGCGCGGGCGTGGACGACGTGGTCGTGGTCACGCCGATGCTGACGCCGGGCGGCTACCACAGCGAGATCGAGATCCCGGAGATCGTGGCGGCGCTGCAGCGCAAGCACCCCGGCGTGAAGCTGCGTTACGCCTGGCCCTTCGACCTGTCGGGGGTCGCGGGCCTGCTGCTGAAGCACGCGGCGCGATTCTGATCAAGGCGCCGGCGGGGCCGGCCGATACCCTGCTGGATCCATTTCAGGAGGTTCCATGATCCGGTTCATGCTGGCGCCCGTCGTGGCGGCGAGCCTCGTGTTCGGGGCGGCCCTGTTGGCCGCGCAACCCCAGGAGGGGTCCGGGCCCCCGAAGCCCGGCAAGGAGCACGAGCTGCTGAAGGAGTACGTCGGCGAGTGGGACGTGGTGGGCAAGATGTTCATGCCCGACGGGAAGGTCGAGACCTCGAAGGGGAAGGACTCCACGAGGCTCGCCTGCGGCGGGCTGTGGGTGATCTCCGACTTCCAGGGCGAGATGATGGGCGCGCCCTTCACGGGGCACGGCGTCTTCGGCTACGACTCCTCGAAGAAGGAGTACGTCGGCACCTGGGTCGATTCCTGGGTGGACTACCTGATCCCGTTCACGGGGGGCAAGGCCGAGGGCAAGACCCTGACCTACACGATGGAGCAGCGGGGGCCCGACGGCAAGGTGGCGAAGGTGCGCCAGGTCCGCGAGGCGAAGGACGCGGATCACCACGTGATGACGTTCTACTTCCCCGGGCCCGACGGCAAGGAGGCCCCGGGCATGATCCTCGAGTACACGCGCAAGAAATAGCCGGTCGATCCGATCGAGAACCGGCCCGGGGCGACCCCCCGGGCCGTTTTCGTTTCCGCCGGGCCTTCCGCCCTATAATGCCCGCGTGGATCCCCAGGACCCGACATCCCCGACCGGTCCCACCGAGATCGTCGGGTCCCCGGGCCTGCGCCCGCCGGGACCCCGCGACCCCGTCGCCGCCCGCGTCGGCAAGTTCGCCCTCTACCAGAAGGTCGGCGAGGGCGGCATGGGCGAGGTCTGGAAGGCCTGGGACGCCGACCTCGGCCGCTGGGTCGCGCTGAAGTTCCTCAAGGGCGGCGACGAGGCGGAGGTGAAGCGTTTCCGCCGCGAGGCCCAGATGGCCGCCCGCCTCCAGCACCCCGGGATCGCGTCGATCTACGAGGTCGGCGAGGAGGGGGGGCGGCACTACATCGCGATGCAGTTCATCGACGGGCCGACGCTGCGGGAGTTCCGCGAGCGGGACCCGCGGGTGCACGCCGCCCTGCTGGCGGAGGCGGCCCGGGCGGTCCAGGCGGCGCACGACCTGCGGATCGTGCACCGCGACCTGAAGCCGGACAACTTCCTCGTCGGGACCCGGGGCGTGGGCCGGGCCGTTTTCGTCACGGACTTCGGCCTGGCGCGGCCCGCGCAGGGCGGGGGCCGGGTGACGGTCTCGGGCGTCGTGCTCGGGACCCCGGGCTACATGGCCCCGGAGCAGGCCGCGGGGGAGACGCTCGACGCGCGCACGGACGTGTGGGGCCTGGCGGCGACGCTCTACTTCCTCCTCGTGCGCAGGCCGCCCTTCGACAACGCGAACATCCTCCGCTTCCTGCGGGCCGTGCAGGACTTCGACCCGGTGCCGCCCCGGCGCTTCCAGCCTTCCGTGCCGCCGGACCTCGAGCGCATCGTGATGAAGGGCCTCGAGAAGCGGCCCGTCGACCGCTACCCGACGGCCCGGGATTTCGCCGACGACCTGGACCGGTTCCTGCGGGGCGAGCCGGTGCTCGCGCACCCGCCGTCGACGGCCTACCGGCTGCGCCGCTTCCTCGCGCGCCGCCGGACGGGGGTGCTCGCGGTCGCGGTCGCGCTCGTCGCGGGTTCCGCGGTGCTCTGGGCGGTGACCCGGGGCGGCCCGACCCGGATCGCCGTCTCCACGCCGACCCCCTCGGCGCTCCCGCTGCGGCCCTCCGACGAGACCTTCGTGCTGGAGGAGCTGCAGGCCGTCGGCCCCGCCATCGACAAGGCGGACCGGTCGTTCTACGTCCGCGGCGCGGAGTACCGGGACATCGTCCGCCGCCTGGAGGAGCCCCGGGCCCGGATCGAGCGGGCCCTGGTCCGGGTGCCCGACCACCCGGCGCTGCTTCTGGCGCGGGCCCAGGTCCTCGAGCTCGAGGGCCGGCTGGAGGACGCGGAGCGTGACCTGCGGCGGGCGGCGGGGATCGACCGGAAGTCGGCGACGATCCGTTACCGCCTCGGGCGGTTGCTCATGCTGCAGTTCTGGCGCGAGGCGATCCGGATGACCGAGGGGGAGCAGGACCGCCAGGCCGTGATCGCCCGGACCCAGGAGCGGCTGAAGGAGGCGGCGCGGCTGCTGAAGGAAGCGGTGGAGGCGGGCCTGGACGACCCGCTGCTGCGCGCCCTGGCCGAGGCGCTCCGGAGCCTGGCGGCGTCGGACTTCAGCGGCGCGGAAACCGCCGCCGCGCAGGGCGTGGACAAGTTCGGCGTGCAGGCCGGGGCGGAGGACTTCCACCTCGTCCTCGCGCAGACGTCGACCGATCCCGGCCGGGGCCTGGTGCACTTCGGGCGGGCGCTGGAGATCCGTCCGATCTCCCCGCTGATCCTGATGCTCCGCGGCGTGTACCGGGGCCAGGTCGGGGACGCGGCGGGCGCGATCGAGGACAGCTCGGCGGCGCTGGCGCTGGATCCGGAGCTCTTCGAGGCGCTGATGAACCGGGGGAGCTTCCGCCGCCAGCTGGGGAGGCTGGAGGACGCCCGGGACGACTACGACCGGGTCGTGCAGCTGCGGCCCACCTGGGCGCTGGCGCGCGTGGCGCGGGCCCTGCTCCGGATGGACCAGGGCGACGGGGAGGGCGGGCTGGTCGACGCCCGGGAGGCGCAGCGCCTCGCCCCGGCCCTGCCCGAGGGGCACTTCGCGGAGGGGAGGATCCTCGGGGAGCTGGGGGAACTGGCGGCGGCGGAGCGCAAGTACGACGCCGCGATCGCGCTCGATGCCAGGAACCCGAGGTACTACTCGAACCGGGCCGATTGTCGCCGCCGGGTGAAGAACCTCGCCGGGGCAGTCGAGGACGCGACGAAGGCCCTGGAGCTGGCCCCGGCCTGGCCGGAGGCGCTGGCGATCCGGGCGTTCTCCCGGTTCGAGCTCGGCGACAAGGAGGGGGCCCGCGCGGACGCGGAGCACCTGCTCCGCGTCGTCCCGGCCACCTGGCCCAAGCGTCCCGTGATCCAGTCGCTGCTGGATTCGCTGCGGGACTGACCTACTTCCGGAAGTTCAGGCCCAGCGAGAACGACACGATGCTGTCGGACCCCGCGGTCGAGAACTCCGGCGTCAACGTCACGTCGCAGTGCTTGCAGGCCTTCCAGCCGGCCTGGACACCGATCACGGCGCCGAGGCCGTCGTCCACGCCGTCCACCTGCCCGAAGCTGGCGAACTGCACGCCGAGGTAGGGGCGGACGAAGAAGTCCTCGTCGTCGAGGAGCGAGTAGTCGAGGCCGAGGGTGAGCAGGACGATGGCGTCGTCCGGGTTGCCCGCGAGCGGATCGATGTCGCGCTCCAGGTCCGAGAAGGTGCCCTGGAGGAAGATCCCGAAGACGTCGAGGTCGTAGCTGAAGACGTCGCGGGAGAGCCAGGGCATCGGGGCGCGGAGGCGGACCGAGAAGGCCAGCGAGGGGTCGGCGTCGAAGCCGCCGGACCAGGCCAGCGAACCCAGCGAGAGGTTGATCTCGAGCTTCGAGGCGTCCACGAAGTCCCGGTGGGGGGGCGCCTCGCCCGGCGCGGGCACGGGGGTGGGCGTGGGCTCCGGCGTCGGCGCCGGGGTGGGCTCGGGGGTCGTGGTGGGGGCCGGGGTCGGCTCCGGGGTCGGAGCGTGAGTCGGCTCGGGGGTCGGGGCCGGCGTGGGCTCCGGCGTGGGCGCGGGAGTCGGCTCCGGGGTCGGGACGGGGGTCGGCTCCGGCGTGGGAGCGGGAGTGGGCTCCGGCGTCGGCGCGGGAGTCGGCTCCGGGGTCATCGTGGGCTCCGGGGTCGGCGTCGCGTCGGGCGCGGGGGTGGCGTCGGGCGCCGGGGTCGGCGAGGGGCTGGCCCAGGGGTCGCCCGTGGGGGCGGGCTCGTCGGCGCCGCCCGCGCAGCCGGAGAAGAGGAGGCCGGCGCCCATCACGAGGACGAGCGAGAGGGCGACCGTCAGGAACGCGGAGCCGGGCTTCGGGGTCATGTCGGGTTTCCTAGTCGTTGATGATGGTGAGGACCGCGGTGGACGGCGTGCCCAGCGTGGCCCCGCCCGTCGGGCCGGTCAGCGCGAGGTTGACCGTCTCGTCGCCCTCGGCCTGGTTGTCGTTGTTCTTGATCGCGACGTTGAAGGTCTTCGAGGCGGTGTCGCCGTCGGTCCAGCTCAGGGTGCCGCTCGCCGCCGTGTAGTCGGCCCCGTTGGCGGTCCCGGCGGAGGTGGCGTAATTCACGCTGACGGCGCCCGTGCTGCCGCCGGTCCGCGTGACCGTGATCGTCACGGTGAGCGCGGACTCGTTGACGCTGTAGGTGGCCGAGCTGAACTGCAGGGTGCCCGCGGCGTCGTTGTCGAGGATGGTGAGGACCGACGTGGAGGTCGCGCCCAGCACGGCGCCGCCCGTGGGCAGCGACAGGGCGAGGTTGACCGTCTCGTTGCCCTCGACGACGAGGTCCTCGGTGATGTCGACCGTGAAGGTCTTGTCGGCCGAGTCGCCCGCGATCCAGGACAGGGTGTTCGTGGTCGTGGTGTAGTCCGAGCCCGCCGTGGCGGACCCGTTGGAGGTCGCGTAGGTCACGCCGATCGCGCCGCCGTTGCCGCCGGTGCGGGTGACGGTGATCGTGGCCGTGACGCCGGCCTCGCTGACGTTGTAGGCGGCCGTCGAGAAGTTGAGGGTGCCCGCGGAGTCGTCGTCGGTGATCGTCAGGACCGCGGTGCCCTGGGTGCCGACCACGGCGCCGCCCGTCGGGCTGCCGAGGAAGAGGTTCACGTCCTCGCCGGCCTCCAGGTCGACGTCCTGCAGGATCGGGATGTTGAAGGCCTTGGTGCCGGCGTCGCCGTCGGCCCAGTTCAGGGTGCCGGAGGTGGTCGTGTAGTCGGCGCCCGCGGTGGCGGTGCTGTCGCTGGTGCCGTAGTCGACGGACACGGCGCCGACGGAGCCGCCGGTGCGGGTCACGTTGATGGTGGCCGTCGCGCCGGCCTCGCTGACGGAGTAGGTGGCGGCGCTGAACTGGAAGACGCCGTTCGCGGAGTCGTCGTCGGTGATGGTCAGAGTCGCCGCGCCGCCGGAGCCGATGGTCGCCCCGCCGGTGGCCAGCGAGAGGGTCAGGACGAGGGTCTCGTCGCCCTCGACGTCGGCGTCCTGGGTCACGTCGACGGTGAAGGTCTTGGCGGCGGAGTCGCCGTCCGCCCAGGCCAGGTTGCCGTTGGAGCTGTTGTAGTCGACGCCGGCCGTCGCGGAGCCGTCGGAGGAGGCGTAGTCGACGGACACGCTCCCGAAGGTCCCGCCGTTGCGCAGCACGGTGATCGTCGCCGTGGCGCCGCCCTCGGCCACGCTGAACGTGACGCTCTGGAACTCGACGACGCCCGCGCTGGGGACGACGACGGCGGCGACGTCCTCCGTCTCGTAGCAGCCGGGCAGGGTCAGGACCAGGACGGCGAACGCGACCGAGCGGAAACCACGCATGGAACCTCCCGAGGGGAAAAAATGGAACGCGGGATTCTAGGGAGCGGGAGGCCCCGATGCAACAGGAATCCTACCGGGCGACGTACCGGCGGGCGGTTTCATCCCACGTGAACTTGGCCTCCACGGCGCGGAAGGCCTGGAGCACCGCCTCGCGGCGGGAGGCCTCGTTGTAGACGGGTTCCGAGCTGCGGCGCCCCACCTCGGCCGTGGCCTGCCAGCCGACGTCCCGGGCCACCCGGCCCGCGGCCCCGCCGAGCATCCGGGAGATCACGTTCGCCACCGCGTACATCAGCTCGCGGGCGAAGCTCCGCTTGGCCTGCGCCGACAGCTGGTGGCCGACCGAGCGGTCGGCCGTCATCGTCGCCGAGCTCGTCCCGGCCTCCCGGCCCGTCGCCGCGCACTTCCAGGCGACCTCGACGTGCGCGCCGTTCACGGTGATGCGCGCGACGTTGGGCTCGACGGCCTCGTAGGTGGGTTCCATCGCGACAGAATACCCGGGGCCTAGCGGAGCGTGAAGGCCAGTTTCTTCCCCCACGCGTGGCCGGGCCAGCGGCGGGCCACCTCGCGGCAGGCCGAGTACACGTGCTCGAGGTCCTTGGTCAGCTTGAAGTCGCAGACGCCGGTCCAGTAGACGGCCTCGGGCGCGGCGTCGCTGGAGGGGTAGCGGTAGGCGAGGTCGGCGTGGTAGCGGCGGGACTCCGCGTAGCGGCCCTTGAGGAAGGCCTCGCGGCCCCGCGCGAGCAGGACCTGGGCCAGGAACTCGTCGGGCGGCAGGTTCCCCGTGAAGCGGTGCTGCTCGACCCCGTCCGCGTCCACGAACACGAACGTCGGCGTCCAGGGCACGCGCATCCCCTTGGTGCGCGCGCGGTCCTCGAGGACGTTGACCTGGACCGGGACCGTCTCCCGCGCCAGCACCTCCGCGACCCGTTCCTCCGGAAAGGTCGCCTTCTCCAGCTCCTGGCAGGCGATTCAGTGCGGGCTGTGGAACTCGAAGAGGACCGGCTTGCCGGTCCGGCGGGACTCGTCGAAGGCCCGCTCCGCCGTCGTCCAGGCGACGCCCATGGATCCTCCCGGGAATCCGGCCAATGTAGCGGATGGGGCGCGCCCCGCAAGTTCCCCGCGTGTTATAAGGGGGTGATGCGCTGGATCCCGCTCCTGCTGCTCCTCCTGGCGCCCCAGGACCCGCCCGCCACCTCGAAGGCGGCCATGCAGAAGGTCCAGCTGCTCGTCGGCGAGTGGCGCTGCACGGGAATGCCCAAGGACGCGGAGGACCTCAAGGCCTGGGGCGAGAAGGCGGAGTGGAACTTCAAGATCTCGCCGGACGACTACCGGCTCGTGCTCGCCGTCAAGGACGGCCAGTTCTGGACCTCGGGCGAGCTGTCGTACGCCGTCGACCGGAAGGTCTACCGCTTCGAGGCCGTGCTCAAGGACGGGTCGAAGCGCGTCCACGAGGGGAGCTACGCCGAGAAGGACAAGCTCCTGACCCTGGAGCAGGTCCCGGAGGCCTGGCCCCGGCACCGCGCGGTCTTCTCCCTGCTCCGCGACAATCGGTTCCTGATCGACCACGAGCGCCAGCCCGCCAAGGGCAAGGAGTGGGTCACGCTCGCCCAGGTCGGCTGCACGAAGGAGGGCGTCCCGTTCGTGAAGGGGACGGGCCCGCTCTGCATCGTGACGGGCGGCGCGGGGACCATCGCCGTGGCCCACAAGGGGAAGACCTACTACGTCTGCTGAAGCGGGTGCCGGGACCGCTTCCTGGAGGATCCAGAGAAGGTGATCGCCGACGCGAAGAAGGAAGGGTGGATCAAGGAATGAGCACCTGGTGGCGGATCGTCTGCACGAAGTGCGGGCACGAGGAGGGCTTCCACACGGGCCGCTCGACCGACGGCGCCGAGGGGGAGCGGGGCCGGGCGGAGAACAAGGCCAAGGAGCCCTGCCCGAAGTGCGGGTGCACGGAGCGGACGCTAGGACATTAGGCGCGCGGCCGTGGCGCGACCTTCCTTCACGTTGTCGGGGATGCCGATCCCGCGCAGCCCCGCCCCGATGAGCGCGAGCCCGGGGAACTTCGCGGCGCGGAGCTCGATCTCCCGCACCCGCGCCTCGTGGCCCACCGCGTAGACCGGGTTCGCGCCCGGCCAGCGGAAGATCCGGGCGATCTCCGGCTCGCCCTTCGTCCCGAGGATGCCCTCGAGCTCGGACCGCACGGCCTGGATCAGCTCCGCGTCGGAGCCGCCGAGGGCGGCCTCGCCGACGAAGGCCCGCACGAGCACGCGGCCCTCCGGGGCGCGGCCGGGGAACTTCGAGCTCGTCCACGTGCAGGCCATCATGGCCCGGCGCTCGGCCTTGGGGATGACGAAGCCGGTGCCGTCGAGGTCCCGGGTCACGGCGGACTTCGGCCAGCCGAGCGAGATCGTCGCGCTCGAGGAGCAGCGGATGCCGCGGAGGCGCGCGGCGAGGTCCGCGTCGAGCGGCTCGACGAGCGTCGCGGCCTCGGGCGGCGGGACGGCGAGGATCACGGCGTCGGCGGTTTCCGGGCCGGCGTCGAGGCGGAGCGTCCAGCCCGGCTCGAGGCGGCGGACGGGGGCGCCGGTGCGGACGGCGCCCGGGGGCAGGGCGGCGACGAGGCGGTCGGCGATCTGGCCGAGGCCGTCGCGCAGGGAGACGAAGGGGCTGACGGAGCCCGGGGCCTGGGGGGCCTTTCGGAGCGCCTTGATCAGGCTGCCGTGGGTGCGCTCCATTTCGAGGAAGCGGGGGAAGGTCGCCTTCATGGACAGCTCGTCGGCGTCGGCGAGGTAGATCCCGGCCATGAGGGGCTCGGCGAGGCGCTCGAGGGCCTCCCCGCCGAGGCGGCGGCGGACGAAGGAGCCGAGGGACTCGTCCTCGACCTCGGGGCCGCGGGGGAGGATGCGGTCGAGGCCCATGCGGATCTTGCCGGGCCAGGAGAAGAGGCGGCTCTTGAGGAAGGGGCCGGCCTTGGTGGGGACGGTGAGGAAGACGCCCTCGGGCAGGGGGTGGAGCTCGCCGCGGAAGCGGACGTAGACGCGGCGGGAGAGGGTGGGGACGACCTGGTCGCCGAGGCCGAGCTCCTTCACGAGCTCGAGGCCGGCGGGCTTCATGGTGAGGATGGAGTCGGGGCCGCCCTCGACGGTCCAGCCGCCGGTCCGCTCGGTGAGGAGGACGCCGCCGGCGCGGGGGCGGGTCTCGAAGACGGTGACGGCGGCGCCGCGGCGGTGCAGCTCGTACGCGGCCGAGAGCCCCGCGATGCCGGCTCCGACGACCGCGACGCGTTTCATGGATCCCCGCTGCTGGGTGGGCCCGGAGGTGGACGGCGGGAAATGGTAGCGCGAACCCCGCGGGCCGGACTACAGAATCCGGCTTGATTGGATGTAGCCTATAAGCTACACTTCAATCGTGGATCCACGGACCCTCATCCACGTCGAGGTCTACGTCACGGCCCGGGGCGAGGCTCCCTTCGAGCAGTGGATCTCGCGCCTGAAGGACCGGGTGGCGCGCGCCAAGGTGAGGGTGCAGATCGACCGGGTGACTCTCGGGAATCTCGGGAAGTGCCGGTTTCTCAAGGGCGCGATGGGCGAGCTGCGCGTTGCCTGGGGACCGGGTTACCGGGTCTACTTCGGATGGATGGAAACCGGCAGGCGGATCCTGCTGTTGTGGGGCGGGGACAAGAGCTCGCAGCCGGCGGACATCCGGCGGGCGCTGGAGTACTGGGCTGATTTCAGGAGCCGACACCATGGTCACCCGACGTAGCTACCGCGATTCGCTCCGGGACTCCCTGAAGGATCCGAAAGAGGCGGAGGCCTATCTCAACGCCGCCCTCGAGGAGAACGATCCCGACCTGTTCCTCGTGGCGCTCCGGAACGTGGCGGACGCCCAAGGCGGGATCGCGAAGTTCGCCCGCAAGGCCAAGCTCAACCGCGAAAGCCTCTACCGGATGCTCTCGGAGGATGGAAACCCCCAGTTGGACAGCTTGACGCAGCTGCTCGGCGTCATGGGATTCCGACTGGCCGTGGGCTTGAGGACCCGGGCGTCCTGAGGCGTGCCGGGATCAGCGCGCCTCGTTCGCGTAGGCCCTGCGGAGCAGCTTATTGGCCCCGTGCCAGCGGTAGCTCTGGAGTATCGCCCTGGATGGCGAATCGTGAATCACGATATCCCTGGTCGTCTGGACCTGGACCCGGATCCTGTAACCCACGGGGAAGCTCTTCCAGTACGTCGCATTCCACGGGCGCGCGGGAGCCAGAGTGCGGAGCTTCCACTCCCCAAGGACTCTCTCGCCATGCGGGTCGATACCCCGTGATTGGTGAAGTCCGTAGGCCGTTGCGTACCGGGTCAGGAAATCCAAGTTCCGACCCTCGGCAACTTCAATGAAGCTACGTGCTGAACTGGAGTCATGACCCCGATACGACCTCAAGTCCACGAATCGGTTCCAGTCCGGCTTCGCGATGCGTTCCCAAACCGATCCGCCTTTCGGGGTCAATCCGAGGTAGGGGTCGGTGGACGTGCCTCCGCGCTGGTGAGCAATCCAGCCGCGCTTCAACAGGTCCTCGAAGAGGCTCCGGAGCTCGACGCCCCGTATTCCGAGGTGGTCGGGGAAGTTGAGGTCCTGTCCCGTGTTGTCGCGATCGAACCTGGATAGCCGAACCTGGTACTCGACGAGCGAAGTCAGGATCCAAAGGCCTTCCTTGGAGACCCGGATCGATCGACCGTACCGGAAGCCCATCGGCGGAGGGACGTCCTCGTGACGTCGATAAGAGAGGAGGTAAGTTGGGTCCAGGGGAGCTGGGCCGCCTCGACGAGGGTAGTGTACCTCGCCGGCCAGGCCATCGGGAGCGCCACCGCAATCCCCGGGACGGATCTACCCGCCGTCGTGCACCTCGTACGCGGCCGAGAGCCCCGCGATGCCGGCTCCGACGACCGCGACGCGTTTCATCGGCGCGACTTCACGCGCTCGATCACGGCGAGGACGTTGTCGATGGGCGTCGGGGGCAGGATGCCGTGGCCGAGATTGAAGACGTGGCCCGGGCGGCCGGCCGCCAGATCGAGGATCGCGTCCACCTTCTTGAGGAGCACGCCCGTGTCGCCGAGCAGCGCGACCGGGTCGAGGTTGCCCTGGATGGCCTGGGTCGGCGCCAGCCGGCTCCAGGCCTGGGCGAGGTCCATGCGCCAGTCCACGCCGACGGCGTCGCCGCCCGCGGAGGCCACCAGCTCGAGGTAGCCGTTCGTCCCGGTGGAGAAGTGGATCACCGGCGCGCCCTTCACGGAGGCCAGGATGCGGCGGTTCCACGGCAGCACGTGGTCGCGGTAGTCCTCGGGCGAGAGGCAGCCCACCCAGCTGTCGAAGAGCTGGACGGCGTGGGCGCCCGCGACGACCTGCGTGTTCAGGTGCAGCGTGATCGCCGCCGAGAGCCGGTCCATCAGGGGCTCCCAGCCGGGGCCCGTCATCGCGGCCTTCGTCTTCTCGTAGTTCTTCGAGGGGCCGCCCTCGATCACGTAGCTCGCCAGCGTGAAGGGGGCGCCCGCGAAGCCGAGCACCGCCATCTGGTCGCCCACCTCGCGGCGCAGGATCCGGATCCCCTCGATCGGCCCGCGCAGGTCGCGCTCGGGCTCGATGGGCCGGAGCCGCCCGGGGTCGCCCTGGAGCCGGGGCCCCTCGCCCTCGACGAAGGTCACCTCGATCCCCATCGGGATCAGGATCTGCAGGATGTCGCTGAAGATGATCGCGCCGTCGAGGCCCGGCAGCGCGTCGACGGCCGTCATCGCGGCGGCGGCGGCCAGCTCCGGCTCGCGGCACATCTCGAGGATCGAGTGCTTCTTCCGCAGCGCGCGGTACGCGGGCAGGAAGCGGCCGGCCTGGCGCATGAACCAGACGGGCGGGCGCTCGAGCGGCTGGCGGCGGAGGGCGCGGACCAGGCGGTGTTCCACGGTGGGGGAGTGTAGTCGGAGTCCGGAATCGGGGCAACCTCCGGCGGATCCCGCGGTACACTTCCGGCTCGCATGTCGCTGATCGTCGACTGCTCCCGCTGCCTCCGCACCCACGACGGGGCCGAGGACTGCTGCCCCTGGTGCGGCTTCGACCCGCTTGGCGACCCGGGGCGCTTCGGCCCCTTCGCCCTCGAGGGCGTGCACGGCCGCGGGGCCCTCTCCGTCGTCTTCAAGGCCTGGCGCGGGCCGGAGCTCGTGGCGCTCAAGGTCCTGGAGTCGCTCGACCCGGACCTGCTCGACCGCTTCGAGCAGGAGGCCGAGGTCGTGCGCCGGCTTTCCCACCCGAACCTCGTGCGGGTCCTCGAGAGCGGCGAGATCGACGACCACGGCTACCTCGTCATGGAGTTCGTCGACGGTCCCCCGCTGGCCGCCGGGCTGCGGAAGAAGGCCTACCCGCCCGCGAAGCTGGCCGCGATCGGCGCGCTCGTCGCCCGCGCGTTGCACCACGCGCACCGCTCCGGGTTCATCCACCGGGACATCACCCCGGGGAACATCCTGCTCACGCCCGAGGGCGTCCCCAAGCTCTCCGACTTCGGCCTCGCGCTGCGCCGCGACGGCAGCGACCGCCCCGCGGCGGGCACGACCGCCGGCACGCCGGTCTACATGAGCCCGGAGCAGGCCGCCGGGCTGCACGACGTCGTCGATCCCCGCGCGGACGTCTACTCGCTCGGCGCCGTGCTCTACGAGGGCCTCGCCGGCCGGCCCCCCTTCGCGGGCGGGCCCGTGCTCGAGATCCTCCGCCGTGTCCAGGGCGAGGAGCCCGAGCTGCCGCGCGAGGCGCCGCCCGAGCTCGCGGCGATCGTCCGAAAGGCGATGGAGAAGGACCCCGCGCGCCGCCACCGCTCGATGCTGGAGCTCGCCGAGGCGCTGGACGGATTCGCGCGGCGGAACGGGTAGAATCGCCGCCATGTGGAACTGGAGCCTCCAGGTCTTCCGCTGGTGGGGGGTTCCCGTCCGCCTCCACTGGACCCTGCTGCTCTGGTGGGCCATGGATCTCCTCAAGGGCCTCCAGCTCGGCGGGGTGTCCCTCCAGATCACCCTCGCGGGCATGGGCATCCTCTTCGTCCACGTCCTGCTCCACGAGTTCGGCCACGTCTGGGGCGCCCGGCGCTCGGGCGAGCCCGTGGACTCCGTCGTGCTCTGGATGCTCGGCGGCATGACCTACGCGGGCCACTCCGACGATCCGCGAACGGAGATCCGCGTCACGCTCCCCGGTCCGCTGGTGAATCTCGCGCTCTCGGTGCTCACGGCGGGGGCGATCCTCGCCCTCGGGATCCCCTGGTCCTGGACCTACCTCAATCCGCTGGGCGGCGGCTACCCGGCCGGCCCGCTCGGCGCGGCCCTGCTCGTGTACGCGCTGAAGACCGGCGTGATGCTCACCGCGTTCAACCTCCTGGTGCCGGCCTACCCGCTCGACGGCGGCCGCCTGCTCCTGGCCTGGCTCACGATGCGGATGGGCCGGGGCCGCGCGATGTCCGTCGCCTCCTCCATCGCGATCCCGATCGGCGTCGTCCTGCTCGGGGCGGCGATCTACCTCGGGGACTTCCTCCTCGGCATCATCGCGGTGGCCACCCTGGTCCAGGCCGCGCAGATGCGGCAGGTCCTCGCGGTCGGGGCCGAGTTCGGCGAGGCCAGCTACTCCGACCGCGGCTACCGCATCGATCCGCCCCGCAAGGAGGGCTTCTTCGAGCGCCGGCGGCGGGAGAAGGCCGAGCGCGAGGCCCGGAAGCGCTCGGAGGAGGACGCGGGCCTGCGCGCCGACGTGGACGCCGTGCTCGAGAAGGTCAGCCGGGAGGGGATCTCCAGCCTCTCCCCGGAGGAGCGCCGGCTCCTCGAGAAGGCCAGCGAACGTTTCCGCGACCGCTGACGTCCGGCCCTCCCGCCCGTATCACCTCGATACCCGGAGAACCCCGCATGACCCGCCGACTCCCCGCCCTCGTCCTGCTCGCCGTCCTCGCCGCGCCCGCCGCGGGCCAGGACGACCCCGTCGACTCGGGCTGGACGAAGTGCGACAGCGAGATCGCCTGGCTCGGCGACGAGCGCAAGGTCCGCGACAACGTCCAGGGCCGCTCCCTGGCCAAGACGACCGTCGACCTCGACGACCTGCTCGAGAAGGCGAAGGACAAGTCCAAGGAGACCGGGCGCCCCATCCTCTGGTACGTCCCCGAGGTCGCCGGCCCGCACATGTACCGCCCCCTGGTCCTCGACCGCTACATGAAGGCCGCCGTCTGGAGCGACGAGGCCGTCGTCGACCTCGTGCAGCGCCGCTACGTGCCGCTGCGCGCCGCCGCCGCGGGCACGCTGGCCACCGACACGGGCGTGAAGAAGTGGGAGATCGTCGAGCCCGCGATCGTGATCCTCGACGCCGAGGGCAAGGTCCTCCACTCCGTCCAGCGCATCCGCACCTTCAACGCCGACTTCCTGCTCGGCGTGCTGCGGCTGGCCGCCGCGAAGTTCGGCAAGCCCTTCGAGTCCGACGACGCCGCGGAGCTCGTCCGCGGGGGCGAGTACGAGAAGGCCATGGCGAAGCTCTCCGCGGGCCCCTCCACGCCGGAGAGCCGGCTGGCGCTCGCGGGGATCGCGCGCCGCCTGCACCTCGGGCCCGAGGCCCTCAAGGCGCTCGACGAGGCCGAGGCTGGCGCGGGCCCCGAGACCCGGTCCTCGATCGCCGCGGAGCGCGGCCTCGTCCTCTTCGGGCTCGGCCGCCTCGCGGAGGCCCGCAAGTCCCTCGAGGCCGCGAAGGCCGGGCCGCGGGCCTCGGAGGCCCGGTACGTCCTCGCCGTCGCCGAGCGCTGCTCGGGCCGGGACGCGGACGCCGCGAAGCGCTTCGAGGAGCTCGCCCGGGACTCGGCGCGCACGCGCTGGGGCTGGCGGGCCTCGGCGAACCTGCACAAGCACAACGACGGCGTCCCCGTCGGGCCGGCGGCGACCTGCTTCGAGGACTTCACCTGGACCGGCGACTCCGCCTACGGCCTCGCCCGCACCACGCGCTGGGAGCGCACGCCGGCGGACCTGCCGGACGTCGCCCGCCGCGCCGTCGAGTGGCTGCTGAGGAACCAGTCCTCGAGCGGCGGCTGGACGGACAGCCGGTACGCGTTCTGGCCCAGCCCGAAGATCCTGCCGAACGTCCACACGTCGGTGACCGGCCTCGCGGCCGCGGCCCTGCTGGACTGGCGCGAGGTGGACCCCGCGCGCGTCGACGCGGCCCTCGCCGCCGCCGAGAAGTTCCTGCTCGACGACGCCCGCCTCGCCCCCGGCGAGAACGAGGAGGTCTACGCCCACTCCTACCGCCTCCTCTACTGGCTCCGGAAGCACGCCGCCTCGAAGGACGCCGCGGTGCGCAAGGACTGCGTCGCGCGGATGGGCGCGGTGGCGGCCGCGCTCGGGAAGATCCAGGACGCGCAGGGCTACTGGGCCCACGAGTACCCGAACCCCTTCTGCACGGCGGCCGCGCTCCAGGCGCTGCAGGCCGCCGCGGCGGCGGGCGCGGAGATCCCGGAGGGGATGGTCGCCCGGGGGCTCGACGCCCTGCTGGCGACGCGCGGCGACCGGGGCCGCCAGGCCTACGGCGCGCCCGGCCGGGCGAGCGCCGCGAAGGACTCCTCGGCCCGCAGCGCGATGTGCGAGGCCGTGCTCCTGGCCGCGGGGAAGACGACGAAGGAGGAGTTCCAGGCCGCGATGGACGACTTCTGGACCTTCCTCGACCGGCGGGAGAACGTCCGGGTCTGCGACTTCCACTCCGACGGCGAGCTCGGCGGCTTCTTCTTCTGGCACGGCTTCTACCACACCTCCGAGGCGATCGCCCTCCAGGACGAGCCGGGGCGGGCCGCGTCCCGGGAGAAGGCCGCGGCGCACCTCGCCCGCATCCCCGAGATCGACGGCTCCTTCCTCGACAGCCACGAGATGGGCAAGTCCTACGGCACGGCGACCGCGCTGCTCTCCCTGAAGAACGCGCTCCGGAGGTGATCCCGATGAGGACCGCGACGCTGCTCGTCCTGGCCGCCGCCCTGGCCGCGGCGCAGGACGACCCCCGCGAGGCCGCCTACGCGAAGCTCGACTCGGCCATCGCCTGGCTCCACGACGGCGTGGTCCTGCCGGACGCCGAGGCCCTGGGCCGCCGCCGCTCGAAGGCGGAGCGGGACCCCTCGTCGCTCGTCGAGGAGGCGCTCGAGCGGGCGGGGAAGGAGAAGCGGCTCGTCCTCTGGTACGTCCCGCGGCAGCCGGGCTCGCACATGAACCGGGCCGCGATCCTCGACGCCTACCTCAAGGCGGCGGTGTTCAGCGACCCGGACCTCGCGGCCTTCGTCAACCGCTCGTTCGTCCCGCTGCGCTGCGTCGCGACGGCCGCCGTCGCGGGCGAGCGGGGCCTCCGCCGCTTCGCCTTCGTCGAGCCCGGGATCGTCTTCCTCGCGCCCGACGGCGAGACGGTGCACGTCGCGGACCGGCTCCGCACCTACAGCCCCGACTGGTTCCTCGCGCTCTTCCGCTCGGTCCTGGACTCGCGCCCCGAGTTCAAGCCGGCGGCGCCCCCGGCCCCCGCGGGGGCCCTGGAGCGCGCCGTCGAGGCCCGGCTCCGGCGCGACGGCAAGGCCGCGCTCGCCCTGCTCGAGGGGCTCGCGGAGCCCGAGGCCCAGGTCGAGAAGGGCCGCGTGCTGATGCACCTGGGCCGCTTCGACGAGGCCCGCGAGGTGCTGGGCCGCGCGGCGGACGTCGCCTCGGCCCGGCAGGCGGAGGCGAACTACTGGGCCGGGCTGCTCGAGCGGATCGGGGGCCGGGGCCCGGGCACGGAGCGCTGGGCCCGGGTCGTGAAGGATTTCCCGGGGACCCCGTGGGCCGCGAAGGCCGCGGCGAACCTCGTGGTCCGCGAGGACTCGCTGCCGATGGGCCCGGCGATGCACGCCTTTGAGGAGGTCGCCTGGCCGCCCGAGGAGGCGCTGGCCGGCCGGCCCTCGTCCACGCGCTGGGCCCGCACCCCGGCCGACCTGCCCGACGTCGCGCGGCGCGCCGTCGAGTGGCTGCTGCGGAACCAGGACGCCTCGGGCGCCTGGACCGACAGCCGCTACGTGTACTGCGACAGCCCGAAGATCCTGCCGAACGTGCACATGGCGGCGACCGCGCTCGCGGCGGCGGCCCTGCTCGCGTGGCGCGACGTCGCCCCGGAGCGCGTCGACGCGGCGCTCGCGAAGGTGACCGCCTGGGTGCTCGACGAGAAGCGGATGGCCCGAAAGCAGAACGAGGAGGCCTTCGCCGACGCGTACCGGCTCCTCTACCTCGCGCGCCGGCACCGGACCCTCGAGGGGAAGGCGAAGGAGGAGAACCTCGCCGCGCTCGACCGGATCGCGCTCGCGCTGGCGAAGCAGCAGCGGGCGACCGGGCTGTTCTGGCACGAGTACGAGAACCCCTTCGTGACGGCGGCCGCGGTCCTCGGCCTGGACGCGGCGAAAGGCGCGGGCCTCGAGCCGAACCCCGCCGTGCTCGCCCGGGCCGCCGACGCGCTGCTGAAGTGCCGCTCGAAGGACGGGCGCTACACCTACGGCGGGCCCCAGGCCCGGCCGAGCGTGGCCAAGGACACCTGCGCCCGGGCCCCGGCCGCCGAGGCGGCGCTGCTCGCCGCGGGGCGCGGGTCGAAGGAGGACGTCGCCGCCGCGCTCGACCGCTTCCTCGAGTACCTGCCCCGGCTCGAGGCCGTGCGCACCTGCGACTTCCACGCGGACGCCGAGCTCGGGGGCTTTTTCTTCTTCTTCGGATTCTTCCACGCCTCGGAGGCCGCGAACCGGCTCGACGGGGAGGCGCGGGACCGCGTCGCGGGGAAGCTGCTCGCGCACCTGGTCTCCATCCCCGAGTGGGACGGGAGCTTCCTCGACAGCCACGAGCTGGGGAAGGGCTACGGGACGGCGATGGCGCTGCTGTCGCTGGCGGAGCTGAAGCCCCGGCCCAAGATCTACTAGTTCTTCCGGGGCAGGACGTTCGCCGGCAGGGAGAACTGCGCGCCGCCGAAGCTGAAGTTGCGCTCGAAGAGCTCGCGGAACTTCCCGAACTGCTCGGGCGTCAGCGACGGCTGGACCCGCGTGAACATCGCGCCCCGGATCGAGTCGAGGCGCTCCGCGATCCGCACGAGCGGCGAGGAGGCGCCGAAAAGCTCGTCCATGTAGACGTTCTTCCGCCCGGCCGCGATCTCCTCGTCCTTGAAGATCTCGTTGAACTTCCCGAGCTCGGCGAGGGACTTGCCGAGCGCGGCGATCAGCGTCGCGGGCCCGTCCTGCTCGGGGAGCTTCTGGGACGGGTCCTCGGCGGCGATTTCCCGCAGGGCGGTGTAGAGCCCGCGGCCCTCGGCGGCGAGGGCCTCGTCGAGCAGCGCCCGCTGGCCCGGCTCCAGGCCGAGGTGGGCCGCGACGTCGTCCGAGAGCGGCTTGCCGACCTGGATCGCCATCTTCATGAGCGCCTTCGCGCGGGCCGCCTTCGCGGCGGACTCGGCGTCGGTCGGCGCCTCGGGGGTCGGCGCGGGGGCCGGCGGGGGCTTCGTCCCGGCGGCCGGCTCCGGCGTGGAGGCGAGCAGGGTGTCGACCTGGCGCTGGAGGGCGTCGGCGCGGCGGCGGGACTCCTCGAGGAGCTTCTCGGCCTCGGCGCGGGCGGTCCGCTCGGTCTCGAGGCGGCGCGAGAGCTCGGCCGGCGAGGCCTCGCCGGGGCCGCCGCGCGGGGGCGCGGAGCGGGCCGGGTCGCGCAGGAGCAGGACCAGGACGAGGGCGATCAGCCCGGCGCCGAGACCGGCGAGGAATCCCTTCATGGTGCTCCTTGGACGACCGGCCCCGCGGGCCGTGAGCCGGAAAAGAAGGAGCCCCCGTCCGCGCGGGGCGGACGGGGGCCGTAGGGTCGTGGCCTACTTCGCGTCCTTGGCGTCCTTGAGCTTCTTGAGCCGGTTCTCCCGGTCCTCGAAGAACTTGGCGGCCTGGGCGTTGTCGCCGAACTTCGCCTTGAGGGCGGCGAGCGCCAGCTCGAAGCTCGGGATGTCCTTCTTCGCCTCCGCGTGGTCCATGATGAAGATGTAGAAGGTCTGGATCCGCATCTCGTCGCTGGGGATGCGGCCGGCCTTGTGCATCTCGAGGAACTTCGCGCCGAGCTCGCCGCGCTGTTCCGCGGTGGCGGCCCGGGGCAGGGTCTTGATCGCGTCCTCGACCTCGAAATTGGCCTGGACCCCGGCGACGACCCCCTTCTGCTCGGGCGTGAGGTCCTTGAGCCCGGCGATCCGTTCCTTCGTCTTGGCGGCATCGAGGAGCCCGAGCTTGAGCTGGGCGCTGAAGAGCTCGAAGTCCGCGGCGGGGTCGGTGGCCGCCTTCGCCTTGAGGGCGGGGACGGACTTGACGAGCTTGCCGGTGGCGGCGAAGCCGTCCGCGGTGCGGTTCTTCCAGTCGGTGTGCACGCCGGCGACCTGGCCCTCGGCGTCGAGGAAGACCAGGTGGGGGAAGCCGCGCCCGCCCTTCTCGGCGAGGAGGTCGGGGTGCTTGGCGCCGGTCACCTTCGAGGTGACGTGGCAGAAGAGGACGTAGTCCTTGGCGAACTCGGCCATCTTGTCATCGAGGAGGGCGCCGCCCTCCATGGCGATGCAAGGTTTTCAGGGCTCGTAGCTTCGCGTGAAGTAGGTGAAGATGAACTTGCCGGACTTCTTCGCCTCGGCGAGGGCCTGCTCGTAGTCCGTCAGCCAGGGCGCCTTCTTGAGGAAGGGCTCGGCGAGCTTCTTCTCGAGGTTCGCCTTCATCTTCTCCTGGTCCGGCTCCTGCGCCGAGGCCGGGAGGGAGGCGAGCGCCAGGAGCGCGAAGGCTCCGGCGGACGCGGCCAGTCGGTTTCTCACGTCGTGCTCCTGTAATGGAATCCGCCGACTATACAGGATGGGAAACGACGCCCGGCCGCCTTTTCATCCCGGAAATGCGGTAACGCCCCGGAGGTCCGGGTTGTCAACCCCCCGCGGGGTCCCTATCATGGGTCCCTTCCCGGAGGTGCCTTCCATGGCCGTCCCCTTGAACGTCCCGCGCCCGCAGCCCGGGCGCGTGGTCCAGGTCTTCGCGGTCGTCGTCGCCGCCGTCCTGCTGGCGATCGCGCTCTTCGACTCCTGGTTCGTCATCGACGCGAAGAGCGGCGAGCACGCGGTGCTCCAGCGCTTCGGCCGCTTCTCGCGCGAGGTGACCGAGCCCGGCTTCCACGGCAAGCTGCCGTTCGGGATCGACACGGTCTCCATCATCCGCGTCCAGGAGGTCCGCCGGGTCGAGATCGGCTTCCGCTCGAGCGACCTCTCGGAGCGGGACCACCCGGAGAGCGCGGGCCGCACGATGGCGGAGCCCGAGCACAGCATCGCGATCACGAAGGACCAGAACCTCGTCGACGCGGACTACGTGGTGCAGTACGAGATCCGCTCGATGAAGGACTTCCTCTTCAACGTGAGCTACCCGGACTGGACGGTGCGGCAGGCCGCGAAGGCCGTGCTCCGTGAGATCATCGCGAACCGGAACATCGACGACATCCTCACGACCGGCCGCGACGAGATGCAGGCCGAGGCGAAGGACCAGCTGCAGAAGCTGCTCGACGGGTACAAGATCGGCGTGAAGGTCATCAGCGTGCAGTTCCAGGACGTGCACGCGCCGGACGCCGTCATCCCCGCGTTCAACGACGTGCAGAAGGCCAAGGAGGAGCGCGAGACGGCCATCAACGAGGGCCGCCGCGTCGCCAACCAGGTGATCCCCAAGGCCGAGGGCCAGGCGAAGAAGCTCATCACCGAGGCGGAGGCCTACAAGATCCGGCGCCTCAACGAGGCGACGGGCGACGCCTCGCGCTTCGCCTCGATCCACGAGGCCTACCTGAAGAGCCCCGCGCTGACGCGCAGCCAGCTCTACCTCCAGGCGATGGGGGAGATCCTGCCCGGGCTCGAGAAGACGCTGGTGGACGGGGAGGGCAACCTCCTGATGCCGGTCCAGCCGGGGAAGGGGCGCTAGCCATGACGAAGACCACCTGGATCGCCGTCGCCTTCCTGGCCGCCGTGGCCTTCTCCTGGTTCGGCCTCGGCTCCTTCTTCTACGCCGTGGACGAGTGCGAGTACGCGATCGTCACGCTCTTCGGCGAGATCAAGGGCACGGTCACCGAGCCCGGCCTCGGGGTGAAGAACCCGCTGGCCGACGTCACGACGTACCCGAAGTCCGTCCAGGAGTACAACAAGGAGCCGTCCAACACGGTCACCCTGGACAAGAAGAACCTCCTCGTCAGCTTCTACGTGAAGTACCGGATCACCGACGTCCTGAAGTTCGCCCAGACGGTGCGCGTGAAGCGCGACGGCGAAAAGCGCATCGACGACGTCGTGTACTCCGCCCTGAAGACGGCGATCAGCCGCATGCCCTTCGACCAGGTCATCGTGAACCGGGGCGACCTGGAGCAGGCGACGCTGGCCGCCTCGCAGGAGCAGGTCGAACAGTACGGCATCGCGCTGGTGGACTTCCGGGTGAAGCGGACGGACCTGCCGCCGCAGATCCTGGACAGCGTCTACGCCCGCATGACCGAGGAGCGCCGGCAGAAGGCCCAGATGGACCGCTCCGAGGGCGAGAAGCAGAAGCAGATCATGATGGCCGAGGCCCAGAAGCGCGAGACGGAGATCCTCTCCGAGGCCTACAAGCGCCGGCAGGAGCTCATGGGCGAGGCGGACCGGGAGGCCCTGCGCATCCTGACGGAGTCCTACGGCAAGGACGTGGAGTTCGCGACCTTCCTCAAGACCCTGGACGTCTACAAGGAGTCGCTGCGCCAGGAGAACACGAGGCTCATCCTCTCGACCAAGAGCGAGCTGCTGAAGTACCTCTCGGCGCCGGGAACGGGCAAGTAGGATTCGTTATTGATTCGAATTCCACCCGGGGACGGCCTATACTCTAGTCGGGGTTCGTTCTTTTTTTCCTCAGGGTGGAGGTGGTGCGTGAGCACTCCGCGTAACGTCCTGTTCGTGCTCGCCGGGGTGGTGGCCCTGGCCGGGCTGGCCGGAAGTCCCGCGTCGGGCGCCCCGATGCCCCTGGCGACGGGCGGGCCGGACACCTTCGGGTACCGGTACATCGACGTTGAGGAGACCGGCGGGCCGACGCTCCAGTTCGAGGACATCGGGACCTCGGGGGCCATCACGATCGGGACCTACTGGGACGACACGGTGGTCAACGTCAACATGGGGGGTATCTCCTTCCCCTACTACGGCACGAACTACACCTCGGTGAACGTCAGCTCGAACGGCAATGTGCATTTCGGCAGTGCGAATTCCTCCTACACGAACGCCAGTATCCCCACGGCCAGCGCGCCGCTCGGCATGATCGCCCCCATGTGGGACGACTTGGTCACGGATTCGGGCACGGTCCGCACCCAGGCTTTCACCTCCGCTCCCCGGCGATTCATCGTCCAGTGGAACGGCGTCAGCCACATCAGCCAGCAGGGCGTCCCGATGACGTTCCAGGTCAAGCTCTACGAGAGCGGGCTGATCTCGTTCCAGTACCAGACTATGACTTCCGGCCTGTACACGAACGGGTCGAGCGCCACGACAGGCATCCAGAACATCTCCGGAACGGTCGGCCTCCAGTACCAGATCAACGGCTCCCCGGGGACGAACAACCTGTACTCCGGGCTCGTCATCAACTACTCCGTCGGCTCCGCGCCCGACGCCCCCGCCGCCCCCTTCCACACGGACGTCAGCGGCGGCACCGCCAAGCCGGACAACTTCCTCTCCGACGCCTCCATCTTCTTCCGGTCGGTCGTGACCGATCCGGACGTCGGCCAGACGGTCGGGCTCCAGGTCGAGATCCTGCCGGCCGCGTCTCCGTTCGCCCCCACGGCGGTCACGGGCGTGCTCGCCAGCTCGCCCATGGTCGCCATCAATTCCACCGCGGAGGCGCCCTACGTCTTCACGGGGACGCCGTTCGGAACCGGGGACTACCACTGGCGGGCCCGGACGATCGACAATTTCGGCATGACCTCGACGTGGACCACGCCCGTCAACGACCTGTTCCGGGTCGACATCGTTCCGCCCTCCCAGGTGGTCCCGCTGGAGCCCCTCCAGGACGCGCAGGCCCGGGTCGAGGAGCCCACCGGCGGCCCGGTCAACTTCGCCTGGGACGACCCGGTCGACGGCGGTCCGGCGGCCCTCACGAACTACGACTTCGAGGTGGACACGGACGTCACCTTCTCCGCGCCCATCTACGCCGTGAACACGACCTCGAAGCTCCTGCAGTTCCAGTTCGTCCCCTCGCCCCTGCCCAACCCCCAGGCCTACTACTGGAGGGCCCGGGTCAACGACGAGGCGGGCAACCTGGGCGCCTGGCTGACCCCGATCCGCTTCTACGTGATCCAGGACAGCGGCCGCAAGCGCGGCGCGGGCGACGGGC
The DNA here is from genome assembly GCA_964464755.1 of uncultured Planctomycetales bacterium. Taxonomy (GTDB): domain Bacteria; phylum Planctomycetota; class MHYJ01; order MHYJ01; family JACPRB01; genus CAYXGZ01. The sequence continues at coordinate 151,969 of CAYXGZ010000002.1, forward strand.
TCTTCGGCGACAAGGCGACGTGCTCGGCGGAGTCGACGCCCCGCGGCGCGGCGCTGGCGGCGTTCGCCCTCATGGCCGGGATGGCCTGGGTGCTGCGCCGGAAGTGATCGGAACCTGGCGATTCGGGACGCCCGGGCCGCGAGGCCCGGGCGTTTCCTTTTTCAGCGGGACCGCAGCCCGTGGCGGATCTGCCGGGCGCGCGGCTTCACCTCGGGGTGCGTCCGGAGGACCTTCGCGACGGCCTCCTTCGCGGCCCCCGCGTCCATCAGGCAGGACTTCTGCAGGTAGGCCGCCGCCTCCTCCTCGCCGTCGAACTCGATCACCTGCTTCACGAGGGCGAGCGTGATCGGGGGGAGGTCCGTCATCGAGCCCAGCAGCGACGGGCCCGAGAGCTCCACCGGGCCCGGGGGCCGGTCGAAGATCGAGGCGTCGGAGCGGGAGGTGATCTGCGATCCGGCGTCGCTGAAGGCCTGGGTCGGCCCGGACTCGGGCCGCGCCGTGGACGGCGTCCCCGCCGGCCCGACCATGGCCCGGAGCTCCGGGGGCCGGTCGCCGGGGCCCGTCGAGCTCTGCGAGGGCTGGGTCGGGTGGATCTCGACCGTGGAGGCCGGCATCCGCGTGACGCGCAGCTCCTCGGAGGCCGCGGGCGGGGCGGCCGCCCGCGCGGCCCGCTTCATGCGCGACGCGATCCGCTCGTTCAGGTCCGTCGGGACGCCGCCGAGCACCGTCGCGTAGCGCAGCATGAACTGCCGCTCCGGGGTCTCGATGCGCCCGTCCGCCGTGATCACGTCGAGGATGTCGTCGAGGCGCTTGTCCCGCTCGGCGGGCGTCGACGGGTAGGTCAGCCGCAGCCGCCCGCTCCGGGCCTCGTCCAGCAGCTCGTCGAGCCGGGCCATCGGGATGCGGAACTCGAGGGCCTTGCGGTGGAGCACGGACATCTCGTTGTCCGTGACCGAGCCGTCCGCGAACGCGGCGGCCACGAGCAGGCTGAACGACTTCTGGAGCTGGGGGTCCACGTGCATGGCGTCATCATACCGGACCGCCGATCCGCGCCCGCCGTTTCAGGAATCCCGCCGGCCCGCTAAGATGGGTTCCATGCGCCGCCTGGCCCCGCTGCTGCTCCTCGCCCTCGCCGCCTGCGACCCCATCGCCGCGGAGAACGAGGCGCCCGGCCGCATCTTCGCCGACTGGTACCCGGACGACACCTCGCCGCCCCGCGGCACGGCCTATCCCTGCGCCTTCTCGCCGCTGCCCAAGTCGCTCGAGGGCATCCCGCCCTCCCACCACGAGTACGTCAACCACGCCGCGGGCCTGCTCGTGAAGTGCATCCACCAGCGGCTCATCGTCCACAAGGGGCTCGCCGAGGGCTCCGAGCCCGTCCTGGCGACCTACCTCGAGGTCATGCGCACCACGCGCGACCTCCTGGCCCGCGAGACGCCGCCCGCCTCGCTGCGCGGCTTCCACGACGACCTCGTCGCGGCGATCGACCTCCAGGTGAAGTCCTATCCCGAGGCCTTCGCGGCCCGCCAGCAGGGGAAGGAGGTCGCCGACGCCCTCCGCGCCGCCCCCGGGTTCGGCCAGGCCAGCGCCCGGCTCCACGCCGCCTGGACGAAGCTCGAGCAGCGCTACCCGGGCTGGAGCCCGGCCGTGAAGGACTCGCTCTACCACCACCTCTGCGCCCTGGACATTTACTAACAGTCCCGGTCCGGTCCTGCCGATGCACCCTTCGTGCGGACCGTTCACGACCGGGGCGCGTACTTCACGCCGCCCGGGCTCGCGGAGTCGCTCTGTCGCTGGGCCGTCCGGCCCGGCGACCGCGTCCTCGACCCGGCCTGCGGCGACGGCGTGTTCCTCCGCGCGGCCCGCGCCCTCGGCGCCCGGGCCGCGGGCTACGACATCGACGCGCCCAGCGCCCTCGCCGCCGGCGCCGTCCACGGCGACTTCTTCGACCACCTCGGGGCCACCTGGGACGCCGTCGTCGGGAACCCGCCATACGTCCATTTCACCCGGGGCCGCACCTGGTCCAAGGCCCGCGCCGCCGCCGCCCGGCTCGGCCTGCGCTTCGGCGCCGGGGCCAGCGCCTGGGCGCCCTTCGTCGCCGTCGCCGCCGACCGGGTCCGCCCCGGCGGCCGCCTCGCCATGGTCCTCCCCCGCGAGGCCCTCTTCGCCGACTACGCCCGCCCGGTGCTCGAGCTGCTGAAGGCCCGGTTCCCGCGCGTCGAGCTCGTCTCCCTGCGCCGCTTCCTCTTCCCGGGCGCCCTCGAGAAGGTCGTGATCGTCGCCGCGGGCCCGGGGCCCCGCGGCCTCCGGCTCCGCGAGGCCGACGAGCTCGCCCCCGGCTTCCTCGACGCGGGGGACGCCGGCGCCGAGTCCTTGGCCTGGAGCCGCGTGCCCGCCGCGCTGCGCGACGCCGCCCGCCGGGCCCTCGCGCGCCTCGCGCCGCTCTCCGCGCTCGCCGAGGTCTCGATCGGCATCGTCACCGGCGACAAGGACTACTTCCTCGTCCGCGACGACGCGCTGCCGTCGCTGCCGGTGGTCGCATCGCCGCCATGGGTGACGGGGGCGGTCGTGACGGAGCGCGAACTCGCGGGACGCCCGCGTCTGCTCGACGTGCCGGTGGACTACGCCGGCGGGAACGCGGCGCTCGACGCCTATCTCGACGAAGGCCGTCG
>CAYXGZ010000003.1:0-147672 GCA_964464755.1 uncultured Planctomycetales bacterium
CCGCGCACCCGAACTCGCGCTTCACCGCCCCGGCGTCGCAGTGCCCCTCCATCTCGAAGGAGTGGGAGAGCGCCAAGGGCGTGCCGATCTCCGCGATCGTCTTCGGCGGCCGCCGGGCCAAGCTGGCGCCGCTGGTCTACCAGTCGTTCAACTGGGCCCACGGCGTCTACCTCGGCGCGACGATGGCCAGCGAGACGACCGCCGCGGCCACGGGCGCCGTCGGCGTCATCCGCCGCGACCCGATGGCCATGCTCCCCTTCTGCGGCTACAACATGGGCGACTACTGGGCCCACTGGCTGGCGATGGAGAAGAAGATCGCCAAGCCGCCGAAGATCTTCCACGTGAACTGGTTCCGCCGCGACGCGAACAACAACTTCCTCTGGCCGGGCTACGGGGAGAACCTCCGCGCGCTGCGCTGGGTCCTCGAGCGCGTCGAGGGCAAGGGCGAGGCCGTCGAGACGCCGATCGGCCACCTCCCGACCCCGAAGGCCATCGACGGCGCCGGGATCGACCTGGCCCCGGGCGCCCTGGACCAGCTCCTCTCGGTCGACCGCGAGGCCTGGAAGGAGGAGGTCCGCCACGTGAAGGAGTTCTTCGCGAAGTTCGGGGCCCGGCTGCCCGCCGCCCTGGCCGCGGAGGCCGATGCCCTCGCCGCGCGCCTCAAGAAGGCTTAAGAAACGCCGGCGTCGCGCCGATAGGAAGCTGCGGAGGACACTCCGCATGCATCCCGTCATCGCCGCCATCGACCCCGGAACCCGGAAGCTCGGCTACTGCTTCCTCGACGGCGCGGGCCGGGCGCTCGAGTTCGGCGTGATCGCGCCCTCCTCCAAGACCCTGCCCGAGCGGCTGCGGGACCTGCAGGACGCGCTCGACCGGCTCTTCGCGAAGTTCCACCCCGCCGAGGTCGCCGTCGAGACCCCCTACGTCGGCCGGAACGCCGCCAGCGCGCTCGTCCTCGCCGGGGGCCGGGCCCTCGCGATGGCCAGCGCGGCCCGGGCGGGCGCCCGGGTCTTCGAGTACAGCGCCCCCGAGGCGAAGAAGGCGGTCACGGCCCACGGCGGCACGGGCAAGAGCGGCGTCCAGCGCGTCATCCAGCTGATGCTCGGCCTCGACTCGCCCCCGCCCGAGGACGCCGCCGACGCGGTCGCCCTCGCGATGCTCCACCGCGGCCGGCGCTAATAGCCGAATCCGACGACGTAGGACGACACCCAGCCCGCCACGCGGTTCTCGCCCCGCTTCACCCCGCTGCGCTTGGACTCGGTCTCCAGGACCTTGCCGCCCCAGCCCTCCTTGGAACTCCAGTACAAAGCCTCGTGGTCGCTGAACGGCCCCTCCTCGCCGCCCCTCCACGCGCGGCCGTCGAACTCCATGAAGAAGGACGACGCGAGGCGGGATCCGAACTCCCGGGAGAGGTGAGCCATGGGATGCCCGCCCGGCAGCTTGGCCGAGAAGCGGATCTCCACGCCGGCCCCCGAGATCCGGACCCGCTCGACCCTCGGCTCGAGGATCGCCAGGCCCGCCTGGACGCCGCGGTCCCAGGAAAGGTCTTCGGGCTTCGTCGCGGCCGGGAGTCCATACGACTTCAGGTAGGTCTTCCAGCGGGCCGGGTCGCCCTTCGCGGAATCGCGGAGTTCCTCGAATTCCCGGCGGGCTTCGTCGTCCTGGAGCCGGCGGCGCTCGGTCCAGAAGTCCGTCCGGATCGCCTCGAGGTCCCCCTCCATCCCGGCCTTGAGGTAGGCGTCCGCGCGGGCGAGGATCTCCTTCAACTCGACCTCGCCGTAGATCCGGGCGAGCACGCGCTTCGAGCGCGCCCGGAACTCGTCGGAGTCCGTCGCGGCGCGGTCCTCGAGGATCGCGGCGGCCCCGGCCAGCCCCCGCTTCGCGAGGGCGCCCTCGGCCTCCTCGCGCTCGGCGATCCCTCCGTCGGCCAGCCGCGCGACGAGGCGGTGGTCGCCGGGAGTCGCGGCGGCCCCGGTCGAGCGGACCAGGCTCGCGAGGCGGTCCTCGCGGAACTGCACGGCGCGCCGAGCCGCCTCGGCCGGCTCGAGCTGGTCGATCTCGTGGCCCCGGGTCCGGAAGTGCTGGTGGGTGTCCGCGGTCGCGGTGACGAGCAGGACGCGGCGGGCGGCGTCGTGGCGGACGTCGAAGCCGAGGCCCAGTCCCCGGAGCATCGCGGCGGCCCCCGCGGGCCAGCCGTTCGTCGACTCGTCGGTCCAGGACTGGTGGACCAGCCTCCAGGCCTCCGGGTCGAGGTAGGGGTAACCGCAGTCGAGGACCATCTTGGCGGCCGCGTCCTCCAGGGTCACCTTCCGCGCGAGATTCCCGCTGCGGAGCATCACCTCGCGCCCGCCGAAGCGCAGGGCGTGCGACTGCACCGAGAGGAGCTCGGGCAGGAGCGTCTTCGGGTTCCCGAGCACCGGGCCGTCGGGCCGGTGCACGACCTTCAGGTTGAAGGCCCGCGCGGCGACCGAGAGGGCGATGCCCAGGGGCATCGGCAGGTTGCCCTTGAGCCGCATCGTACCCTTCTCTCGCCCGGGGGCGTACTCGTAGGTGACGGCCATCACGCGGGAGAGCCCCGGGATGTCGAGGAAGCGGCCGACCGGGGAGTACTCGAGGTAGCCGACGCCGGACCCCTCGCCGTTGGGTTCGCCGACCGTCCCGGGCTCCACCTTGACGGCGAGGCCGGCCCGCCTCGAGAGTTCGGCGACGATCTCCTCGAGGGTCCCCTCGACGCCGTCGAGCTTCACGTCCACCGACCACGAGCGCTTCACGGCGGCCAGGTCCTCCCGGTCGCCGATCCACGGTCGCGCGGGCTTCGGGGGCTCCGGGGGGGCCTGGACCAACGTCAGGGAAGGGGCGAGCAGTCCGAACAGCGCGGCGGCGGTCAGCATGGCGGGGACTCCTCCTCGTCGGGTTCGATTCGCGGGGACCGCACCCCCACACGCGCGGACGGACGGATCGTCTAGAAATCCCGCGAAATCTTGGCTCCCCCGGAGTCGGCTGCTATCTTGCCCCCCACGAGAGGGAGGAACCCATGGGCGACGACGTCCTCGTCAAGCCGGACCTGCCGGGCCTGAAGCACGTCTCCAGCGGCAAGGTCCGCGAGATGTACGATCTGGGCGACGCGCTGCTCATCGTCACGACCGACCGCCTCAGCGCGTTCGACGTGGTCCTGCCGACCGGCATCCCGCGCAAGGGCCGGGTCCTCAACCTGCTCTCCGTGTTCTGGTTCGACCTCGTCAAGGACGTGACGCCGAACCACTTCATCACGGCCGACGTGGCGCAGATGCCCGCCGAGGTCCGGCGCCACCGCGACGTCCTCCAGGGCCGCTCGATGCTCGTGAAGAAGGCGAAGCCCTTCGCCGTCGAGTGCGTCGTCCGGGGCTACCTCGCGGGCTCCGGCTGGAAGGACTACCAGAAGACCGGCGCCGTCTGCGGCGTCGCCCTCCCGAAGGGCCTGCAGCAGGCCTCCCCGCTGCCCGCGCCCATCTTCACGCCCTCCACGAAGGCGGAGACCGGGCACGACGAGAACATCGACTACGCGACGATGGAGAAGATCGTCGGGAAATCCGAGGCCGCCGCGCTCCGCGACCGGACGCTGGCCGTCTACGCGAAGGCCGCGAAGCACGCCGAGTCGAAGGGCATCATCCTCTGCGACACGAAGTTCGAGTTCGGCAAGGTCGGCTCCGAGATCCTCCTCATCGACGAGGTGCTCACGCCCGACTCCTCGCGCTTCTGGCCCCGCGACGGCTACCGGGTCGGCATCTCGCCCCCGAGCTTCGACAAGCAGTTCGTCCGGGACTGGCTCGAGACCCAGCCCTGGAACAAGAAGGCGCCCGCCCCGGCGCTCCCGCCCGAGGTCGTCGCGAGGACGAGCGAGAAGTACGTCGAGGCCTACCGGCTCCTGACCGGGAAGCCCCTGCCCGAGTGAGGGACGCGGCGCGCGTCTTCCGGGTGCTCCGCGGCCGGTACCCGAAGACGATGCTCGAGGGCTGGGCCGGCGAGCGCTTCAGCCCCTACCGCCACCTCGTCGGGACCATCCTCTCGGCCCGCGTCCGCGACGAGACCACCGACGCGCTCTGCCGCCGGCTCTTCCGCCGCTACCCGTCGCCCGCGTCGCTCGCGGCCGCCTCGCCCCGCGAGGTCGAGCCGCTGATCCGCGCGAGCGGGTACTTCCGCCAGAAGGCGAGGTACATCGTCGCGACCGCGCGGAAGCTGCTCCGCGACCACGGCGGCGTCGTGCCCCGCACGCTCGAGGAGCTGCTCGAGTTCCCGGGCGTCGGCCGCAAGGTCGCCAACTGCGTCCTCGTCTACGCGTTCGGGCAGCCCGCGATCGCCGTGGACACGCACGTCCACCGCGTCAGCAACCGGCTCGGCTGGGTCCGGACGCGCACGCCGGAGCGCACCGAGCGGGCCCTGGTCCGCCTGCTTCCGCGCGCGCACTGGCTGGAGATCAACGAGCTGATGGTCGCGCACGGGAAGGCCGTGTGCCGGCCGGTCGGGCCGAGGTGCGGCGAGTGCCGGATCGCCCGCTGGTGCCGGCGGGTCGGCGTCGCTCAGGGCCGGAGGGCGAGGCGCTTGAAGGCGAGCCGGACGTAGTCAGGGTTGAGCTCGCAGCCGAGGAAGCGCCGCCCCATCCGCCTCGCGACCACCGCCGTCGTCCCGGAGCCGAGGAAGGGGTCCGCGACGAGGTCGCCGGGGCGGCTCGACGCGAGGAGCAGCCGCTCGACGAGGCGCTCCGGCTTCTGGGTCGGGTGCACGGTGTTCTCGGCCATCGACCAGAACGGCACGACGAGGTCGGTCCAGAGGTTCGAGGGGTGCGTGCGGCGCACGCGGCCCGCGGGCGTCTCGATCCAGTCCTTCGGGCGGCCCCGGGCGTCGCGGTACGGCGCGCGCACGGCCCGCGTCTCCTTCACGGCGTCGAGCTCGAAGACGTGCTCCTTCCCCCGCGTCGCGAACCAGACGTCCTCGTGGAGGCTCTTCCAGTTCGCGGCGGCGCCCCGGCCCTTGTCGCGCCTCCAGGTGATCCGGTTGCGGACGACGAAGCGCTCCCCGAGCAGGCGCTGCAGCTCCCCGGAGCGCTCCCACGACGAGCACACGTAGATCGTGCCCCGGGGCGAGAGCGCCCGGCGCGCGAGGTCGAGCCAGCGCGCGGTCCACTCCGGCCAGTCGCGCCTCCGGTCCGAGCCGTTGCCGAAGTCCTTCCCCTTGTTGTACGGGGGGTCGGCGACGAGGAGGTCCACGGAGCCCTCCGGGACCCGGGCCAGGAGGTCGAGCGCGTCGCCGGCGTAGATCCCCTCGACGGGCCTCGCGGGCAGGGGCGGGGCCGGGTAGTCGTCCCCGGGCTCCAGGCGCAGCGTGCGGTTGCGGGGCGACGCCGCCTTCACAGCGATTCCATGTTGATCGCGCCGGAGCGGCGCTTGCGCACCTGCGAGCGGATCTGCTCCTTCACCTGCAGCGGGTCCTCGACGCCCGCCAGGTCGAGCCGGGGGTCCGTCGTGTCGCTCGTGAGCAGCGTGACGGTCCCGTAGCCGAGCAGCCAGCCGAGCGGGCCGCGGGTGACCTCGACGTCGTCCACGCGCATCAGCTCGATCTCGGAGTGGTGGCGGACGACCAGGCCCCGGTCGCGGAAGAGGCGGTGCGTGGAGAGGCGGTAGCGGATCGAGAGCCTCGCGATCCAGGCGGAGAGCGCGATCCAGGCCGCGGGGGCTCCCACGAGGACGAGCCAGCCCCACGCGGGGATCCAGGTCGAGACGGAGGGGACCCAGATCCGCAGCGCGGCCAGGCCGATGGAGGCGCCGCCCCAGGCCATCCAGCGCGGCAGGGAGGTCCACATCGTGGGCCGGCCGATCCAGAGCGTCTCCTCGATCTCGGTCGGCCCCGGCGCCGGGAGCTTCGCGGCGGCCTGCGGGGCGCCGCACTTCGGGCAGAAGGCGGACGCGGGCGGCAGCTCGGCCGAGCACTTCGCACAGGTCACGGGGTTCCTCCCAGGACGCGTTCGCGTCTCAGCTGGTGCCGGGCGAGGCGGGATTCCAGGACGGTGACGCCGATCCCCGGGCCCTCGGGCACGGCGATCGTCCCCTGCGGCCCGACGCGGACCGGGGGGTCGATCACGTCCTCCCTGAAATACCGCTCGCTCGCGGAGATGTCGCCGGGCATGACGAAGCCGGGCAGCGAAGCCAGCGCGACGTTGTGCATCCGGCCGATGCCGGTCTCGAGCAGGCCCCCGCACCAGACCGGGACGCCCTTCGCCGCGCAGACGTTGTGCAGGGCCTTGCCCGCGTACGGGCCCCCGACCCGGGCCTGCTTGATGTTCACGATCGAGCAGGCGCCGATCGCCAGCGCCCGCCGCCCGTCCTGGTAGGTCGCGATGCTCTCGTCGAGGCAGATCGGCGTGGCGATCCGCTTCGCGAGCGCCGCGTGGTCCACGAGGTCGCCCGGGTCCAGCGGCTGCTCGATCATCGTCAGCCCGAACGCGTCGAGCTCCTTCAGGTGCTCCGCGTCGTCGAGCGTGTAGGCCGCGTTCGCGTCCACCATGAGCGGGAGCTTCGGGAACCTCGCGCGGACGGCGGCGACGACGTCGACGTCCCGCTTCGGCTTGATCTTCAGCTTCACGCGGCGGTAGCCCGCCTCGACGGCCCGGGCCACGCGGTCGAGGAGGTCCTCGAGGCGCTCCTCGATGCCGAGGCTCACGCCGGTGGGGATCTCGCGCTGCGTGCCGCCGAGGACCCTGGAGACGGACTGGCCCTGGGCCCGCGCGAGCAGGTCGAGGATGGCCATCTCGACGCCCGCCTTGGCCATCGGGTGGCCGCGGACCGCGGAGTAGAACTCGGAGATCGGGCCGGGCCGGTGGATTTCGACGCCCTTCAGCTTGGGCGCGAGGAAGTCGCGGATGACGTGCCAGACCGTCGAGGTGGTCTCGTAGCTGTACCCGGGGAAGGCCGCCGCGGGGGCCTCGCCCCAGCCGGCGTACCCGCCGCCCTCGACGCGGACGATGATCGTCTCCTTGTCCGCCTGCCGGCCGAAGCTCGTCTCGAACGGGTGCACGAGCGGGAGCCGGAGGTGGATGAGGTCGAGCGCTTCAATCTTCACGGTCGGGCCCCCGCTCGAGGAGGTAGAAGCTCCGCGAGCCGTCCGTCGCGAAGCCGCGGGCCTCGTAGCCGCGGTCGAAGGCGGCGAGGAAGGCCGCGCGCGTCGCCCGCCGCCAGGCCTGCGCGAGGCCGAGGTCCTGCTTCTTCACCCCGTCGATGTCCGCCGGGATCTCGAGCGTCGCGAGGCGCGCGCCCCTCGGGAACCGGGCGGGCCGGGGGCGGCCGCCGGAGACCGCGACGGTCGCCGGCAGCGACAGGGCCTCGAGCACCGTGGGCGGAGAATGGCGGCCGGCGAGGCGGCGCGACACCCGGGGGGCCCTGATCTTCCACCGGGGGACGACGCGGTCCGTGGGCAGGCCGCGGTTGAAGCGGCTGCCGCTCTCGCCGTAGAGGTTGACGAGGTACTCGCCGACCGTGGCGCCGAGCTTCTCGACGTTGAAGAACGCGTTGCGGCTCTGGAGGGGGTCGAAGGTCCAGCGCACGAGGTCGAGACCCTGGTCGAGCACGCAGCGCCGCTGGAAGAGCTTGAGCTTCAGCCCGACGCCGGCGTCGCGCAGGCCGGGGAGGACGCCGGTCATGCGCGAGTAGTGGTAGACCTTCCGGCCCTCGAGGGCGGGGATGCCGAAGCTGAACCCGACGAGGCGGCGGCCCGCGAAGGCGCCGAGGACGTGGCCGCCGATGCGCTGGGCGACGACCAGTTCGTTGAGGGGGATGAGCTCGCGGTCTGGAAAGCGCCACACCCGGCGCTGCACCTCCTCCGCCGCGAGGTACTCGGCGTGGGTCTCCAGCTTGCGGATGAGCACGACGCGGGATTATAACGGGCCCGTGCCGCGCCGACTCCGCATTATCGCGAACCCGGTGTCCGGGCGCGGCCGCTCGTTGCGGACCGCGCGCGAGGTCGTCCGCCTCCTCGAGGCCCGGGGCTGCACGGCGGAGCTCGTCGAGACCCGGGGCCGCGGGGACGGGGGACGGATCGCCGCGGACTCCGCGGGCTGGGACGCGGTCGTGGGAGTCGGGGGCGACGGCACGCTCAACGAGATCCTCAACGGGCTGCCCGCCTCGAACCCCCCGGCCATCGGGATCATCCCCGCGGGGACGGCGAACGTGCTGGCCAAGGAGCTCGACCTGCCCCGCTCCGCCGAGGGCCTGGCGCGCGTCCTCGCCGAGGGCCGGGAGCTGGCCTGGGACTGCGGGATCGAGCGCGTCGGCGGGCGCCGTTTCCTCCTCTTCGCCTCCGCGGGCTTCGACGCGAGGGTCGTGCACGACTTCCACGCGCGCCGGACCGGGCCGATCCGCATGGCCCACTACGTCGGCGCGGGGCTCGGGACGCTCGGCCGCTACGAGGCGCCCCGCCTCCGCGTGGAGATCGACGGGACGGAACGGCCCGCGCCCGCGGCCTGGGTCGTCGTCTCGAACGTCGCCAGCTACGGCGGCCCGATCGTGCTGACGCCGGGCGCCCGCAACGGAGACGGGCTCTTCGAGGTGCTCGTCCAGGAGGGCGCGGGGACCTGGAACGCGCTGCGCCTGCTCGCGGGCTCCTTCGCGGCCTGGGCGACGGGCTGCCGCCCCTACCCGCCGGGCGTGTCCTTCCACCCGGCGCGCCGGGTCCGCATCACGGCCTTCGACGCCGGCGAGCTCCCGCTGCAGATCGACGGGGACCCCGGCGGCTTCCTGCCCGCGGACCTGGAGATGCAGCCGTCGTCGGCGAGGATCCTCGCGCCCTAGTCGTGCAGTCCGTGCTGGCGCAGCTTGTTGCGCAGCGTCAGGCGGTTGATGCCGAGCCACTCGCTCGCCTTGACCTGGTTCCCCCCCGTGCGCTCCAGGGCCAGCTTCAGCAGCTCGCGCTCCCAGCGCAGGCCCACGCCGCGGAACACCTCGCCGGCCGGGAGCGCCGGGTCCGCCGCGAGCTGGGCGACGATCGCCGCGATGCGCGCGTCGGGGTCGCCCCCCGCCGGGGCGCCCGGGTTGACGACGGTCGGCGGGAGGTGCTCGGGCCGGATCGCCCGGCCCCGGGCCAGGACGGCGCCGTGCTCGATCGCGTTCTTCAGCTCGCGGACGTTGCCGGGCCAGGCGTGGGCGCGCAGGATCCGCAGGGCCTCGTCGGAGATTCCCTCCGCTTTCGCATGCTGGACGAAGTGCGCCACGAGCAGCGGCAGGTCCTCCTTGCGGGCCCTCAGGGGCGGGACCTCGACCTTCACGACGTCGAGACGGAAGTAGAGGTCCTCGCGGAACGTTCCGGCGGCGACGCGGGCCTTGAGGTCGGCGTTCGTGGCCGCGACGATGCGGACGTCGGCCGCCAGCTTCTCGGTTCCCCCGACGCGCTGGAACGAGCGGTCCTCGAGGAAGCGCAGGAGCTTCACCTGCGTCGCGGGGGCGAGCTCGCCGACCTCGTCGAGGAACAGCGTCCCGCCGCGGGCGAGCTCGACGCGGCCCGGCTTCAGGCGGATCGCGCCGGTGAAGGCGCCCTTCTCGTGCCCGAAAAGCTCGCTCTCGAGGAGCGTCTCGGGGATCGACCCGCAGTTCACGGGTTCGAAGGGGCCGCCGGCCCGGGGCCCGTTCGCGTGGATGGCCCGGGCGAGGAGCTCCTTGCCTGTCCCGCTCTCGCCGACGAGCAGCACCGTCGCGTCGCCCGCGCAGACGGCGGCGATCTTCGCGAAGACGGCCTGCATGGCCGGGGACTTCCCGACGATCGGCGCGAAGCCGGGGCCCACCTCGGCGCGCAGCGCCTCGACTTCCCGGTTCGTCGGGGCCCTCGAGAGCGCGGCCTCGAAGACCTGGCGGGCCCGGGCGAGGTCGAGCGGCTTGGAAAGGTACTCGACGGCCCCGAGCTTCACGGCCCGGACCGCGGTGTCCAGCGTCCCGTGGGCCGTGATGACGATGGCGGGCAGGTCGGGGTGGAGCCGGCGGAGCTCGGCGAGGGCGGCGAGGCCGTCCATGCCGGGGAGCTTCACGTCGAGGATGACCAGGTCGGGCGCCTGCTCGGCGGCCAGCTCCAGCGCGCGCTCCGCGGTCGCGGCCGAGCGGACCCGGTGGCCGAGCTGCTGCAGGAAGCGCTCGAAGGCCCAGACGATCGAGGGTTCGTCGTCGACGACGAGGACGGTGGCCATCCGCGGGGATCCTCCGGCGGGCATTCTACGCCGCAGGCAGCTCGATCCAGAAGGTCGATCCGGCCGGGGAGCTCTCGAAGCCGATGCGGCCCCCGTGCTCCTCGACGAGGCGCTTCGTCAGCGCGAGGCCGAGGCCGACGCCGTCGGCCTTCGTCGTGACGAAGGGGTCGAAGATCCGCCCGCGGAGCTCCGCGGGGATCCCCGGGCCGCGGTCCGATACCTCGAGCCGGGCGGTCGCGCCGGCGCGCGAGCAGGAGACGACGAGGGGGCCGCCGCGGGGCATCGCCTGGGCCCCGTTGAGCACGAGGTTCATCAGCGCGCGCTTCACGCGGTTCGCGTCGACGGGCACGGGGTCGCCGGCCTGCAGGCGGCGCTCGACGGTCACGCCGAGGTGGGCGAGCTGCGGGGCGAGGAGGTCGAGGACCTCCGCGGAGAGCCGGGCGAGGTCGGCCGGTTCCTTCGCCAGGGGCCCGGGCCCCGAGCCCGCGGAGAGCTCGGAGGCCGCCAGGTCGAGGCGCTCGATCTCGCGGAGGAGCAGGTCGTAGGGCTCGCGCCCGGGGCCGGGCTTCTCCTCGCGGAGCAGCTGGACCGTCATCTTCATCGCGGCCAGCGGGTTCTTGATCTCGTGGGCGATGCCGGCGGCCATCCGGCCCATCGCGGCGAGGCGCTCGGTCCGCCGCAGGGTCTCGAGCATGCGGTTCAGGGCCTCGACGAGCTGCTCCATCTCGGGGCCGCCCCCGACGGGGGCCAGCGTCCGGCCCGGGTCGACGCCGAGCCCGCCGGCCGTGGCCGCGAGCCGCTCGAGGGGGCGGGCGACGGAGTGGCCGATCGCGAGCCCGGCGAGGGCGACGACGACGAGGCCCGCCGCGGCGATCCCCAGCAGGGGCCGCTCGAGGGCCCGCTTCTCCTCCCCGAGCCGCGAGGCCGGGTAGAAGAGGACGGCGCGCCCGTGCCGCACCGCGAGGTAGGAGCGCCAGGGCACGAAGGTGTCCTCGGGGGGCTGGAAGGGCGCGGCCGCGAGGGCCGCCGCGTCGTCGGCGGGCAGCGAGAGGAAGCCCGTCGGCCGGCCCTCCTCGAGCACCGCGAGCGGGGCCTGGTAGACGGGCTCGAGGAAGCGCGCGTACTCGGCGTGGTGGATCGAGCCCGGCACGAGCCGCACGAGATCGTCGAGGTTCCGGGCCCGCGCGATCAGCCGCTCCTCCGCGGCGTCGCCGACGAGCCGGACGGCGAGGAGCACCGTCAGGCCGTACGCCGCCGTGAAGAGGAGGACGAAGGGCAGGACGATGCGCCGCCGGAGGCTCATCGGCCCATTATGCAGGCCCGCCGGCCCCCCCGGCTACCGCGGGAGCCGGCCGCGCGAGGCCCGGGCGAGCAGCACGAGCGTCTCGTCCCCCGCCGGGCTGGCCCCGAGCGAGGTCCACTCCTCGGGCTCGAGGACCGCCTGCGAGCCGAACTCGTGGTTCGTCCGCCTGGGGAGGTGGAGCTTCAGGCCCCCGGTGCCGGGCAGCGCCGCCGCGGCGACCGGCTCCTCGAGCCACGAGTACTCGACCCGGCAGTCCTGGAGCCGGATGCCCGGGGAGTCCGCATCGAGCGACGGTCGGACCCCAAGGCGGATCCCGGTCGAGACGAGCTCGAGGCGGGGATCGTGGAGCGTGGCCTCGCGGCGGTAGCCGGCGACGATCGCCCGTTCCGACAGGTCCTCGATCGCCAGGATCGTGCAGGGGGTGGTCCAGCCCCCGCCCTGCCAGGCCAGCGTCGCGTCCCGGCCCTCGCGGGCGGCGGCCAGCAGCCGCGCGGCGACGGCCGGGGTGATGGCCTCTCCCGCGCCGCCCAGCGCCCCGGGCTTGGCGGAGACGAGCGCGAAGTCCAGGCGGACCGGTGCCGCCGCGCCGTCGGCGATCTTGCGGAGCAGCGCGCGAACCCTCTCGAGCTCCGGGGCCTCGTTGCGGGCGACGATCACGCCGTTGACGAAGGTCACCGAGTGCCCGGCGGCCTCGTCCCAGGCCTCCTCGTCGGTGCCGCGGATCAGCTCGACGAGCTCCTCGCCGGACATCAGCCCCCCGGGCGCCGACTCCTCCCCGGGGCCCCGGACGAGCGGCTGCACGTCGTAGAGCTCCACGGGCCGGTCGCCGCGCGCGCCCTCCTTGGAGTCCAGCTGGGGGCGCAGGAGCACGACGCGGTCCCAGCCCGGCCGGTCCGGCGACGGCAGCGTCCCGGCGAGCACGGTGGCCGTGTTCAGGCAGGAGCTGCGCCCGGAGATCCCGAGGCGCCGCGCCGTGGGCAGCTGCACGTGCAGGTCGGGCCCGACCGCGAACTTCTCGGGCTCGCCTGCGAGCGTCGCCCCGGCGAAGCGCCAGTCGAGCACGAGCGTCGTCCGGTCGAAACGCGAGACGCGGACCTCGAGGCCCGCGCCCGTGGCCACGGAGGCCAGGCGCGCGGCGAGGACGGGCGATTCCGCGTCCGGGTCGCGGTCCAGGTCGGCGATGTAGCGGGCCTCCTGCCGGCGCGCGGCGGAGCGGAGCTCGCCGGAGCGCGGCGTGAGGCGGAGCCGCTCGACGGGGTGGGCGTCCACCCCGGCCTTCAGCAGCTCCTGGAGGCGGGCGAGCGAGGCGTCGGGCAGCGTCGGCCGGTCGGCCGCCACGAGCGTGGCCAGCGTTCCCGGCGCGAGGTCGGCGATCACCGCCTCGACGGAGATCTGCGAGAGCAGCTCGGCGCGCAAACGGCCGAGGAACTCGCGGATCTCCTTGCGCAGCGCCTCGGGGCCCCGGACCAGCAGCGTGCTCGTCGAGGTGAGGCTCACGGCCCGGTCGCCGTCCTCCCAGGTTCCGGGCGCGACGCAGGCCTGGAGGAGCTCGACGAGGAAGGGGCCCTCGCAGGCGTGGGACTTCGGCGTGGACCCGTCGCCGCTGGCGGCCTCGCCGTCGAGGACGGGCAGGCCGTACGGCGCGAGCGGCTGGTCGACGGGCTCGCGGACGAGGTCGCGCACGTCGACGATCTCGAAGTCCTTCTCCTCCCGCGCGGCGGGCGGATCCTGGCCGAGGGCGACGGAGGAGGCGAGGAGGGCGAGGACGAGGACGGCGGGTCTCGGCATGGCGTCTCCGGGTTGGTGTGACCATGGGACGCCGGCCGTGGCCGGGGCGTGCAGGACGGTGGCCTACTCGGGCTTCTTGCGCTCGGGGACGCGGAACCCGGCCTTGTTCTTCCGCCACCACTCCTCGTAGTCCGCGGCCTTCTCGAAGTGCTCCCCGGTGATGGAGGAGAGCGCGTCGAGCACGGGCTTGCGGAGCTTGTCCCAGCGCTCCCGGTCGGGGCCCTCGTCGTAGCCGCTGGACGGCGCCTTGCCCCGGGAGTCATCGGGCGGGCGGTTGCGCTCGAGCTGCTTGAGGCAGGCGAGGAGGGGCTCGATGGACTCCTTGAGGCGGGCGTCGCCCGCGGCGCGCACCGAGCCGACGGCGACGGGGAGGCGCTTGTGGTCGAAGAGCCGGTGGAGCGCGGTCGCGGTCGACTCGGTCAGGACGTTGCCCAGCGCGGTGAAGACGGCCTCGAGGACCACGTCGTCCTTCAGGTTGACCTGGACCCCGTTGAGCAGGGCGCCGGCGGCCTTCTCCCGGAGCTCCTTCGCCTCGCCGTAGTCGGCCAGGCCGAGCGCGGCCTCCTTGCGGACGAGCGGGTCGTCCTGGCCGAGGAGCCGGACGAGGATCTTGAGGCACTTGTCGTGGCGGGTCTTGGCGAGCGTCCGGACCGCGGCGGCCCGGACCAGGGCGTCGGAGTTCTTGTAGGCCTCGCCGAAGGCCTTCACGGCCTCGTCGGCCTTCTTGTCCGCCGCGTCGGCGTCCTGCGCGAGGAGCGCCAGCAGGAGCAGGGCCGTCATGGTCGCCTCCGGGCGTCGCCGTGAAACGAGGACGCCGCGGGGCCGGTCTCCCGGTCCCGCGGCGCCCGGGATTCCGTCGTTACTTGCCGTCCTCGGGGAGGATGCCCTTCTCCTCCTTGTCCTCCTGCTCGACGACCTTCTTGATGAAGGGGTCGTTCTTGGACATGGCCTTGTTGGCCTCGACGTAGGAGTTCGTCTTGAGCTTGTCGTCGTACTTCTTCCAGAGCTGGTTGATCGCGGACATCACGACCGGCGTGACTTCCTTCTTCATCTTGATCTTCTCGTCCGCCTGGTTCGATTGGGGCGTGCCGCTGGGGACGCCGGGCGGGGGCGGGCCGTAGCTGCCGCCGCTCTGGTCGTTCTTCTTCTTGTCCTCGCGGATCGCGTCGAGCTTGCCGAGCAGAGCGATCAGGTCCCGCTGGATGCGCAGGCTGTTGATCTCCTTCGCGGCGTCCACGGCCTCCTTCACGATCTCGATCGACTCGCTCTCGAACCAGGGCTTCAGCTTCGTCGCCATGCTGAAGGGGGCGACCTTGCCGAAGCGGTAGATGCACTTCACCTTGAAGTCGAGGTCCTTGATCGGGGTCCCGTTCGCCGTGTTGTAGAGGATCGTCGCGGCGTCCTTGTCGCCCTTCCACTTGGACGAGCCGAGGGCCTCGACGGCCGCGATGCGGACGTCGGGGTTCGCGTTGGCGATCAGCTGCTGGAGCTGCGTCCGGATGATCGCGTGCGGGACGACGTCCTTGAGGTTGTTCTCGATGGCGCTGGCCATCTCGCCGGCGTTCTTCGCCTTGGCGAACTCCTTCTTGAAGGCCTCGACGACCTTCTTGGCTTCCTCCTCCTTGGCCTTCTCCTCCTGCTTCTTCTTCTCCGCCTCGGCCTTGGGATCGTCCTGGGCGTGGGCGCCCGCGAACGAGAGAAGCGCGGCGAGGGTGAACGCGATCGGCTTGATCATGGTCCCAATCCTCCTGCAGTACGATCCGGTCCGGAACCGCTCCCGGCCATCATATGAAACGCCGGCGGCGCGGGGTTACCCTTCAAAAAACGCGAAATTCCGGGGCGCCAGCCCGCCAGTATACCCGATCAATCCCGGTCAGGGCCGCCCAAGTCGATCGGCTCCCCGGGCCGGGGGTTCAGCACGTTCAGCGCCCCCCGCCCGCCGAACAGCAGGGCGAAGATCCCGGGTTCCGCGCCCTGGATGAAGTACTCCGACGCCCCCGCCGGCGGCCGCCGGCCCGCCCGCAGCTCTTCGACCGTCGCCTCGACGACCCCTCCCCCCGCCGCGACCCAGGTGCGCCCCCGGAGCCGAAGCGTGCGCCCATCGTCGAGATCGGCCACGACGCCGAGCCGCTCGTAGGCCAGCGCGCGGAGCCCGAGCAGGTCGAAGCGCCCGACGTCCCAGCCCAGCCGCCGGGCCAGGTGCTTCAGCGCGTCGAGATCGAGCTCCTGCGGGACCCCCGCCGCCGCCCGCGTCGCCGCCTCGAGCCGGAGCCGCAACGGCCGGCCCGCCGCGCCGAGGTCCACCTCGCCCCGCGCGTCGAGCACCCCGTCCACCACGCCCGCGCCCGCCAGGCACTCGAGCACTTCCCGGAGCCGGAGGCCGTCGACGCGGAACGCCGCCTTCAGTATTCGCCGCTCCCGGTCGAAGGGCATCGACGCCCTCAGGCCCTTCACGCTGATCCGCGCGCCGAAGGCCGCGGCCTCGGCGCTCGACTCGTAGGTCGCCTGCTCCGGGGTCAGCACGAGCCGGCCGCCGGGGATGTCGAGCCGGCCCACGGGCGGCCGGGCCAGGCCCAGCGCCGCGCCGAGCTTCGCCAGGTCGATCCGGTCCGCGCCCAGGAGCGCGGAGACGCGCGGCTTCGTCCCGAGGAAGTCCTCGAACTTCAGCTCCGCGAGCAGGACGTGGCCGCCCCAGAGGTCGCTGCCGATCGGCGTCTCCACGCCCAGGAAGTCCGGGCGGCCGACCAGGCCCAGACGCTTCGGGCCGATCCGGATCCCGAGCGGCAGCTCCGCGCCCTCGAAGGAGACCTGGCCCCGGCGCACCGGCCCGGAATTCGCCCAGGCCGCGACGGGGATCTCGCCCGAGACGCCGCGGACCCGGGTGCCTCCCCAGTCCAGCGTCGCGCCGCGCAACGCGAGGACGGCCTCCAGCGATCCGCCGTCGAGCGCGCCCGTCACGCGCGCCGTCCCCTCGGCGGCGAGCGACGGGTCGATCGGGATCCAGGGCCGGAGCCGGTCCAGGAGCGGCCCCAGCGGGAGCTCGCCGGTGTCGACGGAGAGGCGGAACTTGCCGGGGCCGAAGCTCCCCTCGCCCTTCACCGTCCCGAGGCCCGGGAGCACGGCGGACACGTCGCCGAGCTCGGTCCGCTCGCCGCGGCGTTCCGCCCGGCACCGGAGCGACGCGCCCCCGAGCTCGATCCTCCGCCCGCCGCGCACGAGCGAGCCCGCGTCGAGGTCCAGCCGGACGGCGGAGCCGTCGATCCCGATCCGCCCCGCGAGGCCGCTGATCGACGCCCCGCGCCACGCCCCGTCGCCGCCCGAGAACTCCAGGGCGATCCGGCCGGGGAGCCGCGCGGGATCCCCCGCCGCGGGGCCGAGCAGCGACGCGAGGCGGAGCGAGAGCCCGTCGCCGAACCGGGCGCTGCTCAGGCGCAGCGTCGGCGAGGGCGTCCAGTGGGCCTCGCCCTTGAGCTCGAGCGGCCCGACCGCGTCGACCGTCGCGTGCACGCTGAACGAGATCCCGGCGCCCGCGGGCTCCGCGGTCGCCCGCAGCGAGGCGACGGAGACCGGCCGGCCCTCGACCGTGCCCGAGGCGCGGGAGTCGACGAGCCGGATCGAGGGGACCGTCGCGGGCGCGCGGAACTCCCGGGCGGGGGCGGCCGGCAGGTCGCGGCCCAGCGTGAAGCGGGCGTCGGCGCCCTCGGCCACGACCTCGACCGGTTCGCCGAATGGCGCGAGGTGCGGGTAGCGGACGCGGAGGGTCGCAATCTCGATCGAGTCGATCCCCGGGACCGGGGCCTCGAGCCGGAGCCCGCGGACGACCAGCGTCGCGGCGTCCGGCAGGTCGGCCGACGCGATCCGCGCCGGGGCGCCGGTGGCGGCGGAGATCCGCCGGGCGACGGCGTCGCGGAAACCGCCCGCGCGGAGGTACGCCGGCAGCACGGAGAGCCAGGCCACCGCGAGCAGGCCGCCCGCGAGGGGCAGCGCGACGGCGGCGAGGCGGAGTCGGCGGGCGCGGCGCGTCATGGGCCGGGGATTATATCCCCCCCGGGAGCCCGAGGTTGACAGGGCCCGAGGGAGGCCCAATAGTAGCGCCGATGCCCCGCTTCCTCGTCCGCGAGCTCCCGGGGGACTCCGTGCTGGACCTGCCCGAGCGCGAGGCCCGCCACGTCGTGCGCAGCCTCCGCATGAAGGCGGGCGACGAGCTCGAGCTCTTCGACGGCGCGGGCCGGGAGTGCCGCGCGACGATCCTCCGCGTCGAGGGCTCGCGGGTGTCCGTGCGGACCGGCCGGGTCGCCGAGGCCGCCGGGCCCGGGACCGCGGTGATCGCCGCGGCGCTCCCGAAGGGGAAGCGCCTGCCGTGGATGATCCAGAAGCTCGCGGAGCTCGGCGTGCGCGAGTTCGTCCCCGTCGCCTTCCGCCGCAGCGTGGTCCGCTGGAGCCCGTCGAAGGCGGAGAAGCTGCGGAAGGTGGCCGAGGAGGCCTCGAAGCAGTGCGGCCGCTCGGACGTGATGGTCCTGGGCGACGAGGTGGACGCCGCGGAGCTCGGGGGCCGGGGGCCGGTCTACGTCGCCGAGCCGGGCGCGGAGAAGACGCTGGTGGAGGCGGTCCGGCCCGGTCCCGCGCTCGTCGTCGTGGGGCCCGAGGGCGGGCTGCTGCGCGGCGAGCTCGGAAAGCTCGAGTTCACGCCGGTCTCGCTGGGTCGGACGATCCTCCGGGTGGAGACGGCGGCGGTGGCGGCCGCGGCCGTGCTGGCGCAGCGATGAGCCGCCGCGCCAGCTCGAGCGAGGTCGTCATCTACGGCTACCTCGCCTTCGTGGCCGCCATGATCCTCGCGTTCCGGGGGCGGATCCCCTGGGCCGGGGCCCACCTCGCGGCCGTGGCGGTCCTCGGCGGCGCGACGCTCGCGCTCTCCCGGCTCGGGGAGCGGCACCCGGCGCGCTGTTTCTGGCCGGTGCTGCTCGTCCCGGTCTGCTTCAAGCAGATCGGCCACCTGGTGCCCGGCATCCACCCCTTCGCGGACCGGGCCTGGGACCTGAGGCTGCACGCGCTCGACGGCCGGCTGTTCGGCGACGTGCCCGGCTTCCTGCGCTCGATCGCCTGGGCTCCGCTCGCGGACGCAATGATGCTGGGCTACCTGTCCTACTACTTCCTGCCGCTGGTCCTGGGCGGCGCGCTCTACGCGCGCGGCGAGACGGGGAAGTTCCGCGAGGCGGCGACGGTGCTGCTGCTCTCGTGGTTCGTGTCCTACCTCGGCTACTTCGCGATCCCGGCCGTGGGGCCGCACCTCGCGGTGGACGCCGCGAGGACGCCGGCCCTGGAGGGGGTGGTCCTGGCGGGCCCGGCCCTCCGGATGATCCTCCGGCTGGAGGGCTCGATGCCGGACGCCTTCCCGAGCGGGCACGCGCTGGTGGCGATGGTCACCCTGGCGCTGGCCTGGAGGCTGCGCCGTCCGCTGTTCTGGGGGCTGCTCCCGTTCGGGGCGCTGCTCGTGCTGGCGACGATGTACCTGCGCCTGCACTACGTGGTCGACGTGCTCGCCTCGGTCCTGCTGGCCCCGGCCTGCTGGGCCGGGGGCCGCGCGCTGCACCGGCTTCTGGACGCGCCGCCGGCTACTTCTTCTCCGGCTCCTTCGTAGGCTCGGCGGGCTTCGACTCCGCGGGGCCGGCCTCCTCCTCGATCTCCTCGAAGACCTCGTTCATCTCGATGCCGTCGACCTTCTTCCGGAGGAGGAAGTAGACGAGCGTCTGCTGCGAGATGCAGTACGAGGGGACGTAGCCCAGGGCGAGGCCGAGGGTGAAGATCATCCACACGAGGATGATCCAGAGCGTGACCTTCTGGCCGCCCTGCAGGTCCTCGCGGACGACGGAGCGGTCGGGCGCGACGATGCGGTTGCCGACCTGGGAGACGCGCTTGTAGAGGTACTTGGGCGGGCAGCGCCAGTCGAGCTTGCGCCCGTCGTAGCGGTCGCTGAGGATCTCGCCCCAGGCGACGTCGACGACGCGCTGGAAGCGGGTGTCGGGGGCGGCGTACTTGTCGGGGTTGCGGACCAGGTCGGCGAGGTACGCGTTGTACTCCTTCTCGTAGGCCTGGCGCTGGGCGGGGGTCGCGTCGGGGGGAGGATCCTTGGGGCCGCGGGCCGGGGCCTGGGCGCCCATCGCGTCGAAGCCGAGCGCGCCGGCCTTGAGGCCGACGTGGCAGAGCGTGATCGCGAAGAGGATCACGAAGGCCGCGCAGATCATCCCGTAGCCCTTGGAGACGACCTGGTAGCCGAGGAAGTGCCAGGGGCGCGAGTAGACGTAGCTGAAGCCGCGGCTCACGGCGTCGAACGCGTCCGTGCCCTCGGCCGCGACGGCGGGCAGGAAGAGCGGGGCGCCGCCGATCGTGCCCAGCCCGATGAGCGTCATGATGAAGCCGGAGAGCAGGGCCAGGGGCAGGAGGACCGCGACGAGCGGGCCGCCGACGTGGACGTAGTCGAGCAGGCGCCCGATGAAGCCGCCGGAGAAGTTGCACGCGAAGAAGAAGCCGAGGCCGATCACGCAGATCCACGGCGCCATGAAGAGCGACCAGAACTTGCGCCGGGAGAACTCCAGCGCGCGCTGGGTCTCGATGCGCTCGCCGTCCTTGGCGATCTCGTACGCGGCGATGCGCGCGATGGCGCCGCCGAAGAAGGCCCAGATGGCCAGGAGGGCCGCGGAGAACCCGAGGAGGTGCGGCAGCCAGACGTGCCAGGACGTCTCGTGCCCGGCCGAGCCGCAGTAGATCACGCCGAAGGACTGGCGGACCGTGGACCAGATGGCGTCGAGGTGCAGGGACCGGGGCCGCTCCACGGCCTCCGGCGCGACCTGGTTGGCGACCCACGCGGTGGCCGCGAGCGGGGCCATGGAGAACACGACGCCCGCGAACCCGAGGAACATCTTCCTCAGGTCGAGGGCGAGCATGAACCCGTTGAACAGGTCGGTCCAGTTCCCCTTCAACTCGCGCATGGACGCTCCGGTAAATCTACTTGTCCGACTTCGACGACGATTTCGAGGGTTTCGGGGCCGGGGCCGGCGCGGCGGACGAGCCCTTGGAGTCGGTGACGTAGAAGCCGCTGCCCTTGAAGATCAGGCCCGCGCCCGCGCCGATGAGCCGCCGGGACCGCTTCTTGCCGCACTTGGGGCAGGGCTTGGCGGCCGTGTCGTGGACCCCGGTGAACAGCTCGAACCGGGTCCGGCACGCGGGACACTCGTAGTCGTAAGTCGGCATGGTGGATGGAGTTCGGAAATCGACCCCGGCGGATTATAGGGAGGCCGCGCGCGGGGTGTCAATCCGCTCCCCCTTGAGGCGCTCCCGGCGCGCCCGTATAATCCCCCCCTTCCCCCATGGGTACCGAAACCGCTCCGCCCCGCGTGTCGTTCGTCAGCCTCGGCTGCGCGAAGAACCTCGTCGACAGCGAGGTCCTCCTGGGGCACCTCGCCAAGGGCGGCTTCGCCCTCTGCGCCGACTACGCCGACAGCGACGTCGTCGTCGTGAACACCTGCGGCTTCCTGCAGGCCAGCGAGAAGGAGTCGATGGAGACCATCGACCGGATGGTCGACCTCAAGGAGAAGGGGGAGATCCGCGCCGTCGTCGTCGCGGGCTGCCTGCCCCAGCGCTACGGGCCCGAGTTCGCCAAGCGCCTCCCGAAGGTGGACGCGGTGCTCGGGATCACGGGCCGGGAGAATATCGCGGAGATCTGCGAGGGCCTCCTGGCGAAGTCCGGCCGGCGGACGAAGCCCGTGGTGCGCGTCTCCACCGACCTGCCGCGCTACGAGATCGACCGGGAGCGCCTGCGCCTCACGCCCCGGCACACGGCCTACCTCCGGATCTCCGAGGGCTGCAACCACACCTGCGCGTTCTGCGTCATCCCGCAGATCCGGGGCAAGTACCGCTCGAAGCCCCTCGAGGTGATCGTCGAGGAGGCCCGCGAGCTGGCCGCGGACGGCGCGGTCGAGCTGAACCTCATCGGCCAGGACGTCACGAACTACGGTCTCGATCTCTACGGGAAGCTCGGCCTGGAGCGCGTGCTCGAGGCGCTCTCGGACGTCGAGGGCGTCCGCTGGATCCGCCCGCTGTACTGCTACCCGACCTTCGTGACGGACCGCCTGCTCGAGGCGATGGCGAGGCTCCCGAAGGTCGTGAAGTACATGGACATCCCGATCCAGCACACGCGGGAGTCCGTGCTGCGCCGGATGCGGCGCGGCATCACGGAGCGGCGGCAGAAGGAGCTCCTCGCCCGGATCCGGGAGTCGATCCCCGGCGTGGTCCTGCGCACGACGGTCATCGTGGGCTACCCCGGCGAGACCGAGGAGGACTTCGAGGGGATGCTGGCCGACCTGCGGGAGCTGGCCTTCGAGCGGCTGGGGACCTTCGCGTACTCGCGCGAGCCCGGCAGCTCGGCGGAGGGGCTCGACGGCCAGGTGCCGGAGGACGCGAAGCAGGCGCGGGTGGAGCGGCTGATGGCGCAGCAGCAGGAGACGGCGCTGGCCTTCAACCGCTCGAAGCTGAACCGGAAGGTCGAGGTGCTCGTCGAGAAGAAGCTCGGGCGCGGGACCTGGGAGGGCCGGACCTCCTTCGACGCGCCGGAGATCGACCCCGTCATCACGGTGCGCGGCAAGGGCCTCGAGCCCGGGCGGATCGTCACCGCGCGGGTGACGGGGTTCCGGGCGTACGACCTCGTGGGCGACGTCGACGCATGACCCTCGCGAACCGGATCACGACGGCGCGCTTCTTCGTCACGATCGCCTATTTCGTCCTCCTGGCGGTCAACGGGCGGCAGGTGACGCCGTGGCTGCTGAACGTCGCGTTCGTGCTCTACCTGGCCGCCTCGATCGGGGACGCGCTGGACGGGTACTACGCCCGGAAGTATGGCGAGGAGACCAATTTTGGTAGGATCGCCGATCCGTTCGTGGATAAGATCACGATCTGCGGATCGTTCGTTTTTTTTCTCACAATCGATCCGCTGGCCGTGATCCTGCCCGCGTGGATGGTGGTGGTCATCCTCGGACGGGAGTTCCTGGTGACGGGGATCCGCAGCGCCGCGGAGGCGCAGGGGGTCCCGTTCGGCGCGAACGCCTGGGGCAAGTGGAAGATGGTGGTCCAGAGCTCCGTCGTGGGGACCGCGGTCTGCTACGCGAGCTTCCTGGAGCCGTCCCGGGCGCCGTCCTGGCTGCACGCGGACGCCGGGCGCTGGACCGAGAAGTCGATGGCCGTCCTGTTCTGGATCACGATGGCGGTGACCGCGGCCTCGGGCGTCTCGTACGTCGCCCAGGCGCGGCGGATTTTCTCCGGCAGGAACGCGTAGCAACATGAGCACCGGCGACACGTCGAGGAAGCCCCCGGGCAAGGGCCCGCCGGGCCCCGGCAAGCCCCCGTCCTCCGACCAGCACACGCCGGTGCGCGTCCCCGGGACGGCCCGGCCCGCGGGCCAGACCTCGATCCGCCTGCCCAAGCCCTCGGCCACCGGGAAGGTCCCGCGCGCCGAGGCCGAGGAGCCGAAGTCCGACCGCCTCAAGCCGGTCCCGCCGCAGACGACCCGCGTCCGCCGCGAGAAGTCCTCCAACGAATCGCCTCCGGAGCCCACGCGGATCCGCCGCGGCGCCGCGCCGCGGGGCATGAGCCTCCGGGGCAAGATCACCCTGTCCATGGTCGGCGTGGTGCTCCTGTCCGCCGTCCTCATCCTCGTGGTCGTCTACACGAAGTCCTCGACGATCCTGAACGACGAGATCAACTCGCGCGGCGAGCGGCTCGTCGAGGTCCTCGCCTCGATCGACCCCGAGTACTGGCTGGCGGCGATCCACGGCCCGGACCGGGACCAGGAGTTCCGCGAGCTCGTCCAGGCGATCGGCCCCGTGCCGGACTGGTCGAGCAAGCTCGCCAGCGAGGCGAACGCCCGACGCCACCAGCTGCTCGTGGACCCCTTCGCTGTGGCGCGGGAGCGCGAGGCCGAGGCGCTGCTCACCGAGCTCTCGGCCGATCCCGGCTGGAAGGCCAAGGTCGAGAAGGACGCCGCGCTCAAGGAGAAGTACGAGCGGCTGGCCCGCCCGCTCCGGAGCTTCAACCAGCTCAAGCCGCTCTCCGACATGAAGGGCAACCCCGACGTGGCGCAGATCGGCGTCTTCGACGTGTCCCGCAACGAGACCCGACCCCTGGGCATCCTCGGCGGCGTCGTCACCGAGTTCCCGATGGACCCCTACAAGCCGGGCGAGCGCCTCACGATCATCCCGCGCCGGAGCATCGACACCGGGAGCGGCCCGATCCCCGGCCGGGTCTTCTTCCGCAACCCCGACCCGTCCGACACCGTGAAGCTGCGCTACATGGTCTCGCTCTCGACGCGCGGCATCGACGAGGCGAAGAACTCCCTGACCTTCTTCATCCTCGTGCCGATCCTCCTCTCCGCGGTCGTGGCGATCGTCATCGCCCTGGTCATGTCCCAGAGGATCACCGAGCCCGTCAAGCTCCTCATCGACGACATCAACCGCGTCAGCGCGGGCCGCCTCGACCACGAGACGGTCGCCCACTCCAAGGACGAGATCGGCGTCCTCGCCGACACCTTCAACCGGATGACCGGAGCGCTGCGCGCCGCGCGCGAGCAGGAGCTCGAAGCCAAGGCGATGGAGCACGAGCTGGGCATCGCGGCCGAGATCCAGGCCAACCTCGTGCCCAAGCGCATGCTCAAGCTGCCCGGCTACGACATCAGCGCGTACTACCGCCCCTCGAAGGAGGTCGGCGGCGACTACTACGACTTCATCTCCATCGACGAGCACCACTCCGGCATCATCGTCGCCGACGTCTCCGGCAAGGGCGTCCCGGGCAGCCTCGTCATGTCGATGACCCGCGCCTTCATCCGCATGGAGGCCGAGCGCAGCAAGAACCTCTCGACGGCCAGCACGATGACCTACGCGAACCGCATGCTCGCCCAGGACATCAAGAAGGGCATGTTCGTCACGGCGATCTACGTCGTGCTCGACCACCGGACCAACGAGGTCTGCGTCTCCAGCGCGGGCCACAACCCCCTCTACCTGATCAAGTCCACCGGGGAGCTCAAGCTCGTCAACCCGAAGGGCATCGCCCTCGGCTTCGACAAGGGCCCCGTCTTCGAGCGGACGATCACCGAGGAGAAGTTCATCCTCGAGAAGGGCGACCGCATCGTGATGTACACCGACGGCGCCGTCGAGGCGATGAACGCGAGGAACGAGGAGTTCGGCGACGAGAAGTTCGAGAAGCTCTGCCGCGACATGACCGGCAAGGAGTCCGGCCAGTTCCTCGGCCTGCTCGTCCACGCGCTGGACGCCCACAAGGGGGACGCGCCGCAGCACGACGACCTGACGATCGTGACCTTCCGCTACCAGTAGGCCGTCCATGCCCGATCCCGGCGAGCCCGGTCCGGCGCCGCGACCCGCGGCCAGCACGATCGTCCACAAGTCCCCCGCCGCCGGCCCGCCGCTCCCTCCGCCCGCCTCCCCCGCCGACACGAGCCGGCTCCGCCGCACCGTCGCGGGCGCCGACGCCGTCCCGCTCCGCGGCCTGCCCCTGCACCAGAAGATCATGATCGCGATGGCCGCGGTCGTCGTCCTGGCCTCCGCCGCGATCGTCGTCGCGGTCTACGGCCGGACCCTCGGCCTCGTCGACGGAGCCGTCGACGCGAAGGGGGCCCGCCTCGCCCGCGTGCTGGCCTCGATCGACCGCGAGTACTGGATCGCGGCGATGTACCAGGATCCGGAGCTGCGCCGGGCCGGGATCGACCGCCTCGTCGAGGAGGCCTGGCCCGCGTGGCGCGAGCGCCGCGGCGCCGTGTTCCAGCGCGACCCGGGCCTCCAGCGCGCCTACGACCAGCTCGCCGGCCGGCTCGGCGCCGAGAAGAAGGCCGCCGCGACCGCCTTCCTCGAGGAGCTGCGGACCCGGGCCGCCGAGTCCGCCGCCCCGGGGGAGCGCGAGCGACTGGACGCCGCCTTCCGCGAGCGGGCCGCCGACCCCGCGTGGCGGGAGCGCTTCGACCGGCTCTTCGACCCGCTCGGGCGGCTCCAGCCGCTCAAGGCCTCGGGCCTCGACCTCCGCGAGGGCGGCGAGATCCTCCAGGTCAGCGTCGTCCACCTCGACGCCGCGGGGAACGCCGTCGCGTCCGTCCAGGCCGTCGACGCCCTGATGGACCTCGCCGACCCGGCGCCCCACGGGACGATCGACGGCGTGGAGGTGCGGGACGGCCGGCTCGTAGAGAAGGACGAGGCGGGCGCGCCCCGGCCCGGCCTGCGGCCCCGCGAGGCCCGGGGCTTCCGGCTCGACGTCCCCGAGGGCTCCGGCCGGCTGCGCTTCTTCGTCATCCTCTCGCTCGACCACGTCGCCGAGGCGCGCAAGGGCCTGCTCCTGGCCATCGTCGCGCCCGTCTTCCTCTCCGGGATCGCCGGCCTCGTCGTCGCCTGGTGGCTCGCGCGGCGCATCACGGAGCCCGTGGCCCGGCTCGTCGAGGACATCGAGGCGGTCCGCGGCGGCCGCCTGGACCACCGCACGGTCCCGCGCTCGGGCGACGAGATCGGCCGGCTCGCCGTCACCTTCGACCGGATGACGGAGGCGCTGCGCCTGGCGCACGACCAGGAGGTGGAGGCGAAGGCGCTGGAGCACGAGCTGGGCCTGGCCGCGGAGATCCAGGCCAACCTGGTGCCCAAGGAACGGCCGCAGGTTCCCGGCGCCGACGCGGGGGCGTACTACCGGCCCTCGAAGGAGGTCGGCGGGGACTACTGGGACCACTTCGAGCCGGGCCCCGGGCACGCGGGCTTCATCGTGGCCGACGTCTCGGGCAAGGGGATCCCGGGGAGCCTCGTCATGGCCGTGACGCGCTCGCTGGTGCGGATGGAGGCGGAGCGGCAGGGCAACCTCTCCCCCGCGGACACGCTGGCGAAGGTCAACCGGCTGCTGGCGAGGGACATCAAAAAGGGAATGTTCGTCACCGCCCTCTACGCTATACTTGACCTCCGGACCGGCCGCCTGACGGTCAGTTCCGCGGGCCACAACCCCCTGCTCGTCTGGAGGGCGGCGACCGGTGCCGTGGAATCGATCAACCCCCCGGGGATCGCCCTGGGTTTCGACCGGGGGCCGGTCTTCGAGCGGACCATCGCGGAGCAGTCCGTGGACCTGCGCCCGGGCGACCGGGTCGTGATGTACACGGACGGGGCGGTCGAGGCGATGAGCCCGTCGAACGAGGAGTACGGGGACGCGCGCTTCGGGGACCTCGTGAAGTCGCTCGCGACCCGGGGATCCGCGGAGTTCCTGGACGGGGTCGTCCGGGCGCTGGACGCCTGGGAGGCGGGATCCGGACCGCACGACGACCTGACGATCGTGACGTGGCGGGTGCTCGAGGGGGCATGAGCCAGAACTTGAAGGACCGGCTGGTGGTGGCGAACGACACCAAGCACCTCGTGCTGGTGCGCGAGTTCGTCCTCCGCATGCTCAAGCAGGCCGGCCTGGGCTCCCCGCTGGAGAACAAGATCATCCTGGCCGTGGACGAGGCCGTGACGAACATCATCGAGCACGGCTTCGACCAGGGCGTCACGGGGGAGATCGAGCTGGAGATCGAGAGCGACCCGGCGAAGTTCACCGTGACCGTGCGGGACAACGGGCGGGTCTTCAACCCGGAGGCCATCCCGAGCCCGGACATGAAGGAGCACGTCAAGCTCGGCCGCAAGAAGGGGCTCGGCCTCTTCCTGATGCGGCAGATCATGGACGAGGTCCGGTACCGCTTCAAGGACGGGACCCGCAACGAGCTCACCCTGGTGAAGAACGTCAAGTAGAGGGACCCCATGCCCGCGTTCCAGATCGTGAAGGAGAAGTTGGCCGACGGCGTCGTGCTGCTCGCGGTCCGGGGCTTCCTGGACGCGCACACGTACGAGGAGCTGGAGAAGACCGTCAACGACATCTTCGACGGCGGGACCTACAAGCTGGCGGTCGACCTCTCGGGGCTCGACTACATCTCCAGCGCCGGGGCGGGCGTGTTCATCGGCGCCATCGGCACCGCGCAGGAGAACGACGGGAACATCATCCTCATGCGGCCCAGCCCGAACGTGAAGGAGGTCTTCGACCTCCTGGGGCTCTCCCAGATCTTCACGTTCAAGGAGTCGCGCGAGGACGCGGTCAAGGCGCTGAAGTAGCCTCGGCCTCCACGCGCTCGGCGGGCGGTTTCGTCTTCCACCGGGCGTGCAGCCACATCCACTGCTCGGGCCGCTCCCGCACCCACTCCTCGATCCGCGCCGTCATCTCCGCCGTGAGCCGGGTCACGGCCTCCTCGAGGGGCACCCCGGGCGCGGGGCGCAGCGGGGGCGTGAACACGACCTTGTGCTCCAGGCGCCCGCAGCGCCAGGACTTCGCCGGGATGATCGGCGCGCCGCTCTTGATCGCCATGAGCGCGGGCGTCCGCCCCGTCGAGGCGGGCCGGCCGAAGAACGGGACGAAGACGCCCTTCTCGTGCGCGTTCTGGTCCGGCATGATCGCGATGACCTCGTTGCGGCCGAGCACCTCGCGGATCGCGCCGATCGCGCCCTCGCGGAAGACGAGCTTGTGGCCCGTCGCCTGCCGGCGCGGGGTGAAGTACTCGTGCAGCCAGGGGTTCTCGATCGGCCGCGACACGGAGTTCACCTTGTAGCCGCCCGCCGCGACGGCCATCGCCGCGAGCTCCCAGTTGCCCATGTGCGGGACGATGATGATGGCGCCCCGCCCCTCCTCCAGGGCCCGGTCGAGGTGCTCCCGGCCCTCGAGCTTCACGCGCTGGCTCAATTCCCCGCGCGCCACCATCCGGGGGATGAGCAGGATCTCGGCGAGCGAGACCCCGAAGTGCTCGTAGACCCGGCGGATCAGGCGGTGGATCTCCGCGGGGTCCTTCGGCATCCCCTCGGCGCGCTGGAGGTTCTTCACGCCGATGTTCCGGTGCTTCGCGTCGAGGAGGTAGAAGAGCCGGCCCACGAACTTGCCGGCCCGGAGGGCCAGCCCGTCCGGGAGCATCTCCAGGACGGCGACGAGCGTCCGGATGAAGACGTAGATCAGGAACTGCGTCGGCGGGAACCGGCGCCATCGGAAGGGCAGCTTCTCCCGGGCCGTCATCGCGCCCCCGCCCCCGCCGCGGCGGGCTCCGGGCGCCGCGTCTTCCAGCGGTCGTGCATCCACAGCCACTGGTCCGGGTGGGCCTTCACGAACTCCCCGAAGCGCCGGGCGATCTCCGCCGTCATGACGGCGATCGCCTCCTCCCGGTCCGCCACGTCCGGCGGCTCCACGGGAGGCGTCGCGATGATCTTGTGGGAGTCCCGGCCCGTCCGCACGGCGTAGAGCGGGATCACGGCGGCGCCGAACTTCAGCGCCATGAGCGCGGTGCTGCGCACCGTCGAGGCCGGCCGGCCCAGGAAGGGCACGAGCACGCCGTTCTTCCGCGCGCTCTGGTCGCCCAGGATCACCAGGATCCCGTTCTCGCGTAGGCACTGGACCATCGGCCGGACCGCCTCGTGCTTGAAGAGGATCTTCTGCCCCGTCGAGCGGCGGACCCGCGTCACGTAGGCGTCGATCCAGGGGTTCTCGATCGGCCGCGCGATGGACCGCAGGTCGTAGCCGGCCTGCGCGACGGCGAGGCCCGCGAGCTCCCAGTTGCCCAAGTGGCCCGTCGCGAGCACGACGCCCTTGCCCCGCTTCAGGGCGGCGTCGAGGTGCTCGAAGCCCTCGAGCTCGATGCAGCGCTCCAGCTCGCCGCGCGCCATGCGCTTGGGGATCAGGAGCGTCTCGACCGTCATCAGGCCGAGGTGCTCGAAGACCTTGCGGGCGAGGCGGCGGGCCTGGCGCTCGTCCCGGCAGATGCCCTCCGCGGCCCGGAGGTTCGCGATGGCCACGCGCCGGTGCCGGCCGTCGAGGTGGAAGAAGAGGCGCCCGGCCAGGCGGCCGATCGTGCGCGCCATCGGGTAGCTCACGATCTCGACCACGGCCACCGCGGTCCGGAAGGCGACGTAGACCGGCCACTGCAGCAGCGGGAGGCGCCGGAGCTTGAAGCCGCGCCGGCGGCGGGGCCGCGGGGACGGGGCGTCGCTCATCGGGCCGGCGCCACCTCGGTCGCCGCGCGCGACCGCACGACCCGGTCGAGGAGCGATTCGAGCGCGTCGTCGCCGCGCACCGCCTCGAGCTCGACGCGGAGGGCGGCCAGCGGGCGGGAGAACGAGGCCGGATCCAGCTTCGTCGCGTCCTTCTCCGAGGTCAGCATCAGGTCCGCCATGAACTCCTGCGCCTCCGCCTCGAGCTGGCGCAGGTCCTTCGCCCCGTAGGGGTGGTGGTCCGGGAAGGCCCGGGTCTTCACGACGTCCGCGCCCGCGCCCCGGGCCGTCCGCCAGAACGACTCGGGGTTGCCCAGCCCGCAGAAGGCGAACACGCTGCGGCCGCGCAGCCAGTCCAGCCCGACCGTCCGGTTCTCCCGGGGCAGGCGGACCCCGCTGGGCCGGTGCACCGTCTCCATCGTCGGCAGGCCGCCCGAGTGCAGCGCCACCCGCTCCCGCACCTGGGCGAGGTCCGCGGGCGTGACCTGGTCGGTCCGTGTCAGCACCACGAGGTCCGCCCGCCGCAGCGCCGAGGGCCGGTCCCGCAGCAGGCCTGCCGGCAGCAGCCGCCCGTTGTGGAAGGGGCCCGTCGCGTCCACGGTCACGAGGTCGGCGTCCCGCCGGATCCGGTAGTGCTGGAAGCCGTCGTCGAGCACGAAGACGTCGGGCTTGAACTCCTCGAGCGCCCGGCGGGCCGAGGCCACCCGGTCCGCGCCCGCGAAGCGCGCCGCGCCCGCGATCCCCGCGAGCAGGTCCTCGTCGTCGCCGGCGGACGTGCGGCCGTAGCCCCGCGCGAGCACCGCCACCCGCAGCCGCCGGGCCACGAGGCGCCGGACGAGGAGCTCCACGAGCGGCGTCTTGCCCGTCCCGCCCGTCGTCAGGTTGCCGATGCTGATCACCGGCACCGGGAGCTTCACGCTCCGCCGGATCCCAGTGGCGTAGGCCAGCCGGTGCAGGAGGTGCCCCAGGGCGTAGAGCAGCGAGGCGGCGGAGAGGAACCCCCGGGCGACGGCGGCGGCGAAGCCGCGCCGGCGACCCTCCATCACGGCCTTGAGGTACGGGATCATGGGCGGCCCCGATTTTACCACGCCCCCGGGTCAAAAGCGCGGCCGGAGGGGCCCGGGTTCGCCGGGAGCCGTTCAGGTCCGCGGGTTCTCGAACCAGCCCAGGTCGTGCTCCCGGGCGTAATAGAGCAGGCCGATGGCCCGCATCTGCATCGTGAAGAGGTAGATGACGAGCACGTACCCGACGGCCACGGCCGCGATCTCCACCGGAAGCACGCCCTTGGCGACCCAGCGGACCCCGGCCCGGATCACCGTGTGCAGGATCCACGACCCCGCGACGGCGGCCGCGCAGAGCAGGTAGTCCCCGAAGATCCGGGCGATGGACGGGATCGCGACCCGGAGATTGAAGACCTCCAGCCAGCTGTGCCCGAAGCCCACCATCATCATGGCCATCGGGTAGTACAGCGCCCCGAAGACCAGGCCCGCCAGCCCCGCCCCGACCAGCGCCCAGGGCACGGCGGCGTTCGGGCCGGCCAGCGCCGTGGCGGCCATGATGAAGAACACGTACGCGGGGAGGAAGCAGACCAGCGTCGCCAGCGCCCAGCGCAGGTAGACGCGGAAGACCTCCCAGAAATCCAGCCCGTCCGGCCACCCGGGGTTGTGCCGCTCGCCGACGCCCGACGAAGCCAGCACGTTCCAGTAGTAGCCGACGAGGAACATCTCGAGGACCAGGACGAGGAGCGAGCTGATGTAGGACGCGACCGTCAGGCACGCGACCGACGCGAGCAGGATCGTCAGCCCCGTCGAGTCCCGCACGGGGTACAGCGCGATGTCGTCGAGCATCCGGCCGTAGGGGCGACGCGGGATCACGTCCCGCGCCGGCGAGCCGACGGAGACGCGCGCGGCGTCCGCCGCCTCCATCCCCGGCGGCGGCGGGACCAGCTGGAACTCCGGGAAGGTGCAAATCCGCCGCAGCTGCGCGTAGAGCTCCGGGCCGGGGCGGCGCGCGTAGGCCGCGCGGAGGACGGACACCGCCTCGTCGCGGCGGTCGGCCGCCTTGGCGGCCTCGACGAAGCAGGCCAGCGCCCCGGGGTCGTCGGGCGCCTGGGCCAGCTGGGCCCGGGCCGCCTCGAGCGCGGCCGCCTCGTTCCTCATCGGCGCCCCGCGGGGATCACCCGAGCGAGTCCCCGGCCTTGGGCTGGTAGCCGTTGATGAACTCCGCCGCCGACATCCGCTTCTTGTTCTCGGGCTGGACCTCGAGCAGCGAGATCTCGCTGAACTCGCCGCAGGCCACCTTGAGCTGGTCCTTGTCCACCGAGGTGATCGTCCCCGGCCGCTGCGACGCGCGGGCGCCCGCGACGGGCGCGGCCTTCCACACCAGAAGCCGCTGTTGGTTCAGGAACGTGAACGCGACGGGGTACGGCTGCAGGGCCCGGATGAAGTCCTTCACGCGGGCCGCGTTCTTGCGCCAGTCGATGCGCCCGTCGTTCTTCTCGAACTTGGGCGCGTACGTCGCCTCCCGCTCGTTCTGCGGCAGCTCGACGACCGTCCGGGCCTGGACCGCGTCGAGCACCTCGACGAGCAGGTCTGCCCCCGTCGCGGCGAGCCGGTCCTCGAACTCCGGCGTCGTCGCGTCCGGCGGGACGGGCACCCGGGCCACGCCGAGCACGGGACCCGCGTCCATCTTCTCCACGACCTTCACGATGCAGACCCCGGTGACCGTCTCGCCGCGCAGCAGCGCGCGCGCGACGGGCTCCGGCCCCCGGTAGCGCGGCAGGAGCGACGGGTGGATGTTCAGGCAGTACCACCGGGGCATCTCGAGGATCTCGTTGCCCAGCTTCTGGCCGTAGGCCACGACGACGATGACGTCGGGCGAGAGGGCCCGGAGCTCCCGGAGGAACTCGTACTCGTTGCAGTTCTCCGGCTGGAAGAGGTGCCAGCCCTTCTCGACGGCCACCGCCTTCACGGGGCTGCCGGCGACCTCCTGGCCCCGGCCCCGGGGCCGGTCCGGCTGGGTCACGACGGCGAGCACCTTGTGGCCGGAGTCGGCCAGCTTGCGCAGGGCGGGGACGGCGAAGTCCGAGGTCCCGAAGAAGGCGAGGTTCATATGACGTGGGTTTCCGCGATGAGGTCGCGCTCCCGGAAACGCCCGTAGCGCAGCGGCGAGAGGTCGATCTCGGGTTCCCGTCCCAGGATCAGCTGCGCGACCAGGCGGCCCGTCGCGGGGCCGTGCATCACGCCGTGCCCGCTGAACCCGGCGGCCATCCAGAAGTTCTTCAGCCCGGGGACGGCCCCCAGGATCGGGTGGTGGTCCTCGGTCATCTCGTACAGGCCCGCCCAGGAGGTGAGGATCGACGCCTGCTCCAGCGCGGGGATCCGGTGCATCGCCAGCTCCGCCATCCGCTCGATGAAGGCGGGGTCGACGGCCTGGTTGAACGACGGCGGCTCGGACTTGTCCGCCAGGCCCACGAGCACGCCGCCCGACTCCGTGTGCACGTAGACGCCGCTCGTGTAGTCGACCGTCATCGGGATCGGGTGCGGCAGCGCGGGCAGCGGCGAGGTCACGAAGCACTGGCGGCGCACGGGCTGGATCGGGACGTCGAGGCCGGCCATCTTCCCCACCTGGCCCGACCAGGCCCCGGCCGCGCACACGACGTGCTCCGCGGCGATGGCGCCCCTCGAGGTCAGGAGCCCGCGCGCGGCCCCGTCGCGCACCGTCACGCCCGTCACCTCCGTCTCGAGGAGGTAGCGCACGCCGAGCGCCTTCGAGGCCTTGTGGTAGCCCATCACGTAGTCCGCGGGGGGCGCGTAGCCGTCCTTCTGGTGGAAGGTCCCGCCGGCGACGTCGTCGAGGCGGACGTAGGGCGCCTTCGCGGCCACCTCGGCCCGCGTCAGCAGGCGGACGTCGAGCCCGCGCGAGCGCTGCAGCGCGACGTTCTTCTCGAAGAGCTTCATCTCCGCGGCCGTCGTCGCGATCCAGAGGTAGCCCGCCTGGTTGAACTGCACGTCGACGCCGACCTCGGCGCCGAAGCGCTCGAAGGCCTCGATCGAGAGCTTGGAGAGGCGGACGTTGATGTCGCTGCCGAACTGCGCGCGGATCCCGCCGGCCGCCTTCGCCGTCGAGCCCAGGCCGGGGTTCACCTCGCGCTCCACGACCACGACGTCCCGGGCGCCGGCCTTGGCGAGGTGCCAGGCGAGGGAGGTGCCGATGATCCCGGCCCCGATGATCGCGACGTCGCAGCGGAGGTCGGCCATGGAAGTCGCGCCATTGTAAGGGCCCCCCGGCGGCAATCAAACCTTTACAGGGACGCGGGGCCCGCCTAGCTTTGAGCCCGTGACGAAGAGGATCCTGGCCACCGACGGCGCGCCGAAGGCCATCGGACCGTACTCGCAGGCCGTCGAGGCGAACGGCCTCCTCTTCCTCTCGGGCCAGATCCCGCTCGACCCCGCCACGGGCGCGATGGTCGGCAAGACGGCCGCCGAGCAGGCCGACCGCGTGCTCCGGAACCTCCAGGGCGTGCTCACGGCCGCGGGCCTCACGACCGCGAGCGTCGTCAAGACCACCGTCTACCTCGTCGACCTCGCGGACTTCGCCGCCGTCAACGAGGTCTACGCCCGGTACTTCCCCGAGGAGCCCCCGGCCAGGGCCACCGTGCAGGTCGCCGCCCTCCCCAAGGGCGCCCGGGTCGAGATCGACGCCGTCGCGGCCCGCTGATCTGGTAGAGTGTCCGCCGGCCGGATTCGGCGGCGGCTCCGCGGTGGAACCCCCGTCCAATCCCGCCCGAGCGTTCCCGGAGGAGCCGTGCCCGAGCATCCCCGCCAGCGGGAGATCCTCGACCACCTCGAGAGGGTCGTCGGCCACCGCTTCGAGCGCCCCGAGCTCGCCGTCCAGGCCGTCACCCACTCCTCCGCGAAGGACCGCGACCTCCCCTGCAACGAGCGGCTCGAGTTCCTCGGTGACTCCATCCTCGGCCACGTCGTCAGCGAGTACCTCTACCAGATGTTCCCGGACAAGGAGGAGGGCGAGCTCTCGACGATGAAGTCCGTCATCGTCAGCGCGAAGACCCTCTCCGCGCTCGCCTACGAGCTCGAGTTCGACAAGCTCGTCATCCTCGGCCGAGGCCTGCACGAGAAGCCCGAGATCCCGCGCAGCATCCTCTGCAACACCTTCGAGGCCGTCGTCGCCGCGCTCCACCTCGACGCGGGCTTCGAGCGCGCGAAGGGCTTCGTGCTCTCCCAGATCCGCCGGCAGGCCGACTCGATCCTCCGCGACGAGCACGAGAAGAACTACAAGAGCCTGCTCCAGGACCACGCGCAGCGGCAGCTGGCGACCGTCCCGACCTACACCGTGCTGCGCGAGTCCGGGCCGGATCACCGCAAGCGCTTCCTCGTGTCCGTCGAGCTCGGCGGCCGGTCCTTCGCTCCGGCCTGGGGCGACAACAAGCGCGAGGCCGAGCAGAAGGCGGCGCGGGCCGCGCTCCTCGACCTCGGCCTGATCCTGGAGGGACGGACGTCCGGGGAGGAGACCGGGTAGCGGCCCCGCCGGGGGCCCCGCGACCGGGCCCCCCGACGGGAACCGAGATGCCCGAACCCACCGGACCGCGGATCGCCCCGGGCGATCCCGTGGATGCCGCCGCCTCCTCCGCCCCCGTGCGGAGGCTCGCGGCCAGACTCGCCACCGGCGCCCCCGCGGCCGCCGGCGGCGCGTGGGGGTCATCGTCCGCCCTCGTCCTGGCCGCCCTCGCGCGGAGCGCGTCCCCCCTGCTCGTCGTGGTCGGCGCCGCCCCCGAGGCCGAGGGCTACGCGGACGACCTCGCCGCCTTCCTCGGCCGCCCCCCGCTCGTGCTGCCCGAGTCCGGCACCTCCCCCGTCGCCGCCTCCGAGCGGCTCCGCATCGCCCGACTCCTCGCGAGCGGGGGCGCCCCCGTCGTCGTCGCGCCCGTGGCCGCCCTCTCGGGCGACCTTCCCTCGCCCGCCGACCTCGACGCCTCCCGGATCCGGCTCACCCCCGGCGACCGGCTCGACCTCGACGCGCTCGCCGACCGCCTCGTCGGCCAGCGCTTCGAGCGCACGCACGCCGTCGAGGTGCCGGGGGAGTTCGCCGTGCGCGGCGGCATCCTCGACGTCTACCCGCCGGGCCTCGACCACCCCGTCCGCGTCGAACTGCTCGGCACGCGGATCGAGTCGGTCCGCTCCTTCGGCGTCGGCGACCAGCACTCGATCGCGGACCTGCCCTTCGCCGAGTTCAGCCTCGCGACGGCCTCGGGCGCCGCCGGCCTGGCCACGATCGCGGACCACCTGCCCAAGGGGGGGTGGATCGCCGTGCGCGAGCCCGGCGACCTGAAGGGCGTCGAGCTGGCCTCCGTCCTCGCGGGCCGCCCCGTGCTCACGATCCAGGCCCTGCCCGTGCCGGAGGTCGGGGCCGCGGTGAACTTCCGGACGGTCTCGCTCCAGCGCTTCTCCGGCCAGCTGGCGAACGTCGCCCGGGAGCTCGCCGAGGTCTCCCGCGGGTCGGAGCGCGTGATCATCTACTCGGCGAACGAGGGCGAGCAGGACCGCCTCGCCCAGCTGCTCGGGGACGCGGGCGTCGACCCCGCCTCGGTCGAGCTGAGGCTCGGCCGGCTCACGTCCGGCTTCCTCCTCGCGGACGCCGGCCTGGCCGTGCTCTCCAACCACGAGCTCTTCAACCGCTACCGCCTGCGCCGGCCGACGGGCCGCGGGCCGGACGCCCGCCCCATCGACTCGCTCCTCGAGCTGCGCAAGGGCGACATCGTCGTCCACATCTCCCACGGCCTGGGCCGCTTCCTCGGCATCGAGAAGCTCGACCGCCACGGCCGCAAGGAGGACTTCGTCGTCCTCGAGTACCAGGACCACGCCCGGGTCTACGTCCCCGTCGCGAACATCGACCTCATCCAGAAGTACGTGGGCGGCTCGGAGCACGCCCCGCCGCTGCACAAGATCGGCGGCACGGCCTGGGGCGCCCAGAAGCTCCGCGCCGAGGAGTCCGTCCTCAAGCTCGCCCAGGAGCTGCTGCAGGTCCAGGCTCTCCGCGGGCTGGAGCTCGGCATCGCCTACCCGCCCGACACGGAGTGGCAGCGCGCCTTCGAGGCCGCCTTCCCCTACGAGGACACCGAGGACCAGGCGGAGGTCTCCCGCGCGATCAAGCGCGACCTCGAGGCGCCCCGCCCGATGGACCGCCTGGTCTGCGGCGACGTCGGGTTCGGCAAGACGGAGCTCGCGATGCGCGCCGCGTTCAAGGCCGCGACGGCGAACAAGCAGGTCGCCGTGCTCGTGCCGACCACGGTCCTCGCCCAGCAGCACTACCAGACCTTCCGCGAGCGCATGGCGGACTACCCCGTCACCGTCGAGGTCATCTCCCGCTTCCGCTCGAAGCGCGAGCAGAAGCGGATCCTCCTGGCCGCCGCCGAGGGGAAGATCGACATCCTCCTCGGGACCCACCGCATCGTGCAGGACGACGTCCGCTTCAAGGACCTCGGCCTCGTCGTCATCGACGAGGAGCAGCGCTTCGGCGTGGAGCACAAGGAGCGCCTGAAGCGGCTGCGCGCGACCGTCGACGTGCTCACCCTGACCGCGACGCCGATCCCGCGCACGCTGCACATGTCGCTGCTCGGCATCCGGGACATCTCGACGCTGTCCACGCCGCCCCGGGACCGGCTGGCGATCCGCACCGAGGTCCTTCCCACCGACGACCGGAGGATCCGCGAGGCGATCCTCGAGGAGAAGGCCCGCGGCGGGCAGGTCTACTTCATCCACAACCGCGTCTACTCGATCGAGGGCGTGCGCAAGCACCTGCAGCGGATCGTCCCCGAGGCGACCTTCGGCGTCGTCCACGGGCAGATGGACGAGGACGAGGTCGAGCCCGCGATGATCGACTTCCTGGAGCGCCGGACCGACGTGCTCATCGCCACGACGATCATCGAGAGCGGGATCGACATCCCGAACGTGAACACGATCCTCATCGACAACGCGGACCAGTTCGGCCTGGCCGACCTCCACCAGCTCCGGGGTCGCGTCGGGCGCTACAAGGTGCAGGCGCGCTGCCTCCTGCTCCTGCCCCGGGACCGCTCGATCCTCCCCCAGGCCCGGCGCCGCCTCAAGGCCATCGAGGAGTTCAGCGAGCTGGGCAGCGGCTACCGCATCGCGATGCGGGACCTGGAGATCCGCGGCGTCGGCAACCTGCTCGGCCGCGAGCAGCACGGGCACATCGCCGCCGTCGGCTACGACCTCTACCTGAAGATGCTCGAGAAGGCCGCGAAGCGCCTGAAGCGCGAGCAGGTCGAGGACCTGC
Organism: uncultured Planctomycetales bacterium; assembly: GCA_964464755.1. GTDB lineage: Bacteria > Planctomycetota > MHYJ01 > MHYJ01 > JACPRB01 > CAYXGZ01. Next base: position 37,679 of record CAYXGZ010000003.1, read on the forward strand.
CGGAGACCGGCGTCGACCTCGCGATCGAGGCCGGCATCCCGGAGGAGTACGTGCCCGACCTGCGCTCGCGGGTCGAGGCCTACCGGCGGGTCGTCGCCTCGGAGGACCTGGCGGCCGCCCGGGAGGACCTCGAGGACCGCTACGGGCCCGTGCCCGCGCCGGTGGACGCCTTCCTCAAGGTCGTGGCCGTGAAGCGGCTCGCCTCGCGCTGGCGGATCTCCGCCCTGGCCCTCGGCAAGGAGTGCGTCGTGGCGTCGTACCTCAACCCGCCGCTGGCCCGGGAGCTCTCGCGCCGGAACCCGAAGGAGGTCCGCGTCGTCGACGAGCGCACGATCCACATCTACCCCGCGGGCTCGCCCTCCGGCGTCGCGATGGCGGATGCCCTGTTGCGCCTGCTCGCCGCGCCGCGGTAGAGTCCGTCCGATGCGCTTCCGGGACTACGACGCCGTCCTCCGCTGGCTCGCCGCCGCCACCGACTACGAGCGCCAGGTGGGCGGCCGCTACTCGACGCGCGAGTACAACCTCCGCCGCATGGACCGCCTCCTGGAGGCGCTGGGCCGGCCCGAGCGGCGCTTCCGCTCGATCCACGTCGCGGGCACCAAGGGCAAGGGCTCGACCTGCCACCTCGCGGAGGCGCTGCTGCGCGGGCACGGCCTCCGCACCGGCCTCTACACGTCGCCGCACCTCGTGGACCTGCGCGAGCGGATCCGGCTCGACGGCGAGCCCGTCGCCCCGCGCGAGCTGGTCCGGTCGATGAACGCGATGGCCGGCGCGCTGGCCCGCGTGAAGCCCACGTTCTTCGAGACGCTGACGGCGGCCGCGTTCGAGATCTTCGCCCGGCGCCGCGTCGACGCGGCGGTGATCGAGGTCGGCATGGGCGGGCGGCTCGACGCGACCAACCTGGTGCGGCCCGACGTCGCCGTGATCACGACGATCGACTACGACCACGTCGACAAGCTCGGGAACACGCTGGCGAAGATCGCCTCGGAAAAGGCGGGCATCCTGAAGGCGGGCGTCCCGGCGCTGACGTCGGAGACGAAGGCCGCGCCGCTGGCCGTGTTCCGACGCCGGGCCCGGGAGCTGGGGATCCCGCTGGAGGTCGTGAGGGCCCGGCGCTGGACCGCGATGCTCCTCGGCCGCCACCAGCGCTCGAACATCACCGTCGCGGTCGCCGCGGTGGAGCGCTTCCTCGGGGCGCTGGACCCGCGGATCGTGCAGGACGTCCTGCTCACGACGCAAGTTCCCGCGCGGCTGGAGATGGTCCGGGGGACTCCGGCCGTCCTGCTCGACGCGGGCCACAACCCGGCGGCGATCCGCGCGGCGGCGGAGACGCTGCCCGGGATTCCGGCGCGGCGGAGGATCTGCGTCTTCGGCGCGAGCCGGGACAAGGACTGGCGGAAGATGCTGCGGATCCTCGAGCCGCTCGTGGACCTCTGGATCCTCGCGGAGGCCCGGACGCCGCGGGCCTGCCCCGTCGCGGACCTCGCGGCCGCCGTGCGGAAGCCCGCGCTCGTGCAGCCCTCGGTGGAGAGGGCCGTGGGCGCGGCGCTGGCCGCGGCCGGGCCGGACGATCTCGTGCTGGTGACGGGGTCGTTCTACGTGGCGGGCGAGGCCTCGCCTATCCTTCGTCGTTGATCCGGCGGTTCGCCAGGCGCGAGGCCCGCTGGCGCTTCTCCTCCACGCGCCGCTCGCGCGAGGACCGCGTCGGCCTCGTCGGGCGCCGGACCTTCGGCCGCTGCAGGGCGGCCCGGAGCAGGTCGGCCGCCTTCGCGGCGCAGGCCACGAGGTTCTGGCGCTGGTCGCGCGTCTCCTGGCAGGAGAGCTGCAGCGAGCCCTGGGAGTCGAGGCGGGCGGCGAGGGCGAGGCGCACGCGCGCGGCCTCGTCGGGCGTCAGCCCCTCGACGAGCGAGAGGTCGATGCGCATCTGCACCTTGGAGGCGACCTTGTTGACGTTCTGCCCGCCGGGGCCTGAGGCGCGCACGAAGCGGACCTCGATGGCGGCGGGCGGGATGCGCACGCGGTCGTTGACGCGGATCGGCTCGTCCATGGACGACAGTCTACAACGCGGCCCGTGTTATAGTTCGGGGTCTCGGGGCGTAGCTCAGTCTGGCTAGAGCGCTTGCTTTGGGAGCAAGAGGCCGCGGGTTCAAATCCCGCCGCCCCGACCATCGGATCCCCGGACCCGTCGACTCCCGAGCCGACATGAAGACCGTCCTCTTCGCCTGCGTCCACAACGCGGGCCGCTCGCAGATGGCCGCCGCCTGGTTCAACGCCCTCGCCGATCCCGCGAAGGCCCGGGCGCTCTCCGCGGGCACCGAGCCCGGCCCGCGCGTCCATCCCGAGGTCCTGGCCGCGATGGCCGAGTCCGGGATCGACCTCTCCGCCGCCGTGCCCCGGCGGCTGACTCCCGAGCTGGCCCGGGAAGCGGTGCTCCTCGTCACCATGGGCTGCGGCGAGGCCTGCCCGAACGTGCCCGGCCTGCGCAGGATGGATTGGCCGCTGCCGGATCCGAAGGGCCGGCCCGTCGAGGAGGTCCGCGGGATCCGCGACGAGATCCGGCGCCTCGTGCAGGCCCTCGTCGACGCCGAGCGCTGGGCCTGATCCCGGTTTCCTGCAACGAAACTCGCGCCGCTTCCGTCTACCCTTGCAGGGGCCCGTCCCCTACAATGAGGCTCCGTTTCCCGAGGTGACCGATGCGCCGACTGCTGCCCGCCCTCGCCGTCCTGGCCTGCTTCGCGACGGCCTCCGTCGCCGAGGCCCAGGAGGAGTCCAAGCTCGACCGCCTGCTCAAGGGCCTCGACGAGAAGATCCAGAAGCTCGAGAAGCAGGTCGAGGACCTCACGAAGAAGCTCCAGGAGCAGAAGCCCGTCGAGAAGCTCGACCGGGCCATCGAGCGCCTCGTCGAGAAGTTCGGCGGCGAGCTCGAGCTCGACGGCCTCATGGAGAAGTTCGCCGAGAAGATGCCCGCGAAGCCCGACCTCGACGACCTCATCGAGAAGCTCCTCGGCAGCCTCCCGGAGCTGCCCGGCGGCATGGCCCCGGCCGACCTCCCCCTCCTCCTCGAGGGGATGGACTGGGAGACCCTGCTCGACGGCGTGAAGGCCCAGCTCGAGGCCCAGTTCGGCGAGTTCTTCGAGGGCTTCGACGTCCAGAAGCTCCTCCAGGACCTCGAGCGGAAGTTCAAGCCCGAGCCCCGCGGGAGCGGCGAGGAGATCCGCGCCGAGTTCGTGTAGCGACGCCGGGGGCCGGCTGGTAGAGTGCCGGACCCCCCGATGGAGAAGCCCGTCGCCCTCCCGTTCGCCGTCATCTCGCTCGTCACCCTGCTCTGGGCCGGCAACTTCGCGGCGGGGAAGATCGCCACCTCCGAACTCGACCCCCTCCTCATCGCCTCCGTCCGCATCGTCCTCGCCGCCCTCTTCTTCCCCCTCTGGCTGCCGCGCGGCACGCTCCGCGAGCTCGGCTCCGCGGCGACCTGGCGCGTCCTGCTCCCCCTCGCCCTCACGGGCATCTTCCTCAACCAGTTCGCCTTCGCGACCGGCATCCAGCGCACGACCCCCGCCCACTCCGCGCTCGTCCACGCCCTCATCCCCGTCTTCGTGGTCCTCATCGCGCGGGTGCTGCACGCGGAGAAGCCGACCCCGGTCACCCTCGTCGGGATGGCGCTCGCGATCGGCGGCGCGGTCTACCTCGCGGTGGCCCAGTCCGGGGCCGAGCGGGACGACACGCTCGTCGGCGACCTCCTCACGCTGCTCGGGGCGGTGTCCTTCTCCGCCTACGTCGTGCTCGGGCGCCGGGTGACCGCGACCTCGTCGCCCTACCGGGCCGTGTCGCTGGGCTTCGTGATGGCCGTGCCGTTCTCGCTGCCCTTCCTCGGCTGGTCGCTCGCGCACCAGGACTGGTCGAGGGTGTCGTGGCACGGGCTGGGGGCCCTGGGCTACATGATCGTCGCCGCGACCTTCGTCTGCTACGCGGGCCACATGTACGCGGTCTCGCGGCTCGGGGCCCTGCGCGTGTCGGTCTTCACGAACCTGCAGCCGATCCTCGCGACGCTGCTCGACCTGGCCCTCTTCGGCCGCGCGCCGACGCTGGAGTTCCTCGCGGCCGGCGCGGTCATCCTGGCCGGCGTCGCGATCGTGCAGTTCCCCGGCCTCACTTCTTCGAAAGGATGAAGAAGAGGATCGTCCCGACCTGTCCCAGGGCCGAGAGCGTCCCGAGGATGATCGCCGCCCAGGCGTGCCCCGTGCCCTTGCGCTGGGGATTCCGGCGCACGTTCCGGAGCCCCGCGACCCCGCAGAAGACCGCCGCCAGCGAGAGCGGGATGCCCAGGCAGGGGATGAGGCCGAAGACCCCGAGGTAGTAGCCCACCAGGGCGACGGGGTTCGTGTAGGGGATGAGCGTCGAGATCCCGTCGCCGCCCGGCGCGGGGGCCGCGCCCATCCGGGGCGCCGCGGGGGCGGGCGCCGCCATCGGGTGCGCGCACCTCGGGCAGGCCGCCGCGGCCGTGCTCACGGGCGATCCGCAGGCCGGGCAGTTCACGAGACCCATCCGTCCTCCTTCAGCGGCCCTGTTCGAGCGACTCCAGCTCCGCGAGCACCACCTGCCGGTCCAGGCCCGGCGCCGGCGGGAGTTCCAGCGCGCGGCGCAGGTCCGAGATCGCGCCCGCCCGGTTCCCGAGCTCGGTCCGCGCGAGCCCCCGGTTGATGTAGGCCCAGGGGTCCCGGCTCCCGAGCTCGATCGCGCGGTCGAGGTCCGCGACCGAGAGCGCCCAGTCCCGGTTCTTCCCGTGCGCGTAGCCGCGGGCCGCGAGGAACTCGGGGCTCCAGGGCTGCAGGGCGAGGATCGTGTCGAGATCGGACAGCGCCTCGGCGACCCGTTCCTGGTCGATGAGGAGTCGGGCGCGCGCGAAGCGGGGCAGCGGCCAGGCGGGCGACTTCCGCACCGCCTCGCCGAAGAGGCGCAGCGCCTCGGCCCGGTTCCCCTCGAGCCGCGCCGCCTGCCCGAACAGGAAGTCGCCCTCGCCGGTCGCGGGCGACGCGTGGACCGCCGAGGCCGCGTCCTCGCGGACCCCCGCGACGATCCCCGCGTGGGCCCTCAAGCTGCCGCGCAGCAGGAGGGCGGCGACGAGGCGGGGCCGCCCCGCGACGAGCGACTCCGCCTCCTGGAGCGCCTCGGACGTCCGGCCCAGCTCGTGCAGCGCCCAGGCCCGGTTCACCCGGGCCGTCCACCAGGTCGGGTGCAGCCGGAGCGCGTGCTCCAAGTCCTCGAGGGCGCCCGCCCGGTCCCCGGCGACGAAGCGCTCCCGACCCCGGGCGAACCGGACGAGGGGGTTGTGCGGAGCGATCTCCACGCCCAGTTTCGCCCAGTCCAGGCGTCCCGCGGGCGGCCCGATGCTCGCCAGCCAGAAGCAGAGCTCCTCGGAGCTCGAGGTCCGGGCGCGCCGCACCAGCTCGGGCAGGGCGTCGGTCGCGCTCCGATCGGCCGCCAGGTAGCGAAGGAAGGCCACGTGCCCGGGGATCTCCTGCTCCGGCAGTCCCGAGAGCCGCCTCGCCCGCTCGGCGAACTCGGGGAGCCGGGGCTCGAGGCTCCCCTCGGGGGCCTCGACCGCGGCCGTCGCCAGCTCGAGGACCATCGCGGACGCCGCGCCGGCGGCGGAGGCCGGATCGAGGCCCAGCGCCCGGCCCGCGTCCTCCTTCGCCTCCTCGAGCTCCCCGAGCTGCAGCCTCGCGTTGGCCCGGAGCAGCCAGGCCTCCGGCATCCGCTCATGGGCCCGGAGGAACTCGTCGAGCCGGGCCTCGACGGACTTCAGTTCGGCGCGGATGTCCTCGGGCTTCCGGAACGCCTGCCGGGTCCACTCGACCGCGGCCATCAGGCGGGTGCGGATCGTCTGCAGCTCCTGGAGGGCGACCTGGCGGCCCTCGGCCTCTCGGCGGGCCGCCGACTCGCGGGCGGTCCGCTCGCGGGCGTCGCTCAGGCGCGGGAGCAGGATCGCGAGCGTCGCCCCGATCACGAGCACCGCGCCGGCCGCGATCGCCACCGGCACCCGCCGCCGCGCCAGGCGCTTGCGCAGCCGGTAAGCCGCGGTCCCGGGCCTCGCGAGGATCGGCTCCTCGGCGAGCCAGCGCTCGAGGTCATCCGCCAGCGCGTCCGCGGACTCGTAGCGGCGATCCGGGTCCTTCTCGAGGCACTTCGAGACGATCGTGGCGAGGTCGCGGTCGACCCCGCGCAGCGGCTCGGGCTCGACCTCGATCACCTGCCGCAGCGTGTCGAGCAGCGTCTTCCCCCGGTGCGGGGGCCGCCCCGCGAGCAGCGCGTAGAGCGTCGCGCCGAGCCCGTAGACGTCCGAGCCGGGGCCCGCGGGCTCGCCCCGCGCCTGCTCGGGCGAGAGGTAGCTTGGGGTGCCGACGATCTGGCCCGCCGCGGAGAGGCCGGACTCGCCCTCGACCGCCCGGGCCAGGCCGAAGTCCATCACGTAGACGTGCGGCCCGGCGGGGCCCGCCCCGGCCATCAGGTTCTCGGGCTTGAGGTCGCGGTGGACGACGCCCCTCGAATGCGCGTGGGCGACGCCCCGCGCCGCGTCCCGCACGAGGGCGGCCAGTTCCCGGGGGTCCCGGCCCGGCCAGTCCTTCAGCGTCCGGCCCTCGACGAGCTGCATCGCGATGAAAGGCCGGCCCTCCGACTCGCCGACCTCGTAGAGCGCGGCGATGTGCGGGTGGTCGAGCCGGCCGACCGTCTGCGCCTCGCGGCGGAAGCGCGCGAGCAGCGCCTCGTCCGCGCCCTTGAGGAACTTGAGCGCGACGTCGCGGCCGAGCTCCGGGTCGCGGGCCCTCCAGACTTCCCCCATGGCCCCGGCGCCGAGGAGCTCGCCGAGCACGAACTTTCCCGCGCGCCGGGCCTGGACGGCGGCCGAGTCCTTCAGGGATCCGACGCCGGGGAGGACCGTCGGGGCCTCGGTCGCCGTTCGCTTCAGCGGGGAGCCGGGTCGACGCGGCGCGGGGGGGACGGCCATCGGCTGGAGTATACCCCTCGTCCCCCGTTGGCAATCCCCGGGGATTCTGACACAGTAGGGACCCATGGCGGATCCCCTCCTCGAGGCGCGGAAGGTCGTCAAGCGCTACGTGATGGGCGGCTCGACCGTCACGGCCGTGGACGGCGTCAGCCTCGCCGTCGCCGAGGGGGAGCTCACGGCCCTCCTCGGCCGCTCCGGCAGCGGGAAGTCGACGCTGCTCCACCTCCTGGGCGGGCTCGACCGCCCGACCGACGGCGCGATCCTCTCCCGCGGGCGCCGCCTCGACGAGCTCTCCGACGACGAGCTCGCGCTCTACCGCCGCGGCACGGTGGGTTTCATCTTCCAGCAGTTCCAGCTCGTCCCGGGCGAGACGGCCGTCCGCAACGTCGAGCTCCCGCTCGTGCTCTCCGAGGTCCCGCGCGCCGAGCGCCGCGCCCGCGCCGCGAAGCTGCTCGACGAGGTCGGCCTCGGGGCCCGCCGCGACCACCGGCCGGGCGAGCTCTCGGGCGGCGAGCAGCAGCGCGTCTGCATCGCCCGCGCCCTGGCCAACGACCCTCCCCTGCTGCTCTGCGACGAGCCGACGGGGAACCTCGACACCCGGACCGCGCGCGAGATCATGGACCTGCTCCGCTCCCTCAACGCACGGGGCCGCACGATCCTGCTCGTGACGCACGACCGCGGGCTCGCCTCGGAGTTCTGCCGCCGCACCGTCGAGCTCTCCGACGGCCGGATCCTCTCGGATTCGGCGGGGAGTGCCGCGTGAGGATCGGGGACGCCGCCGCGACCGCGCTCGCGAACCTGGGCCGGCGCAAGGGCCGGACCTCGCTGACCGTCACGGGCGTCGTCATCGGCGTCGGCACGCTCGTGCTCATGGTCTCCCTCGGCCTCGGCCTGCAGCAGGCCGTGCGGGCCGTCTTCGAGTCCGAGAAGGCCCTGCGCTCCATCTTCGTCACGAGGCCCACGACCGGCACCAAGAAGCCCCGCAAGGGCCTCGGCGGGATCTCCCCCTTCGGCGGCCAGACGATCCCCCTCTCCGATGCGGACGTCGAGGAGCTCCGCAAGCTCGAGGGCGCCGAGTTCGTCGTGCCGAACCTCAACCTCTGGCTCGACGCCGAGATCAAGGACGTGGAGGACGCCGGCCCGGTCCCCTGGGTCCTCGTCGGCGGCGCGGTCGCCGGCGAGGAGGCCTGGCTCCGGGGCGCCCTCAAGGCGGGGCGGATCTGGAACTCCCGCGACGAGAAGGCCGTGCTGGTCCCCACGCGCTACCTGGCCGGGAAGTTCAACCTCGAGCCGGAGCAGGCGCTCGGGAAGCGGATCGTCTTCTCGAAGGGCGGGACGCCCGAGGGAGAGAAGCCGCCGGAGGAGGAGCTCTCCTTCACGATCGTGGGGGTGATCGAGACGGACAAGGTCGGGCTCCGGGCCACGGGACTCTTCGTCCCCATCGAGCTCGCCGCGAAGCTCCGGGAGCTCAGCAAGGGCGGCTACCTCCCGGGCAAGGCCGGGACCTACGTCTCGTGCGAGATCACGGGCCGTGACACGAAGGACCTCGTCCCCCTGAAGAACCGCCTGAAGAACCTGGGCTACGACGTCGTGACCGCGGCGGACATCGTGGAGACGGTGAACACGTTGTTCCTGATCATCAACGGATTCTTCGGCGCCATCGGGGCGATCGGCCTCCTCGTGTCGCTCCTTGGCATCGCGAACACGATGGCCATGGCGGTCCTCGAGCGGACCCGCGAGATCGGGATCCTGAAGGCGGTGGGCGCGCGGATTTCGGACGTCCGCCGTATCTACTTGATGGAAGCCGGGGCCATCGGCCTGATCGGGGGACTGCTCGGGCTCGTCGGCGGGCTGCTCCTGGGGACGGCGCTCGACGCGGCCGCGCACGCGTTCGTCAGCCAGATCCCGCCGGAGGTCCGCCTGTTCCGCGTCCCGATCCTGCTCGGGGCCGGGGCGCTGGTCTTCTCGACGGCCGTCAGCATGCTCGCGGGGCTGCTCCCCGCGCTGAGGGCCTCGCGGCTCGATCCGGTGAAGGCGCTGCGCTATGAGTAGGCTCGCCCTCGTCCTCCTCGCGGCCTCGGCCCTGGTCCAGGACGCCGCTCCGCCGGCGACCGGCTGGGTCCTGGAGCGGAAGGTCCACGTCCGGACCTGGGACCTCGTCCGGCGGACCTCGGAGTGCCGGCGCGTCGAGCGGATCCGGATCTCCGGCGGCGACGTGGCCGTCGAGGACCTGACCTTCGGCACGACGCTCGTGATCCGGCCGGGGGCAAAGAAGATCCTCCGGGTCGACCACGTCGGCCGGACCTGGTCGGAGACGGGCTTCGAAGCCCTCGCGGCCCGGAAGGCGGCGGTCCTCGCCGAGCTGGCCGCGGCCCGCGACCGCGTTCCCGGCACGCGGGATGCCGAGGACATCTCGACCACGCTCTTCCAGCTCGGGGTCCTGCCCGAGGGCGAGGAGATCGCCGTCGTCGATACCGGGAAGTCCGAGAACGTCCTCGGGCGCGACTGCCCGGGCCGGGAGATCCGCATCGGCAAGGACGTGCACTACATCGCGGTCCAGGTCGACCCCTCGCTCGCGGGCGCCCTGGCTTACTACGACGCCCTGGCCGCGGCGGGCGCGTTCCACCCGAAGGTGGCGGCGAAGCTCCGCGAGCTGGGCGGGTTCCCGGTGAAGGGGGAGGTCCGCTACGCCCTCTTCCTCGAGCCCGTGGCGTCGACCGAGGAGGTCGTGGGCGCGCAGGCGGCGGCCGTGCCCGCGTCGGCCTTCGAGGTCCCCGCCGGCTACGCGAAGACGCCCTTCGAGGGCGTCGACGTGGTGTCGGGCGCGAAGCCGGAGAAGCCGAAGCAGTTCGAGAAGTCCTTCCGCGAGGACGACCTCGACCGCCCGAAGAACGAGGAGAAGAAGTGAGCACGCTGCCCGAGTCGCAGGCCGTCCGCGCGACGGACTACGTCGCGATCCAGCCCGGGGCCGTCGTCAGCCGCCAGCTCGTGAAGCGCGAGAAGGGCAACGTGACGCTCTTCGCGTTCGACCGCGGCCAGGGGCTCAGCGAGCACACGGCGCCGTTCGACGCGCTGGTCCACGTGCTCGAGGGCTCGGCGGAGATCACGATCGCCGGGAAGGTCGTGAACGCCGCGACGGGCGACCTGGTCCTGATGCCCGCCCGGCAGCCGCACGGCCTGAAGGCGCTCGAGCCCTTCAAGATGCTGCTGACGATGATCCGCGACTAGACCGATTCGCCGACGAGCTTCCCGCTCGCCCAGGCCCACTGGAAGTTGAAGCCGCCGATCCGTCCGTCCACGTCGAGGATCTCCCCGACGAAGTGCAGCCCCGGGTGGAGGCGCGACTCCAGGTTCGACGGGTCCAGCTCGGAGAGCGGGACGCCGCCCGCGGTGACCTCCGCGTAGTTCCACCCGCGGCCGTCGCGGACCGGCACGGGCCATTCGAGCACGTCGTGCACGAACTTCCGCCTCGCCTCCTTCGAGAGGCGTCCCAACTTCTCGTCGGGCGCCAGCGCGATCGCAAGCCGCTCGGGCAGCCGGGCGGCCAGCGCGGAGGCGGCCTTCGCGTTGGGCTGCCGGCGGGCGGCTTCCACGAGCTCGCGGTCGAGCGATTCGAAGTCGGTCCCCGGCAGGAAGCTCGCGGCGACGCGGACGGGCCGGCCCTCGAGCCGCGCGCGGAGCACGTGCCGGGACGCGTCGAGCGCGGCCGGGCCGCTGATCCCGAAGTGCGTCCAGAGCATCGGGCCGGAGATCCGGCGGACCTTTTCGCCCCCGGCGTGGATCGAGAGCTCGACCTCCAGGGACAGGCCGGAGAGCGCGGCGTGGAAGGTTCGGTCGAGGACGAGGGGCGCGAGCGCCTGCGTCGTCGGCACGATCGAGTGGCCCAGGGAGCGCGCGAGCGCGTAGCCTCCGCCGTCGCTGCCGGTCTTGGGGAGGGAGAGCCCGCCGGTCGCGAGCACGACCTTCCGGGCCCGGAATCCCGGGGCCGCCTCGAGATCGAAGCCGCCGGGAGCGGGCCGGAGCGCCGTGACGCGCGAACCGAAGCGGAACTCGACGCCCCGGTCCCGGGCCTCCCCGAGCAGGGCGTCGAGGACGGTGCGGGCCTGGTTTGAGTCCGGGAAGAGCTTGCCCCATTGCTCCTCGTGCAGCGGCACGCCGATCTCCCGGAAGAACTCCACGGTCTCGTGGTTGGGGAAGGAGCGCAGGACGCGGCGGACGACGTTGGGGTTGCCGCCCCAGTAGTCGCGCTCCGAGACGGCGACGTTGGTCACGTTGCAGCGGCCGCCCCCGCTCACCAGGATCTTCGCGCCGGGCTTCGCGGCCCCGTCGAGGAGGACGATCCGGCGTCCCGGGTTCCTCCGGGCGGCGAAGATGGCCGTCGCGAGTCCCGCGGCTCCGGCGCCCACGATCGCGACGTCGGCAGGCTCAGGCGGCGGGTGCATCCGGGACCGGCCGGGGGGCGCGGCGCTCGAGGGCGCGGAAGCGGGAGTGGCAGCGGACCGAGGCGAAGATCCAGGGCAGCACGAGGATCGCGCCGAGGATCGAGCCGATCCCGCTCCCCGAGTCTGTGCCCTGGCCCGCGAGCGTCCGGAACGCGAAGACGCTCATCGCGGCGAGCAGGACGAGGCACGCGAGCAGGGTGACCATCGCGGCCCGGCGGCGCCGGCCCGGGGGCGCGCCCGGCGGGAGCGCGGCCAGCGAGGCGGACAGGCCCGCGGCCGCGGCGAGGGCCGCGACCCAGCCGTCGGGGAAGTTCCAGAAGCCCAGGCCGCCGCTCGTCGTGTTCTGCCAGGGGAGCGCGAAGCTCAGGGCCGTGAGGACGGCGCAGGCCGCGAGGATCCCGCAGACGACCCGCAGGTCGAGGAGCTTGGGGGGCGGCGGGACGGGACGGGGTTTCCGGGACGCGGGCTTCATCGGACCGCCATCCTACCCCGCCGCGGGGGCTCAATCGCCGATGATCCAGATGCCGCCGTGGAAGCGGTGCCCGCAGCCCGGGCCGTGGCGGTGGCCGTGGGCGTGGTACCACTCGCCGCGGTAGCGGTAGTGGCCGCAGTCGTCCGAGCACACGTGCGCGGCGGGCAGCCTCACGACGACGCCGATGTGGCCCGGGATGATCACCCGCGCCCCGTGGCGGCCGTGGACGATGCAGCCCGCGAGCAGCAGGACGGCGGAGAGGGCGGAACCGACGAGCAGCGATCTCGGCACGTGGGCCTCCTTTCCTCCATCTCCGGTACTAGCGGCCCGCCCGGCGGGGTGGCGGGGGAATCCGGGAGAAAAGATAATGCCCGCATGGCGGACGGGATCCGGGTCCGGGTGCGGGTCGAAGGGCGCGTGCAGGGCGTCGGCTTCCGCTACTCGACCCGGGGCGAGGCCCTGAAGCTGGGCCTGGCGGGCTGGGTGCGCAACCTCCCGGACGGCTCCGTCGAGGCGGTCTTCGAGGGGCCGGAGGACCGGGTCGGGGCCGCGGTGGACTGGTGCCGCTCGGGCCCGCCCGGGGCGCGGGTGACGGATCACCGGTCGGTCCGGGAGCCGTTCCGCGGCGAGTCCGGCTTCGAGATCGTCTCCTAGTCCCAGCGGCGGACGCGCGGCCCCGTGTAGATCTGCCGGGGCCGGGCGATCCGGTTCTCGGGGTCGGCCCGCAGCTCGCGGACGTGGGCGATCCAGCCCGGCAGGCGGCCCAGCACGAACATCACCGTGAACATGTTCGTCGGGATGCCCATCGCGCGGTAGATGATGCCCGAGTAGAAGTCGACGTTCGGGTAGAGCTTCCGCTCGATGAAGTACGGGTCCTTGAGGGCCGCCTCCTCGAGCTCCTTGGCCAGGCCGAGGAGCGGGTCGTGGATGCCGAGCTTGTCGAAGATGCGGTCGGCGGCCGCCTTGAGGAGCTTGGCGCGCGGGTCGTAGCTCTTGTAGACGCGGTGGCCGAAGCCCATCAGCCGGACGCCCTCCTCCTTGCGCTTGACGCGCTCGACGAAGCTCCGGCAGTTGCCGCCCTGGGCGCGGATCTCCCCGAGCATCTGGAGGACCTCCTCGTTGGCCCCGCCGTGGCGGGGGCCCCAGAGGGCGCAGACGGCGGCGGAGAGCGAGGCGAAGAGGTTCGCGCCGCTCGAGGCGACCATGCGGGCCGTCGACGTGCTGCAGTTCTGCTCGTGGTCGGCGTGGAGGATCAGGAGGAGGTTCAGCGCCTCCTCGAGGACCGGGTCGACCTGGTAGTCCTCCGCGGGCACCGCGAACATCATCCGCAGGAAGTTCGCCGGCCAGCTCAGGCTGTTCTGGGGGTAGACGAACGGCTGCCCGATCGACTTCTTGTACGCGAACGCGGCGATCGTCTTCGACTTCGCGAGCAGCCGCACGGTGTTCAGCTCGAGGGCCGCGTCGTCGTCCCCGCCGGAGTAGAAGCTGGAGAGGGACGCCATCATCGCGGCCATGATCGCCATGGGGTGCGCGCTGGGCGGGTAGCCCTCGAAGAACTTCTTCATGTCCTCGTGGAGCAGCGTGTGGTGCGTCAGCTGGTCGCGCCACTTCGAGTACTGCGCGGGGCTGGGCCGCTCGCCGTGGATCAGGAGGTAGGCGACCTCGGTGAAGCGCGCGGTGGCGGCGACCTCCTCGATCGGGTAGCCGCGGTAGCGGAGGATGCCCTTGTCGCCGTCGATGAACGTGATCGCGCTCCGGCACGCGCCGGAGTTGCCGTACCCCGGGTCGAGCGTGACCAGCCCGGTCTTCGCCCGCAGGGTGGCGATGTCGATCGCGCGCTCCTGCTCCGTGCCCTCGACGACGGGCAGCTCGTAGGTCTTGCCGTCGTACTCCAGTTTCGCGTTGGCCATGGGTGTCGTCCGCTCCTCCGTCGTTCCGCCCGTCCTTCCCCGAACCGTGCACAGGGTAGCGCACGGACGCCGCCGGGCTAAGCGGAAAAAGGGCGAATTCCGGGGGCCGGTCCCCGGGCCCCGGCGCGGTATGATGGGGCCGTGCCGACCTACGAGTACGAGTGCCCCTCCTGCGGGGAGCATTTCGAGCGCTTCGTGAAGACCGCGAAGGCCGCGCCCTCCTCGCCGCCCTGCCCCGCCTGCGGCGCGAAGGCCGAGCGCCGCTACTCCGTGTTCGGCGTCGGCGGCTCCGCCGGGAGCGCCCCCTCCGGCGGCGGGACCTGAGACGGACGCGGCGGCTGCGGCAACTGAAGCTGCCGCTAGCCGGGACCGGTCGGTCCCGCGTTGCCAGCCCCGCCTCCCCGCGATATGCTCGGCTCCATGGGCTGGGACGGCAGGGAACGGCGGGCCGCGAAGCGCTACGGCGTGAAGGACAGCCTGCTCGTCTACCGCAAGGGCGGGATCCTCGCCTGGCTCGCCCCCGCCTCCCCCGTCTACCTGCTCCTCGACGTCTCGCCCCGCGGCGCGCACTTCATCTGCCGGACCGAGCTGCCCGCGGGCCAGCGCCTCCGGATCTCCATCGACGCCCCGGCCCTGCGCGGCACGCTTCGGGCCGCGGGCCGCGTCGCCTGGACCCGGCGCTCCGAGTCGCACGACGCCTGGCACACGGGCGTCGCCTTCGAGCCGCTCCGCGGGCGGCCGGCCGCCCTGCTGAAGAACCTCCTTGACGGCGCGATCCTCGACCAAATAGATATATCGACGAAGTCCTACATGAAGCAGATCGAGAAGCTCTGATGGCCAAGTCCTCCGCGACCGCGAAGATGAAGCTCACCTTCCCCAAGAAGGTGATCGGCAGCCCCCTGATCCACCGCATCTCGAGGGAGCTCGACGTCATCCCGAACATCCTGCGGGGCCGAATCACCGACAAGAACGCCTGGCTCGAGATCGAGTTCCAGGGCGCCCCCAAGACCCTCGAGAAGGTCCGGCAGTTCCTCCTCGACCAGGGCGTGACGATCGAGGACCTCTCCTAGAACGGAAGGCGGAGCGCCGCCCCCAGCGCGGCCGACGGGTCCTCCCCGTTCTCCATCACCCAGCCCGCCCAGCCCTCGATCCGCGCGGGCGCCCGCAGCGTCGTCACCGGCCAGAGCATCGCGAAGAAGTCCAGGCGCAGGCCGATTCCCACGCTCGCCGCGCCGGTCTCGCGCTCGAGGGCGTCCCCGAGCCGGTCGCCCACGAAGCCCGCGTCCGCGAAGACGAAGGCCCGCACGTCCTTCAGGTGGAACCACTCGCCGACCCCGAGGAACTCCAGGGGCAGCCAGCGCAGGTCGCGCGAGATCGGGAAGCGCAGCTCGAGCGTCACGGTCCCCAGGTCCTCGCCTTCCAGGCTCCCCGCGCCCCGCACGCCCTGGTCCAGGCGCCAGGCCTCGTCCTCCACGAGCGGCCCGTCCTTCCGCAGCCAGCGCGCCTGCATCCAGAGGATGAGGTCCTGCAGCGGCGCGACGGATCCCTCGAACCCGACCCAGCTCTCCGCGAGATCCCGGTCGCCGCCGTACGACTCGCGGTACCAGGCCGCGGCCGCCGTGACCGAGAAGCCCCACGAGGGGTCGAAGATCAGCCAGCCCGCCTGCCGCCCTAGCGTGAGCGCCAGCGACGGGCCGACGTCCGTCACCTCCACGTCGTCGAGCTCGTCCTCGAGGATCCGCGTCTCGCGCGCGAGGACGCCTCCGGAGAGCGTGACGTAGGGCGTGAGCGGGTAGTCGACGAAGGGCCCCGCGCCGAACTGCACGCGGTCGTCGAAGCGGCCCGCGAAGCCCTGGAGGCCGAAGGTCGGCCGCCAGCGCGCGTTGACGTAGGCCGCGGCCACGTCCCAGGAATGCGAGCCCCCGAAGATCCCCGAGAGCCAGAGCCGGTTCTCGTATTCCCGGTCCGTCGCGTGGAGCTGCAAGCCCGGCGTGATGAGCGACTCGCCGATCACCGGGACCATGAGCCAGTCGAGCGCGATCCGGCGCCGCGGCGTCGCGGGCTCGCCCGCGGGGGCCGGCGGCGCGAAGGGCGCGTACTCGGCCTTGCGGTGCTCCTGGCTCCAGCCCGGCTCGTCCTGCGGCGCCCAGTCCACCGCGTAGACGTCGGTCGAGCGGCGTTCCTGGTAGGTGATGAGAAGCCGCTTCCCGTCCGGCGAGGGCTGCGGGAAGTGCACGCCGCCCTTCAGCTTCGTCAGCCGGCGCACCGAGCCCGCCGCGACGTCGACGACGAACGCGTCGTAGACGCCGTCGACGTCCGCCGAGACCACGAGCCCCGAGCCGTCGCGGGTCCAGGTCGGGTGGTCGACCTGCGCCCAGGTCGGCGCGGGGACCCGGCGCGCGCCGGTGGCCAGTTCCAGGATCGTGAGCTCCGCCCGTCCGTCGACCTCGTGGACGAAGGCGACGTGCCGGCCGTCGGGGCTCCACGCCGGGTGCCGGTCGTCGCCCGCGTCGTCCGTCAGCTTCTTCAGCGTGCGGGTGACGAGCGAGTAGACGTAGAGGTCGGCGGTCCCGCGCTTGAGGCCCGAGAAGACGATCTCGTCGCCGGTCGGCGACCAGCACGGCGCGTGGACCTCGTCGAGGTCGGGGCGGACAGGTTCCACTCCTCCCTCGACGTCGCAGAGGATCAGGTAATCCCGATGGCTGAAGGACCCCGCGACCACGACGCGCTTTCCGTCGGGCGACCAGGAGGGGGCGGAGTGCAGGGAGTCCACGCCGAAAAGCCGGCGGACGCCGAGCAGGCCCCGCCCGTCCACGTAGACCTCGGGGACGAGGGAGTCGATCGAGACCCAGGCGACCTTCGAGCCGTCCGGCGACCAGCGGGCCGCGCCGGTGAGGATGCGGTAGTACTCGCGGGTGTCGGTGATCCGGCCCGAGGGCGCGCCGCGGCCCTCCCGCTGCGGGGCGTAGCGCTTGGCGAGCCAGTCGCGGAAGCCCTTCTCGAGCTCGGCGCGGCCGAGGCCGAGCGACTTCACGAGGATGCGGTTCATCGTCAGGCCGAGGCGCTTCCGGTACGCCTGCAGCACGCGCGCGGGCGCGTCGGGCGCGACGGCCTCCTCGAGGTAGCGGAAGAACATCGAGCCGAGGTAGTAGACGGCGATGTAGTCCCAGTGGTTGAGCGGGTAGCCGTCGAACATCTCGCTGAGCGAGTAGACGTGCTCGTCGGCGAGGTCGCGGACGTACTCGTCCTTGAGGCCGTCGAAGATGCCGGCGCCGTAGTCGGCGAAGCCCTCCCAGAACCACTGGGGGATGATCCCGTCCTTCATCGCGATGAGGTACGAGGGCAGGCGCCAGGGGAAGATCTCCTGGAACTGGAGCTGGTGGACGAGCTCGTGGCGCACGAACCAGGCGTTCCAGCGGTCGCTGCCCTGGCAGTGGAGGAAGATGCGGTCCTGCAGGGGCTCGGCGAAGGCGAAGGCGCGGCGGCGGGCGAGGCGGCAGCACGGGAGGACGGGGGCCGGCTCGGCGGCGGCCGCGTGGCCGGAGGCCCGCAGGGCCGGGTGGACCGTCGCGGCCCGGGCGTTGCCGCTCGAGGCGGCGAGGTCGTGGTAGCTGCGGTGGAGGAAGACGGAGATGCGGCGCTCGAGGGTCACCCCGCAGGTCTTCTCGATGCGGGTCCTCGCGTCCTCGAAGAGGCCGGCGAAGTGGCGGGCGCGATCGAGGAGGTCGTCGGACGGGTAGTAGAGGTCGAAGTGCTCGGATTTCAGGAGCCGCCAGTCCTTGGCCTCCTGGCGGACCTGGACCTGGCCGAGCAGGGCCGCGACGAGCAGGGTCGGGACGAGCATCTAGCCTCCGAGCACGACGCGGGGTTTCAGGCGGCCGTCGCGGGGTTCGCCGATCCCCAGCAGGCGGCCCTCGTGGACGACGCGGACGAACGGGGCGGGCGCGGGCTGGTCGAGGATCCGGCCCTGGAGGAAGCGGGCGGCCTCGCCCTCCCCGAGCTCGACGGCGGGGAGGCCCGCGAGCCCCGCGTCGGGCGGGAGGACGGCCGCGAGGAAGTCGCCGCCGCTCTTCACGGCCTGCTCGACGCGGAACGGCCCGGAGGCGGTGCGCCGGAGCTCCGCGAGGTGGGCGCCGACGCCGAGGGCCTCGCCGAGGTCGCGGGCGATCGAGCGGATGTAGGTGCCGCGCGAGCAGCGGATCCGCAGCCGGACGACGGGCGGCTCGAAGGCGGTGAGCTCCAGCTCCGTGACGGTCACCTCGCGCTCGGGGAGCTCGACGGTCTCGCCGGCCCGGGCGCGGCGGTAGGAGCGGACGCCGTCGACCTTCACGGCGCTGTAGGCGGGCGGGCGCTGGCGGAGCCGGCCGCGGAAGGCCGAGAGGCGGGCCTCGACGTCGGCGCGGGTGACGGCGGAGGGGTCGCGCTCGGCGAGGACGCGGCCCTCGGCGTCGTCGGTGTCGGTCGAGGCGCCGAGGCGGACCGCGGCGAGGTACTCCTTGTCGTGGTCCTCCATGTACGGGAGGAGGCGGCGCGCGCGGCCGAGGGCGACGACGAGGAGGCCGGTGGCGGCGGGGTCGAGCGTGCCCGCGTGGCCCGCGTGGCGGTCGCCCGTGGTGCGGCGGACCTCCTCGAGGGCGTCGTGGGAGGTCAGGCCGGCGGCCTTGTCGAGCAGGAGGAGTCCGTCCACGGCGCGATCATAGCAGGGCGGCCGGATATGATGTCGCGATGCCCGGGACCCTCCACGTCGTCGCGACGCCGATCGGCAACCTCGAGGACGTGACGCTGCGGGCGCTGAAGGTGCTGCGCGAGGTCGCGGTGATCGCCAGCGAGGACACGCGGACGACGCGGCGGCTGCTCGACGCCCACGGGATCCGCACGCCGCTGACGTCGTACTTCCAGCACTCGGGGCCGGGCAAGCGCGCGGACCTGCTGGACCGGCTCCGGGGCGGCGAGTCGATCGCGCTGGTGTCGGAATCCGGGACCCCGGGGATCTCGGATCCCGGGGCGGACCTGGTGTCGGAGGCCCACGCGGCGGGGATCCCCGTGCGGGTGGTGCCGGGCCCCTGCGCGGCGGCCGCGGCGGCGTCGGGCAGCGGCCTGCCCGTGGACCGCTTCGTCTTCGAGGGCTTCCTGCCCCGCAAGCCGGGCAAGCGCCGGCGGGCGCTGAAGGAGCTGGCGGCGCAGGAGCGGACGCTCGTCTTCTACGAGTCGCCGCACCGGGTGCTGGCGACGCTGGCCGACATGGAGAAGGTGCTGGGCCCGCGGCGGATGGTCGTGGCGCGCGAGCTGACGAAGATCTACGAGGAGCTGCGCTCGACGACGATCCCGGCGGCCGCGGCGGAGATCGCGGCCAAGGGCCCCAAGGGCGAGTACGTGCTCGTCGTGGCGGGCGCGCCGAAGCGCAGGCCCGGGAGCCGCCGCCGGGACTCCGAGGAGGAGTAGGCGGACTTTTTTTCGGGAATCCCCAAACTCCGGCCTTGACGCGGCGTCTTATGTGTGCTAGTAATACTAGTACAATGGCTACGCGCATCCGGCTGGCGACGGGAAGTCCGACCCCGCTCTTCGCCCAGATCGTCCACCAGGTCCGGCAGGCCGTGGCGGTCGGGGCCCTGAAGGCGGGCGAGCAGCTGCCCACGGTCCGCGAGCTCGCCGCCGAGCTCGTCCTCAACCCCAACACCGTCGCCAAGGCCTACCAGGAGCTGGAGCGCGACGGCGTCCTCGTCACCCGCCGCGGCGCCGGCACCTTCGTCGCCGAGGCGAACTGCGTCCTCGCCCCCCAGGAGCGCGAGCGCCTCCTCGCCGGCAAGGTCGACGAGTGCCTCACGGAGGCCGTCCACCTCGGCTTCGGCCGCCGGCACGTCACCGCCGTCTTCACGAAGGGCCTCGGCAAGTACCAGTGGCCGGAGGAACGATGAACTGGGCGATCGACTGCGACGGGCTGACGCGGGACTTCGGGTCCAAGCGCGCCGTCTGGGACCTTGGCCTCAAGGTCCCGACCGGGTGCGTCTACGGCCTGCTCGGCCGCAACGGCTCCGGGAAGTCCACCACCCTCAAGATGCTCCTCGGCATGCTGCCGCCCACGCGCGGCGCCTGCCGGCTCCTCGGCGAGGACTCGGCCGCCCTCTCCCCCGCCACCCGCCGCCGCGTCGGCTACCTCCTCGAGGGCCACCCGCTCTGGCGCACTTGGCGGGTCTCCCAGCTCCGCGACCTCGTCCGCCCCCACCACTCGGCCTGGAACGACCGCCTCTTCGACGAGACCCTCGAGCGCTTCGAGATCGACCCCTCGCGCCGCGTCTGGACGCTCTCGCGCGGCCAGCGCGGCATGGTCAACCTCGCCCTCGTCCTGGCGCCCGAGCCCGAGCTCCTCATCATGGACGACCCCGCGCTCGGCCTCGACCCCGTCGTCCGCCGCCGCTTCCTCGAGATGATGATCCAGGTCCTGCACCGCGAGGGCCGCACCGTGCTCTTCGCGTCGCACAACCTCGCCGACGTCGAGCGCGTCGCCGACCGCGTCGGCATCCTCGAGAACGGCGTGCTCCGCGTCGACTGCCGCACCGACGAGTTCCTCGAGGGCGTGAGGCGGGTCGAGTTCGCCGGGAGCCCGCCGCCCGAGCTCGGGACCTTCCCCGGGCTGCTCGAAGTCGAGGCGAAGGGCGACCGGACCGTCCTCTCGGTGGCCGCCTTCGACGACGAGAAGCGGCGGCAGCTCTCGGCGCTGCTGCCGCAGGGCTACGAGGAGGTTCCGCTGAGCCTCGAGGACGCCTTCGTCGCGTACGCGGGGCGGCGCCCCTCCCAGGTCCGGCCCGCGGTCCCCGTGACGAAAGGAGCGTGAAGCCATGGGTCCCCTGATCCGCAAGGAACTCCGCGCCGGCTGGATGTTCGCCCTGCTGGCCTTCCTGGCGCAGTCCTGGGTCGTCGTGAGCCTGCTCGTCGACTTCGACGTGAAGCTCCTGCGGGACTTCGACCTCTTCGGGCCGGTCCTGGCCCGCTCCCCCTTCGCCCGGGTGGACTACGCCGAGTACCCGGGGACGATCGCCATGTTCCTGGGCCTCGCGCTGGGCCTCCTGCAGACGGTCCCGGAGAGCGTGCAGGGGACGACGCCGTACCTCGTCCACATCGCGGGCGGGCGGCCCTCCGTCGTGAGCGCCAAGCTGCTCTCGGGCGCCGTCCTCTTCCTCGCGGCCGCGCTCCCGGTGCTGTTCGGGTTCCCCGTGGCGGCGGCCCGGGACGGGCTCGGGGTCGGCGACCTCGCCCACCTCTGGGTCGTCCTCGCCGCGTGCTTCGTCCTGTACCTCGGCACGCTCGCCTGCCTCATCCGCGGGCATCGAGGCCTCGTCCAGGGGCTCGTGCAGCAGCTCGCGATCGCGACGTTCGTCATCGTGGGCCTGGCCGTGTCGCTGGGCAGCCCCGTGCTCGGGCCCGCCCTCGTGGCCCTGGGCCTCGTCGGGTCCTTCACCCTCGCCGCGGCGTACGCGGGTTTCTCGGTCCGGCAGTTCTAGCCCCGGAGATCGTCATGAAGCGAACGAACGCGGTGCTCGGCGGGACGGCCCTCCTCTTCGGCTGGATCCTCGCGGTCCTGCTCGCGAGCGTGGTGTTCCTGCAGGCCGCGATCTCGACCAGCGGCGGCCCGAACTACCGCGCCATCTGGCAGGACGACAACATCCGCATCGTCCAGGGAGATTACTTCGAGGGGCCCGGCCTGCGCGAGGCCGAGTTCCCGGCCGTCGGGAGCAAGGGAGAGCTCGGGAAGGACGACTGGGTGGCCCAGCAATTCGAGTCGTTCGTGGGGGCGGAGGATCGCGACTATCGCCGGCCCTACTCCATGATGGCCTATTCGGACGGCAACTCGGGGACCTGGCAGTTCCGGCCCCGGCAGGGCATCCGCTACCTGGGGCCCGACGGCCGGTTGCTGGGTTCGCTGACCGAGGCGGGGTGGGTGGAGGGCCGGGAGGCGGCGTTCGGGCCCTCCCGAGTCCACTGGCTGAACGTCGAACCCGCCCACCGGACAGCGCGGTACTTGAGCGACGCCGGTCTGTACGGGGTGGACCTCGGAGAGCGGAAGATCACCCGCCTGGTCGAGGAGCGGGTCGACTGGTCCGACCTCCGCATCTGGAGGCAGGCGGGACGGACCTGGTGCCTGACGGGCCAGAGGCTCCTCTGGGCCGCCACGGGGCCGAAACCGGCCGGCGGCAGCCTGCCGCTCCCTGCCGGGCTCGATCCCGCCACGGTCGAAGCCAGGCCCTTGCTCGATTTCGGGATCATCCTCCGGGGCGAGATCCCCGGGTCCCGCACCGACCGGAAGGTCGAGTACCGCGTCGCCGTGATCGACGGCCGCGGCGTGCTGCAGTCCGAGTACTCCTACACCTTGTCGGCCCCCCCGGGAACCCGCCTCCTGTCCCAGAAGGAGGTGCGGACGCTCCTGGTGAGGTCCGAACTCTCCGGACTCACCGGAGGCTGGGGACAGATCGCCAGCTCGGCGCTGATGCCCCCCGGCCTCGTCCTCCTCGTCCGGTCGCTGACCTTCCACTCGATGGATCTCGAGCGGCTCCCCGCGCTCCTGCGGATCTTCCAGTCCCTCGTCATCGGCTTCATCGTGTCCGCCCTCCTCGCGCTCTGGGTGCTGCGCAGCTGCCTGAAGCGCCGGCGGGGGGCGGGGGTGACCGCGGCCTGGGTGCTGATCACGGTCCTCTTCGGAGTCGCCGGGGCGCTGACCTACCGGAGCCTCGCCCGCTTCGAGAAGCTCGAGACCTGCGGCGGGTGCGCGAAGCCCTTCCCCGCCTCGATGGGCGCCTGCGCGTCCTGCGGCCGCGCGGCCGAGCCGCCCGCGAAGCTCGGGATCGAGATGCTGCGCCCGGCCTAGGGGTTCGACCTTCCGGTCTTGCCGGGTTGCCGCCGGAGGCGGACAACCCGAGGACTCAAGGGGTGCTCACCCCTAGAACCGGAGCATGAGCCCGACGGTCAGCGACGCGTTCCAGAAGTCGTGCGTCCGGCCGCGGTTGAAGTCCGTCCAGTACCCGTCGAACGATCCGCCGACGTGGAACGACAGGTTCTCCCGGAAGTACCAGCGGTACGTCGGCTGCAGCGACACCATCGGGCCCGAGTCCGTGGCCGGCCCGCCGTCGTCCGCCGAGAGGTTCAGGATCCCGAACGCCGCGGCGACATCGAAGAGATGCCGCGCGCCCTGGAGCGAGATCGACTCCGTGAACCCGAAGAGGTAGGCCTGCGCCCGGACGTCGACGCCCGTCGCGTCGTCCTCGAGCGACCACGTGCGGTACTGGAAGAAGAGCCAGTCCGGGACCGCGATCTCCAGCCCGATCCCCGTGCCGTCGGAGACGTGGAGGCCGGAGGCCCAGTTCGTCGCCAGCAGCTCGACCGAGAGGAAGGTCGTCGTGTCGTCGGCCCAGCGATCGCCCTTCGAGGCCGGCCGGCGTTCCCAGGGGCCCGGGTCCCGGCGCTCGCGCCCGACGCTGGCCTTCAGCTCCTCGACCTCCCGCTTCAGCTCGCGGTACTCGCGGTTCAGCCGCTCGGCCTTCTCGACGTTGCCGTCGTCCAGCGCGCGGCGCACGTCGTCGTCGAGGCGCTTGAGCTCGACCTCCTTGGCGTCGATGCGGCGGCGGAGCTCGGCGTCGTCCTGGGCGGAGGCGGACCCGGCGGCGACCAGGAGCAGGAGCAGGGCGGCGGTGGATTTCATGCCGACTAATCGTCCGGGCGGGCGGCGGGGTTTGCGGATTCTTCAGGCCAGGCGGCGCCGGAGCGGTTCGCTGGCCACCCCCGCCGCGTCGAGGAGCAGCTTGAACCACGCCTTCCAGGCCGGGGCGTCCGCGCCCTCGTAGGTCCCGGCCATGAGCTCGAGGTCCAGCCCGCTCCGGAAGGTCCCGTTGAAGGTCGTGAGCCGGACGAGGGCGCAGCTGTCGGACGTGTCGGTCTCCGCCTGCACGCGGCGGCCCTCGGGCAGCTCGGCCGCGAACTTCTCGATGAGCTCGGGCGCCACGTCGAACTCCCGGACCGTGAGCTCGTCGACGCCGCGCTCGACGACGACGAAGCGCGCCACCCGCTTGGCGGGGTAGTCCAGGCCGTAGAAGCGGAGGTAGAGCTGCAGGTGCGGGTTGAAGACCGCCCCCGCGTCGACCCGGAGCTCGATCTCGAAGTAGGCCGCCATCGACATAAAGTAGCAATCCGGACCCCTGGTCGGAGCGCGCTTTCGTACCGAGGTCGGGAGGATCCATGAAACCGACCGTCGCCGCGCTGCTGCTCGCGACCTGCTTCTCCACCGCCCTGGCCCAGGACCGCAAGCCCGGCGTGGGCTCGACCGAGCCGCTCCTCGACCTCGGCCGCAAGGACGGACGCTTCGTCGTCTACGTCCGGACGTCGGGCAACATCGAGGCCGAGCTCGCCTGGAACCGGCTGAAGCGGTTGAAGCCCGCCCCCCTGGACCTCTCGATGTGCGCCGGCTCCTCGGTCGGCAGCCTCTACGGCGTCCCGTGCAGCGCCGAGTCCGCACCGGACCCGGCGGCCGTGGCGGGCGTCCTGAAGGCCGCGGGCGTGAAGCGCGTCGTGCTCGACGCGAACGGCCCCCTGACCGTGAAGGACGGCGCGCTCGCGTTCACCCTCTCCGCGTGCTCGAAGACCTACGTCGTGAAGAACCGCGGCCGCCGCGAGGGCGAGAAGACGGATCCGCCGGACCTGGCGGGATCGCTGGCGAAGGAGATCGGGACCGGGTCGAGGACCGCCTGGGTCCGCGGCGAGCTCCAGGGCGGGACCCTGCTCCTCGAGTCGGTCGACTAGGACTTCAGCGCGGCCACCGCGAGCAGGACCCAGCCGGCGATGAAGGCCAGGCCGCCGAGCGGCGTGACCGCGCCGAGCCACCGCTGCTCCGTGAGCGCGAGCACGTAGAGGCTGCCCGAGAAGAGCGCGAGCCCCGCGACGAGCGACCAGCCCGACGCGGCGAACCAGGGCGAGCCCGGGGCCCGGGCCGAGGCCAGGCCCACGACGAGCAGCCCCAGCGCGTGGACGAAGTGGTACTGCACCGCGGTCTGGAAGATCGCCATCATCTCGGGGCTGAGCCGGGCCTTCAGCCCGTGCGCGCCGAACGCGCCGAGCCCGACCGCGAGCGCCGCCGCGATCGACCCCATCCCGAGGAAGAGCTTGTCCGCCATGTCGCGGGAATCCTAGCGGCCCGGCCGGGGGAATGCGAGGACGCGATCCCGGGGAACCGCGCCCGCCCCGGCCGCGTCGAAGCCGGCATGAGACTCGCCCCCGCCCTGCTGCTGCTCCTGGCCGCGTGCGCCGGCCCCCGGCCCTACGTCGTGGATCCGCTGATCTCCTTCACCGACACGGGCCGGCTCGTCCTGCTCTCGCCCTCGGGCCACGCCCTCGAGGCGACGCTCGAGGACGGCGGGATCCGGCCCTGGGACGTGGAGTACCGGCGGACCCTGCCGCGGATCGTCGAGGTCCGCGCGGTCGAGGCGTTCCTCTACAAAATCGGGCCGGGGGACGTCCACCGGTTCAGGCCCTCCGGGGGCGTGCCCGACCAGGAGGCCATGGACCGCGTGAAGCTCCCCCGGGTCCCCGTCGAGGGGCTCCGGGTCCGGTTCACGGTGAAGGCGGCTTCCGAAATGGAGGTCGAGCTCTCGGGCTTCCGCGCGGGCGACGCGACCTACGGGCCCGGCGCGTCCGTCGCCGTCCCCTACCGCCCGCCTAACCCTTGAGCTCCGCCGCGAACCAGGCCGAGTGGCGCGCGAGCTCCTCGACGTAGCCCCGCACGTCCTCCCGGGCCCGCGGATTCAGGTCGCGGAAGCGGACGACGTGCTCGTCGGGCACGTGGCGGAAGGTGAAGTTCACGCGCCGCGTCTCGAAGCCCTCGACGGGCGGCCCGAGCCGCGCCCCGCCCTTCCGCTCGACGCGCTGCACGCGGTGGAAGACGTGGCGCTTCCAGGCGTCCCCCGCGAAGAGCTGCAGCGAGGAGTCCTCGAGCCACATCTGCAGCTGGACGGCGTCGCGCTGCCCCGGCTGGCGGCTGCGCACGAACTGGAAGAGCGCGCGCTCGCCGAACGAGACGGAGGCCACGGGCCCGGGCTCGAAGTCCTTGTGCTCGCCGACGCGGGCGACGTCCTCGCGCTTGCCGTCGCGGATCCGGTCGCCGTAGAAGTTCACCAGGCAGGTGTCGAGCTTCCAGCCCGGCGGGATCATCCCCGCCGGGAAGCGGTCTCGGGCGAGCGCCTCGATGCGCCGAACGAGCCGGGCGAGCACGGGCGGGAACGCCTCGGCGCGGACGCAGCGGTCGCGGGTGCCCGACGGCGGCCGGTAGTAGTCGAGGCAGGCGAACTGCCAGTTCCCGAGCCAGTAGACGGGCCGCAGCAGGGCCCGTTGGGGCTGGCCGTCGGGCGGCGGCCGGAGCCGGGAGTAGCGGTCCTCCCAGATCGGGTGCAGCGTCGCGAGCCAGTCGAGGATGGCGAGCCGCTCCGCGGGCCCGACGTACCGGGGGTCGTAGAGCAGGCCGGGCGGCCGTTTCTGGCGTCGCATCGGGCGGACATCGTAGCAGACGGGCTCAGCGCGCGATCCAGCGCGACCACGCGGGCTTCGGCGTGCCGTCGCGGTGGCGCAGGGCGATCGAATCGAAGGCGGGATTCCCCCACGACGCGTCGTGGAGGCCGGTCCAGCTCGCCAGAGCGACGTTCATCCCCGCGGTCATCGCGAAGAAGCGGTCGACGAAGTCCGCCTGCGCGGCCGGGTCCGGATCCGAGGGATAGCCCAGCTCGGCGACCACGAGCGGCCTCCGGCCGAAGCGGACCTCGAGGTCGCGGTAGTAGTCGTCGGGCACCGGGGCGAGGAAGGGGTAGCTCGAGATCCCCAGCGCGTCGCCCGCGTCGAGCAGCGCGGGCGTCATGAGGAACCAGCGGTCGTCGCGGTGGAGCGACTCGAGCTGCCAGTAGAGGAAGACCTTCAGCGCGGGCCGCTCGGCCTGCAGGCGGGCCCGGGCCGCCGCGAAGGCCCCGAGGAAAGCGTCCCAGGCGTCGGGATCCGCGGGGTCGTAGTGGTCGTTGACCTCGACCCCGATGGCCAGCCAGTCCGACGGGAAGCGCGCGGCGAACCAGGACAGCTCCTCGACGTAGGCGGCCGCGACGTCCGGGTTCTTGAAGCTCCGCTCGCCCGCGTACCCGGGCGGGATCGAGAGCACGCGCCGGTCCTCGGGACGGCTGAAGTCGACGAGGTACATCCGCTGGAGCGGCGCGTACTCGGGCTGCGCGAAGAAGTACCCGTAGGGGACGGCGACGTCCGCGTAGTCGACCTCGGGGTCGCTGCCCAGCAGCGCGGACCAGCGCATCGACACGAGCACGGTGCCGGCCGCGTGGTGGTCGCGCGCGAGGTCGAAGGCCGCGACCCAGCCGTCGTAGCCGAGGTCGGGCTCGGTGGCCTGCGTGATGAGCACGGCCCGGGGCGCAGGCGCGGGGGGCGCCGGGGCGTCGCCGGAACCTCCACCGCCTCCGCAGGCGGAGAGCAGGAGCAGGGCCGAGAGGAGGGGGCGCCGGATCACCGCGAGAAGGTACCCGCGGGGGCGGCCGGCGGTTCCGGAATTCCGCGGTGCGGCGATAATGAGCGGATGCCCCGACTTCGGAAGCTGGAGCCCGCGGATTCGATGGCGGAGCTGACGGCGCTGCTGCACCGGGCGTACGCGCCCCTGGCGGCGGCGGGGATGCGCTTCCTCGCCAGCCACCAGGACGAGGCGAAGACGCGGGAGCGCTGCGCGGAGGGCGAGTGCTGGGTCGCGGTCGAGGGGCCGCGGATCGTGGGGACGATCTCGTGGAGGCCGTCGCGCGGAGAGCCGGGGACCTGGTACGGGCGGCCCGGGGTCGCGTCGTTCGGGCAGTTCGCGGTCGAGCCGGAGCTGCAGGGCCGGGGGATCGGCCGCGAGCTCATCGGGCGGGTCGAGCAAAGGGCCCGCGAGGAGGGCTACGCCGAGCTGGCCTGCGACACGGCGGAGGGGGCGGCGGAGCTCATCGCGCTCTACGCGCGGCTGGGGTACCGGCTCGTCGGCCACGTGCAGTGGGACGTGACGAACTACCGAAGCGTGGTGTTGAGCAAGCGGCTCGATGCATAATGGGTGCACGTTCCCGGGAGGCGCGATGAAAACCGCCCCGTTCCTCCTCCTGCTCGCCGCCGGATGCTCCACGCACGACATGCGCGTCGTGCCGCCCCACGAGATCCAGGAGCGCTGGCTCGGCTTCCTCAAGGTCGGCGAGACGACGCGCGAGGACGTGCTGCTGAAGCTCGGGCATCCCTCCGGGCAGTTCGAGGGGGGGAGGATCCTCACCTTCCGGATGGGGATCGTGACGACCCGGACCCCTCGCGGCGACGGCGAGGCCCCGATCGAGACGCAGGAGCTCGTCCTCGTCGGTCCGGAGCCGGGGACCTGGAACCCGTACATGTCCGGCTGGAGGACGTCGCGCTTCAGCCTCGTGCTGGTCTTCGACGAGCGGCACAAGCTGGCGAAGCACTCCGTCGTGCAGGTCAAGTGAGGACGCTCGCCCTGGCGCTGGCCGTGCTCGGGTCCGGCTGCTACGTCGGGCCGGTGATCCCCTACCACAACGAGGTCTCGGGGGCCCGGGGCCGGATCCCGCCCGAGGCGTGGGCCTTCCTGTCGGACGGGACGACGACGCGCCAGGAGCTCGCGCTCAACTTGGGCGAGCCGGACCTCGAGATCGACGCCAAGGAGCTCTGGGTCTACATGTGGAGCCTGGTGCGCGGGATGATCGTGATGGCCGGTCCCGGCGGCGGCGCGGCGGGCGCCGAACTGCCCCTGGACGAGTTCATCGTGGTCCAGTTCGACGAGCGGGGCGTCGTGGCGCGGCACGAGCACTGCCGGGGGCGGGCCGCCTTCGAGCGGGCCGTGGCGGAGTGGCCCGTCGCGCCGTCGCGGCGGGTGCGCTGAGTCCCCTAGGTCGGCGTCCCGCGCAACCCGA
Source organism: uncultured Planctomycetales bacterium (assembly GCA_964464755.1). Taxonomy (GTDB): domain Bacteria; phylum Planctomycetota; class MHYJ01; order MHYJ01; family JACPRB01; genus CAYXGZ01. Next base: position 66,469 of record CAYXGZ010000003.1, read on the forward strand.
TCTGGCGGTTCACCGCGGCGAGCCCCTCCCGGTTGCCCGGGTACTTGAGGAGCTTCATCGCCCCGGCGAAGCTCGTCCAGCGGTGCTCGGTGTGCTCGCGGCTGAGGCGCACGTCGCCGGGGCCGGCCTCGGCGCCGAAGTTCGGCTCGAGGATCACGACGCCGTTCTCGTAGTAGGCGTTGATCGAGTCGACGGCGAAGAGCCGCTTCACCGGCAGGCCCGTCTCCTCGTCGATCTCTCGGCGGGCGGCCTCCTCGCCGGTCTCCCGCTTCTTCGCCTTGCCCGACACGCACTGCCAGAAGCCGCCGCGGTCCGGCGTGCGCTTCAGCACGAGGAACTCGACGCCCTTCCCGCGCCGCCGGAAGATCCAGGCCGAGACCGTCGCCGCGCGCACCTTCATGGCTCCCCCACCGGAGTGTAGCGCCGGGCCCGGGGGGCTCAAAGCGCCGCGAAGCCCGGGGCCACGGTCCGCTTCGCCTGATACACTGCTCCCTTGCTCCGGGCCCCCCAGGTCGCGCTCCTCGTCGGCACCCTCGTCGTCGGCCTGCTTGCCGACGTCCACGCCGGGATGGCCCTCCAGCTCCTCATCGGCGCCGCGTTCTGGATCGTGCTCGTCCACGTCCTGCGGCGCGTCGCCCCGGCGGAGCGCCGCGCGGCGATCGCGTGCCTCGTCGTCGCGACGGCGGGAGAGGCCCTGCTCTCCCTGGCCTGGGGCGTGTACCGCTACCGGCTCGGCAACATCCCGCTCTTCGTGCCGCCGGGCCACGTGATGATGTATCTCCTCGGCGCCGGCCTGGCCCTCCGAATGAGCGAGCGCCTCGCCTCGGGCGTCGCCGCCGGGACCGTCCTCTACGCCGCGGGGGCGGCCGTGTCCGGCCTCGACTCGTTCTCCACCCCCCTGCTCCTCGCGCTCGGCGTGCCGTGGATCCTCCTGCCCCGGGAGCGGCGCCTGCTCGCCGCGACCTTCGTCCTCGCGCTGCTCCTCGAGCTCTACGGCACGGCGCTGGGGACCTGGACCTGGGGCCGGCACGTCCCGGGCACGGTGCTCGTCACGACGAACCCGCCCGTCCTGGCCGGCGCGCTCTACTGCTTCCGCGACGCCCTCGTCCCCGTCGCGGTGGTCCTGCTGGCGCGGGCCGAGTCGCTCCGCTCGGCGCCGACGCCACCCGGCCTCCAGGACGCCGCCGACTAGGAGCTCAGGGCAGCGAGATCCGCAGGGCGCGGCCCGAGCCCGACTGCACGCGCTTCAGCGACTCCGCGTCCAGCGGCAGGCTCTCCGCGACGCGCCGCTCCGCGGCGATCTGGAGCTCGATCAGCTTCAGCTGGAGCTCGATCTCCCGGTCGCGGGTCAGCGTCGAGCCGTACTCCGCGGCGTACTGCCGCACGAGCGCCGCGTGGTCCGCCGCGTACTGCCGGGCCAGCGGTTCCAGCGCGGTGCCGCTCCCCTCGGGGAGCTTCCACTGCTGCATCCAGTAATCCGCGACGGAGCGCCCCGCCGCCTCGGCGCTCGGCGCCTGGATCCCCTGCTGCGTGTAGCCGTTGACCATGAACGTGGGGCTGAGCGTCCGCTCGAGGTTCGCCTGCTGCTCGGCCGACAGGATGCCGCGGGTCTGGAGGACCCACAGCTGGTTCCATTCCATCTGCGCGGCCCACTCGCCCAGCGCCCCGCCGCCGCGCCCGGTGGGCTCGCGATCCGGGTCGAAGAGCATCGTGGCGTGCAGCCGCTCGAGCTGGTCGGGCTCGAGCTCGGCGCCGGCCAGCGCGACCGCGTAGGCGTCCGAGAAGTGCCGGCCCACGACGGGGTTGGAGTAGACCTTCATCCACTCGGACTCCTCGAGGCCGAGCTCGCGGGCGAGCTTCTGGATCGAGACCTGCATGGAGGTCAGCCCGGCGATCATGGCCGGCGTCATCTTGGGGGCGCGGCCCTCGGCCTCCGCGTCCTTCAACTCCTTCATGTAGGCGACGAGCGTCTTCACGTCCTTCTTCCAGTCGACCGACTTGACGCGCTCCTCCCACGAGGCATCGGCCCGGGTCTTCAGGTCTCCGGCCTTCGCGGGCTTGGTGCTCTTCGCGGCGCCCGCGCCCGGTTTCCCGGAGCCCGCCTCGAGCGCGGCGAGGGCCCGCTCGGCGGCGTCGGCGCGACCCTTCTCCCGGGCGAGCTCGGCGCGGAGACGCTCGACCTCCGTTGCGGCGGCGGTTCCCTCGGCGGCGCTGCGCCCGGCGACGGTCTCGCGGTCGCGGCGGTCGGACTCCGCGCGATGGGAGCGGTTCATCCACGCGGCGACGGCGACGATCCCCACGAGGGCCAGGCTGCCGAGGACGACGAGTGCTTTCACGCGCGGTTCTCCGTTGGGTGCATGGGGTGAGACTGGCCCGGGCGGCCCGTCGTTACGCGGGATCGCCCCCGCTTCGGGTATCCTCCGGTCGATGGAAGTCTACCTCGAGACGCCCCGGCTCGTCCTGCGGGAGTTCCTCCCGACCGACCTCGACCACCTCCTCGAGCTGGACGCCGACCCGCTCGTGATGCGGTGGGCCCGGCCGGGCCAGGGACCGCCCGACCGCGAGACCTACGCCCGGGAGCTGCTGCCGCGATTCATGGAGTACCCCCGGATCAACCGGCACTTCGGGTACTGGGCCGCGGTCGAGACCGAGGGGAACCGCTTCGTCGGCTGGTTCCACTTCCGCCCGTCGAAGGACGAGCCGACGGAGATCGAGCTCGGGTACCGGCTCCTCGAGCGGGGCCGGCACAAGGGCTACGCGACGGAGGGGGCCCGGGGCCTGCTCCGGAAGGGGTTCCTGGACCTGAGGCTCTCGTACGCGATGGCGACGACCCTCGCCGGCAACTCCGCCTCGATCCACGTGCTGGAGAAGTGCGGCATGAAGCTCGAGAAGGAGTTCGTGTACCCGGGGTTGGATCTGCCCGGGCTGAAGTACTCGATGACGAGGAACGACTACCTGGCCCGGAGCGCGGGCCGCGGCTAGGCGCGGAATCCGGCGGGGACCCGCGCTATGATCGGCACCGGTCCAACGCGAGGAGGTCCCCGTGGCCGGAAACACGATCCGCCTGCACCGCGTCCTGCGATCGACCCCGGACAAGGTCTACCGCGCGTTCCTCGACCCCGACGCCCTGGCGAAATGGCTGCCGCCCCACGGGTTCACCGGCAAGGTCCACGAGATCGACGCCCGGGTCGGCGGCGGGTACCGGATGTCCTTCACCAACTTCGGCACCGGGAGCACCCACTCCTTCAGCGTGCGCTACGTCGAGCTCAAGCCCGGCGAGCGGCTCCGGTTCGTCGACCGCTTCGACGACCCCAACCTGCCCGGCGAAATGCCCGTCACGGTCGAGCTCCGCGCCGTCTCGTGCGGGACCGAGCTCACCGTCGTCCAGGAGGGCGTGCCCGCGGCGATCCCCGTCGAGGCCTGCCACCTCGGCTGGCAGGAGTCCCTCGAGCTCCTCGCCCGCGTCGTCGAGCCCGTGATCCCGGGCTAGCACCGGGTCCGCATCGACTCCCGGGACCGCTCGTGCGCCGAGGGGCTCGCGTGGCCCTTGGACGTCGAGTGCGCCCAAGCCTTGTCGATGTACGCGGCCGCGTCCGGCGTCTTGCAGGCCGTGTCGCCGTAGTCGACCTCCACCTTGCCGATGCGCTTCGCGGCGGCGGTGGCGGCCTTGCGCAGGGCGGCGTCCCGGCCGCCGATCGCGATGAGGGCGCGGTTCATGGCGTCGCGCTGGGCGTTGGGCGCCGCGTGGATCGACTTCTCGATCTCCACGAGCCGCGCCGCGAACCACGGGGCGGGAATGGACTCGTCGACCATCGCCAGGGCCGCGACGAGGAGCCAGCCGCAGCCGCGGAGGTGCTCGTCCCGGGAGGAGAGCCACGCGTCGGCCCTCGACCGGCCGTGGGGTCCCTCGGCGGCGAGGTGGGAGACGTAGCCCTGGCACATGCGGGCCATCGGCGCCTTCGCCCAGCGGTCGAGGTCGGCGGCGGACATCCTCGCGGGATCGACGATCTTCAGCGCCAGGTTGCGCGCGTCGAAGTTGCCGGTGTCCCAGAGGGCCAGCGCCAGGTCGTGGTCGACCTTGATGCGCTTGTACAGGGTCTTGAGCGTCGCGAAGCTGACCCCGAACATCGGCTCCGGGACGCCGTGCCGGGCGTAGGTCTTCCGCGCCTGCGCCGTGCCCGCCTTCTCGAGGGCGGACATCGCCTGGGCGAACGTCATGCGGGCGGCGGCGGCCTTCGTCTTGGCGGGCATGGTCGTGCCTCCGGGTGTGGGTCTCCGGATTCTACCCCGGAGTCTGGCTCGTCGAGGCGGGTCTCCCCGGCCACCAGTAGCTCCCGTCGTGGACGGGCAGGCCGAGCCGCCCGGCGATCCCGCGCACGGGGGCGCGCAGGTCGCCCGTGGTGCGAACGCCGAGCCGCTCGAGCTCCGCGACGGGCTCGTACCACGACGTGAACCGCTCGAGCAGGTCCTCGCGCGCGTCCGAGTCGCCGCCCGAGCGCGCGCGGAGCCGGGACCGGATCGTCGCCTCGTCGCACTCGGTCTCGACGAAGAGGAACGGCCGGCCGTGCCGCGCCGCCAGGTCCCGGGCCGCGAACCGGAGCTCCTGCTTCCAGAAGGAGGCGTCCAGGACGACGCCGCGGGCGGACTCGAGGACGGGTTCCGCCCGGCGGAACAGCTCGTCGTAGACCGCGCGCCGCGAGGCCTCGTCGTAGGCGGGGGCGACGGCCGACGCGAGCTTCCGGAGCCGGTCGCTCGAGACCAGGGGCAGCGCGAGCGAGTACGCGATCGCCTCGGCGAGCGTGCTCTTGCCGCTGCCGATCAGCCCGCCGACGGCGATCACCGGGCGGGGCCGGTCGGGGGGCCGGGTGTACGACTCCGCGAGCGCGAAGTGCGTCGCGGCCTCGCGCCGCTTCGCCCCGGCGCGGCCCGGGTCGGAGGCCTGGAAGAGCGCGACCTTGCCGCGCACCCAGGCGCGGTACGAGAGGTAGAAGTCGATGACCCGGTACAGCCCCGGGTCGTCGCGGCGCTCCGCGTAGCGCGAGAGCAGCCACGAGGCCATCTCGGGATGGCCGTGCACCTCGAGGTCCATGGCGAGGAAGGCGAGGTCCGCCGCGCCGTCCATGTGGCGGAAGCGCTCGTTGAACTCGATGCAGTCGATGAGCAGCGACCCGCCGACGTACCAGTGGTCGAGGCGGAGGTCGCCGTGGCCCTCGGAGATGAAGCCGCGGGCCACCCGGCCGCGGAGGAGGTCGGCCCGGTCCCGGAGGAAGCGCTCCTGCCACGCGCGGACGCCGCGGAAGGTCGCCTCGTCGACGCCCTGGCCGAGCCGGGGCTCGAGCTGCGCGAAGTTCTCCTCCACGCTGACGGCGAGGGCCTCGGGCGAGCCGAGCTCCGCCTTGCCGGGGTGCGAGCGATGGAAGTCCGCGAGCCGGGAGGCGAGCCCGGCGAGCTCCGGGCCGAGCGGGCGGCCGTCGCGGATCCAGGCCGCGGCGCTGTCGTCGTCGTCGAGGCGGCGCATGCGCACCGCGTGGTCCACGATCTCGCCGCCGCGCGAGAAGGAGTGGCCGCGCGCGTCGCGGCGGACGGGGACGACGCCGAGGTAGACGTCGGGGGCGAGTCGGCGGTTGAGGACCAGCTCGGCCTCGCAATCCAGGCGCCGCTTCTCGGGGGTGGTGAAATCGAGGAAGCCGTAGTCGACGGGGCGCTTGAGCTTCCAGGCGTCGGTGTCGGTGAGGAAGACCCAGGAGGCGTGGGTGGTGGCGAGCTTCACGGCGGAGGGGCGCGGGTCCGGGTAGTTGCCCGGGTCGAGGAGGTCCCGCACGAGCGCGTCCATCGGCCCCGAGTCCAGCACTCCGGGGGCGGCGACGCAAGGGACTTCGGGGGCCCGAGGCTGGAGTCCGGGCCCCCGTGGCCGGCGCGGCTCCCGATCCCGAGAGCCCGGGCCTCCCCTAGCGGCGCCGGAGCAGCAGTCCCAGGAGCGCCAATCCGGCGAGCAGGCCGGGGGCGGCCGATCCGCCGCCCGCGGAACCCACGCAGAATTTCTTGTCGTCGTCCTCCTCGACCACGGTCACGCCGCCCGAGCCCGTGAAGCTGACGGCCACGTCCAGGTCCCCCGCGGGGTTGGCGCCGAACTCGATCCACTCCGTGAGGGGATTGGACGCGTTGTCCACCAGCCGTCCCTGCCAGCGGTACGATCCGTTCGCCATCGGAAGGGTCAGCGTCGCGGCCGCCGTCGCCGGGACCAACGGGCTCTCCGCGTCCGGCACGCCGTCCAGCGACCCGGCCAGCGTGGCGAAATCCACCTGGAGCCGGAAGTTCCGGTCCATGTTCGGGATCGGGGACACCCGGAACAGGACGGCCGACTCGGGCGTCGAACCGCCGACCGGGATCGCGGTGCCGTCGAGGAGGTGCTGTTCGAACTGGGACGCCGGGATGTCCTCGTAACCGCGGAAGTAGACGCTGGCCGCCCCGCCGGAGGAGTCGTTCCAGGCGACCTGCGGGAGGCCCGCGGAATCCACCCGGACGATCGGCGCGCTGGAGGCTCCGAGGGAGTTGCTCACCCCGCCTCCCGTGTCGCTGCCACCGATCCCGATCCAGGCGCTCCCGTTCCAGCGCCGCAGGAAGATCTCCGTGGATCCCGTCCCCGTCGCCGCCCAGGCCACGACGGGCTGACCCGCGGAATCGACGTCCACCCATCCGGAGCTGACCGCCGTGGCGGAATTGCTGGCACCCGAGCCGGAGCCGGAACCCCCCAGCTCCGCCCAGGCCGAGCCGTTCCACTGCCGGTAGAAGATCTGGGCCGGTGTCGACGTGATGTCGACCCAGGCGATACGGGGATTCCCCGACGCGTCGAGCGCCAGGACCGGGGCGGAGGAGCCCCCGGCATTCGCGCTGACGCCCCCCGACGTGGCCGACCCCGCGAGTTCCGCCCACGCGCCCCCGTTCCATTGCCGGTAGTAGATCTCCGAGTTCCCCCCGGTCGTGTCGTACCACGCGATGCCGGGGTAGCCCGAGGAGGCGATCCGGCGCAGGCTCGGGATGTAGGACGTCCCGGCGTTCGCGCTGACCCCGCCGCCCGTCCCCGACCCTGCCAGTTCCGCCCACGACGATCCGTTCCACTGGCGGTACAGGACCTCGTAGTTCGTCCCCAACTCGGTCCACGCCACCCCGGGGTTTCCCGCCGAGTCGAGGGCCAGGCTCGGGTAGAAGGAATAGCCCGCCGTGTTGCTCAGGCCGCCTCCCGTCGCGGATCCGCCCAGTTCGACCCACGCGGTTCCGTTCCAGCGACGCAGGTAGATCTCGTAGTTGGATCCGGCGATCTCGTACCAGGCGATGACGGGATTGCCGGTGGAGTCGATGCCCAGCGACGGCTGGTACGAGTAGCCGGTGGTGTTGCTCACGCCGCCGCCGGTGGCGGACCCGCCCAGCTCGACCCACGCCGACCCGTTCCAGCGCATGAAGTAGATCTCGTAGTTCGTCGTGATCGCCGTGAAGGCGATGGCCGGATTCCCTGACGAATCCAGCGCCATCGACGGGTAGTAGGCGGCCGTGCTCCCGGTGATCCCGGTCCCGGTGCCCGAGCCGCCCAGCTGGAGCCAGGGGTCCAGGAGCAGGGGGAACTGGGCTCGGTCCACGGCGTGCGGAGGCAGGTGGAGGACGATCCGGCCCGGCTCGCGCCGCACCAGGAGGGGTTCCCGGGCCCCGGCCGCGTCGACCGCCATCGCCCCCTCGTAGCGGAACTCCGAGCCCTCCGCCTCGATCACCGCCTCGATCGGCCCCGGCCGGAGGGGCTTGCGGGCGATCTCGATCACCTGCTCCGCCCGGGTGGATTCCAGGAGGTAGCGTTCCACGACGCCGCCGCCGTAATCGGCTTCGACGCGGTCCGTGCCCCGCGTCCACGCCGGGGTGTCGAATACCCTCGTTCCGTCGCCCGTCGAGAGCGCCGCCAGCCGCAGGCGCACGGATCGCCCATCCTGCCTCATCTCGAAACCGGCGGGACCGGCCGCGACGTCATAGGTCCTGGCGGGGCCCGGATCCGGTAGGCGAACGGAGCCCAGCACGACGATGACCAGCGGCAGCAGGCGTTTCATCGGTGATCCCCCGAAAATTGCTCCCAGGGCGCGAAGTTCCGTGCGGATCGTACTTCATCTACTCTAAACCATGCCGGGATCCGGGGGCGCGGGATTCGAAGGATTGCCCCCGGATCGGGGCCGCCGCGGGGTCGGGTATTCTCCGGCCGATGGACGCTCGTCTCGAGACTCCGCGACGGGTCCTCCGGGGATTCCTCCCGACCGACTTCGCCCCCTCGTCGAGACGGAGGGGAACCGGTTCGTCGGGCGGTTCTAGTTCCGCCCGTCGAGGGAGGATCCGAGGGAGACCTGGCTCGGATACCGGCACCTGGAGCGGGGGTAGGGATCGGGCGGTCGGGTGCACCCCGCGCGGAGGACGGATCACCCCCAGGTGATCGCGTGCACCGCGAGGGTTCCCTGGAGGGTCCGGCCGTCCTGCAGGCGCAGCGTGATGTCGCCCTTCAGGGTCCGGTCGCCCTCGGAGCCCTCGTACCTCCCTTCCAGCGTGCGGAAGGTGATCGTGCCGCCCGCCACGGGGAGTTCGCGTCCGCCCGGAAGGACGAGCTTCGACTCGATGGCCTCGCGGTGGAAGTCGCCGGAGGCCTTGATGGTCAGCGACGCGCCGATGCAGCGCTCCCACTTCTCCTCGTAGCCCGGGCTCGCAGCCGGGGGGACGTCGCCGACGAGGTGGACGCCGTCGCCCTCGATCTCGAAGGCCGCGGGTTCCTGGGCGGCGACCTCCTCGTCCTTGAAGAGGAGGACGTTGAAGGCCTTGAGGGGAAGGCGGACGGGCGCGCCGTCGATCTGCAGGAGGAGCGCCCAGCCGGCCTTGGCCGCCTCGTGGGCCCGGGTCGCGTCCTGCTCCGGGTCCCCGCAGGAGAGCAGCAGGGCCGCGGCCAGCGCGGGCAGCAATCGCTTCATCGGTTCCTCGAATCCGTGGCGTCACCAGTACACAACGCCGGGCGGGGCGTGTCGAGGATCGGGAGGGGGCGGGTCGATTCAATCTTGTTGAAGGCGCCTCCCGGGGACCCTAAAATCTCGGCCATGAAACAAGCACTCGCGGTGATCCTCCTGGCCGGATTCGCGCTCGAGGCCGGCTGCTCGGGCGGCGGCGGCCGGTACCCCGATACGGACGTGATGGAGGTGGGCGGCTACGAGCTGAAGGGGGCCACCGGGGTGCAGAAGTCGGGCGGCCTGCTGCAGGCGGGGACGCTGGAGTACTCCGGATCCGGCAACCTGACCGAGGCGTTCCGCGACTACGTCGCGGCGATGCGGGACGCGGGCTGGACGAGCGCGACGGACGACATCACGAGCGGCCGGGCGGTGGGGACGATGCGCAAGGACAACCGGACCTGCTCGCTCGAGTTCATCTCGGCCGGCAACCAGGTCCGCGCCATCATCAAGGTGGCGCAGACGAAGTAGGCGGGGCTGGAAGCCTGATCAGGCCGCGGATCCGGGATTCTGGATTTCCCGCGGTTGCCCCATCCCGGCGCGTATCACCTGCATGATCGCGTGGCTCCTGGCCGTCGCCCTCCAGGCCCAAGACGCGGCCGTCCTCGAGGCCGTCGTGCAGCTCAAGACCCGCAAGTACGAGCAGACGCGGGAACGGGAGCTGGCCGCGCCCTTCAACCGTCTCACGACCCGGGAGGCGCGGACCGCGGTCCCGCTCCTCCTGGAGCTCCTGGAGGACCAGACCCTTCTGGCGCGGGCCCGGGGCTGCGACACGTGGGATTACCGGGTGGGCGATCGCGCCCGGGCCGCCCTCGAGCGCATCTCCTTCCGGAGCTTCGGGGACCGGCCCCGGCTGCTGGCGGAAGCCCGCGAGTGGTGGAAGGCGAACCAAGAGGCGGAGATCGACGCCTGGCGCCGGATCGCGATCGAGCAGCTCCTGGCGCCCGTCCGGCGGGGCGGCGCCCAGGACGGGATCCACGAGCTGTGGCGTCTCGCCGCCCACGCGGAGGCGGTGCGAAACCTGCTCAGGGAGGAGGAGCGCGCGCTCCTGCTCGGGATCGCCCGGTCGCGTGACAAGGAGTGCGGCCGGGCCCTGGGGGCCTGGCGGTACCTGGTGAACGCCCGGGATCCCGGGGCGACCGAGCTCGCCCCCGCGATCCTCGTCGATACCGACCTCGACAACCTCGGCTCGATCGTGGCCCAGTGGCTGGGCGACCTGGGGGTTTCCGTCGTCCCCACGCTCCTCGCGGCAGCCAAGGTCCTCCACGGGAAACCGGCCGCGGTCGAACGCGGGAAGGAGACCCTCGGGATGATCCACCTGACCCTGGAGAACCTGACCCGGGCGGGGGCCTACCGGGGCGGCCAGCCCACGATCGCCGGGCTCAAGGTCTACGAGGAGTGGTGGGAGCGACGGCCCCGGTAGGTGCCCGGCGTCAATCCCCCCGGCGCCGCCCGCGCCGGCGCCTGCCTCCCCCTCCCCCCTGCCGGTCGACATTGCCCCTTCGGTTCTCATGGCCTATCATCCAAGTCCTCCAATCCAGGAACCCAGCATGAAGCTCCTGCCTCTCGCCCTCTCGGCCCTGCTCCTCGCCGGATCCCAGGACGACCGCGAGGCCCAGATGAAACGGATGGCCGAGGTCATGGCCGAGAGCCTCGCCATCGGGAGACGCCTCAAGGAGGATCCCTCTCTGAAGAAGGACAAGGCGTTCATGGACAAGGCCTTCGCCCTGCAGGGGGAGTCCCTCCGCCTGCTCCAGGCCCTCACCGGCGGCGACATGGCGCGGGCCGATGCCGTCACCGACGAGGTCGTCACCAAGTACGCTCCCCACCTGGCCGACGAAGTCTACGGCTCCCGAATCGCCAGGAACGAGACCACCATCCGACCCTTCCTCGGAGCGATCCAGAAGGCGGAGGACCAGTTCCGGAGCAATGACATGGACGGGAACCTCATCAACGACTTCTGGGTCGGGGACGTGGCGGGTCTCGGCTTCATCGTCCCCTTGGACTACACGACCGGCCAGGTGCGGGCCAAGTCCGAGATCGTCTCGAAGAACTGCATCTGGCTGGTGGAATTGCGCGTTGCCGATGCGGACGCCGCACCCCTGGATCTGCCGACCTACGCCTACCCGGAGAAGCACGCCGAGAAGCCCCAGCCCCTGGCCGGGTACCTCTTCTCCATGGTGAAGAAGCTCGACGACCAGGGAAAGGAGGTGGCCTTCGGCATGGACACCGACGGACCGAAGGGCCTCGGGGAGGTCCACAATCTCGACCGATATGCCGTGGCCGCTATCCCCGCGATCCATGGCCGGACCGGGAAGACCACGTTCGTCGCCACCGAGGCCAAGGCGATCTGGGCCAAGGACACCGGGGGCAAGGTCCCGGGTTCCTTCCCCGCCGACCCCGCCAAGGCCGGTTGGACCAAGGTCGACTAGATTCCCTGCGAGCCGGGGCGAGCGGGTTCCCCCGGGGCCCCGGGCCGGGTGGACTTGGGATAACGGCCGGTTCCTGGGAGGACTTCCGCGCCGCCGCCCCTTCGGAGCAGGCGGCCCGGGCGACGGCGGAGGACCGGCTCTGGGTAGGATGTGACGTGGAGACCGAGGATCGCGGAGCGGTGCGGGGAGCCCCGAAGGAGGAACGCGACATGGCGGCACGCGAGCTGGATGGTCGGCTTCGGTCGTACATCGAGGCGGTGCGGGGGGTCCTGGGCCAGCCGCTGTCGGACAGCGCGAAGCTGCGGCTGGTGAAGCTGGCGGCGAAGGAACTGGTGTCGGGGCCGGTGCGGATCGCGCCGGAGGACCGGAAGGTGCCGGCGGAAGGGTACGGCCGGAACCTCCTGTACAAGGATCCGGACTACGGGTTCGTGGTGATCGCGATGGTGTGGCCCGCGGGCCGGGGCGGGCCGCCGCACGATCATGGATGCTGGGGCGTGGTGGCGGTGTCGGAGGGCGAGGTGGAGGTGACGAACTACAACCGGGACGACGACGGGAGGGACCCGTCGAAGGCGCGGCTGCACTCGCTGGGGGCGATCCGGGGGAAGTCGGGCTGGGTGGGCTGGGTGCAACCGCCGCACGAGGACTTCCACAAGGTGGTGAACCCGTCGGCCAGCGAGGGGGCGGTGTCGATCCACACCTACGCCCGGGAGCCGAAGGAATTCAACAAGGTGGACCTGGCGACGGGCGCCGTGTCGAAGGGGCTGCTGATCTACGACAACGGGTAGGCCCCGGTCGACCGCGGCTTCCTGCCGTCCCTGGAGTGGCGCCCGGGGTGCGGCGCCAGCGCCGAGAAGAGAGACCGCCGGGGGGATCGCCCCCGGCGGCCCAGGATCGCCGGTCTACTTCGCGTCGCGTTTCACCCAGCCGCGATACCACGTGCGGTACTCGACGTTCGACGGGACGTAGCGGTTCAGGCCGCTGTCGAAGAAGAACACCGTCACCCCGTGCGCCGTGCCCTGGGAGCGGACTTCCACCGCGCCCGGCTCGGCCGCCGAGCCGCCCATCGGCTGCTGCGTGTACGAGTAGTTCCCCGCCCCGGCCTCGAACACCACCGGCCAGCGGACCTCGTCGAGGCCGCCCTTCAACTCCGAGGGAGCGTGCAGGCGGATGAGCTCGTTGATCCGGCGCAGCTCCTCGATGAGCGCCTGCTCCCAGTCGCGCTGCGCCATGGCCCGCGCCTGCGACGCCTCGGAGAGCTCGGTCAGCCGCTCCCGCGCCTTCTTGACGAGCGCCCCGCGCTCGGCCACGCCCTGCACGGTCCAGGCGAACGACGGGACCGCGGGGATCGTGCCCTCCCACTTCGCCGCGGCGACCTTCTCGGCGCCGGGCGCCAGCGTCCCGCGGGCGTGCCGCACGAGGCGATCCACGGCCTGCCGGGCCTGCGAGGCGATCCGCGTCCCGTGGCGCTTCGTCGCGTCGGTCCAGAACGCCTCGTCCAGCTCCCGGCCCTGGATCTCCGCCAGGACGAGGGCCACGTACTGCTCCTCGAGGGCGCAGAAGTGGTAGAGGCGGTCGGCCTTGGCCGCGCCCAGCGCCACGCTCGTGCCGGCCTGGCGCAGGATGGGCTCCAGCTCCTTCAGGGCGGCGTCGCCGCCCGCCTTCGAGGTGGACGAGCCCGACTTGACCGGGTCGCCCACGGAGTGGTCCGTGGCGTCCTTGACCGGGTCGGGCGTCGAGCCCGCGGCGCGGTCGTCGGACCGGCGCTCGTGCGACGGCTTCCTCACCTCCTGCGGCGTCCCCATCTTCAGCAGCGCCTGGCGGTACTGGCCCTGAAGTCGGGCGAGCTCCCCGTCCCAGTTGCGCTTCGCCACCGTCCGCGAGGGCCCGCCCACGTCGGCGCGGACGGAGCCGTCCTCGTCGAACGAGAGCGACCACTTCAGGGTCATGTTGCAGTACCGGATGGAGTCGAGCCGGATCTTCGGGATGCCGGCGGCCGTGAGGACGGCCCCGCCGTCCAGCTGGATGGGATCTCGCGACTGGTCCCGGGACCAGCGGCGGCGGGTCTCGTCCAGGTTCCAGGCCGAGCGCTCGTAGGCGGTGACGCCCTCGGCGAGGCCGGGCCCGACCACGACCGGATTGGGAACTCCCTCGAGGAGTTGATCCGACGTGAGGACCGGCAGCTTGCCGAGCGCGTCCTTGGTGAACACCTCGGCGATGACGCTGGCCAGGTCCCAGCCCTGGCGGCAGCTGAAGCGGAAGGACAGCGCCTCGGCCTTGGGGGGCGCGGCCTCCTGCGCCAGGAGGGGGGCCGCGAGCAACAGGGTCACGACGATGGATCGCATCTGGTTCTCCTCCGGTGGGGTGCCGCTCCGTGGGATCGGACGCTGGCGGACGGCGGGCGTGCAGGAGGAATCGCCCGAGAGTGCGACCTCGGTCCTCGGGTGAGGGGCTTGCGGGCGTGCAGTTCAGATCTCGAGCTGGTCCGTGATGGATCCCGGTAGGTCCAGGAATGGACCCCACAAGGGTCGGGACCTACAACCGGTCCACGATCGGGTCGAAGGGCTCCGCCGGGAGCTGCCCGGCCGCCGCGCCGTCCAGGTACGGGATCTCCGCCAGCACCGGAACGTTCGTCGCCGACTCCAGCGCCTCGGCCGCCAGGCGCTCCACCACGCCCGCCCGCGACTTCGTCGCCGTGTTCAGCACGATCCCCAGCACCGGGATCCCGTACTGCCGCGCCGCCAGCACCGTCAGCGTCGTGTGGTTGATCGTCCCGAGCGCCGGCCGCGCCACGATCAGCAGCGGTAGCCCCAGCCGCTGCACCAGATCCGCCACGAAGTAGCGGTCCGCCAGCGGCACCATCAGCCCCCCGATCCCCTCCACCACCATCGCCTCGTGCAGGCCCGCCAGCAGCCGGTACCCCTTCACCAGCCGCCCGATGTCCACCGGCCGCCGCGCCACCCGCGCCGCCAGGTGCGGCGACGCCGCCGTCTCGAAGCACACGGGATTGATCAGCGGCAGCGGGTCCGAGACGCCCGACGCGCTCTTCAGCAGCAGCGCGTCGTCCCCGATCACCCGCGGCCCCTGCCGGCTCCCCCCCGTCGCCACCGGCTTCATCACGCCGACGTTCACGCCGCGACGGGCCGCCGCCGCCGCGATCCCCGCCGCGACCACGGTCTTGCCGATCCCGGTGTCGGTCCCGGTCACGAACACGGAGCGCATTACGATTCGGCCTCCGGCTCCTCCGCCGCGTTCTCCTCCGGAGCCGGCGCCGCGGCGACCCCGCCCTCGGTCGCGGGCTTCGCCTCGACGAACCACTCCTTCGGCACCCGCTGCGTGTTCTTGCACGCCGGGTAGCCCGAGCACGCGATGAAGGGGCCCCGCCGCCCGTAGCGGATCACGAACTTGGCCCCGCACTTCTCGCAGACCGCCCCCCAGCCCTCCGGGACCTGCAGCCGCTTGTTCCCCCTCGGGATCGGCTTCGTCCCCTTGCACTCCGGGTACTTCGTGCAGGCCAGGAAGCGCCCGAAGCGCCCCGACTTCACCGCCATCGGCGACTGGCAGCGGTCGCACTTCTCGTTCGCCAGCTCCGGCGGCGTCAGCGACTTCGTGCTGCTGCACTCCGGGTAGCCCGAGCAGGCCAGGAACTTCCCGTAGCGGTTCCACTTGATCAGCATCGGCCGCTGGCACTTCTCGCAGGGCACCGGGACCGGCGGCTCCGAGCCCTTCACGCTCTCCATCTCCAGCGTCGCCTTGTCCAGGTCCCCGACGAAGACCCCGTAGAACTCCTTCATCACCTCCGCCCAGGGCCGCTCCCCCTCCTCGATCTGGTCGAGCTTCTTCTCCATGTCCGCCGTGAAGCCCGTGTTCATGATGTCGTCGAAGTGCCGCACGAGCTTCTCGGTGACGATCTCCCCCAGCTCCGTCGGCCTCAGCCGCCGGTCCAGCGACTCCACGTACCCGCGCTCCTGGATCGTCGAGATGATCGGCGCGTACGTGCTCGGCCTCCCGATGCCGTGCTTCTCCAGGGCCTTGACCAGGCTCGCCTCCGTGTAGCGGGGCGGCGGCTCCGTGAAGTGCTGCGTCGGCAGCAGCGCCTTCAGCTCGACCGCGTCCCCCGCCGCCAGGGGCGGCAGCATCTGCTCCTTCGACTGCGCGACCGCGTCGTACAGCGCCTTCTCGTCGCCCGCCAGGACGCGGTCCCCCTTCAGCGAGCGCAGCGCCTCCAGCGCGTCCGGCGTCGGCCGCAGCCCGCCCGCCTTGATCCGCTGCAGCACCGTCGCGAGGTCCGCCCCGTCCTTCGCCATCGCGTGGACCTCGGTCCCCCGGATCCACGGCGAGAGCAGCCGCGTGTAGCCGTCGAACTTCAGCTCGCGGCCCCGCGCCGAGAACGTGCAGCGCCCGGCCGAGAGCTCCGCCTCCGTGTTGAGGTACTCCGCGGGCCGCATCTGGCTGGCCACGAAGCGGCGCCAGATCAGCCGGTAGAGCTTGTACTGGTCCGGCGACAGCACGTCGCGCAGCGCCTCGGGCGTCCGGTCCGCCGAGGTCGGGCGGATCGCCTCGTGCGCCTCCTGCGCCGACTTGCCCGCCTTCTTCGGCTGCGGCGGCTTCTCGGGCAGGTAGCGCTCGCCGTAGTGCTTCGCGATGTGCGCCCGCACCTCCGCGACCGCCTCGTCGGCGATGCGGAACGAGTCCGTGCGCATGTAGGTGATCAGGCCGACCGCGCCCTCGCCGGGCACGTCCACGCCCTCGTAGAGCTCCTGCGCGATCGCCATCGTCCGCTTCGCGCCGAAGTGCAGGCGGTTCGCCGCCTGCTGCTGCAGCGAGCTCGTGATGAACGGCGCGGGCGGGTTGTCGAACTTCTCCTTCTTCGCGACGCCCGCCACGGTCCACGAGGCGGACTTCGCGGCCGCGACCACGGCGTCGCTCTGCTCGCGCGACGAGACCGCCGCGGGCTTGCCGTCGAGCGTCGCGAGCTCCGCCAGGAACTCGGCCGGGTCGCCGCGCTTCGCGACGCGGGCCTCGACGGTCCAGTACTCCTCGGGCCGGAAGGCCTTGATCTCGCGCTCGCGCTCCACAATGAGCCGCACGGCGACGGACTGCACGCGGCCCGCGGAGAGCCCGCGCCCGACCTTCTTCCAGAGCAGCGGCGAGAGCTTGTAGCCCACGATGCGGTCGAGCACGCGCCGCGCCTGCTGCGCGTTGACGCGGTTCATCTCGATGACGCCGGGGCGCGTGAAGGCCTCGAGCACGCCGCGCTTCGTGATCTCGTTGAAGGTGACACGGCGGATCTTGGCGACCGGGATCTTCAGGGCCTCGACGAGGTGCCAGGCGATGGCCTCGCCCTCGCGGTCCGGATCGGGCGCGAGGTAGACGAACTCGGCGGCCTTGGCCTGGCCCTTGAGCTCCTTGAGGACGTCGGCCTTGCCCTTGATCGGGCGGTAGGTCGGTTCGAAGCCGTGCTCGACGTCGATGCCGAAGGCGCGCTGGGGCAGGTCGCGGACGTGGCCCTTGCAGGCCTTCACGACGTACTGGTTGCCGAGGATCTTGTTGATCGTCTTGGCCTTGGCGGGGGACTCGACGATGACGAGGGACTTCCCCGTCGCGGGCGCCTTGGCCTTCCGCTTCGGCTTCGGCGGCGGCGCGTCGGTCCCCTCCGTCGGCGGTTTGCTGGGGGGCATGCGTCGGGGCGAAGTATGCCCCGCGCCTCCCGGGGTGTCAAGGCGGGTTCCCGTCGCGTAGAATCCCGTCCGTGCAGAAAATCCCGGATCCCTGCTACTGCATCCTCTGCGGCGCGGGCCTGGAGCGCCGCCGGCCCGTTGACGACCACCGCGAGCGGAAGGTCTGCCCGGCCTGCGGCCACGTGCACTACCAGCAGCCGAAGATCGCCGCGGGCGTCGTCGTCGAGCTCGACGGCGGCGTCGTCCTCATCCGCCGCGGCGTGCCGCCGCGCCGCGGGACCTGGAGCTTCCCCTGCGGCTTCATGGAGATCGACGAGACGGTCGAGCAGGCCGCGATCCGCGAGACGCGCGAGGAGAGCGGGCTCGAGGTCGAGCTCACGGGCCACCTCGGGACCTACTCGTACGTGCAGAGCTGGCACGGCGGCAGCGTGGTGGTCGTCGCGTACTCGGGCCGGGTCACCGGCGGCGAGCCGAGGGCGGGCGACGACGCGACGGAGCTGCGGATCGCGAGGCCGGAGGAGATCCCCTGGGCGGAGCTGGCGTTCGAGTCGAGCCGGTCGGCGCTGGAGGACTGGCTGAAGCGGCGGCGGAGCTAGCGGTCCTTGCCCGCGTTCATGTACGCGGGGCCGTAGGGCTCGACGGTGCGCTTCTCGATCTCGTACTTGTTGCACTCGATGATGTCGCGCCCGTAGACGTGGAAGGTGTAGGTGGTCCTGTCGCCGACGTTCTCGACCTTGTGGATCTCCTCGTTCGGCGGCAGGACGTAGCTGACGCTGCCGGGGCCGGCCCAGAGGCCGGAGGCCTCGTGGATCTCGGCGTAGCCGGGCCGCTTGCGGTCGTCGAGGCGGGTGTAGTTGGTGACCTTGAGCTCGCCGGAGAAGACGCCCATCACGCCCCAGGTGCCGTGGTCGTGGACCGGCGTGCCCTGGCCCGCGAGCCAGACGCCGCTCATGATGACGAACCGCCGGCGGCGGTCGATGTAGACGAGGTGCCGCGCGTAGCAGTCGGACTTCTCCTCGCGCTCCTCGGGGGTGAGGATCGACGGGCCAGCCTCGAGCAGGAACTTCATCTTCCGGGAGACCTTGCGGATCATCTCGGGCTGGTCCTTCTCGGCCGAGGTGACCAGCTCGAGGTCGGTCACGAAGTCCTGGAAGGTGTAGGCGGTGACGGCGGGCATCGGGGATTCCTCCGGAGCGAACTTACCCCCTCGCCGGGGCCGGATCAAGGGGAGGCCGCGAACCCATACGGGGCTTGACACTCCACCCATATGCACATAAACTGTTCACAACTGAATTCCCCCCAAGAGAGGCCCATGGTCACCCAGGTCGAGATCGCCCGCCGCGTCGGGCTGGACGTCTCCAGCGTGAACAAGATCCTCAACCGCCGCCCGGGGCCGGTCTTCCACAAGGAGACCATCAAGAAGGTCTTCCGCACGGCCAAGGACCTGGGCTACGACTTCGGGAAGCTCAAGCACACGCACCGCCGGCGGCACGAGCGGCGGCCGGTCGTCATCGGCGCCGAGGTGCTCCTGCACACGCGCGACGGCGGCCTCTTCGACCAGGGCGTGGCGACGATCCGCGACCTCTCCCAGGGCGGCGCGCGCATCACGGACCTGGCGACGCCGCTGGGCACGATCCCGGCCGACGCCTTCCAGGTCACGCTGCGGCCCATGCAGCAGCCGCTGACCGAGGTCGAGCTCCCGGGCCGCATCGTGCGCATCTTCTCGGAGAGCGGCGTCTCCTACGGGATCGAGTTCTCGCGCCTCGACCCCGCCGTGGCCCGCCGGCTCCGGCGCGTGACCGCGTAACGGCCGGCGCCCTCCGCCGTCCCACTTCCGCACCATGAGCGACGCCACCGCCCGCCGCCTCGCCCTCTGGGCCCTCGCCGTCATCTTCGCCGCGAACTTCTTCAGCTACCTCGACCGCCAGCTCGTCAGCGCGCTCGAGGCGCCCATGTCGAAGGCCTTCGGGCTGACCCACGAGCAGTTCGGCCTGCTCTGGACCCTCTTCACCGTCGGCTACATGGTCTTCGCGATGCCGATCGGCTACCTCGCCGACCGCTACAACCGCCCCCGCATCCTCGCCGCCTGCATCGTGGTCTGGAGCGTCGCCACGGCCGCGAGCGGCTGGGCCTCCGAGCTCTGGCTGCTCAAGGTCTCCCGGTTCCTCATCGGCGTCGGCGAGGCGGGCTGCCTCATCATCGGCCAGGCCCTGCTGGCCGACCTCTTCGAGAGCCGGGTCCGCGGCAAGGCCCTATCGGTCTTCCACCTCGCCGTCCCGCTGGGCGGCACCGCGGCCTTCATCATGGCCGGCGCCCTCAAGATGCTCGACTGGCGGACGCTCTTCTACATCGCCGCCGCCCCGGGCTTCCTGATCGCCGTCCTGATCCTCGCGCTCTCCGATTCCCCCCGCGGAGGGGGCGAGCCGGCCCCGCGCCGCGAGTCCAAGGGCGGGATGAAGGACTACCTCCAGCTCTTCCGCATCCGCACCTTGATGCTCGTGATCTTCGCCCAGGCCTTCGCGGTGATCACGCTCGTGCCCCTCATCCACTTCGGGGTCGGGTTCTTCGCCCTCCGCCTCGGGCTCACGCCCGACAAGGCCAACCTGACGATGGGCCTCATGGCCCTGGTCGCGGGCGGCCTGGGGACCTTCCTCTCCGGGGTGATCGGCGACCGCCTGTCGCGCAAGCACCCCGGCGGCTACGCCCTGCAGGCCGGGATCAGCTTCCTGCTCGCCCTGCCCTGCCTCGGCGTCGGCTTCACGAACACGCAGCCGGCCGTGGCCCTGGGCTTCCTGACGGCCGGGGCCTTCTTCATCTTTCTTTGCATGCCCGCCGTGAACACCCAGATCGCGAACGTGACCCCCGCGGCGCAGCGGGCGATGGCCTGGTCGCTGGCGGTGTTCATCCTGCACCTGCTGGGCGACACGGCGGCGCCCTGGGTCTTCGGGAAGATCAACGACTCCCTGGCGAAGACCCTCGGGTCCGACGTCCTCGCCCGGGAGCGGACCTTCCTCTATTTCTCGTCCTCGCTGGTCCTGGCCGGGCTCTGCTGCCTGCTGGCGGCGCGGAGCGCCCGGGGGGACGTCGAGCGGGCGAAAAATGCGGAAGGCCTGAACCCCCGCTAGGCGCCCGGCGTCCTATACTTGCCCTGGGAGCGGGGCTTACCGCGGGTGCCATTCGTGAAGGACGATACCCTCAACCGGCTGTTCGATCGTCTCGGGATCGGCGAGTCCAGCCCGCTCCCCAGCCCGGCCGACCCCCTCGAGCAGCTGCCCCGGATCCCGCGCGCGGAATCCGCCCCGGCGTGGCGGACCATCGTGGAGCCGGGCGACGATCCGACCCCCCTGCCCGCCCTGCCCCCGGTGCCGGTGGCGGCCCTCGCGGCGGCGGCCGGTCCGGAGATCGTCCTGAGGGGCGAGCTGGCGACGGCGCCCCGGGCCTACGACGCCCGCAAGCGCCTGTCGGTCGTCACCCTCGCGGAGCTCCTGTACCGGCTGGTCAGCTTCAGCGTCTCGGCGCTGGCGCACGTCTGCGTCGGCCTGCTCCTGGTGCTGATCGTCGTCGGGGCGACGGACCAGGAGGACAAGATCGTGTCGATCGTCCTCGGGCGCAGCAAGGGCAAGGCGCCGGAGCCGAACCCGCCCGGCGAGAAGCCGAAGGCGCCCGAGGCCCCGCCCAAGGAGGAGCCGCCGACGGAGGCGCCGCCGGTCCCGGCCGCGCCCGCCCCCGAGCCCCCCGTCCCGGCGCCGCCCGAGCCGGCGAAGCCGGTGGAGCCCGTCCCGGGCGTCCGCCCCCCGAAGCCCAGCGGCGACGCGGCGTCGGTCGACCATCTCCGCAACGGCCGCACCGGGCCGACGCGGGCGGAGCTGGTCAAGAAGTACGGCGGCAGCGAGGCCTCCGAGAGCGCCGTCGAGGCGGGCTTGGCCTGGCTGGCGAAGCACCAGGACGACGAGGGCTCCTGGGACGGCTCGGGTTTCCACCGCCGCTGCCCCAAGGGCGATTCCTGCCACACGCCCAACGCGGCCGGCGACGCGGCCTACACCCACGGCATCACCGGGCTGGCGGTCCTCTCCTTCCTCGGCGCGGGCTACGTCCCCCAGGGCGGGACCTACTCCGACGTGCTCGACCGGGCGCTGAAGTTCCTCGTCGACAGCCAGCACGAGGACGGCGGGATCGACGGCGAGTTCTCGACGAACATGTACAACCACGCGATCGCGGCGTGGGCGCTCTGCGAGACGTACGCGGTGACGAAGGACGCGAAGTACGCGGAGCCCGCGCGGCGGGCGATCCGCTACATCGCGGACAAGCAGTACCCGGACGGCGGCTGGGACTACTACCCGGCCGCGGAGCCGGAGTTCCAGCGCAACGACACGTCCATCGCGGGCTGGTGCGTCATGGCGCTGAAGTCGGCGAAGCTGGGCGGGATCGAGATCCCCTCGGGGACCGTCGAGGGCGTGCGAAAGCTCATCGAGAAGCGGACGGACCGGAAGACGGGGGAACTGGTCTACGCGGAGAAGAAGCCCGGGGTGAACCGCAAGGGCCTGGGCCTGCTGGCCGTCGGCATGGCCTGCCGCTTCTACCTCGACATGGACGACGTGGACCCGCTGCGGGCGGGCGCGCAGCGGCTGCACAAATCGCCGCCGTCCTGGGAGAAGATGGAGGAGGCGATCAAGCAGGCGGGCCCGTCGGGCAGCTTCAGCACCGAGCAGAACATGTACGCCTGGTACTACGGGACGCTCGCGATGTTCCAGATGGGCGGCGAGTACTGGCAGAAGTGGAACGCGACGCTGCAGCCGATGCTGCTGAACCGGCAGGCGAAGAGCGGGCACAAGAAGGGGTCGTGGACGCCCGAGGCGAACTACATCGGGCGCGAGGGCGGCCGGGTCTTCGCGACGGCGATCAACGTGCTGAACCTCGAGATCTACTACCGCTACCTTCCGATGTACGAGGTGAACGAGGCGCTGGCGGCGAAGATCCACTGGAACCCGCGCGCCGACCTCCTGAAGGCCCTGAAGGTCGGGTCGATCAGCCCCGACGAGCTGGCGAAGTTCCCCGGGGACGAGGAACTCGCGGCCCTGGTCCTGCCCTGGCTGGCGAACGACGACATGATGATCCGGCTCGCGGCCGTGAAGGGGCTGGTCAAGCTCCAGGCGAAGGCGCAGCTTCCGCGGCTCGCGGAGGCGGTCCGCAAGGAGCCGTCGATCCTGAAGGGCGCGATGATCGAGCACCTGGCGGAGTTCCGGGACGCGGCGATCGTCCCGCTCTGCCTCGAGGCCCTCGGGGACGTCTCGCCCCGGATCCAGGATGGGGCGCTGAACGCCCTGAAGCGGATCAGCGGGATGGACTTCGGGATGGACCGCGCGGCGTGGTCCAAGTACTTCGCCCAGAAGAAGTAACGCTTTTCGCCATCCTCCCCTCCGACTCCGTCGCTGGTTCCCCTGCGGAAGTTCCGTCTTCCCGCCGATAGGAATCGGGGATACTCTGCGGGGGCGGCTCTGCGGGCCGCGTCCGGGATTAGGACATTTACGGGAGTCAGCCATGAGAGGATTGAGGCCGGTGCTGGCGGCGCTGCTGGTCCTGGCGACGGGGGCGGACGCCTTCGCGCAGGACGGGTGGATCACGGGCCGCTACCGCCGCTGGCAGCCGGAGTTGTCGGGGCAGGCGACGGTCACCGGGGACTCGTTCCCGGGCACCGAGATCGACTTCATCGACACGATCGGCATGGACGACAAGACCAACACGAACGAGCTGCAGCTCACGCTGCAGATCCCCTTCCTGGGGCGGATGACGTTCGGGCGCTGGTCGACGAAGTACGACGGCAGCGAGACGATCACCCAGGACATCAACTTCGGCGACCTGCAGTTCACGGCCGGCATGACGGTCGATTCCGAGTTCGAGTACACCTCGACGACCATCCTGTGGAACTTCGGCCTCGGCACGCCGAAGATGATGGGCACGGGCGTGTCGGCGGGCGTCTCGCTGGGTGTGGACCTCGTCGAGGCGCGGATCGCGGCCTCGTCGGGCGGCATGGCCGACGAGGCGAAGGCGAAGGGCCCGGTGCCGGTCTTCGGCGCCTACACGCGCGGCCAGATCGCGGCCTTCCTCTTCCTCGAGGTCGAGGTGCACGGCCTGATCATCCCGGGCGTGGTCGGCGGCGGGCTGGACGGCCAGCTCTGGCAGGGCTCGGTCTCCGTGGACGCCCGCTTCCAGAAGTTCTTCGTCGGCATCGGCTGGAAGCTCTTCCAGTTCAACGTGAGCGACGACTCGGGCACGGGCGCCGCCGAGGTCGAGGTCGATATCAAGATGGAGGGGCTGTTCTTCGAGATCGGGATGTCCCTCTAGTCCACTGGATCCACCAACAACCCGCCGGCGGGGGCGACCCCTCCGGCGGGTTTTTCATTTGGACGCGAGCAGCGCGACCAGGCCGCCGATCGCCGCGAGGATCCCGAGCACGAGGAACGAGATCTTCCAGAACGACCAGGGCCGCTGGCCGTGGACCGCGCCGGTCTGCCCGTTGACCTGGAAGCGGTAGGCCTTGCCTCGGTAGTGGTAGGTCGCGACCCAGACCGGCAGGAGCACGTGCTTGAAGCGGACGGCGTTGTAGCTCGTGCGGACCTCGTGGATGCGCTGCTCGTCGCCGCCGATGTCCCGGCGGACGAGGTCCTCGATGCCCCGGTCGATCTCGCCCCGCGCGGAGGGCCAGGCGCCCTCGGGGTCGATGGAGTACTTCTCGGCCTGCCAGCCCGCGAGGAAGCCGGGGTCGTAGGGCTCGAGGCCGGAGAGATCGTAGTCGGAGCTCCACTCGAGCGGCCGACCGCCGAGCACGAGGATGTCGTCGAAGAAGTGCGCGACCTGGCCGCTGGCCGGGTACCACCGCGTCTTGCGGACCGTCCGGCTGCGGCGGACCGAGCGGCCGTTCACGGTCGTCGTGTACCACTCGGTGTCCCAGTAGTGCTCGCCGCGCGAGCCCGTGTAGAACGAGTGCGTCTGGCTGTCGAAGGTCCAGTAGGGCCGGTAGACGCCGACGAGCCGGTCGGTCTCCTTGAGGCGCTTCAGCTCGCCGGGGGCAAACCAGAGCGAGGCGACCCACTTCTCGAAGGCCGCGCGGCACGCCGGCAGGTCGACCTGGAACGGGACGACGGCTTCGGGCCGGACGACGTCGTCGCTGGGCCGGTCCTCGACGACCATCGGGATGCCGCAGAAGGCGCAGCGCAGCGAGGCGACCTCGCCGGCGATCTCGCTGATGCCGCCGCACTGCGTGCACTTGATCTCGCGCTGGCCGGGGACCTCGAAGCCGCGCGAGGAACGGGCGAGGTAGGACTCGAAGTCGAGCTCCTCGATGCACTGGTCGGCCGACTGCGGGTAGCCGCCCTCGTGGCCGCAGAACGGGCACTTCAGGCCGACGGCGGGGACGAACTCGACGTCCGCCCCGCACTTGGCGCAGGGGAACTGGCGGGGGCCGTCGCCGGCCTCGGGGCCGGTCATTTCCCGGCGAGCGCGGCCTTCCCGAGCTCGTGGAAGCTGCGCTTCCTCCCCTGGGGGTCGAGGACGTAGGAGTCCTTGTAGGCGGCCAGGGCCGCGAGGTCCTTCTTCGCGGAGTCCCGGTCCCCGAGGGCGAGGTGGGCGAGGATGCGGCCGTAGTGGGCCTTGGCCGCGCTGCGGCCGACCTCCGTGGCGCCGCCGACGCCGGCGATGGTGGCCTCGGGGTAGCCCTGGATCACCTTCGCGAAGTAGGAGAGCGCGTCGTGGTTCAGCCGCATCTGCAGGAAGCAGAGGCCGGCGTTCATCAGCGCGTCGTCGGCGAGGTCGTCGCCCTTGTCCTTGGCGACGACGTCGCAGAAGCGCTGGACGGCGTCGAAGAGGAAGCCGTTCTGGGCGAGCGAGACCGCCTGGAGGAAGAGGGTCTCCAGGTCCCGCGGGCCGGGTTCAGGCCTTGCCGGACGGCGCGCCGGGGCCCGGGCGGGCTTCCGGGTCGCGGCGGGCTTGCGCTTGTTGGCGGGCATAGTCGTCCACGTTGAATGGGGTTGAGGTGTTCGGGCGGACCCAGAGGAACCAGAGGATGACGTTGGCGATCGCGGCGGCCCCCGCGCCCCAGCGGACGCCGGGCCAGCCGAGCTTGTAGGCGGCGTAGCCGCCGAGCAGGAGCACGAGCGTCGCGCCGAAGTAGGTCGCGGCGCTGCGGAGGTTCACGAGGAGGAAGCCGGCGATCCCGACGACCCAGAAGCCGGCCGACATCTGCAGGAAGGAGATCTGCTTCTCGATCGACAGGACGACGCAGCCCGCGAAGAGGGCCGCGAGGATCCCGGCGCCGAGGAGACGACCCTGGCCGGCGCTCATATCTGCTTCAGGAGTTCGGCCTTCTTGGCCTCGAACTCCTCCTTCGTGATCGCCCCGAGGTCCAGCAGCTCCTTGAGCTGCTTCAGCTTCGCGACGGGGTCGACCTTCGCTCCGCCCTTCACCTCGGCGACGCCGGCGGGCTGGCCCTGCAGCATCCCCTGCATCATCTGGGGCATCATCATCGCGAGGCCGAGGTTCACGCCCGTCTGCATCGCGCCGCCCCCGCCGCCCTCGCCGCCGGGCGTGGAGGCCATCGACTTCATCGCGTCGGTCATGCCGACCTGCTGGTAGTTCGTGCCCGCGTTCTGCAGCGCGCTCGCGCCCGCCGCCTTCGCCTCGAGGTCGTACTGCGTCGCCTTGCCGCGGGCCATCCCCTCGCTGGCGATCTGCGCGTTGCGGTTCAGCGTCTGCTGGATCTCCTCGGTGGTCGAGATCGAGCCGACGGAGAGCTCGACGAGCTCGAGGCCCAGGGTGCCGACCTCGGCCTGGAGCAGGCTCTTCACGCCGATGCCGAGCTCGCGGTAGTAGCGCGGGAGCTCGACGAAGGACTTCCCCAGCGACGCGATCGCGTCGGTGAGCGCCGGCACGATGTACTGCCCGCGCAGGTAGTCCTCGATGTCGGCCTTGCGGAAGAGGCCCTGGGTGCCGAGCACCTTGGGCACGAAGAGCGCGGGGTCGGAGACCCGGACCGCGTAGCGGCCGTTCGCCCGGATCGGGATCTGCATGAGCACCGGGTCCGGGAGGTAGACGGGCTCGGGCGTGCCCCAGCGCAGGTCGCGGAGGAGCTGCGAGGCGACGAAGTAGACCTCGGCCCGGAACGGCGTGTTGCCGCTCCCGTAGGCGAGGCCCGTGATGAACTTGGTGAGGACCGGGACGTTCTGCGTCGTCAGCAGGTAGCGGCCCGGGTCGAACTTCGCCATCGCCTTGCCGTCGCGGAAGAAGAGGGCGACCTGGCCCTCGCGGACGATGAGCTGGGAGCCCCACTCGATCTCGCCGTCCCCGCCGGGCGGGAAGCGGACCGCGATCACGTCGCCGGCGTCGTCCTTGAACTCGAGGATCTTCGCGAGTCGGGGCATGCTACTGGATCTCCGTGAAGCACTTGTCGCGGGAGCGGACCTGCTCCTCGAGCTGCTGGAGCGTCGCGTGGAGGTCGGCGAGGAGGGCGGAGGGGTCCTTCGCCCCCTCGAGGGCGGCGAGCTGGCCCGCCGTCTTCTCGACGAGGTCGCGGATCCCGAGGTCGTGGCGGTAGATCTTGTCCAGGTCCTCCTCGCGGATCTGGACGGTGTCCCACTTGCCGGAGTAGCCCGCGGGGGCGTGGCGCACGAGGTCCGCCGTCTTCTCGATCCGGCGCTTCGCCAGCTCGAGGGGCTCGAGGGCGTCGAACTGCATCCGGCGGGAGTGGTCGGCGATGATCCGGTCGAGGGCGCCCTTGCGGTCGCCGAGGCGCCGGACGATGGCCTCGCGGAGGAGGCGGTCCGAGTCGCGCCGCGCCTCCTTCTCCTTGTAGCCCTTGTAGCCGGGGATGAAGGAGCCGAGCGTGTCGAGGAAGCCGCCTTGGAACGAGCTCATGACGTGGGTCCCTCGTCGGGAAATGATAGTCCGCGCGGACGGGCCGTGTCCATGTCCGGGGGATAGGACCCCCCGCGGATCCGGGCGTTTCAGGAAACCCGGGGCGGGGCGGGCACGGCGGCCGCGGCCGCGCGCGGAGCGGCGCCCGCGAACGGGGCCGCCGCGGCGCCGGACACGAGGTTCACGACGAGGAACGACACGGCCGGCACGACGAAGTACATCAGGCTGACCGACACGAAGACGTTCGGCGGGTCGCTCTGCCGGAAGGCCTCGAGGAACTCCCCGCCCGTCCCGCCCGCGACGTCCGCCAGCGCCAGGTGAGCGGGCCGGCGCTCCGCGAACGCCGTGAGCAGCGCCCAGCCCAGCGGCCAGAGCTTCACGGACGCGAAGACCTTCGCGAACTGCAGGAGCACGGTCCACTTGCCGGGCAGCAGCGCGAGCAGCCCCGCGACCGGGAACAGCGCCAGCAGCAGCATCACGAAGAGGCCGTAGAGTTGCGGGGCGTGCGCGCTCACGAGGTACTGCCGCTCCCGCGCCGAGATCCCGTCCGCGAACCACTGCTTCGAGGCGCCGATCGCGGCGAACGCGGCGCTCGAGACGAAGGCGTGGCCGGCCTCCGAGCCGGGCACCAGGTTCAACGCCGAGCCCCTCCACCACGACGGCGACTGCGCGGTCTGGCGGTCCGGGTCGAGGAACGTCATCGGCCCCGCGGCCGACCGGGCGAGGGCCAGCTCGCCGGCGCTCGGCGCCGGCCGGCGCCACTCGTTGCGCACGAGCTTGTCGAGGTAGGCGGACGCGAGGAGCTCCCGCGAGCCGCCCTCGTACGCGAGCAGCGCGCCGAGGCGGTCCCGGTGCGCGGGCCGGTCCTCGACCTCGCGCCGCGCCTCGCCGAGCAGGGCCCGCCGGGCGTCCTCGCAGGTGCGGCCCGTCCCGTCGTACAGCGCCGCGTACTCGAGCCCCGTGCCGTCGGCGAGCGGATTGCGCAGGGCCGCGGCGGGGGCCGCGTCCTTGACCCGGGCCAGCGCGGGCAGCGTGCAGCCCTCGAAGAACGTCGCCATCCGCTCGCGGAGCGCGGGGTCCTCGAAGCGCGCGACGCCGGCGAGCAGGGCGAGACGCTCCCACTCGTAGGGGTTCTTCAGGAAGTCGGCGTCCACTCCGGCGACGGCCCGGACCATGAGGCCGTCGGCCGCGGCGTCGAGCCAGGCCAGGGCCCGGGGCGCCCTCCGGTGGGCCGCGTCGGCCCGGTCCGCCGAGGCGGGCGAGAGCAGGGCCGCCAGCACGGCGAGGGCGAGCACGTGGACGAGCAGCGGCCGCAGGAGCCCGTCCTCCGAGGCGCGGAAGACCCGCCAGGCGAGGCCGGACAGCGCGAAGATCACCGGGAGGCCGGTGTCCGAGAGCGCCGCGTGCAGGGACGCGGCCGCCTGGAAGCCCGCCCACTCGTAGGCGGTGTCGACGAGCAGCGGGCCGTTCACGGCGCGACCCCCGCCCCGTTCGGCCGGGCCAGCGAGAGTTCCTGCAGCGCCGAGCGCACGGGGTCCGCCGCGCCCCGCTCGCGGTGCCGGGCGATGCGCTCGTCGAGCAGGGTGTTGTCGCGAGCGTCAGAAGTAGCGATCCAGTAAAGCAACGGGTCACAGCAAAGCCGGGCGACGCCCTTGGCGGCCCCGGCGAGCACGAGCATTTCGCTGAAGCGGCCCTTGACCGTCGTCAGCGAGGCGAGCAGCTCCTTCTCCTCGGGCGCCAGGTCGAGCAGCCGCTCCATCGCCTGCACGGTCTCGCTCGTCTGCCGGAGGAAGATCCGGTTGGGCGCGTTGGCGCGGATCGCCTCGCCGGTCCGTCCCTCGAAGTCCGAGACCTGCTGCGTGACCATCACGGCCGCCGCGTTCAGCTTGCGGTAGGTCCGCAGGACGTCCTCGAGGAACTGGGCCGTGTTCGCCGAGCGCAGCAGCGTCCAGGCCTCGTCGACGAGGAGGTACTTCTCCACCGACAGCCGCGAGCGGCAGTAGCCGGTGATGTTGTGGATCAGGCCCATGAGCAGCACGCTCGCGACGTCGCGGCGCTTGGCGATCTCGCCGAGCTCGAAGACGACCGGGCCCTTCTCGAAGTCCACGGCGCAGGGACGGTCGAAGAAGCCCGCGTACGGGCCCTCGCCGCAGAAGACCTCGAGGGCGATCGCGGTGTCGCGGGCCGCGGGCTCCGGGTCCTCCTCGAGCGCCCGCCGCACGTCGGAGAGCAGGATCTCGCGGTCCCGGCCCTCGAAGGCCCGGCGCACGGCCCGCGTGATGAGCCCGCGCTCCTTCACGGTGGCCTCGCGCTGCCCCTGCGTCGCCATCTCCGCGACGATGTCGGTCAGGAAGAGGAGCTTGTCCTCGTCGAGCCCCCGGCCGCAGGGGTTGATCGACACGGGCCGCGACGGCTCGAAGGCGACGTAGGTCCCGCCGAGCACCCCGCAGAGCTTCCGGTAGCTGTTGCCCCGGTCGAGGATGAAGACGTGGGCGTCGCGGCGCATCGCGGAGAGCACGAGCGCGTTGGCCAGCACGCTCTTGCCCGAGCCCGAGACGCCCGCGACGATCCCGTGCGGGGCGACCTCGGAGTCGAAGAAGGAGAACGTGATCGGCTCGCCCCGGCGGTTGACGAGCAGGAGGTCGGGCCGCGCCGTGCCCTGGAAGCCCCCGTAGAGCGGCAGGAGGTGCGCGAGGTTGATCCCCAGGAGCGTCCGGCCGCGCTTGAGGGCCTTGTCGTTCGCGGGGTCGTAGCCCAGCGGGAGCGACTGCAGCAGCAGCGTCCCGGCGAGCGCGTCCTCCTCGACCATCTCCAGGCCGACGCGGGACATCGCGTGCAGGGCCGCGGCGGTCCCGCCCTCCTCCTCCTCGAGGACGAGGTGGATCCGCGCGCCGTAGGCCCGGGCGCCGTCCACGACGAGCCGCGCGAGCACGTCGTCCACCTCGTTCTTGATCGCGGAGACGTCGGCGCGGCCGTCGGACCCGCCGGACATCTGGCAAAACGCGAGCCGCTTCTTCGCCCCGAGGAAGCGCTTCACGCGCTCGGGATCGCGGACCTCGAGGTTCAGGACGAAGGTCGCGTCGGCGGCCGCCTCCAGCGGGGCCGCGGCCCCGCGCTGGAGCATCCCGGCCCAGGTCTCCTTCGGCAGGTCCGCGGCCGAGAGCACCCGGAGTCGGCGCGCGCCGATGCGGATCCGGCCGTCCTCGATCCGCCACGGCGTGAGGCAGGCCTGGTCCGAGATCCGTCGATCCGGCCGGGGCGCGGGGGCGGGCCGTCCCGGGTCGTAGTCCGCGTGCAGGCGCTCGAGGAGCTCGGCCTCGCCGAGGCGGGCGGATCGGATCCCGGCCTGGAGGAGCAGGCTCTCGATGGAACCCGCGGTCTCCAGCAGCTTGCGCCGCTCCTCGGCGTAGCGCGCGTCCCAGGCGGTCCGCGGCCAGGTCGGCCACACGCGGAGCGTGAACACCGTCTCGTAGATCCGGGCCCGGACCGTCGCGCCCTCGTGCCGGAACGAGAACGTCTCGGTCGCGGACGCCCGGCTCTTCGCGAGGTCGGCGAGCAGCCCGCCCCGCGTCGTCGCCGATTCCCAGGCCCGGGTCCGGCGCCGCACGTCGCGCCGGGACGAATGCAGGAACTGGGCCGCCGAGCCGACGGGCAGCAGCCGCAGGAGGGCCTCGAGCCGGCCCGCGAGCGACCCGAGCGTGGACTCGTCGGAGACCTCCGTCTCGGGCGGGTCGAGCCGCCAGGCCATCCCCAGCGAGCCGTCCTTGAGGAGGTAGAGCGGCCCCGCGGGATCCGGCGAGTGCCAGGGCAGCAGGCCCGCGAGCGAGGGGTCGTCCCCGGGGCGCATCAGCGGCCGTCCTTCCAGGGGACGACGCTTCGGTCGAGACCGTCCATCCTCCGCAGGGGCGCGAGCGCCGAGTCGGGCGCGTCGCCCGCCGCGGGCGGCTCCGGCGCCATCCCGCGCTCGATGTACCAGTCGCCGTCCTTCAGCTTGAAGTAGACCCAGTGCTCGCCGACGAGCAGGTCGCGCGTCCGGTCCAGGTGCCCGGGCACGTAGACCGCGAAGACCTCGGGCGCCGAGAGGACGGGAACCTCCTTCGGCGCCGCGAGCGGGGAGGCCTCCGCCGCGATCCGGAGCTCGGGCCCGGACTCCGACCAGACCTCGGCCACCGGCCGGCCCGTGGGCTGCAGCCGACCCGCGTCGCAGCTAGCGAGCAGAATCCAGGCCGCGCCAAGGAGCGCCGCTCGTCCCATGATCCACCTCCCCGGGGTCCAGCCCCTCGATCGTGACTCCGTTGACGAACGCCACCGTGACCTTGCGACCGTTGGCGACGAGGATCGCGGGCACGACCTCCTTGAGGCGCTCCGCGACGATCTCGCCGAGCTTCGCCGCCGCCCCGCCCGCCGCGCGGAAGCCCGCGAGCGCCAGCGGGTCGCCCGTGACCGCCGTGGTCGCGCCGCCGAGCGGCGTGACCGTCGTCGTGCCCTCGCGCGCCGCCATCGCGTCGGCCCCGGCCTGGAGCGCGCCGGTCGCCGCGGCGAGCCCCGCGATCTCGTCGGCCCGCCACACGTAGGAGCCGCGCAGGCCCTGCAGGCCGTCCTCGTCGACGACCCACGCGTTCGCCTTCAGCTCGCGGACCCGGCCCGCGGCGTCGGCGATCGACACGCTGTCGACCTGGATCGTCGCGCGGCGCGAGTTCGCGTCGCCCACCGCCTTGCCGACGAGCAGGGCCCGGGGCAGCGGGAGCCGCGTCCGGTTCGGGCCGATCAGCGCCGAGTCGAGCCGGAGCAGCACGGGCAGCGGGTCCCCGTTCACGGGGGCGTAGACGCCCGTGAGCAGCGTCGCCTCCACGAACGAGCCGGCCGGGATCTGGACGCGCCGCGACTCGGGCGCGCCGAATTCGAAGGCGCGGAAACGAGAGGTCTCGGGCGGACGGGGCGGCTCGGCGGTCGCGCTCCGCTCCGCGAGGATCGCGAGGGCCTGGTCGAGGAGGCCGCGGGTCTTCCCGAGCTCGCCCTTCAGCTCGGCGATGCCCCGCTCCGTCTGCTCGACCCGCTGCCCGTACGCGCCCACCATGCCGCGGACTTCCTGGGCGGTGGTGAGGCCCACCTCGAAGGACTCGCGGGCCGGCGCGGCCGGAGCCGCGGCGGCGCGCTGCTCGCGGGACGCGCCGTAGATCGTCAGCACGAGCAGGCCGAGGCCCGCCGAGGCGGCGCCCCATTTCCAGGGCGGGTTCACGGGTGCACCGAGAAGACGAGGTAGAGCAGCGTCGAGCCCTTCGGCGGGACCACGGCCTCGCGGGATCCCGCGAGCACGAGGTCGGGCGAGCGCAGCACGGACGGGTCGATGCGGACGGGCTCCTCGCCGGGGTTCTTCACCTCGAGGACGTAGCCGACGTGAGCGGCGGACTCGTAGACCCACTGGCAACGGGCCTCGACGGCGCCCGCGCGCAGGACCAGGCGCGAGGCGCCCCGGCGCACGGTCGTGTCGGCGGGGACCTGGCCGAGCCGCATCGCGCGGACGAGCTCCAGCGAGGGGGGCGTGCCGTCCCGTCGCGCCGCCGCGGGGCGGAGGATGCGCACGGAGCCGTCGTCGCCCGGCTTGATCGAGATCCGGTAGTGCGTGCCGCTCGATCCGATCACGTGGAGGTCGCCCTCGGCGGGCCGCAGGAGCTTGAGGAAGAGCAGGTTCTTCCGCCGCTCGATGGAGAGGTCCGCCTCGTTCCAGGCCGCGACGAGCGTCTCGATCGACTCCTCGGGGAACGCGACGGCGCAGCTCGCGTGCCGGTCGGGCGTCGAGACCGCCGGGCGCACCTCGATGGCGCGCCCGTCCTCGTGGACGACGTTGCGGCTCCGCCCCTCCTGGAGGAAGAAGGCCAGGGCCAGCGCGGCGTACTTCATCGGGATCCTCCTTGCATGGCGAGCAGCTCGGCCCGCAGCGCGGCCGCGGGCGGGAGCCCTTCGAGCACCTTCACCGAGGCGCCCCGCGAGATCACGAGCGTCGGCGTCCGGGAGACGAACGCCGCGGAGTCCGCGGGCCGCCAGTCCACCTTCACCGGGATTTCGCGGACCGCCTCAGGGAGGACGCGGTCCCGGAGCTCGTCGCAGTACGGGCAGTCCGGGGCCGTGTAGACGACGACCCGGAGCTCAGCGAGGGCGGGCGCCTCGGGGACGGGGGCCGGAAGCGCGAGCGCCGCGGCGGCGGTCCAGGGTGCGATCGCGGGCAGCAGCGACCAGCGCGGGCCGTCGGTCCCGGCGGCGGCCGCCCAGGCGACCACGGCGGACGCGGCGGCCCCGGCGCAGGGCCCGCAGGCCGGGCCCCGGGCGAGCATCGTCGCGAGGAGCCCCGCGTGCACCCCCACGGCGGCCGCGAGCCCGAGGAGCACGGGCCCCGACGCGCCCCGCCAAGCCGCGAGCGCGAGCAGCGCGGCGTAGAGCAGCGCCCCGGCGGCCGCGGGGCCCGGCGAGGCGGCGCACGAGGCGCAGCCCGCGAGCTTCAGGGCCGAGAAGGCCAGCGCGGCGGCGAGGCCGGCCAGCAGGGCGAGGCGCCTCACTTGAGCAGCGTCCCCAGGTCCATGCCGAAGAGGGAGGCGAGGAGCTTCGGGAAGAGGGCGAGCGCGATCGCCGCGATCGCGGAGACCGCCGCCATGTCCCACTCGCCGCGCTTGACGCCCTTGCCGATGACGCCGTGCAGGAAGCAGTACGCGGCCCCGATCGGGAAGATCCACTTCACCACGATCCTCAGGACCTGGGTGAAGACGCCCTTCGACTCCGCCTCGACGGCCTTCGCGGCGTCCTGGGCGAGCGCGTCCAGGGGCAGGGCCAGCACCAGCAGGGCCGCCACGGCCGCGGCCGCCATCGTCTTCGCGCGCATGCAAACCTCCGGTTGGAAATCCGACCGGAGTGCCGGAGCGACTCCGGAAGCCGCGGGGATTCTTCGGAATTCCCGCGGGTTTCCGGGGTCCCGGCGCACTCCGTGCGGAGGAACGGATGAGCCAGGCCCTGTACCGGAAGCCCTGCGCGAGATCGCTGGACCGGCCGATCGTCGTCTTCGGCCTCGAGCCGGAGGACCTCGTGGCGGTGGGCGGCATCGCGATCGGCCTCCTCTTCCTCTCGGACGGCGTGATCGCCGTCGGGACGGGCCTGGGGCTCTGGGGCGCCCTCGTGCGCCTGAAGGCCGGGAAGCCGGCGGGCCACCTCTATTACCTCGCGCACCGCGCGGGGCTGCTCGACCGGCTCCCGCCGGCGTGGCGCGCCCCGCAGGTCCTTCCCCGCCGCGTCGCCCGGCTTTCCCCCTTCCCCGGAGAGGACGATGACGACCTCGCTCGCGACTGGTGGTCCGGTCGGCCCGCGCCGCCCCTCGAGGCTGCTCGCCTCGGCGTCGGCGGAGCGGACCCGGCAGCGGCGGATCCTCGCCGCGCTGGGGGCCGCCGCGGCGCTGGGTTTCTGGCTCGCCTCGCTGCTGCTCTGGCTGTCGGCCCGACCGCCCGAAACGCTCCGCCTGGAGGTGCCGCGTGAGATGGTCCTTCGACCCCGCTGAGCTGGGCCGCCGGCGCGAGCTCCTGCTCGCGGCCCTCGTGGTCGCCGTCGGCGTGGACGCCGTGCTCGCGGCGGCGCTCGCCGTGAAGGCGCTGGAGCGCCGGCCCGTGCTCGTGCTGCCGACCGAGGAGGTCGCGGTGCCCGGGGAGGTGAGCGACGCGGGCGCGCGGTCCTTCGCGCGCCAGTACGTGGCGTCCTTCGACACCTACACGCCCGCCACCGCGGCCGCGGCGACGGAGTGGCTCAAGTCGCGCATCGCGCCGTCAGCGGCCGCGCACGCGACGGAGGCCCTGGACCGGCGGCTCGCCGTCGTGCGCGAGGGCCGGATGGCCTCGCTCGTGGTCCCGCTCGACGAGGGGCGCGTGGAGCGCTCGGGCGGGCTCGCCGTCGTGTTGAAGGCCCGCCGCACGGTGTTCATCGCGGACCAGCTCTCGCGCGAGTCGACCGTCTCCTACCGCGTGGAGCTGCAGGAGATCCCGGCGACGCCGGGCAACCCGTCGGGCCTGGCCGTCGTCCGCCAGACCGTGGAGGAAGAGCATGCGGATCCTCGCTAGCGCCGGATTGCTCGCCCTGCTGCTGCAGGACGGGGTCCACGACCACGGCCGTCTGGGCGAGGCCCTCGCGATCGACCTGGACGCCGTGGCGCGCGTCCACGCTTCGCTGGCCCGCGAGATGAAGTGGAGGATCGAGGCGGCCGCGCTCGCGGCGGAGGCACCGCGCTCCCCCTACCCCGCGTGCCGGGGCCGGGCGCTGCGGCGGCAGGCCGTCGCGGAGCTGCCCGACGACCTGCCCGTGCTCTGGTTCGGCCGGCCGGGGCGCGAGGCCCCGGAGGGCGCCGAGGACATGGGGGCGGCCGGGGACGGCGGCCGGCTCGGCGTGCGCTGCGCTCCGACGACGGTCCGGCGCGTGGCGCCGGGGGAGGTGGAACTTGTGGAAGGCGATTAGCGCGCTCGCGCTCGGCCTGCTCTGGCCGCAGGATCCGGTCGCGCCCGCGACGGCGTGGCAGATGCAGACGGACGTGAGCTCGGTCCTGCGCACGTGGCGGATCAAGGGGACGCTGGTCTGCCCCCACAAGGGGCGCAAGTACCCCTGCCTCTGGGTGGAGAACGCGTTCCCCTGCGGGCTCATCGAGCTCGTGCGGCGCTCGAGGGCGTCGCAGGTCCTCGAGGCGGCGGGCTGGACGAAGGCGCTGCCCGAGGCGGGCGGCCACGGCGAGGCGGGCCTGCGCTACCTCGAGGCCCGGGTGCTCGGCGCGGTGCCGCAGCTGCTCTCCGAGTCCGAGTTCCCGATCGCGCGACCGCGCGCGCAGGGCACGCAGGTCCACTACCTCTCGGAGCTCGACCGCACGGGCTGGCGCAAGCCGGCCTGGGACCGGCTGCTCAAGGCGCCGTTCGTGCCGCGGAAGCTCTGCGAGCGGAATCCGGCCCAGCCGGGCTGCGCCGGGATCTGGGGCTCCCTGTACCCCCGGACGGGTTTCGTGGAGCACCCGAGCGAGGGGATGGCCGCGGCCCTGCTGGCGATGCGGGCGGGACGGGTCGCCTCGGACCCGCCGGGGCGCGTGACGCTGGCCCCCTACCCCTACGAGCCCCGGGTCGGGCACCACCTGCAGATGATCCGGCCCCAGTGGAGGCCCGGCACGGCGATGGGCTACCCCGTCGCGCCGGACCTCTTCGCGGGCTCGGCGACGGGTTCCTACCTCTTCGTGCACCTGGGGATCTTCGAGGAGTGCCGGCGCTGCCTCTCGCCGAGGCTCGTGGGGCCCCGGTGAAGCGCCTCCTGCTCTCCGGGCTGCTCCTCGCGTCGGGGGCCGCCCCCGCCCTGCTCGGGCCGGGGCTGCCGCACCCCGACCTCCTGGCCCTGGGGAGCCTGCCCCTGGCGATGCTCTCGGCCTGGCCCGCCGCCTCGTGGTGGCGCGCCCGGCGCCGGAGGACCGCCGCGGAGGCGCAGTACACACTTAAGGATATTCCACTACGTGATAAAAGCGTCCTCCTCGGGCGGGGCTTCGAGTGGACCCCCGCGGAGGCCGCGGAGCTCGCCCGCGAGGCGGCCCGAGGGGCGGGCGGCGGCGCCGCGCACGCCCTGCGCGCGGACCGGCAGGCCGACCTGTGGATGGACGCCCGGGACCTCGAGCACCACGTCCTGCTGCTCGGGACCACGGGGACCGGCAAGACCCGGATGCTCGAGCTGCTCGTCGCGCAGGCCGTCCGCCGGGGCGACGCCGTGGCCGTGATCGACCCCAAGGGCGACGCGGGCCTGCTCGCCCGGACGATCGACGAGGCCCGCCGGGCGCGGCGGCCGTTCTCGCTCGTCGCGCCCCCCTTCCCCGGCGCGAGCGTCCCGTACAACCCGCTCGCGCGCTTCCGCGAGCCGCGCGAGGTCGCCGACCGCGTCGCCGCGGCGCTGCCCGCCGGCGGGGACGCGGAGCCCTTCCGCCACTTCGCCTGGGAGGCCGTCGAGGCCGCGGCCGCGGCGCGCGCCCGCTTCGGAGAGACGATCTCGCTCGAGGGGCTGCGCCAGGACGTCCTCGACGATCCGGCCCGGGCCGCGCGTCGCATCGCCCGGAAGATCTCGCCCGAGCTGGCGAAGCTCGAGCCGGAGCGGCTGGCCGCGAAACTGGCCGGCCGCCATCCGGAGGCCGCCCGGCTGGCCGCCTTCGCCGCCCGCCCCCGGGAGCACGCCGCGAAGCTGCTCTCGGCGCTGGGGCCGGCCCTGTCGCGCCTCACGTCGGGCTCGAACCTCGAGCTGCTCTCGCCGCTCACCGAGGGCTTCTCCTGGGAGCGGCACGACCGGAAGCGCGGCGTCGCGTACTTCTACCTCGGCAGCCTGCTCGGGGGCGACTCGGCGGCGGCGCTGGCCCGCATGGCGCTGCTGGACGCCTCGGCCTACGCGGGGGCGCGCTACGCCTGGGGCGGCGGGCACGGTCCCGTGTCGCTCTTCGTCGACGAGGCGGGGGACGCGGCCTCGCCCGCCTTCGTGCAGCTGCTGAACAAGGCGAGGGGCGCGGGGCTCCGCGTCGTCGCGGCGGCGCAGACGGCGGCGGACTTCGAGGCGGCGCTGGGCTCCCGCGCGGCGGCGCGCCAGGTCCTCGCCAATGCGAACACCGTCGTGCAGTTCCGGGCCGCGGGCACGGAGGACGCGGAGGACTTCGCGGGCCTCGCCGGGCGGCGGCTGCTCCCGTCGGTCAGCGACGGATCCTCGTACGAGCCGGCGATCCTCGGCTCGGGGCTGGGGCCCGTGGACGATTTCCGCGCGGTGTTCAGCCGGCAGACGGCCTGGCGCGCCGAGGACCTCGTGCCGGCCTGGGCCGTCTCGCAGCTCCCGCGCTTCGAGTTCTTCGCCCGCGCCTCGGGCCGGATCTGGAAGGGCGTGGTGCCCCTCCGGGCGCCGGCGCCCGACGGCCCGCTGAAGGCGATCCGGGAGGCCCACGATGAGCATCGCGATACCGGCGTTCGCGGCCCTGGCGCTCCTGGCGGCGGGCGGCTGGGCGGAGGAACTGGCCCGGGCCGGTGACCCGGCCTCCGCGCTCGAGCGGTGGCGGGTCGCGGCCGGGTCGCAGTCCGCGGCGGCGTCGTCGATGGCGCCGCTCCTGGGGCTCTGGCTGCTGACGGGCGTCGCGGCGGGGCTGGCGTGGAGGGACCGGGCCGTCGAGTCGGGCCGGCACGCCTCGCCCGGGGCCGCGTGGATCGCGAAGCGCGTGCTGGCCGCGACCGGGACGGCGGCGCTGGGCTGGGCGGCGGGCCTCTGGCGGGCGGACCCGGGGGCCTTCCTGGCCGCCGGGGCCCTGCACGCGGCGTCCTGGGCCTGGTGGCTGAGGAACCTGCCGCCGAAGCTCTGATCGGTTGACACGGGGAGGGAGCCGATGGACATTTCCTTCGTGGACGACGCGAGCACCGACGACCTCGTCACGAGGTGGATGGCGGGCGACGCCGATGCGGCCGCCGCGCTCTACGAGCGCTACCGCGAGCGGGCCTTCCGCTTCGGGATGGCGCTGACGCGCCGCGAGCTCGATGCCGACGAGATTTCGCACGAAGCCCTGACGGCCGGGCTCGAGGTGCTGCGCGGGGGCAAGCGGCCGGACCACTTCACGGGCTGGGTGCTCGGCATCGTCAAGAACCTCGCCCGCCACCGGCGGGACCGCCCGGCGCCTCTCGGCAAGGAGGACCTCTCGGCCGACCCGCGGGCCGCCCGCCCGTCGCGGGCCCTCGTCGAGTCCGAGATGGCCTCGGTGCTCGCGTCGGCGCTCGACGCCCTGCCGGCCGCCGACCGGGCGCTCCTCGAGCGGCGGCTCGCGGCGGACTACCGCCGGGACCGGCTCGCGGTCGAGCTGGGCGTCTCCGTGGACACGCTGGACCGCCGGCTCGCGCGCATCCTCCGCGAGGTGCGCTCGCACCTCTCGGGCCACTTCACGACGCTCGTCCTCGCGCCGCCCGCGCCCTCGATGGCGAAGGTCGGCGCCCTGCGCCCGAGCTTCAAGCAGGCCTTCCTGCTCCGGCACGTCGAGGAGCTCCCCGAGGAGGAGTGCGCGGCCCGGCTCGAGATCGACGTGGCGACGCTGCGCGAGCGCCTCAAGTACGCCTACGCGAAGCTCGGCTGCAACGCGGCGACGGACTTCCGCCCCCTGCGGCGCCGCTGATCCCCGCGGCTCGACTCCGCGCCCGGCCGGATGGTATCCTCGGCCCCGTGGAGAAGCCGCCCGCCGACACGGCCGCGAAGATCCTCGACCGGGAGTCCCGCTCGCTGGCGGACGCCGCGACCGAGGCCGCGCAGCGCGTCCACTCCCCCGCCGCCGCTCTCGGCGCGGCCGGCGAGCTCATGACGCGCCGGGGCCGCTACCTCGGCTCGACGGGCGAGCACTTCGGCGTCCAGGAGGTCGAGGGCATCGCGATCATCGACGCGCTCGACGAGCGCCTGCTCCGCGCCGTCCACCAGGTGCTCAAGACCTTCGTGGACGCGCGCCGCAAGCACCCGCCCGACCTGAAGATCCTCGCGTCGCTGGCCGAGAAGCTGGGCTCGGGGCTGCGCGAGATGCCGCAGTACCCCGTCGCCTACATGGTGCTCTACGCGATCCGGATGCACTACGACCGCTTCGAGCAGCTGGCCAACGGGGGCGACCACGATCTCGCGGAGCTCGAGCACGCGATGGTCCACTTCCTCCTCGGCGTCGTGGACAAGTACGTGCAGACGCGCGAACGCCCCGTCGTCCGCCACTTCAGCGACGTGGCGCGCGAGTACAGCGTGGTCACGCGACTGAAGTGCGCCTGCGGCGAGGAGAAGTACGACGTGAAGACCCAGTCGCTGGCGCAGGACCCGCAGGGCCGGCCCCACGACCGCCTGGACCTGGAGTGCCGCTCCTGCGGCGCGAAGCGGACCATCACCTTCGACCTGCCGCACTTCCAGGACATGTACAAGATCTAGGTCTTGGAAATCCGGGGGGGATTCCCCCGTTCCGTCGTAGTATCTCCAACGCAGCCCGCCCGTCGGCGGGAACCGGAGGTCCCATGAAGCGTCTCCTCGCCCTGGCCGCCCTCGCGGCCGTCCTGCCCGGGTGCGTCGTCGTCGTCGACGACGGCAAGCGCCGCCCCGTGAACCGCCAGGCGGAACCTCTGCCGCCGAGCCCCGCGCCCGCGCCCCAGCCGCCTCCCCCGCCGCCCCCGCCGGAGCCCGCGGTGGTCGAGGTCTCCTGGAAGGACGCGCGGCTCGTGCTGCTGCGCGAGTACTACGGCTGCGACTGGGACCTGGTCGGAACGTTCGAGCACTACGAGTCGCGGTACGCCATCGAGGAGGAGGATCTCTTCTCGATCCTCTTCATCTCGCAGCTGTCCCGGATGAACTTCCACGAGGTCGTCTTCCACTTCGAACGGTCGAACCGCGACCTGATCGTTACGGCCCGAGCGTGCCGGCTCACCGGCACCGAGGTCTTCGTGGACATCGCCGGCGGGGCCGACCTGCCGTGGATCTTCGAGGCCCCCTACCGCTCCTACGGGCGCCGGGACCCGTCGATCGTGCTGACGAACGCCGAGTTCAACGCGCTGCTCTGGCTTCGCGTCTCCGTCCAGTACTGCGGGTGGTCGGTGGCCGACGCCTTCTCCCGCTGGGAGAGCGCGAGCCTCCGCAACCTCCGCCCCTGGGAGATCCTGCGCGAGGAGCCCCAGCGCTTCGGCCAGGGCCGCCGGACCTGCACGGGCGGCGTGGTCGTCGAGGTCGAGCGGCCCTGGATCCGCGCTGACGTCCGCCTGACCCTCGACCGGCACTGCGAGGAGTCGCGGCGCCGGGCCGAGGCCGACATCGAGGTGCGAATCCGGGGCAACCAGCTCGTCGCCCCGACCCCGCGGGCCGACGAGGCCCATCGCCGCCAGGAGGAGTCCCGCCGACGCCAGGAGGAGCACCGCCGCCGCGCCGCCGAGGAGGCCGCCCGTCGCCGCGTGTCCCGCGAGGCGACGTGGGTCGAGTGCCGGAGCGTCGTGATCCGCGAGTACTTCGGCTGCTCCTGGGACGTCGTCGGCGCGGTCGAGTACTACGAGTCGCGCTACGGCATCGACGACGAGGACCTCCTGGTCCTCCTCCGCATCGCCCTGCACGCGCGCGTCACGATCCACGACGTCGTCGCGGCCTGGGTGCGGCTCGGCCGCAGCCACCTGGCCTGCGCCCGCGAGTTCCGCATGTCGGGCTGGGAGTTCTTCGTCGACCTCCCCAGCGGGACCCGCTGCCCCGGGGAGTTCTCGGCCGCCTACGCCGCCTACTGGAGGCGCGACGGCCGCTACGTCATCACGAACCTCGAGTTCCGCTCGCTGTGCTGGCTGAGCATCTCGGTGAGCTATTGCGGCTGGACCCCCGCCGACACCTTCCAGCGCTGGGAGCGGCACGGGGCCGCGGGCTTCCGCGAGGCGGTCCGCGTCGAGGCCGACCGCTGCGGCCAGGGCGGGAAGAACTGGGAGGGCCGGGCCCCCGTCCGCGTCGAGAGGCCGTGGGCGAAGGCCGAGGTCCGGGCCCGCGACGAGCGGGAGCGCACCGAGGCCGTCCGCCGCTCCGACGACGAGATCCGCGAGCGGGCCCGCGCCGGTCGTCCCGTCGCCCCCGCGCCGGGCGAGGAGGAGGCCCGCCGCCGCCAGGAGGAGCAGCGCCGCCGCGCCGCCGCCGACGAGGAGGCCGCCCGCCGCCGCGCCATGGAGGCCGAGGTCGAGCGCCACAACAAGGAGGCCGCCGAGCGCGCCCGCCAGGCCGAGGAGGAGCGCCGCCGCCGCGAGGCCCTCTCGGGCAAGCAGCGCGAGGAGGACGAGCGGCGCCGCCGGATGGCCGAGGAGGAGCGGCGCAAGGTCGACGAGGAGAACCGCCGCCGCGAGAACGAGAAGCGGGCCGAGGACGACCGGCGCAAGGCGGAGGAGGAGAAGCGCCGCAAGGCCGAGGACGAGCAGCGCCGCGCCGACGAGGAGAAGCGCCGCCGCGAGAACGAGAAGAAGGCCGAGGACGACCGGCGCAAGGCGGAGGAGGAGAAGCGCCGCAAGGCCGAGGACGACAAGCGCCGCGCCGACGACGCGAAGAAGAAGGCGGAGGACGACCGCCGCAAGGCCGACGAGGAGAAGCGTCGCAAGGCCGACGACGACAAGCGCCGCGCCGAGGAGGAGAAGAAGAAGGCCGAGGACGAGCGCCGCAAGCGCGACCGCGACAACAAGGACAAGGGCAAGGACGACAAGTCGAAGGACGACAAGTCCAAGGATCCCGGCAAGGACGACAAGTCGAAGGACGACAAGTCCAAGGACCCCGGCAAGGATGACAAGTCGAAGGACGACAAGTCCAAGGACGAGAAGTCCAAGGACGGCGACGACAAGGGCAAGGACGACAAGTCCGACGACAAGTCGAAGGACCAGGGCGAGGACAAGGGGAAGGACAAGGAAGACGACAAGGGCAAGGGCAAGGGCCGCGGCCGCTAGCCGCCGATCCCGCGACCACCGCGCGCCGGGGGTGCTCCCCCCGGCGCGCTTTTTTCGTCGCCGGGAGTAGATAGATATAATTACCTAAGTAAATATCTGATCGTCCCGCGCTGGCGCCCCGCCCCGGGCCGTGGCATGATCGCCGTCGATGCGCCCCGCCGCCCTCGCCGCG
Organism: uncultured Planctomycetales bacterium; assembly: GCA_964464755.1. GTDB lineage: Bacteria > Planctomycetota > MHYJ01 > MHYJ01 > JACPRB01 > CAYXGZ01. The sequence goes on from CAYXGZ010000003.1 coordinate 109,144, forward strand.
ATCCTGCTCGCCGCCGGGTGCGGCGCCCCGGCCCCCTCCCCCTCCCCCGCCGGCGGCGACCCGGTCGGAGAGCACGCCGACTTCATCCTCCAGATGAAGGCCCTCGACGTGCAGCTCGAGAACCTCCAGCACGACCTGGCCGCGCGGAAGGGCTCCGACGCCGCCCGCGCCCGCGTCGCGAAGATGAAGCGGTCCGCCGAGGAGGCCGCCCGCCTCCCCTACCGCCCCGTCCAGGCCGAGAACCGCGACCTCGCGTACCGCTTCTCGCTCTTCGCGGCCCGGCTCGACGCGCTCGGCCGCGAATCCTGGGACGGCGAGGACGGGATCCGCCTCTGGAAGGACCTCGGGCGCTCCTGCCTCGAGTGCCACGAGATGTACCGGGTGGATTGACATGACCAACGCCGAGGCCGCCGCCCTCCTCGAGCAGATCGCCGACCTCCTCGACCTCCAGGGCGAGAACCCCTTCAAGATCCGCGCCTACCGCAACGCCGCCCGGGTGCTCGAGGGCCACGACGTCCCCTTCGGCCGGCTCGTCGAGGCCGGCACGCTCGGCGAACTCCAGGGCATCGGCAAGGCCCTCGAGGAGAAGCTCGGCGAGCTGCACCGCCGCGGCCGCATGACCTACTTCGAGGAACTCCGCGCCTCCCTGCCCGCCGGACTTCCCGAGCTCCTCAAGGTCCAGGGCCTCGGCCCCAAGAAGGTCCGCGCCCTCTGGAAGGAGCTCGGCATCGAGTCGCTCGACCAGCTCGAGAAGGCCTGTCGGGATGATAAAGTACAGGGCCTCAATGGGTTCGGCGCGAAGACCCAGGCCAAGATCCTCGAGGGTCTCGCGCTCGTCCGGAGCTCGACGGGCCGTTTCCTGCTCAGCCAGGCGACCGTCGTCGCTCGGGACCTCCTGGCCAAGCTGGGGGCGTTCCACGTGGAACGCTCGGCCTGGTGCGGCAGCGTGCGCCGCGGCAAGCCGATCGTCCGCGACGTCGACCTGCTCGTGAGCTCGAAGAAGCCGCGGGCGGTGATCGACGCCTTCGCGAAGTCCGCCGGCGCGGCCGAGATCCTGGGCCAGGGCGACACGAAGTGCAGCATCCGCCTCGAATCGGGGTTGCAGGTCGACCTCCGGGTGGTCGCCGACGACGAATTCGCCCCCGCCCTGCTCTATTTCACGGGCAGCAAGGAGCACAACGTCCTGCTGCGGGGCCGCGCGGTCAAGCTGGGCCTCTCGCTCAACGAGTACGCGCTCACCAAGGGCAAGAAGCGGCTCGCCACCCCCACCGAGGAGTCGATCTACCGGCACCTCGGGCTGAACTACATCCCCCCGGAACTGCGCGAGAACCGCGGGGAGATCGAGCTCGCGGAGGCCGGTCCCCTGCCCCGCCTCGTCGAGCGCGGCGACATCCAGGGCGTCTTCCACGTGCATTCGACCTGGAGCGACGGTACCGCCTCGATCGAGGACATGGTGCTCAAGGCCAGGTCCATGGGCCTCAAGTGGATGGGCCTATCCGACCACAGCAAGGCCGCTTCCTACGCCAACGGGCTCGACGAGGCCCGGCTGGCCAAGCAGGCCGTCGAGATCAAGGCGCTGAACCGGAAGTACCCCGACTTCCGGCTCTTCCACGGCCTGGAATGCGACATCCTCCCGACCGGGAAGCTGGATTTGACGCCCAAGGCGCTCGCGGCCCTGGATTTCGTCATCGGTTCCGTGCATTCGCGCTTCGACATGGCCGAGGACGCGATGACCGACCGGATCCGCCGCGCGATCGCCGATCCCAACTTCGACTGCCTCGGGCATTCGACGGGCCGCCTCCTGCTGGAGCGCGAGGGCTACCCCGTCGACCTCGAGCAGGTGCTGCAGGCCGCGAAGGACTCGGGCAAGGCGGTCGAGATCAACGCGAACCCCCACCGCCTCGACCTGGACGACCCGCACGTGCACCGGGCCCGCGAGCTGGGCGTCAAGCTGGTCATCAATCCCGACGCCCACAGCCCCCAAGGATTAGAGGATCTCGAGTACGGATTGCTCACCGCCCGCCGGGGCGGCTGCACCCGCGAGGACCTGTTGAACACGTTGCCGGCCGACGAGGTCCTGGACCACCTTGCAGCCCGCTAAGGCGCGGATCCGGCCGATCCTGAAGGCGCTCGCGCGGGATTTTCCTGACGCGGAGTGCGCACTCGTCCACTCCAGCGCCCTCGAGCTGCTCGTGGCGACGATCCTCTCGGCCCAGTGCACGGACGTGCGCGTCAACATCGTCACGAAGGAGCTGTTCCGGCGCTACCGCCGCGCCGCGGACTACGCGGCCGCGGATCCGGGGGAGCTCGAAACGCTGATCCGCTCGACGGGGTTCTATCGGAACAAGGCGAAGTCCATCCTCGGCATGGCGAAACTCCTCGTGCAGGACCACGGCGGGGAAGTGCCGTCGACGATGGAGGAGCTCGTGCGCCTGCCGGGCGTCGCGCGCAAGACGGCGAACGTCGTGCTGGGGACCTGGTTCCATCGCGCGGACGGCGTGGTGGTCGACACGCACGTGGGTCGGATCAGCCGGCGCCTGGGGCTCACGCGGGAGGAGGATCCGGCGAAGGTGGAGCGGGACCTGATGAAGCTCCTGCCGAGGGGGGAGTGGATCGCGTTCTCGCACCGCTTGATCTGGCATGGCCGCAAGGTGTGCACGGCGCGGGCGCCGAAGTGCGGGGCCTGCGGTTTGCGGGACTGGTGTCCGTCCGCGGGAAAGGTATGATGCTGTTCCACGTGGAACGTTCCGGAGGCCGCCGATGAAGCTCACCGAGATTCCCCTCGCCGATGTCCACGAGGGGAAGAATTTCTTCGTGTCGTTTCCCGAGGGCGGGGACCCGAACAACCCGGAGGTCCAGGAGGAGTCGTTGTTCTCCAAGGGGGACCTGGGCGTGTTCTCGGGGATCCTGAAGTTCGCGGACGGCTCGAAGCATCCGGCGCTCGCCCTGAAGTCCTTCGAGAACGACGGCGCCGTGATCGCGACCTTCATCTTCACGCGCATGGGCTGGATGTCGCTCGACGCGACCGGCATCATGAGGCTGCTGGGGAAGTACTCGCACGACGTCTTCCCGTACGACCTGATCGTCGCGAACCCCTCGGAGGCCGACCTGGAGATCGGGGCGAAGGCCGACGAGCACCGCGCGGCGTTCCGGGAATCGCTCGACGCGCTCAAGCAGCTGAAGTACGACCCGGTCGGCCCGACGACGCGGAAGCGGATCCTTGGTTAGTATTTAATTGAACCTTCTGGGAACGGAAAAGGCCCCGGGGCGACCCGGGGCCTTTTGTATTCCTAACTATCTAGTAACTAAAGAGTTACGCCAACCTTCCGCATCAGCTCCGTGAAGTGCGCGTTGGAGTAATAGTGGAGGGTGATCGAACCGCCCTTGCCGCGGGTGGCGATCTCCACTTTCGTCCCGAAGTGCTGCCCGAGCTTCTGCTCCAGGTCGGCGATGTAGGGGTCCTTCGACTTGGGGCCGGCCTTGGGCTTGGCCTGGGGCTGGGCGGCGACGAGCTTCTCCACGGCGCGCACCGAGAGGTCCTCGGCGACGATCTTCTTGAGGATCAGGAGCCGCGTCGCCACGTTCGTGGTGCCGAGCAGGGCGCGGGCGTGGCCCATCGAGATCGCGCCCCGGGCGACGGCGTCCTGCACGTCGGCGGGCAGCTCGAGCAGGCGGAGGAAGTTCGCGACGGTGGGGCGGGCGAGCCCGAGCGCGGCGGCCGCCTGGTCCTGCGACCAGCCGTTGAGCTGGAGCAGCTGGCGGAACGCGCGGGCCTTCTCGATCGGGTTGAGGTCCTGGCGCTGGAGGTTCTCGACGAGCGCGACCTGCAGCATCTGCGCGTCGCTGACCTCGCGCACGACGATCGGCACGCGGACGAGGCCCGCGAGCTTCGCGGCCCTCCAGCGGCGCTCGCCCGCGACGATCTCCATCGCGCCGGCCTTGAGGCGCACGACGACGGGCTGCAGGACGCCGCTCTGGCGGATCGACTCGGAGAGCGACTTCAGCTCCTCCTCGTCGAACGTCGCGCGCGGGTTGTGCGGGTTCGGCGACAGCTCGTCGAGACCCGCGTCGGTCGGCGGGATGGCGGCGGGGCGGACGGCGGCGGCCTCGGCGGAAGGCTCGGTGCCGGCGCCCCCGAGGAGCGCGTCGAGACCGAGACCCAGACGGCGGTCTTTCATGTTCCCTCTCCCTCTCTCCCTGGACTCCCTGTCGAACTCCGGCGTTCAGGATACCACGGGACGCGGCCGCCGCGCGGGGGAATTTTTGCTACCATCCTCCCGCGTGACGAACCTCTGGACGCTCGCGTGGGCGACGTACGCCGACCTCGTGCGGCGCCCGCTCTACTACCTCACGCTCGGCGCGTTCGCGCTGCTCGTCTACGGGTCGAGCTTCCTCACGCAGTTCACGTTCGACCTCGAGACGCCGCTCGTGCGCGAGATGGGCCTCGCGTCGCTCGTGCTCTGGGGCTTCATCCTCGTCGTCGTGATGGCGCCCGTCGTCGTGACGCAGGAGCTCGAGGACCGGACGGCCGTGACCCTGCTGTCGAAGCCGGTGCGGCGCTCGGCGTTCCTGCTCGGGCGCTTCGCGGGCCTGATGATGGCGCTCGTGCCCGGGCTCTTCGTGCTCGGCGGCGTGCTCTTCTACACGCTCTGGTACATGGCGAAGTCGACGCTCTTCGGCGACCCGGCGCTCTCGTCGGCTTTCGGGTGGTCGGGCCTCGCCGCGCTCGTCGCGGGCTCGCTCCTGGCGGCCCGGGCCCGGCGGCGGATCCGCGCGGCGGAGGAGGGGACGGCGCTCGCGGCGTCGCGGGGCCCGCTGCGCGCGGGGCTCGCGCTCGCGGCGGCGGGGGCGGTCGCGCTGCTCCTGGCCCTGGAGTTCTCGCGCGGCGACTGGGGCGAGGCGGACGCGGGCTGGCAGCGGCTCGTGGCCGCGGGGCACTCGGTGGGGGACTACTCCTCCGCGTTCCTCCGGGAGAGCGGCGTCGTCGTGCTCGAGGGCTTCGTGCTGGCCGTCCTCCAGGTCGCCGTGCTCGCGGCCGTCTGCACGGCGCTCTGCGCGTTCGTGCCGCCCGTCGTCTCCGTGAGCGGCACGGCCTTCTTCTACATCCTGGGCAACCTCTCGGCGCCCATGCAGGCCAGCCTGGAGCGGCTCGACTCGGCGGCCGTGACCTGGCTCGGGAGGGCCCTCTGGGTCGCCGTGCCCGACCTCGGGCTATTTAATTTGCAGACCCATTTCAGCGAGGGTAGGATCGTTTCCCCAGGCTACCTCGGGCTGGCGACCCTGCACGCCGTCCTGTATGTTGCCTTCGTGTTCACCGTGGCCTGCGCTCGATTCGAGCGGCGGGAGATCCGGTGAGCGCCCCGGGAAGACGCGACGCATGAGATACGGGATCCTCGGCGACATCCACGCGAACCTCGAGGCGCTCGAGGCGGTTCTCGCGGAGATGCAGCGGCGGGGCGTCGACAAGTACGTCTCGGTGGGGGACCTCGTCGGCTACGGGTCCAACCCGACCGAGTGCATCAAGCGGGTCCGCGACATCGGCGCCGTCGTCGTCGCCGGCAACCACGACTTCGCGGCCGTCGACAAGCTGAACATCGACTTCTTCAACACCTACGCCCGCGAGAGCGCCCTCTGGACCCGCGCCCAGCTCTCGTCGGAGGACAAGAACTACATCAAGTCCCTGAAGCTCGTCGAGTACTGCGACAACTTCACGGTCGTCCACTCGACGCTCTACTCGCCCGAGCTCTTCGAGTACATCCAGACCTCGTACGACGCCCACCTCTCCTTCGAGCAGCAGACCACGCCGCTGTCCTTCCTCGGCCACTCCCACGTGCCGGTCAACTTCTTCAAGCGGCGCAACGTCAGCTTCAACATGGAGACCGAGGTCAAGGTCGACGAGTCGATGAAGATCATGATCAACGTCGGGTCGATCGGCCAGCCCCGCGACGAGAACCCCGACGCCGTCTGCGTCGTCTACGACTCGGACGAGGGCAAGGTCTCCGTGACGCGCGTGAAGTACGACGTCGAGAAGACCGCCCAGAAGATCGTCAACGCGGGCCTCCCCGAGATCCTCGCGGAGCGCCTCAAGTACGGCCGGTAGTGGCCGACCCCGCCGTCCCGCCCCCGTCCCGCAACCCCCTCCGCCGTCTCTACGCCTGGGTCCTGTCCTGGGCCCACCACCCGGCCGGCACCTGGGTGCTCGCGGTCATCGCCTTCCTCGACTCCAGCGTCTTCCCGATCCCGCCCCTCTTCCTGCAGATCGCCCTGTCCCTGGAGCGACCCGCGCGGAGCTGGCTCTACGCGACCGTGAACCTCGCCGCGAGCGTGCTCGGCGCCGTCGCGGGCTGGGCGATCGGCGCGTTCCTCTACGACTCGGTGGGGAAGTGGGTGATCGACTCCTGGGGGGCCCGGGCGGAGTTCGAGCGCTTCGGGGGGATCGTCCGGGGGAACGCGTTCTGGTTCACCCTCGGGTACTCCTTCCTCCCGTTCCCCTACAAGGTGCTCACGATCGGGACGGGCTTCTTCGGGGCGTCCCTGCCGATGCTCCTGGCGGCCTCGGTGGTCGGCCGCGGCGCGCGCTTCTACCTGCTGGCCCTCGCCTGCTGGAAGGGGGGCCCCGGGGCCAAGGACTTCATCGATCGCCGCTTCAACTGGATCCTGCTCGGGGCCGGGCTGCTGGTCGCCGGGGTGCTCGCCGCGATGAAACTGTGGATGGGGAAATCCACCTAGGTGGAGTCCGATGGTGCCGGAGGAGGGAGTCGAACCCTCATGGCCCCTGCGGGCCCGGGGATTTTAAGTCCCCTGCGTCTGCCAGTTCCGCCACTCCGGCCGGAACCGGGCTAATCGGCTGCTCATCGGCCCGCATCCTACCACGCGCCGCCCCGGCGCGGTACGCTGGTCGGCCGTGGAACCCGCCGACCTCGCCTTCGAGGGGATCACCCGCTCCTTCGCCGGCCGCCGGGCCGTCGACTCCGTCTCGCTCGCGCTGCCCCGCGGCGGCTTCGCCGCCCTCCTCGGCCCCTCGGGCTCGGGGAAGTCCACCCTGCTCCGCGTCGCCGCGGGCTTCGAGCGCCCCGACGCCGGCCGCGTCCTCCTCGCGGGCCGCGACGTCACCGCCGAGCCCCCCGAGCGCCGCGACCTCAACCTCGTCTTCCAGAACTACGCCCTCTTCCCGCACCTCGACGTCGCGGGCAACGTCGCCTTCGGCCTGCGCCGCTCCGGGGCCACGAGGGCCGAGCTCGCCCGCCGCGTCGGCGAGATGCTGGACCTCGTCCGCCTCCCGGGCTTCGAGGCGCGCCGCGTCGGCACCCTCTCCGGCGGCGAGCGCCAGCGCGTCGCGCTCGCCCGCGCCCTCGCCCCCCGGCCCCGCGTCCTCCTGCTCGACGAGCCCCTCTCCGCGCTCGACCGCTCGCTGCGCCGCGGCATGCAGGAGGAGCTCAAGCGGCTCCGCCGCGAGAGCGGCTGCAGCTTCCTCCTCGTGACGCACGACCAGGAGGAGGCGCTCTCGATGGCCGACCTCGTCGCCGTGCTCCGCGACGGCCGCCTGGAGCAGGTCGGGTCCCCCTCCGAGGTCTACGACCGGCCCGCGACCCGCTTCGTCGCGTCCTTCGTCGGAACCGCGAACTACCCCGGCGACGACGGGATCCTGCTCCGCCCCGAGAAGCTCCGGCTCGGGCCGGGCCCGCGCTCGGTCGAGGCGGTCGTCGAGGAGGTGCTCTACGCGGGCGCGACGAGCTCGGTCGTCCTGCGCGACGGCCCGCGGCGCCTCGTCGTGGCCGCGCCCCCCGGGTCGTTGAAGCCGGGGGACCGCGCGACGGTGGGCTGGGATCCCGCCGACGGCGTGCAGGTGCCCGGGTGAGGCGCCTCCTCGCGTGGACGCCCGGGGCCTGGCTGCTGCTCTTCGGCGCCGCGCCGCTGGGCCTCGTCCTCGTCTTCTCGTTCCTCGACCGCGAGGAGGGCCGGGTCGCCTGGCGCTTCTCGACGGCCGCGTGGCGCTCGATCCTCGTGCCCGAGGTCGCGGCGATGCTCGCGCGCTCCGCGGCCGCGGGCCTGGCGACCTGCGCGATCTGCCTCCTGCTGGGCGGCCCCGTCGCCTGGTTCCTCGCGGGCTGCGGTCCGCGCTCGAAGCGCGTGCTCGTCGCGCTCCTCGTCGCCCCGGCCCTGCTCAACGCGCTCTCCCGGACCACGGCCCTGAAGCTCCTTTTCCAGTGGGCCGCCGGGCCGTCCTTCCACTCGATGACGGCGGTCGTGGCCGGCCTGGTCTACGCGCACCTGCCGCTGATGATCCTGCCGCTCTGGATCGCCGCCGAGCGCATCCCCCGGGGCCTGCTCGAAGCGGCGTCCGACCTCGGCGAGGGGCCCGCGGGTCGCTTCCGCCGGGTCGTCCTGCCGCTCGCGGCGCCGGGGATCGCGGCGGGCGCGCTGCTCGTCTTCATCCCGAGCTTCGGCGCCTTCGTCGGCCCGGCGGTGCTCGGGCCGGTCGACTCCGAGATGGCCGGCGTCCACGTCGCGGAGCTCGCCCGGGGCAACGTGCCCGCGGCCTCGGCCCTCTCCGTCCTCGTCGCGGCCGCCTGCGCGGCCCCGCTGCTGCTGCGCCCCCGGGGCGGGGAGGAGCGCCCGTGAGGCGCTGGCTCGGCCTCCACGTGGCCGTCGTGATCGCGCTGCTCTACGCGCCGATCCTCGTGCTCGCGCTGTTCTCCTTCAACGCGGCCGAGCAGGTCGTCGTCTGGAGGGGCTTCACCTTCGAGTGGTACCGCCGGGCGCTCGGCAACGCCGCGGTCCGGGCCGCCTTCGCCGACTCGATGGCGATCGGGCTCGGCGCGACGCTGCTCGCCTCCCTGCTCGGGACGGCCGCCGGCTTCGCGCTGGCCCGCCGCCGCTCGGGCGCGCTCGCGGCCCTCGTCGCGCTGCCCATGGGGCTGCCGGACGTCCTGATGGGCCTCTCGCTCTCCGCGCTCTTCCTCGCGGCGGGGGCGGAGCTCGGGCGCGCGACGGTGATCGCGGCCCACGCGACGTTCTGCCTCGGCTACGTGGCCCTCGTCGTCGCGGCCCGGGCGAGGGCGCTCGACCCCGACCTGCCCGCCGCCGCGCGGGACCTCGGCGCGGGCCCGCTCCGCGCCTTCGCGTCCGTGACCTGGCCCGCCGTCGCCCCCGCCGTCGCGGCCGGGGCGCTGCTCGCCTTCGCGGTCTCCTTCGACGACGTCGTGGTCTCCGCGTTCACGTCCGGGCCCCGCGTCGAGACGCTCCCGGTGTACCTTTACTCGAAGGTCCGCTTCCGCCACACGCCCGAGGTGAACGCGCTCTCCGTGATGGCGCTGGCGGGCTCGGCCCTGCTCGTCGCGGGCGCGCTGGCCTTCCAGCCCCCGCGACCCCCGGAGGAACGACGATGAAGTGGATCCTGGTCGCCGCGCTCGCGGCCCTCGCCGGCGGCTGCGGCGTGTCCCAGCCCGAGCTGGTCCTCTATATCTGGGAGGATTACCTCGGCCCCGACACGGTCGGGAGCTTCGAGCGGGCGAACGGCTGCCGCGTGGTCGTCCACCACGTCGCCAGCGGCTCGGAGCTCCGCGCCAAGCTGCTCGGGGGGCAGGGGGGATACGACGTCGTGGTCCCCAGCGAGGAGGACCTCGCGATCCTCTCCGGGGCGGGCGTCCTGGAGGCCGTCGACGCCGCGAAACTCCCGAACCTGAAGCACCTCGCGGCCCGCTTCCGGGCGGACGCCAGGCACGGCGTCCCCTACATGTGGGGCACGACCGGGATCGCCGTCAACACGGAGAAGATCAAGGCGAAGATCGACTCGTGGGGCGCGCTCTGGGATCCCGCGAACAAGCCGATGTCGATGCTCGAGGACCCGATCGAGGTCTTCGCCGCGGCGCTGCGCCTCGAGGGGAAGAGCGTCCGGACCGCGGACGAGGCGGCCGTCGTCGCCGCGCGGGACCGGCTGGCCGCGCAGAAGGCCCACCTCGTTCCGTACAACTCGCAGCCGCGGGGCGACCTCGCCGCCGGCACGCTCTGGCTGGCGCAGTGCTACAGCGGCGACGCGCTCCAGGCCGCGAAGGACGCGCCGATCTCCTTCGTCATCCCGAAGGAGGGCGGCACGATCTGGGTCGATTTCATGGCCGTCCCGAAGTCCGCCAAGCGCAAGGACCTCGCCTGGAAGTTCCTCGACCACGTCCTGGACCCGCGGGTCAGCGGCGCGATCGCGACGACCGTGAAGTACGCGAACTGCAACGAGGCGGCGCGGGAGCACACCGACCCCTCGGTGCTCTCGAACCCGATCGCGTACCCGCCCGAGTCCGACCTCGCGCGCTGCGAGCGCTTCCGCGACCTGGATCCCGTCCGCCGGCAGCGGATCGAGGACGCCTGGGCGGAGGTGCGGCGGAAGTGATCAGCGGCGGAAGTCGATCCGCCGGACGAGGCCGACGTGGATCGGCCGCTTGGACACGATGAAGGTCCGCCCGCCGAGCCCGAAGCGCAGTCCCCGCCAGAGCTCGCGCCACGCCGTCGCGCGGCCGTCGCGGAGCTCGGGCCGCCGCGAGCCCTCGGTGAAGAGGTAGAGCGCGCTCACGCGCAGCTCCCGCGGCGCGCCGGTCGCCGGCGTCAGCGTCGCGGGGATCCACGCCCCGCCGCGGCCGAACTCGATCGAGGCCACGGAGCCGAACGGGACGATCTCGTAGCGCTCCGGGGTCGCGGTCTCGAAGGCGCCCCCGATCGTCGAGTCCCCGTCCTCGATCTTCCCCTCGTGCGCGGAGCCGTCGGTGAGGGTGACCCGCGCCTCGGCGGGTCCGTAGGGCGCCCCGGGGAGGCGGGCGCGGAGGCTCGCGTCGGCGGCCTCGCGGAGCGATTCCGTGTAGCGGCCCGCGAAGCGGGCGTCGAGCGATTCGCGGATCGAGTCGGGCAGCCGGGCCTCGAGTTCCCGGGGCGCGGCGGCGGGGATCCAGCGCAGCACCTCGGGGTTCAGCAGGCCCGCGACGAGGCAGTGCGACCAGCGGTAGCGGCTCTCGGGGGAGGAGTCGGGGAGGGGGGCGTGCTCGGAGAGCGCTTGGTGGAGGTCGGGGTCGGGGCGCCAGTGCAGCGCGCGGCGCGCGTCGTGGAGGAGGTCGTCGTAGCCGCGGCCGGGGGCGAGGGCGGCGGCCCGGGCGAGGGGGTCGAAGGACTCCTCGGGCCGGCCGCAGAGCTTGAGCGTCTGGCCGAGCGTGGCGAGGGCGTCGGGCGAGTCGGGATTCGCGGCCGCGAAGTCGCGCGCGGTGCGCTCGGCCTCGGCGTGCTCGCCGCGGAGGAGGCGGAGGCCGACGAGGCGGATGCGGGCCGTGGCGTGGTGCGGGGAGGCCGGGGGCACGGCGGCGTAGGCGGCGAGCGCGGCGTCGAGGTCTCCGGCGGCCTCCCGCTCGCGGGCGAGGCGCAGGGGGTCGTCGGCCATGGCGGGTACGGTAGGGGAAAGGAACGGGGCGGGCAACGGAATCCGCTATACTCCCGTTCATGAGACTGATCGCGGCGGGGTTGATCGCGCTGGCCGTGGCCGGGTGCCAGGAGCCGGACAAGCGCAACCGGACGGTCGTGTTCGTCAAGGAGCTGCAGGACGTCAGCTCGTGGGACCCGAAGACCGGGGGCGCGTCGCACGACATCGTGCAGTACCTGCTGTCGCTGCCGCCGGAGGAGTCGGTCCCGGCGCTGCTGACGGGGCTGATGGACCCGACGCCGACGCGGATCGACGACCGGATCCACCGGATCCCGTCGATCGGGGACGTGTGCTTCCACCTCCTGCTGACGCTGTTCAAGATGACGCCGGCGGACTTCGACGCCGAGGGGGTCTGGGTGGGGAACGACCCGATCAACAACCCGATCTACAACGTGCACCTCGACAACGACGGGGTGCGCCTCAAGTGCCGCGCGCGCTTCCAGGCCGTCGCGGAGCAGCGGGGCTGGATGGAGCCGGAGAAGCCCCGCTAGCGACCGGTCGTCGCGCGGTGGTCGCGGAGGTACTGCAGGACGCCGTCGACGGCGCGGGACCTCGCGGCGGCGATGGTCGCGACGGCCCACCCTCCCTTGCGGGACTCGCCGGTGGCCTCGAGGCGGCCGGTGACGCCGCCCCGCTCGTCGATGAAGTGCACTTCCAGGACGACGGTCATCTTCTGCAGGCTGCCGCCGCCGCCGGCGAGCTTGGGCTCGCTGTACTCGGCCTCGTAGCGGACGAGGGTGGCCGCGACGGAGAGGGCGGGGCCGGAACCGCGGAAGGTCTTGTACTCGTTGATGCGCTGGCGCAGCTCGTCGCGGATCTCGACGGCGCCCTTGGCGGCCTCGGCGGGCCAGTCGCCGGGAAGCTCGTGGCGGACGTCGACGCGGACGTCGCGGACCTCGACGGAGCCGAAGTCGGAGTAGGGTCGGGCGGGGCGCTCGAGGACGCGGTAGTCGGCGGTGCCGCAGGCGGCGAGCAGGAGCGCCGCGGCCGGGGCGAGGAGTCGTTTCATGGGAGCATGGTAGCACGGGGCGGCCGGCGAGGCCCCTTGACCGCGGCGGGGGCCCGCGCCTAGAGTGTCGGGGCCTTCCCACGGGGTGGCGTAGCCAAGTGGCCTAAGGCGGGAGTCTGCAAAACTCCTATTTCGCCGGTTCAAATCCGGCCGCCACCTCCACTTCCACCTCGACGGACCGGAGGAACTCCATGACCGGCGGGATGACGCGGCGGGACTTCGACCGGACGCTCGGCGCCGCCGCGGCGGGACTCGCCCTCGGAGGCTGCACCATGAACGACGCGACGACGCCGCGCTCCCGGATCGTCATCCTCGGCGGCGGCTTCGGCGGCCTCACGGCCGCCCGCGAGCTCCGCGCCGCCCTCGGCCCGGAGCACGCGATCACGCTCGTCGACCGGAAGCCTGATTACCAGATGGGCCTCCGCAAGGTCTGGATCCTCGCCGGCCTCTGCGGACCCCGCGACGGCCGCCGCCCCCGCTCGGAGCTGCGCCGTTTCGGCATCGACTACCGCCAGGAGACCGTCACCGCGATCGACACGACCTCGCGCGTCGTCCGGACGTCCGGCGGCGAGCTCCGCTACGACCACCTCCTCGTCGCCCTCGGCGCCGAACCGCGCCCCGACCTCGTGCCGGGGTTCTCGCCCGACGCCCACAGCCTCTACGACGTCGACGACTGCATCCGCCTCGCCCCGAAGGTCGCCGCGCTCGCCCGGGGCCGCGTCGCGATCGGCATCCTCGCCGCCCCGTACCCCTGCCCGCCCGCCCCCTACGAGACCGCCATGACCCTCGACGAGGTCTTCCGGCGCCGCGGCGTGCGCGGGCAGGTCGAGATCGCGACCTGGACCGTCCAGCCGATGTCCCTTCCCCTGATGGGGAAGGCCGTCTGCGACGACTTCGAGCGGCGCCTCGCCGCCAAGGGCATCGGATTCACCCCGAAGCGGAAGACCCTCCGGCTCGAGGGGTCCAAGTCCTTCTTCGACGGCGGCGAGCTCGCCGCCGACCTGCTCATCGTCGTCCCGCCGCACCGCCCGCCCGCCGTCGTGAAGGAGAGCGGACTCGCCGGGGCCGGAGACTGGATCCCGGTCGACCGCGCCACGTTCCGCACGGCGGTCGACCGCGTCTGGGCCGTCGGGGACTGCACCGAGGTGCTCCTCGACAACAAGATGCCCATGCCGAAGGCGGGCGTGATGGCCGAGGGCCAGGCGCGCGTCGCCGTCGCGGGCATCCTGGCCGACCTGCTCGGCCGGGCCCCGGCCGCCTTCGAGGGGAAGGGCCACTGCTTCGTCGAGCACGGCGGCGGCGAGGCCTCGAAGGCCGCCTTCGACCTCTTCGCGCCGGGCGGACCCCGGGTCGAGATGGCCGCTCCCTCCGCGGACGCCTACCGCGAGAAGGTCGAGTTCGAGCGCAGCCGGCTGGAACGGTGGTTCTCGTGAACGCCGTGGACGTCCTGAACCTCGCGATGCGCTGGCTGCACGTCGCCTCCGCGATCACCGCGGTCGGCGCCACGGTCTTTCTCCGCCTCGTGCTCGTCCCCTCGCTCGCGGAGCTCGACGACGAGTCGCGGTCCCGGGTCCTCGGCGCGCTTTCGCGCCGCCTGCGACTGCTGATCCACGCCGCGATCGGCGGGCTCCTCGTGTCGGGCCTCTACAACACGCACCTGCTCTGGAGGACCACGGTCGCGCCGTACCCGGCCGTGTACGCGGTCAAGGTCGCGCTCGCGCTGGTCCTCTTCGCGATCGCGATCCTGCTGACGTCGTCGAGCCCGCGCCGCGCCGCGTTCCAGGCCCGCCGCCGGACCTGGCTGGGCGTCAACCTGGTCCTCGCCGCCGCCATCGTCCTGCTGTCGGCCTACCTCCGCACCCTCCACTCGGCGTAGAATCCGCTCGATGCACGTCCCCGCGCACGCGGCCTTCGGGTGGGCGATCGGCGCGCTCGCCCCCGGTTCCGACCGCCGGTTGCGCGGGTGGTGCCTCTTCGCCTCCATCGCGCCGGACCTGGACGGCGTCACCTACCTGGGGGGCGCCGCCCTCTACGGGGAGTGGCACCACGTCTTGGGGCACAACCTGCTCGTGGGCGTCCTCGTCGTCGCCGCCGCCGCGATCCACCACCGGGGCCGGGGCGCGGGGCGCATCGCTCTGGCCGCGCTGCTGGTCGCGATCGTCTTCGCCTCCCACCTGCTCACCGACGCCCTGATGACGTCCTGGCACCTGAGGATGCTCTGGCCCTTCTCGCATCGGGACTTCGGGGTGGACAACGGCTTCTACCTCTCGCACCCGGTCAACACGGCGCTCTACCTCGCCTCCCTGCCCGCGGTGATCCTGCTCGCGGCGTGGAAGAAGGTCAGCCCGCTGGAGCTGCTCAGCCGGCCGCTCGACGCCGCGATGATCGACGCGTTCCGCCGGAAGACCTCGGCGTGCGCCACGTGCGGGAGCCGCTGCTCGAATTCCTGCGGGACCTGCCGGCGCCCGGTCTGCCTCAAGCACGGGCGCATCCGCCTCTCGGCGGGCGTCGTCTGCCCGGCGTGCACCGGGCCCTGACGCTACTTCGCCGGCGCCGCGGGCTTCACGTCGACCTCGAGGGACGCCTCGAGCTTCACGTGGGGCACCCTCGCCACGAGCGCCGCGCGCGCCTCGTCCGGAGCCGCCTCGGTCCGCATCCCGTAGACCCACTGGCTGTCCGGACCCGTGAAGTCCGCGACCAGTCGGAACGTCCAGCGGCCCGCGACCTCCGGGGTCCACTCCTGGCGCCGGGGCAGGCGCACCCCGTCCCCCTCGTAGGGGTCGAACTCCTCGCCGGGCTTCACGGTGCGGAAATCGCCCTCCGTGATCGCCTTGGACTTGATGATCTCGCTGATCAGCTTGCGGCCGGCGGGGCCGGTGCCCTTGGGCCGGGCCGCGCTGACCTCGTACTTCGGGTAGCGCATCCCGAGATCCGCCCCGTGGATGCTGGGGACGAGGAGGATGTCGTGGTCCGTCAGGTTGCGGATCCGCGCCTCGACGCGCACCGCCTCGCCCTCCCGGGGCTCGCCCTTGACCGAGAGCGTCAACTCGAGCGGCGGCAGCGCGTCGATGGCCGCCCCGAGGGCGGCCTTCACGTCGGCGTCGCTTTCCGCGCCGAGCCGGGCCCGCAAGGCCTTGCGCGCGACGGCGGGATCCGAGCGGACCAGCTGCTTGAGGTCCTCGATCGCGGCCGCGCGCTCCTCGATCGACTCGGAGGCGAGCCTCGGCCCGAGCGCCGCGATCCGGGCGTCCATCGAGTCCTGGGCGAGGACCAGCGTCAGCAGCAGCGCGATCATGGGGGCCTCCTGCGTCCTCCGACGCCCGGGTCGGGGGCCGGGTACGCCGATTCGGAATTCCGGGGATCCGGCGGGAAGGGTAGCATCCAGCCCGTGGATTCGTACCGCATCTCCTTCGCGCCGGGGGCGTCCCGGGCCGCGGGCCGCTACGTCGTCCGCGGGTTCTTCGCGCCGCGCGAGCTCCCCCTCGCCATGCTCCGGGCGCTGAAGACGCGCGAGTTCGTCCTCTACGTCGGTCTCCCCCTCGCGGCGCTCGCGGGGACCTACGCGCTCCCCGTCGACTGGCAACCCGCCGCGATGTGGATCGTGATCGCGTGGCTCCTGCTCGGCGCGGCGCTGCTGCTGACGCTCGGGCGGGGCGAGGCGGTGGCCGTGTACTCGGGGGAGCGGCTCGTCGGGGGGCTGCGCCTCAAGGTCTCGCGTCGCCGGCGCCGGCTCTGGCTCGCCGGGATCCTCGTCGACCCGGACCTGCGGGGGAAAGGGATGTTCCCCGCGCTGCTCCTCGCCGCGTTCCGCCTCGCGGAGTCGGCGCGGCCCCTGACCATCGAGGTGTTCGCTCCGGCCCACCCCGCCTCCCGCCGGATGGTCGAGAAGTACCTGGAGGGGAAGACCACGATCCCCGTGGAGCCGGGGGACTCGATCTTCGGCCGGGCGCTCGCGCGCTTCGTCGCGGAGGTGAAGGCCCTCGAGGAGCGAGGCGTGCGCTACGACTTCGAGATCGACCGGCCCCTGCTCGGCCCGGGGCGATAATCCCCGAGGGGGCGGATTCTTCCGGCCCTCCCCGGGCGGCGTCCGGCCTCCGGGGGCTGGCACGGTGCTTGCGCGTCAGGAGGCGGATGAACCCCGTCGAGGATCGCGGCCGGGGCGGAGACGCCTGGGGCGGCTTCGCGGCGATGCTCGTCGCGCTGCCCGCCGCGGCGGGCTACGGATTGCACGCGTTCCGGCCGCTCGGCGATGCGTACGCGGGCCAGGCCGCGCTCGCGGGGTTGATCGGCGCCGTCGCGGTCGGTCTCGTGGCCGCGGTCGCGGGGGGCACGCCCCGGCTGATCTCCGCGCCCTGCGGGCCGGCGGCGGCCGTGCTCGCGGCCTTCGGCGCCGAGCTGGCGGCGTCCGGGGTCCCCGCGCCGAAGATCCTCCTCTCCCTCGCGCTCATCGGCGGCCTGGCGGGCCTCCTGCAGGTCGGGATCGGCCTGCTCGGCGGCGGCCGCCTCATCAAGTACATCCCGTACCCCGTGGTCGCGGGCTACCTCAGCGGGGTGGGCCTCCTCCTGTTCTCCGGCCAGGTGCCGAAGCTGCTCGGCCTGGCCCGGGCCGGCGACCTGCTGCATCCCGGCTCCTGGGCGCTGCCGGGGCTGGCGATCGGCCTCGCGACGATCGCGGGGATGCTCGCGGGCCCGCGCCTCACGAGGAAGGTGCCGGCCGTCGTGATCGGCATCGCCGCGGGGGCGGCGGCCTTCGTCGTCGCGCTCGTGCTCGACCCGTCGCTGCGGACGCTCGCCGGCAACCGGCTCGTCATCGGCGCGGGATCGGCGTCCGCCGGCGACCTCCTCGCCGCGCTCGAGGCCCGGATCGGCTCGCTGCCCGGACTCGAGGCCGCGGACCTGCGGCGCGTCGTCGCGCCCTCGCTGACCCTGGGCGTGCTCCTGTCGATCGACACGCTGAAGACCTGCGTGATCGTCGACGCGATGACCCGGTCCCGCCACGACTCGAACCGGGAACTGCGCGGGCAGGGGCTGGCGAACCTCCTGTCGTCCGCGGCGGGCGGGATGCCCGGCGCGGGCACGCTGGGGGCGACCCTCGTCAACGTCGGAGCCGGGGGCGCGACGCGGCGCTCCGGGATCCTCGCGGGGGCCTTCGCGCTGGCGGCCGTCGTGCTCGGCGCCGGGCTGGTCCCGGGGCTGCCCAACCTCGTGGGCTGGATCCCGCAGGCGGCCCTCGCGGGCGTGATCCTCGTCGTCTCCGCGCGGATGGTGGACCGGCACGCGCTCGACCTCGCGAGGAACCGGCACACGGTGCCCGACTTCGTCGTGATCCTCGCGGTCGTGGTGACCGCCCTGGCGTCCTCGCTCATCGCCGCCGCCGCGGTGGGCCTCGCGCTCGCGATCCTCCTCTTCATCCGCGAGCAGGTCCGGGGCAGCGTCGTCCGGCACCGGATCCCGGGGTCAAAGGTCTCCTCGAAGCGGAACCGGCCCGCCGTGCAGGTCGAGGTCCTCCAGCGGAGGGGCGAGGAGGCCGTCGTCCTCGAGCTCCAGGGCACGCTGTTCTTCGGGACGACGGACCAGCTCTACTCGATCCTGGAGCCCGACCTCGAGCGCCGGCGCTTCGTGGTGCTCGACCTCCGGCGCGTGCACACGCTGGACTACACGGCGGCGCACCTGCTGGACCTCATCGAGTCGCGGCTCGAGGACCGGAACGCGTTCCTCCTGCTCGCGGGGATCCCGGCCTCGCTGCCCACCGGCCTCGACCTCAAGGCGTACTTCGACCACGTGGGGCTGGTGAAGCGCGATCGCAACGTGCGGGTCTTCGACACGGCGGACGCGGCCATCGAGTGGTACGAGGAACGGATGCTGGAGGAGGAGGGCCGGGGCGAGGCTCCCTCCGCCCCCGCGCTGGCGCTGGCGGACTTCGAGCTCTTCAAGGACCTCGACGCGACGTCGCTGGCCCTGCTCGCCTCGGCCGTCCGCGAACGGAGCGTCGCCGCGGGCGAGGCGGTGTTCCGCCGGGGCGATCCGGGCGACGAGGTCTACTTCATCCGCCGGGGCCGCGTGGAGATCCTGCTGCCGCTGGCCGACGGGCGCCGCTACCACCTGGCGACCTTCTCACGGCAGGGCTTCTTCGGCGACCTGGCCTTCCTCGACCGGGGGACGCGCTCCGCGGACGCGGTCGCGGCGAAGGACACGGAGCTCTACGCCCTGTCGCGCGCGCGTTTCGACGAGGTGTCCGCGGGGAGCCCGGCCCTCGGGGTGGCCCTCTTCTCCCGGCTCGCGTGGATCCTGGCGCACCGCCTGCGGCAGACCGACGCGGAGCTCTCGGCGCTGGAGGAGGCCTAGGCCCTCCTTGCGCCGCGGGGCGGGCGTCCCGTATCCTCGCGCGGTGCGCGTCCTCCACGTCTTCGGCGACTGGAAATGGACCGGCCCGGCGGAGCCCGTGCTCGACCTCTGCCTCGAGCAGCGGGCGCTGGGCCTGGACGCGGAGATCGCCGCTCCGCCCGCGCCCCCCGAGGCGACCTCGAACCTCCCCGCGAAGGCCCGGGAACGCGGCCTGCATATCCGCCACGACCTCCGCCTGAACAAGAAGCTGAACCTCGCCGACAACCTCGCGGACCTGGCGGCGCTGAAGCGGATCTGCGAGCAGGAGAAGACGGACATCCTCCACGTCCACTTCTCGCACGACCACGCGCTGGCGGGCCTCGCCGGGCGGCGCGCGGCGAACTCGCCCCGGCTGGTGCGCACCAACCACCGGGCGCAGCCGACCAAGGCCGTGGGGAGCCGCCTGCTGTACCGGTACTTCACCGACGGCTACCTGACCTACTCGAGGGAGGCCCTGGACGCGGACGTCGCGACGTTCCGCCTCGAGGGCCGGGCCTGGCTCGTGAATCCGGCGATGCGCCTGGACCGCTTCGACCCCTCGAAGACGCCGGCTGACCTTCGCCCGCGCTTCGGGGCGGCGCCCGGCGACTTCGTGCTCGGCGTCGTGGCCCGTATGCAGCGCCACCGCCGCTTCGACGTCCTGCTCGAGGGCCTCAAGGCCGCGCGCGTCCCGGGCCTCAAGGCGTGGATCGTCGGCCGGGGGACGAACATGGACGAGGTCGCGGTGCAGCCCGCGAAGCGGCTCGGCCTCGACGGCGTCGTGACGTTCACGGGCTACCTCGGGCCGGACTACGTCGCGGCGCTCGCGGGCTTCGACGCGCTCTGCTTCCTGGTCCCGGGCTCCGACGGGACCTGCCGCGCGCTGCGCGAGGCGATGGCGATGGGCAAGCCGGTGATCGGGGCGAGGCGGGGCATGATCCCGGAGCTGGTCGAGGACGGGCGCACGGGGCTCGTGATCGACGACAGCCCGGAGGGGATCGCGCGGGCGATCGAGAAGCTGGCGGGAGACCGGGAGCTGGGCCGGAGGATGGGGCGGGCCGGGCGCGAGGTCGCCGTCGCGCGCTTCGACCTGCGCGCCCAGGCCGCCGCCGTCGTGTCCGCCTACGAGAGCGTCCTGCGGGCGCGGAAGTAGGCCAGCAGGCCGAGCCCGAGCGCGAGGGCCAGGACGTTGCCGCTGGTCGGGCCCGCGGAGCAGCCACCGCCGAGCTTCGTCTCGTCGTCGCAATCGCAGCCGGCCGCCGGGGGCGGCGGAGGGGGAGGCGGGGGCGGGGCGGCCGGCACGTACTGCTCCAGGCCCGGCGTCGTCAGCCGCAGCAGCGGATCGGCCTCGGGCAGGTACATCGGGAAGACCACCATGTTGATCGGGTCGAACCGGTCCTGCCACGTCGCCGAGGACTCCTCGTAGACGCGGACGCGCACGGAGGCCGAGGGGATTTCCACCACGTAGCCGCCCGGGATCCGGGCGAAGCCGCCATCCGCCGTGTAGACGTCCAGCAGGGGGACTCCCGGGGTCCAGGAGTCCGTGGGCTGGAAGTAGTACCAGAGGGTCGCCGAACCGGGGGCCACGGCGACGGCGGAGCTCGCGTCCCGCTGCATCGCCTTCGTCCCCGGGGTGCAGACGAACGGCACGAGGGCCGCGGACACCCAGCTCGTCGTCGCGGGCTTGTACTCCCAGTGGTTCGATCCGAGGCCCTCGAGCGCGTGCAGCTCCCCGCCCGTCGCGAAGAGGCAGGTGCCGACCGCGGGGACGAAGGGGAGCGTCGAGTGCAGCGTCCAGGCGTTCAGCGAGATCGAGTACCCGTAGACCTTGTCCGATCCGTTCCCGGGCGCGACGTACACGGTGTCGCCGTCGCCGGCCCCGGCGACCGAGGCCCCGAGCCCGGCGCCGACCGGCAGCGGCGCGAAGGTGAACCACGAGTCGGAGGGCGCGTCGTAGGCCATGAAGGTCCCCGACAGGTCCCCGACCACGACGTACCAGCGTCCGCCCTCGACCGCGACGACCGACTCCGGACCGACCGGGACCGGGGGCGCGGACCTGGCGGTCCACGACTGGGCCGACGCGGCCGTGGGCGCGGCCAGCAGGGCCGCCAGGATCGCGAGAGTTCTCAGCATGGGGTTTCCTCCTCCGTTGAACGGGGTGCGGCGGAGGAGGGGAAAGCCGCGCGAAATCCGGAAAGATGATTCAAAAAGAATGGGACTTCCGCAAGGAATTGCGGATCAGGGCAGGAGGCGGTAGAGGCAGTCGCGGCGGCGGGGGGTGTAGCCGAAATCGCGGATGACGCGGGCGATGGCGGGCTCGGGCATGCGGAACGTCGCGCCGGCCTGGCTGACGACGTTTTCCTCCATCATCGTCGAGCCCATGTCGTTGGCGCCGAACTTCAGGGCGAGCTGGCCGATCTTCTCGCCCTGCGTGACCCAGCTCGACTGGAGGTTCGGCACGTTGTCGAGGTACATGCGGGCGACGGCGAGCGTGCGGAGGTAGTCGTGGCCGCCCGTGGGGGCGATGTGCTCGAGCTCCGTGTTCTTCGCCTGGAGGCTCCAGCAGATGAACGCGGTGAAGCCGCCGCCGTTCCGGCGCGCGACCGCCTCGTCCTGCAGGTCGCGGATGCGGCGGAGGTGCTCGACGCGCTCGGCGAGGGTCTCGACGGTCCCGTACATCATCGTCGCGGTCGAGTTCATCCCGAGGGAGTGGGCCTGGCGGTGGACGTCGAGCCAGCCCTCCGTCATCAGCTTGAGCGGGCTGACGATCTTCCGGACGCGGTCGACGAGGATCTCGGCGCCTCCGCCGGGGATCGTGTCCAGGCCCGCGGCGCGGAGGCGCGCCAGGGCCTCGCGCACCGTGAGCTTCGAGACCTGGGCGAGGTGGACGATCTCGCTCGACGAGAAGCCGTGGACGTGGATGTCGAAGGACTTCATGAAGCGGAGCATGTCCTCGTACCACTCGATCTTGAGGTACGGGTGGTGGCCGCCCTGGAGGAGGATCTGCACGCCGCCCGCGGCCTTCGTCTCGCGGATCTTCTCCGCCATGGCCTCCTTGGTGAGCGTGTACTCCTCGGGGTGGCCCGGCGGGCGGTAGAAGGCGCAGAAGGTGCAGTACGTGATGCAGGTGTTCGTGTAGTTGACGTTGCGGTCGACGATGTAGGTGACGACCGGCTCCGGGTGGAGGCGGCGGCGCACGGCATCGGCGCCCTCGCCGAGGTCGGCGAGCGTGCCCTTCTCGAGGAGCAGCAGGGCCTCGGCGTCGGAGAGGCGGGCGCCCGCGGCGGCCTTCTCGACGGCCTCGCGGACCGGCGTGGTGGTCAGCATGGGCGTCCTACCGTAGCGGGAACGGGCCGGGACGTCCACTCTGGACGGCTCCCCCGGCCGGCCGGTACGCTCCCTCCGTGGACTTCCTCGACGCGACCTGGCCGAAGGTCCTCGGCGCCATCGGGATCTTCCTCGTGATCTCCGCGGCGGTGCCCGTCGGCTGGGACGCGCTGGGCATGGGCTTCCTGAAGCTGCGCTTCAAGCTCTGGCACATCTGGCTGGCCGTGCTCGGCGGCGTCGCCCTCGTCCTGCGGGGGAAGAGCCGCGAGCTCAACATGACGCTCATCCGCTTCGGCTGCGCGATGATGCTCGGCCTGCTCGCCGCGTGCTACCTGCTGGCCTGCGCCGTCGCCTGGCTGGCGCAGCGCCTATAGCAGCCGGAGGCGCCGGGCGTGGCGGGCGAAGAGCTTCAACCCGACGTGCTCCTCGGGCCCGAGCACGTAGCGGATGTTCCTCGAGAGGTACTCGACGCACTCCGCGACGGTCAGCCCCACGCGCTCGTGCTCCTCCATCGCGATCTGCAGGAGGCTCTCCATCCCCTCCGTCGCGGCGCGGCGGAGCCGCTCCTCGAGCGCGGGCAGGCGGCGGCGGCGGGCCCAGGCGGCGTAGACGAAGGGGACGCCGGTCCAGGCGTGCCACGCGGCGCCGAGGTCGAGCACGGGCACCCCGCGGTCCGCGAAGGCCGGGTCGCCGATGGTCAACGCGGCGTCCACCCGGCGGTCGCGGAGGAAGGCGTCGGAACGCGGGTCGTGCTTCACGTAGCGGGGCCGGAGGCCCCAGCGCGACTCGAGGAGGATGCGCAGCAGCGCGTTCGAGGTGCGCGAGTCCCGGTCCAGCGCCACCGTGCGGAGCGAGCGCAGCGGTTTCTTCAGGTGCAGGACCACGGTCTCCACGCGGCCCCGGGACGAGATGCACCAGCCGGGCACGAGCTCCCAGCGGTGGCGGAGGATCTCGAACGCGGGCATCGTGGCCGCGTCGAGGGCGCCGCGGGCGAGGAGCGGGCCGAGGCGGGCGGGGGTCTCGAGGACCAGGCGGACCCGGGGGTCGGCGTCGAGGCCCCGCAGCAGCGGCTTCGCGTTGAGGTACGGGACGCCGCCGACCCGCCAGCGGCTCACGGGCCCTCGTCGCCCGGGGCCTCCTTGCCGAGGGCCTTCACGGCGTCGGCGCGGCGGCGGAGCATCTGGACGCGGGCGCGGAACTCGGCGACGCGCGGGTCCTCCGGGTTCTTCTCGAGGAAGGCCTCGAGGACGGCGCGGGCGTCGTCGTACTTCTTCAGCGTGAAGCGGACCTGGGAGAGCTCGCCGGCGTACTCGGCGTCGGAGGGGTCGAGCGCGACGGCCTGGACGAGGGCGGCCTCGGCCTGGGGGAACATCCCGATCTCGTGGTAGGTGATGCCGAGGTTGAAGAAGTAATGGGGCTGGGTCGCGTCGAGCTCGGTGGCCATCTTGAAGACCATCGAGGCGTAGTCGAGCAGGCCCTTGCGGCGGTAGAGCTCGCCGACGTTGTTGTAGGCCTTGTGGTAGCCGGCCTCGAGGTCGATGCACTTCCGGTAGGACTCGATGGCCTCGTCGATCTTGCCGGACTGGGTCTGGCACATGCCGAGGTAGGCCCAGGCGCGGTAGAGGTTGGAGTCGGCGGCGACGGCCTCGCGGAACGCGGACTCGGCGGCGGCGAAATCGCCCTTCTTGAACTCCTCCGCGCCCCGGGCGTAGGCCGCGGCGCCGGGGGAGGGGGCCTCGCTCACCGCGCGGCCTCCTGGGGCGGGCGGGGGGCGCCGAGCCGGCGGAGCACCTCGCCCGCGGTGACGACGCCCGCGAGCCGGGTGCCGCGGAGCACCCAGGCGCGGCCGGAGCCGCCGTGGGCGAGCTGGACGGCGACCTCGAGCAGGGGCTCGTCCTCCTGGACGGTGCGCAGCCCCGTCGTGGCGACGAGCCCGGCGACGGAGCCGAGCGGGCTGTCCGCGTGCTGGCGCAGCGAGCGCTCGACGGAGAACCCGGAGCCGAGCACGCCCGGGGCGGCGAGGGACATCATGTGCTCGCGGATGCCGAGCTGGAGGACGGCGGTCGCGGGGAACTCGCCGACGAGGGCGCCGTCCGCGTCGATCACGGGGAGGGCCTCGAGGCGGGACGAGGCGAGCAGCTCGAGGGCCTTCGAGACGGGGGTCTGCGCGGTGACCGTCGGGACGCTGGCGGCGACGACGGCGGGCCCGCCCTCGCGGGGCTTGGGCGAGAGCTGGTCGATCGCGGCCACGAGCTCCGCCGGGGTCTTCGCCTCGAGGACCTTCGCGAGGTTGCTCTCGGAGGAGAAGAAGTTCAGGAAGGCGGCGAGCGTGTGGAGGTAGAGGTTCGAGTGCCGCTTGGGGATCGCGAAGAGGATGAGGATCTTCACCCGGTGGCCGTCGGGGGCCTTGAAGTCGACGCCCTTGGGGCAGGTGGCCAGGACGATCGTGAAGTCGCGCACCTTCTCCGTGCGGGCGTGGGGGAAGGCGATGCCCTTGCCCATCGAGAAGGGGCCGAGCTTCTCGCGGTCGGCGAGGGCCTGCAGCAGTTCCGCCTCCGTGAGGGAGGGCTCGGCCGCGACGAGGAGGCGGGCCATCTCCGCGAGCGCCTGGTCCTTGCCCGCCGCCTCGAGGCCGCAGCGGACGAGGGCGGGATTGAGCAGGCTGGAGAGTTTCACGGCGGGGGATTCTACGGCCCGCGCGGGTGAAGATGCAACGAACTAGCCCAGGACGTTGCGGAAGCGGAAGGCCGCGTAGGCCAGGACCGAGGCCGCGGCGGAGCTGATCGCGGGCACCTTCCAGTACCGGCCGCCCCGGACGGCGTCGTCCCACTTCACGGCGGTTCCCTCCGCGAACTGGCGGAGCACGTCGAGGGCGTAGCCCGGGTACCAGCCGAAGAAGTACCGGGCCGCGCGGTCGCCGGCGAGGCCCAGCCCGAGGTCCAGCGCGAAGTAGAGCGCGAGCGAGACGGCGACGGCGAGGGCGGAGGACTCCACGAGGGCGGAGACCGCCAGCCCGAGAAAGAGCGCGGCCCCGACGGCCGGCAGGGCGGTGCGGACCGCGTCGCGAGCGTGCTCCGAGACCTGCTCCCACGACGAGACGGCGACGTAGTGCTCGGAGTCCCACACGGGCCCGAGTTCGCCGGTCGCGCAGCCCGCGGCGAACGCGAGGGCGAGGACGCCGGCGGCGAAGAGCGCGGAGAGGGAGATCCCCGCGAGCGCCTTGGCGAGGAAGAGGTCGGTGCGGGTGATCGGCCGGGTCAGGAGGAGCTTGATCGTGCCCTTGTCGAACTCGCCCGCGAAGAGCTGGGCGCCGAACACGACGAGGAGGAACGACGCGAGCTTGAGGCCGTACTTGGCGCCCACGGCGAACGAGAGGAGGGCCGAGGGCGGGCGCCAGGGGCCGGGCTTGCCGCCGAAGAGGGAGTGGCCGCCCCAGGCGCCGAGCAGCGTGGCCGCCGCGAGCAGCACCACGGAGACGAGGAAGAACGGGTGGCTCGACAGCTTGAGCCACTCGGCGCGGACCAGTCGGGCGACGCGGGAGATCATAGCTTGAGGAAGTACTCCTCGAGGCTGAGGCGCTCGGGGACGATCCCGGAGACGGCGACCCCGGCTTTCACGAGCTCGGCGACGAGGCCCGCCCGGCGCTCGGCGTCGATCCGCACGGTGAACGACCCGTCGTCGCCGGGCGCGACGGCCTCCGCCCCCGCGACGGCGCGGGCGACCTCGAGGGCACGGTCGAGCGGCTCGGCCTCCACCCGGACCGCCCAGCCCGTCTTCGCGAGGAGGCCCGCGACCGTGTTCTGCTCGAGGAGCCTGCCGCCCTTCACGATGGCGACGCGGTTGCAGGTGATCTCGATCTCGTGGAGCAGGTGGCTGGAGATGAGGAAGGTCACGCCCTTCGTGCGGTTCAGGTCGAGGATCAGCTGGCGGATCCGGCTGATGCCGTGGGGGTCGAGGCCGTTGATCGGCTCGTCGAGGAGGACGAGGCGGGGGTCGGGCAGGAGGGCCATCGCGATGCCGAGGCGCTGGCGCATGCCCTGCGAGTAGGTACGCACGGGCTCGTCGAGCCGGCCCTCGAGGCCGACCTGGCCGAGGACCTCGTCGATGCGCTTCCGGTCGACGCCGCCGGTGGCGAGGCGGAGGATCTCGAGGTTCTTCCGCGCGGAGAGGTGCGGGTAGTACGCGGGGAGCTCGACGAGGGCGCCGACGCGGCGCATGACGGAGAGGAAGTTCCGGTGGAGGTCCTCTCCGAAGAGCTTCACCGAGCCGGCGCTGGGGCGGATGAGCCCGAGGCACATCCGCATCGTGGTGGTCTTGCCCGCGCCGTTGGGGCCGAGGAAGCCGAAGAGGTCGCCCTCCTCGACGCGGAGGTCGAGTCCGTCGACGGCGGTGAAGCGGCCGAATCGGCGGGTGAGACCCTGCGTCTCGAGGATGGCGGGCACCGGGGGATTATAGCCGCGCGGGGGCGGCTACTTCTGGAAGAGCGGCAGCCACTCGCAGGGCATCTGCAGGACGATGCAGGCCATCGCGGTCGCGTAGGTGCGGCCGACGTCGTCGATCCAGCAGCCCTCGCCCTCGACCTGGTTGCGGAGGATCTCGTCCTTGACCCGCGCGTAGTAGAGCCCGAAGTTCTCGCGGCCCGTCATGTAGTAGGCCTGGGACGCGTAGTAGTGGCCGTAGAAGAAGTGGTACTTGCCGTACATCACCCGCCGGCGGTTGTTCTCGAGGTACGCGAGCGCGTCGCGGATCTCCCGCGACTCGTACTGCCCCGCGCTGTAGAGCGCCACGACGCCGCAGGCCGTCAGCGGGAACGAGATCCGCGTGTCGTTGAACGAGTAGTCGCCGACCGCCTGGTACGTGAAGCCGAAGCGGGTCGCGCAGGTCTTCACGTAGCGCAGGGCGCGCTCGATCGTGTCGAGCGGGACCGCGATGCCGGTGTTCCGCGCCGCGCGCAGGGCCTGCACCGTGGAGACGGTCACCGAGAGGTCCGCGTCGACGGGGATCGGCTGGTAGCGCCACCCGCCCTCGCGGTTCTGGGCCGCGACGAGGAGCTGCACGCTGCGCTTCAGCTTGTCGCGAAGGTCGGGCCGGGGGTCCATGCCCTGGACCTCGGCGAGGAACATCGTCGCGAACGCGTGGCTGTACATGCGCGAGCCGTTCGAGGTGATGTAGCCGTCCTCCTCGCGCGAGCTGGCCAGGATGAAGTCCACGGCCTTCGCGACGACGCGCCCGTAGAGGCCGCGGTTCGGCGTGTGGCCGCCGCCGACGAAGGCCATGCCGCAGAGCGCGGTCACGCCGACGTCCTGGCCGTCCTCGCCGTGGTAGTCCTCGTAGAGCTTGTAGCCGATCTTGCAGGTCCACGAGCCGTTGGGGTTCTGCTTCGAGGCCAGCCACGCGAGCCCGCGGTCGCAGGCCCGGCGGGTCTGCAGGTCGAAATCGGACGAGGTGATCCCCACGGAGGGCCGCGCGGGGCGGTCCTTCGGGCGGTCCTGCCCGGGGGCGGCCAGCGGCGCCAGGAGGGCGGCCGCGGCGACCAGGGCGCCGTTGAGGAACCTCATCGTTTCACTTCCAGAACTCCACCCGATTCTCTACGAGCAGGAGGAGGGAATCGTTGGCCAACGCGAGGGCCGCGGGACGTTCCGCGGGTGCATCGCCGACCACATTCTGGAGGAGCCTCCCCCCCGATTCAAGGACGGCCGCGGAATGCTCGAACTTGCCGTCCGGCGTCCGGAAGACCTGGAGCGCCACCACGTGGCCCGCGGCGAGCGCCGGCACGGTGGCCACGGCCTCCCGCTCGCCCTTCCAAGTCCAGAGCTGCCGGAGCATCGGGTCGTTCGGATCGAGCGCCCGGAGTACCGTCGAGCGGTCGCGCATCGGCGTCGCCACGACGGCGACCTTGTCGTCCATGGCGACGGGCACCGTGCCCTCGCCCCAGTCGAGCCGTTCGGCGAGCGCCTTGAGCTTGCCCGTGCGCAGGTCCACGACCATGGCCTGGTCCTCGCCGGCCCGGGTGCCCGCGAGGAAGACGCCGGCCCGGCTCACGGCGGAGGCGAAGAGCATCATCCGGTCGAGCGGCTTGCGCCAGCGGAGGTTCGCCGTCGAGAGGTCCCAGCACTCGAGGAGGTTCGAGTCGCCCGCGAGGACGAGCTGGCCGTCGATGCAGCCGAGCACGCGCAGGGCTCCGCCCTGGGACTGCGTGGGCATCGAGCGGCCGCGGGCGCCGGACTCCGCGTCGAAAAGGTGGATGCGGCCCGGCGTCATCGTGATCACGGCGACGGACTCGTCGAGCCCGACGAGGGCGGGCAGGGCGATGCCCGGGTAGGTCTGGGTCCAGGAGACGCGGCCGCGGGCCGGGTCGAAGCCCTCGACGGTGGAGGCCTGGTGGCGCGGGTCGGGCGAGAGGTAGCAGAGCACCTGGCCCGCGAGCGCGAAGCCCTTCATCGGCGCCAACGGCGCGTGCCGCCAGGCGGCCGCGCCCGTGGCGGGGTCGAGGCGGACGACGAAGGAGTCGGCGCAGAGCAGGAGCGCGTCCTCGTGCCAGTACGCGGCGCGCACCGGCGACTCCGTGACGTGCCGCCAGGCCTCGAGGCCGGTGGCCGGATCGACGGCCTTGACGGCGGCGCCGAGGTTGAGGAGCACGAGGTTCGCGCCCTTCGAGGGCGGGCTGCCCTCGGGGCGCAGGACGGAGGCGCCGCCCGGGTGCTCCTTCTCCGTGTACGTCGAGCGGCGGGTCAGCGGCACGGTGAGCTTCGCGGGGAGGACGCTGCCGGCGGCGCGGCGGTACTCGTCGCGGGCGAGGCGCTCCTCGGCGAAGGCCCGGGCCTTCACGACCCGGCCCTCGAGGCTCAGGTCCCGGTCGGCGGGGGCGCGGGCGAGGCGGCGCAGCACGGCCGCGGCGCTGCCGAGCAGGCCGCGCTTCTCGAAGGCCAGCGCGAGGGCGGCCTGGGCGTCGAGCGTGCGGGGCGAGCCCGGGAACTCCCGGAGGAAGAGGCGGAGGGCGTCGGCCGCCTCGTCGGGCCGGCCCGCGGCCGAGGCGACGGAGGCCGCCTCGAGGACGGCGGTCTCCGCGGCGGAGCTGTTGGGCCAGAGGCGGAAGATCTCGAGCAGGGCCGCGGCGCTCGGGGCGCGCCGGACGGCCTCGAGGCGCGCGGCGGCGTCGCGCTCGCTGGGCGCGTAGGCGTCGCGGCCCCCGGCCTCGAGGATGGCGCCGAGGCGCCCGCGGGCGAGGTCGAAGATCGCCGGGTCGCCGCCGTGGTCGCGGAGCAGCGCCTGGAAGGCGCCGATCGCGGCCGCGAAGTCCCGGCGGGCGAGGGCGGCCTCGCCGAGCCCGGCGGCCGCCTCGACGGCGGTCGCGGGATCCGGGGCCGCGGCCCGGGCGCGCTCGAAGTGCTTCGTGGCCGCCGCGGCGTTGCCCGCCGCGAGGGCCGTGCGGCCGGACTCCATCGATACGGCCACGAGGCGCTTGCGCGCGGCGCGGCCGAGGCGCTCGTCGTCGGGCCGGGCGGAGCCCGAGGTCAGGCGGATGACCCGCTCGAGCAGCTCGGAGGCGCGGGCCTCCTGGCCCGCCTGGAGCAGCCGGAGCGAGGCGCGGTGCAGGACGCGGGGGTCGGAGGGCGAGGCGGCGAGCTCGTCCTCGATGGACTTCTCGAGCTCCTTCCGGTGGAAGCGGGCCTCGAGGGACTCGCCCGAGGCGGCGACGACGGCGCCCTCGGCGACGACGACGTTCGCGCCCTCGACGCGCATGTCGTTCCAGGGGAGGAACGTGCTCTTCACGGCGCCGGAGGCGTCCGGCCACGAGGTCTTGTAGAGGCCCTGCGTGGTCGGGAACCAGACGCCGTCCACGGCGGCGGCGGGGCGGCCCGCGCCGCGGCCGTTGGAGGGGTCGAAGCGCCCCCGGAGCCGGCCTTGGCCGGCGACGTCGATCCACTCGAGCCCCTCGCCGGCGAGCAGCAGCGTGGCGCCGTCGGCCCCGAGCAGGAAGCGGTGGTCGCCGCGCGGGCGATCCCAGCGACGGGCCCCGGTCCTCGCGTCGAGGGCGAGCAGCAGCCTCGAGTCGGCGGGGGCGACGTGGACGGCCCCGCCCGCGACGACGGGCGCGCCGAGGTTCCACTCGAGCGGGTTGCGGCGGATGTCGATGCGCCGCGTCGGGTTCACGGGCAGCTGGGGGTACTTGTACAGCCAGGCCACGCGGCCGGTCGCGCGGTCGAGCGCCGCGACGACCCCGTGGTGCGTGCAGGCGAAGACCGAGTCGCCGTCCACGGCGACGGGCCCGGAGACGCTCTCGCGCGTCGAGTTGCCGAAGAGGTTGATCTCCGTGCCGCCCGAGGCGACGAAGGTCGACCAGAGGATCCGGCCGGTCGAGGGCTCGAGGCAGAGCACGTGGTGTTCGAAGGGGTCGGTCGGGTGCTTCTGGGCGACGGCGCCCACGTAGAGGAGGCCGCCCGAGGGCGTCGGGGCGGCGGAGAAGCTGAGGCCGTCCTCGAAGCGCTCGGCGCCCGCCAGGCCGCCGATTCTCCAGAGCACGCGGCCCGTGTACGCGTCGAGGGCGACGAGGGCGCGCTTCGGGAAGGGGAACTTCACCGGGATGTGGTTCATCTGCACCTCGCTGCGGCCGAGGGCCGTGACGAGGTTGACGAAGACCCGGCCCTCGAGGACCGAGGTGGAGTGGAGGATGCGATCCTCGAACTTCAGGTCGCCCGGCGGCGGCTCGAGGCGGTGCGTCCACAGCGGGTCGGCGGACGACGCGTAGAGGTTCCAGGCCCAGGCGGCGTAGTCCGAGTGCGCGAAGACGAGGCCCTCGGACACGGCGGGGACGATCGGGAGGTAGGGGGCCGTGGGGACGATGCCGCGGCCCTGGTTCCAGGGGTCGTCCTCGGGGTCGAAGGGCGTGCCGGGGAGGTTTGCGCTCCAGGCCCGGGGGCCGGGCTCGACGGCGCCGGCGAGGCGGTTGCCGGAGGGAGCGCCCTGGGCGAGCTCCCACGAGGTCGATTCGGCGGCCGGCGGGGGCGGCGGGGCCGCGTCGCGGTGCAGCTCGCGGAGGACCTGGTCGAGCCCGAGCTCGCGGCCGCCGTGGAGGATCTTCGCGCCGGCGAACTCCTTCTCGGCGCGGAGGATGAGCGGGACGAGGCGCTCGCGGCGGCCGAGGGCGGACCAGGCGGCGCCGAGCCGGGCGATCAGCAGCGCGCGGGGCGCGTCGCCCCCGGGGATCTCGAGGGCCCGCTCGAGGGCCTCGGCGGCCGGGCCGGGGCGGCCCGCCTCGAGGTGCAGCGAGCCGAGCAGGGCGAGGGCGTCGTCGGCCCAGGACGACCAGGGCCAGCGGGCGGCGACGGCGGCCAGTGCGGCCGGGTCGCGGGCCTCGCGGGCGCGCTGGAAGGCCTCGGCGGCGACGGGGTCGACCGACGCGCGGTAGGCGGCGCGGCCCTCCTCGGGCCAGGTCGCCAGGCGGCGCGTGAAGAACTCCTGGGCGCCGAGGAAGCGCGTCGCGCCCTGCAGGGGGCCCTCGGCGGGGACGACGTGGTTCGGGTGCCGCTCGGCCTCGGCGTAGATCTCCAGCGCGGCGGCCCACTTGCCCTCGCGGGCGAGGCCGTCGGCCTTGTCGACGAGCTGGTCGAGCCGGGGGTAGACGCGGACGAGGGCGGTGTTTCGCTGCCGGGGCTCGCCGTCCTGGGCGGCGCCCAGCAGCGGGAGCAGCAGCAGGAACGCGGACGCGCACTTCATGGGGTCACCCGACTACAGCATCCGGTAGACCTTGCGCAGGACCCACTCCGTCGTGATGAGCAGCGCGAAGAGCAGGTAGACCGCGGGCGAGTCCCAGAGGTCGTCCTCGCGCCGCTCGGACTGCGGCTGGGGGCTGGCCTGGACCGCGTCGGGAAGCCGCGCGATCTCGGTGATGGGGAAGAAGTGCTTCTCCTTCACCTCGACGGGCTTCGAGGCGTCCGGGTAGGCCTCGACGGCGATGCGGCGGAGCTCCGCGACGTCGAGGATCGGCTCGTCCTCCTCGCGGTTGGGGATGTAGACGACGAACTTCTCGACGCTGCGGCTCGTCTCGTCCTCCTCGCCCGCCCAGATGCGGTGGGCGCCGACGTCCCGGGGCTGGTAGCTGCCCTCGTAGTGCCCGTCCTTCTCCTTGTCCTTGACGAGCTTCAGCGAGATGCGCGAGCCCTGGGGCGGCTCGATGAAGACCTCGAGCTCCGGCTCCTGGAGCGGGTGGAAGTCGCGCGTGTAGGCGTGGACCGTCACGAGGACGGGCTCGCCCATCACGTAGCGGCGCTCGTGCTTGTTGAGGTAGAGCTGGTAGCGCTGGGCGCCCGTGAGCTTGCGGTCCATGGCCCAGTACATCGACTGCTGCCAGAACGGGTAGAAGTACGGGTGGTCGCCGGCGAGGTAGCGCCAGAGCCAGGTCTCGTCGGTCGCGCTCCAGAAGACGCGGCCCTTGCCGTAGTTCATGACGGCGAAGAGCGGCGGCCGCTTGCCCGGCACGTCCTGGCCCTGCACGCCCGTGACCTCGACGAGGACCTGGGCGAGGCTCTTGGGCTTGGATTTCGTGAACCAGCGGATGCCGACGAGGCCGTCCGCGCGCTGGTCCTTGTCCTCCCACTGCTCGATCAGCTTGGGGAGGTCCTTGCCGATCGTCGGGAAGCGGATGATCGGGTGCCCGCCCTCGGCTTTCGCGTAGTCGGTCAGCGCGTAGCCGTAGGCCTGCGAGGCCGCCTCGGTCTCGCGGACCTCCTCGGGGAACACGGGCAGGCAGTCCTCCAGCGGCGTGCCGCGGAAGAGCCGAGGGTTGTGCATGACGCCCGAGAGGAGGATGAGGCCGCCGCCGAAGTCCGTGACGAAGCGCCGGATGTTCTCGAGGGACTCCCGCCCGCCGAGCCGGCCCGGGTCCACGTCGCCGAGGATGAGGACGTCGTAGTCCACGAGGTCCTTGAGGTCGCGGGGGAACTCCTTGATCGGCTGCTTGAACTTCTCCTCGTTCGCCTCGATCGAGTGCTCCTGGGGGAAGCCCTCGTCGGCGCTCGTGAGCAGGCAGTGGCAGAGCACCTTCGGGTCGCGGATCAGCGCGTTCTTCAGGAAGCGGTACTCGTAGCGCGGCGGGTGCTCGACGTAGAGCACGCGGATCTTGTCGTCGATGACGCGCACGGGCAGGACGACGTGGTTGTTCGCGTGGGAGCGCTCGCCCTCGCGGGGCGGGGTCCGGGCGATGACGAGGTAGTGCCCCTTGGTCTTGGGCTGCCACTGGAGCTCCTCGCGGAGCCGGTCGCTGCCCTCGCGGAGCGTGAAGCGCTTCGTCGACTCGGTCTTCGTCGTCGCGTCGGCGAGGATGCGGTCGAGCTCGACGGGGTCCAGCGTCTGCCAGTCCTTCGTCTCGTCCTCGGGCTTGAAGGGGTAGACGTGCAGCGAGAGGTCGACCTCCTCGCCGTCGAAGCCCTCGCTGCGGACCGTGAACTTCACCGCGTGGAGGTCGTTGGCGCGGACGGCCTGCTTGGCCTCGGGCTCCAGCAGCGCGACGTCCTTCATCCGCTGCGGGATGCCGGGGCAGACCGTGAAGATCGGCACGTAGCGCTGGCGCAGCTGCGCGGCGACCTGCTCGGGCTCGACGCCGAGGTTGTTGCGGCCGTCGGAGACGATGACGACGCCCGCGACGAGCGCGCCCTTGAACATCGAGACGGCCTGCTTCACCGAGTCGCCGATCGCCGTCTCCGTGCCGAGGCAGGTCTCGGTGCCGTAGGTCTCCAGCAGCGCCTCGCGCTTCTCGACGGAGCGCGCGCCCTTGGAGAACGTGAAGTAGGCGACGTTGAGCTTCTTCTCGAGCTCGCCGAGGACGCCGGTCTTCGCCCCGTTCTCGTCCGTGAAGCCGAGCGACGGGTTCTTCAGGGCCTCGCGCACGACGTCGGCGCGGGAGAGCTTCGAGAGGTCCGCGCGCACCTTGTCGGGCAGCTTCTCGTCCTTGTCCCAGAGGTTGACGACCCTCGCGAGCGCGAGCTGGTCCTCGGGGCGGGTCGGCGGGTCGCCCTTGCGCATGGAGAGCGAGTCGTCGACGAGCACGAGCAGGTAGGCCCGCTTGAACTTGACGATCTCGAGGGTGAGCACGGGCCCGAGCAGCATGCCGATGACCAGGAGGAACACGGAGGCCCGGAGGCCGCAGAGCAGCATGCGGACCCAGGGGGCGAGGTCCTTGCGCTCGCGGCGGTAGACGAGCCACACGAGGCCGACGACGGCCGGGATGACGAGCAGGACGATCACCCAGAGCGGCCAGGGGTGGTGCCAGTCGAGGGCGAGCGTGCCCTTCTCCTGGAGGTTGATCCGGTCGATGCCGAGCAGGCGCGAGAGGAGGCCCTCGCCCGCGGTCGGCGGGGCGGCCTGGGCGGGCAGGATCATTGCTTGGTCCTCCCGAACCACCAGGCCAGGTAGCTCTCCGTCGCCATCAGGGCGAGGAGCAGGTAGAGCAGGTAGCGCCAGAGGCTGCTCTTGGTGCCGGCGCGGCCCGCCTCCTGCGGCTTGTCGCGGCCGACGAGCTCGAACTTGAAGTCGGGGAGCCGCTTGCGCAGCTCCTCGGGATCGATGCGCTCGAGGTTGCCCTCGCAGCGCGCGAGCTCCTCGGGCGAGGTGGTCCGCGGCGGCAGGTTGCAGGCGAAGTGCCCGATGAGCTTCTCCTCGTCCTGGGGGCCGGTGCGGGGGCGGATCAGCGAGTAGCGGCCCGCGTGCCGCAGGCCCTCGTTGACCGGCGCCTTGCCCTCCTCGGGCTTCTTGCCGGCGCGGCCGGGGTAGAAGACGGTGAACCACTTGCCGTCGCCCTTGGGCGCGTCCGGCGCGGTCGTCACGCGGCCCTCCTGGGGCGTCTCGACGTCGAAGAGCCGCGCGTACTGGTCGCTCGTGAGGTGGAGCTGGATCGGCTCGCCGATCGAGAGGTTCCGGCCCGAGAGCGGCCGCGAGGCCAGCCAGGGGCAGAGCTGCCAGATCATGGCGCCGAACGGCGGGGCGCCCGCGAGGCGGTCGCTCCACTCCTCGTCGATCGTGCTCGCGTAGGCGACGACCTTGCCCTCGCCGAAGCGCTTCTGGAGCAGGAGCGGCGAGTTGAGCGGGTCGTCGAGGTCCGCGATCACCGACTCGGGGTCGACCTTGTCGAAGGTCCAGTGCTGGTAGAAGACGAGGCCGAACGGCGCGCGCCGGAAGGCGTCCGTGAACTTCGAGAACATCGGGTGCTTGTTCTCGTAGCGCCGGATGTGCAGCGGGACGCGGGGCTGGATCTCCGCGGACGTGCCGCCGATCTCGGCCAGAGGGGCGGGGAGCAGGCCCTTGCCGTCGCGCCACATCAGCTCGTTCCAGGTGACCTTGTCGGTGCGGTCGCCCAGGACGATGAAGAGCCCGCCGCCGCGGCGGACGTACTCCTCGAGCTTGTCGACCTTGTCCTGGGCGAGGGACTGGACGTTGGCGAGCGCCACGAAGTCGAAGCGCGCCAGGTCGTCGCCCGTGAACATCTCCGTCGTGACCGGCCCGCTCACGTTGTAGGGGCTGTGCGTCAGGAGGAGCTTCAGGTAGTCCGCGTCGGAGTGCTCCGGCGGGTTCTCGGGCTCGCCGTCCACGATGAGGACCTGGATGCCGGGCTTGACGTCGAGCGCCAGCCAGCGGCGGTCGTCGAGGTCGAGGCCGTCGGGGTCGATGGAGGCCTCGACGACGTGCGGGCCGGGCTCGAGGAACTCGTGCCGCCAGGTGACGGTCATCGGCGAGTTCGGGGGCAGGGGCGTCGTCACCGTGCCCGCGAGGCTGCCGTCGACCATGAACTTCACGTCGACCGAGGGGTAGCTCGCGGCCGACCAGTTGTGGAGGTCGGCCGTGAACACCGTGTGCTGCTTCGTGGAGACGACGGTCTCGCCCGTGCGCAGGCCGACGATCGCCCGGTTGTCGGGCGGCGCGCCGGAGGCGACGTCGACGAGGCTGACGTGCACGTTCGGCTTGCCGGTCAGGGACTTCAGGAGCTCGGCGAAGCGCTTCGCCTCGACGTCGTCGGCCGCGTCCCAGGCCGCGCGCTGGAAGTCCGTGAAGAGGACGATCCGCTTCTCCTGGTTGCGCGACTCGCGGATGGTGTCCCCGACGAGCTGGAACGTCGCGTGCATCGACGAGCCGTAGTGCTGGACCTTCACGGCCGCGGCCTGGTCTTTCAGCGTGCGGATCTTGTTCGACTGCGCGAGGTGCGTCTCCGGGAAGGCGCTGCCGAGGAGGATCGAGACCCGGTCGTTCTCGGAGAGCTTGCGGTCGAAGGAGTCGAGCAGCTTGTCCACGGCCTCCTTGGCGAGGTCGAGGTAGGACTTCGACCCGCGCTTGAAGCCCATCGAGTACGAGGTGTCGAGGACGATCACGTGGTGCACGTCGCTCTCCTGCAGGGCCTTGATGGGCGCCGCGGAGAGGAAGGGGTTCGCGATCGCCAGGGCCAGCACGATCATGATCAGGATGCGCAGGAGGAGGAGCAGCAGGTTCTCGAGCTGGAGCCGGCGCTGCGTCTTCTTGATGGCCTGGAGCAGGAACTCCATCGCCGCCCACTGGATCCGCTTGTACTTCTGGCGGTGCAGGAGGTGGACGATGATGGGGATCGCGCCGCCCATCGCGAAGAACAGGTGGTTGAAGTTGAGGAATTCCACGGCCTACCGCCTCCCCCGGCTCATGGCGAGCCGCTGGGCGAGGAAGCGCGTGAGCTCCACCTCGAGGGGCTTGTCGGTCGTCACCTGGCAGTAGTCGATCTTGTTCTGCACGCAGCCGCGCCGGATCGTCCCGACGAACTTCTCGACCTCCTCGAGGTAGGCCTGGCGCAGCGCCCGAGGGTCCACGAGCAGCTTCGGGTAGTCCTCGAGCCCCTCGAACAGCGTCATCCGCTCGAAGGGGAAGCTCACCTCGAACTCGTCGAGCACGTGGAAGACGATGACGTCCTGGCGGCGGTGCCGGAAGTGCTGCAGCGCCTTGAGGATCTTCTCGGGGTCGTCGAAGAGGTCGCTGATGATCACCACGATGCCGCGCTTCGTGATGCGCTCGGCCATCGTGTTGAACACCGCGGAGAGGTCCGTCTTGTTCGCGGCCTTCGCGCCGGCGAGCGTGCCGAGCACGGCGGCCATCTGGCCCTTGCCGGAGTGCGAGGGGATGTAGCCCTTCACCTCCTTGTCGAAGGTGACCAGGCCGACCGCGTCCTGCTGCCGCAGGATCATGTGGGCCATCGAGGCCGCGATCGTGCAGGCGAGCTCGAACTTGCTCGTCTCGCCGCTGCGGTAGTCCATCGACTCGGAGCAGTCGACGAGGACGTGCGAGCGGAGGTTCGTCTCGAGCTCGTACTCCTTGATGTACAGGCGGTCGCTGCGGCCGTACACCTTCCAGTCGACGTGGCGGAGGTCGTCGCCGGCCGCGTACTCGCGGTGCTCGGCGAACTCCACGGAGAACCCGTGGTACGGGCTCTTGTGCATGCCCGCGACGAAGCCCTCCACGATCTGCCGCGCCTTCAGCTCCAGGCGCGTGATCTTGTTGAGGACCTTCGGGTCCAGGTGCTTCGCGTTGAACTCGGGCATGGCCGCGCGGGACGCCCCGCTACTGGGTCACCTGGGGCAGACCGGGCTGCTTCTCGAGCTCCGACTCCTTGGCCGGGATCACCTCGAGCAGCTTGTCCACGATCTTGTCCGTCGTCACGCCCTCGGCCTCGGCCGAGAAGTTCGTGATGACCCGGTGCCGGAGCACCGGGTGGGCCACCGCCTTGACGTCGTCGATGGTGACGTAGAAGCGCCCGTGCAGCACCGCGTGGGCCTTCGCGCCGATGACCAGGTACTGGCTCGCGCGCGGGCCGGCGCCCCACTGCACCCATTCCTTGATGAAGTCGGGCACGCCCCCCTGCGAGACGCGCGTCGCCCGGCTCAGCGCCATGGCGTACTTCGTCACGTGGTCGGCGATCGGGACCCGGCGCACGACCTGCTGCAGCGACTGGATGTCCGGCCCGGTGAGCACCGGCGTCAGCTTCGTCTCGAAGCCGGAGGTCGTCAGGCGCATGATCTCCAGCTCCTCGGCCTCCGTCGGGTACTGCACGAGGATGTTGAACATGAAGCGGTCGAGCTGCGCCTCGGGCAGCGGGTAGGTGCCCTCCTGCTCGATCGGGTTCTGCGTCGCCAGCACGAAGAAGGGCTGCTCCAGCGAGTGGCGCTTGCCGCCGACGGTCACCTGGAGCTCCTGCATCGCCTCGAGCAGGGCCGCCTGCGTCTTCGGGGGCGTGCGGTTGATCTCGTCCGCGAGGATGATGTTCGCGAAGACGGGGCCGCGGATGAAGCGCAGGCTGCGCTCGCCGCTCTGGCGGTCGATGTCGATGACCTCCGTGCCCGTGATGTCCGAGGGCATCAGGTCGGGCGTG
>CAYXGZ010000004.1:0-106777 GCA_964464755.1 uncultured Planctomycetales bacterium
CTGCTGCGGGCCCCCGCGCCCGCCGCCGCCCCCGCGGCCCGGTGGCTCTGGCCCCTGCTCGTCGGCGTCGCCGCCGCCCTCGCGCGCCTCGGCGGCGGCGCCCTGCTCGTCTCGCCCCGGCCCGCCGTCCCCGCGACCGCGCCCGTCGAGGACGCCCTCCGCCGCTTCCGCCCGGACGTCGCCGCCGAGCTCGCCCGCGCCGACCTCTCCCGCGCGGCCGACCCCGCCGCCGCCGGCGCCGCGTCCCGCCGCCTCGAGGACGCCGAGTGGGTGGGCCGCGTCCGCGGCCGCCTCATCGACGCCGTCAACCGCTCCCGTCCCTCGCTGCCCGCCCTCAAGGCCCGCGACGCCGAGTTCACCGCCCCCGAGATCCTCAAGGCCACCCGCGAGTTCCTCGTCGTCCTCCACTCCGGCGACCGGACCGAGAACGTCGCCTGGGAGCGCCTCGAGCCCGCGCAGGTCGTCGACCTCGCCCGCCGCGCCCTCGGGACCCTGACCGCCGCCGACCGCTACGGCCTCGGCCTCTACGCCGCCCGCACCGGCCAGTCCGCCTCCGCCCTCGAGTTCCTCGACTCCCTGGCCGGCACCGACCTCGAGGTCCCCGCCGCGCTCGAGAAGGCGCGCCTCCCCCGCTAGGTCGGGATATACTCCACGCGGCGGACACCCCGCCACCAACCGTGGATTTCGGACACCTGCTCGTCGAACGGGGTCTCATCTCCGCCGCGGAGCTCGAGGAAGCCCTCGCGGTCCAGAGGCGCTACATCCTCGAGGGCCGCGAGCCCGTCCCCCGCCTCGGCGAGATCCTCATCGGCAAGGGCAAGCTCTCCCAGAGCCAGGTCGCCGAGGTGCTCGCCGCCCAGAACAAGCGGATCCTCCGCTGCGTCGCCTGCGAGGTCCAGGTCAACGTCGACCACCGCGACGACGCGACGGGCTACAAGTGCGCCACCTGCGGCGGGACCCTGCAGGAGCCGCCCGAGGGCAGCGACGTCCGCGTCATCGACACCTCGGTGATCCTCGTCGCCCGCGAGCCCGTGCCCCCCGAGGTGCAGGCCGCCGCCTCCGACCCCGCGCGCAAGCTCGGCAAGTACATCCTGCTCGAGGAGATCGGCCGCGGGGGCTGGGCCATCGTCCACCGCGCCTGGGACAGCTACCTGCACCAGTTCGTCGCGCTGAAGTTCCTCAAGCCGCCCTCCCGCCCCGCGGAGGCCGACGGCCGGCCCCGCCACGAGACCCGGCGCGTCCACGACCTGCTCCGCGAGGCCCGCAGCGCGATCCGGCTCCGCCACCCGCACATCGTAACCGTCTACGACGTCGGCCGCCTCGACAAGCAGTTCTACATCGCGATGGACTGCCTCCAGGGCCAGACGCTCGCCGCGGCGCTGCGCGACGCGCGGGCGGCGGGCAAGACCTCGCCCTTCTACGCCGACCCCCGGGGCTTCCTGGCGAACCTGCGCGACCTGGCCCGCGCCGCCCACTACGCCCACACCCGCCAGGTCCCCGTCATCCACTGCGACATCAAGCCCTCGAACATCTTCCTCGACCGCAGCGGCAAGGCCTACCTGCTCGACTTCGGCCTCGCCCGCGAGATCCAGGCCGACGCCGCCAAGCGCGAGGAGCGCGCCGTCCGCGGCACGCCCGCCTACATGTCCCCCGAGCAGGTGCAGGGCTTCACCGACCAGCTCGACGCGCGCACCGACGTCTACGGCCTGGGCGCCGTCCTCTACGAGCTGCTCACCGGCCGCCCGCCGTTCACCGGGGAGCTCATCGAGCTCCTCGCGGCCCCGTCCTCCTTCCGGCCGCCGCTGCCCTCGGTCGTGGTCAAGGGCACCGGCCTGCAGATCCCGCCCGCCATCGAGAAGATCTGCATGCGCTGCCTCGAGCCCGTCGCCGCCCAGCGCTACGCCTCGGCCCGCGAGCTCGCGGACGAGATCGACCGCTGGCTCTCCGGGGCGGACCGCAAGCGCGCGACCACCCGGCGGACCCCGGGCCGGCCCGACCCCTCGGTGCCGCTGGAGGCGCCGGAGCCGGCCCCGAGCCGGCCCGCGTTCCCGGCCGCCGTCGCGGCGGTGGGGCTTTCCGCCGCGGCGCTGGTCGTCGCCCTCGTCTCCTCGAGCCGGCCCCCGGCGCCGCAGGCCCCCGAGGAGTGGAGGCGGACGCTCGACGAGAAGATCTCGAAGCTGCACGTCGACGGCGCGGCCGCGGGGGTCCGCGAGGCCGCCGGGGTGGGGGACCCGTCGCGCCGGGACTGGCTGGACCGCCAGGCCGAGGGCATCGAGTGGGTGGCGGCGCTCAAGGGCCGGCTCGTCGAGGCGGTGAACTCGAAGCCGCGCTTCCGCACGCCGGTGTTCCGCCTCCGGTCGGGGGCGCTGCCCGGCGTCGAGATCGTCCACGCGGACTCCTCCCGCCTGGTGGCGATCACGACCTCGGGGACCCGGGACGTGCCCTGGGGCGAGGTGGACCCCTCGCAGATCACGGACCTGGTGAAGCAGCTGGTGACTCCGGCGGCGCCCGCCGACCGGATGGGCCTGGCGGTCTACTGCCTCCGCACGGGGCAGGTCCCGGCCGCGCGGGAGCTGCTCGACTCGCTCGTGGGCAGCGACCTGGAGATCCCCGCGCGGGCCTACCGCGGGGAACTGCCGTCCCGCTAAGGATAGAGGAAGCGTCCGGCCCCTTTTTCTTGACGCGATCCGCCTCGTTTCGATAATGGCCTGACTTTTCCGCATCCGGAAGCTTTTGAACCCGTGGACCATCGGGGTCGGGGTCCCGCCGCGGGTCAACAGGGGGAGCGACGATGGCCCAGGGCCAGCTGCCGCCGAAGATCGGGAACTACGACATCCGCCGACTGCTCGCCTCGGGCACGATGGGGGACGTCTACCAGGGCTCGACGATCGACCCGCGGACGAAGACGCCGGTCTACTTCGCGATCAAGGTCCTCAACCCGAAGACGGCGACGCGCCTGGACTACCTGGCGCGCTTCAAGAGCGAGATCAAGGACGACCACCTCCAGGAGTACAAGGAGATCGAGTACGACTCGAAGGTGCAGTACTACTTCGTGGCGGACTACCTCGAGGTGAAGCCGATCTCCCGGGGGGTGCTGAAGCGGGAGCGCTCGTCGGACATCCTGGACCTCTTCGGCAAGGTCTGCGCCGGGCTCGAGAAGGCGCACAAGAAGAACTACATCCACGGCAACATCAAGACCTCGAACTTCCTCATCCGCCGCGCGGAGGAGGGGGTGGCCCAGCCCATCCTGTCCGACTACGGGCTGGCCTACGTCTACGACAAGGACGTCTTCGCGGGCGAGCGCTTCGAGCAGTCGTTCGCGTACATGTCGCCCGAGAAGGTCGAGGAGCTGGTGGCGGGCGTCGAGCCGAAGGCCTCGAAGCTGACGGCGGCGGCGGACACGTACTCGCTCGTGGCCGTGCTCGCCGAGGCGCTCTCGGGCTCGCGGCCCTTCGCGGGGGCGCGGACGCCGGAGGAGCTGCTGGCGGCGAAGCGGGACCGGAAGTACCTGCTCCTCCACGTGAACTCGCCCGTCGCGAGGGTGAACGTGCAGAAGCTGAACGAGGTGGTCCGGCGCGGGCTGTCGTACGACGCCGGGAGCCGCTTCGCGAGCGTCGGGGAACTGGCCTCGGCGCTGGCGGCGTGCAAGCTCGCGGAAGCCAAGACGGCGTAGGACCGGACAGGTCACTCAAGGAGGACGGGTATGGCCGACGATCGCCGGATCGACATCAGCGCGGTGCGCTCCACCCTGACGGACATGTACAACGTCCTGAAGCAGGTGGTGAACGAGATCACCGAGGACCACAAGAAGCTGGCCGTCTGCAACGGCTACGCCCCCTTCCAGCGCGACCTGCCGTCGGCCTGGCTGGAGCGGGCGGGCGATCGGCTGCGGAAAAAGGAGTACAAGGTCGCCTTCGTGGGCCCGTACAAGGCGGGCAAGTCCACCTTCCTGTCCGCGCTGCTCAAGCAGCCCGGCATGCTGCCCGCCGAGGACGCGGAGTGCACGTTCAGCGTCGGCGTCATCGCCGCCCCGCCCGCGGGCGAGGCCGAGCATGTCAAGGTGACCTACTACACGGCCGAGGAGTGCCTGCGGAACATCCTGCAGCACACCCGGTACTACAAGCTCTTCGAGTCGGACCGCAAGACGCACCAGGATCTCCTGCAGAACTTCGCGGCGGACCAGGCGATCGAGTTCATCCGGGACATGGCCCAGAAAGGCCTGGCGGGGGGCGGCAAGGAGGAGGCGGGGGAGCTCATCGACGCCAAGCGGGGCTTCATCGCGGCGTACAAGCAGTACCGCGACCGCCTGGGCAAGACCCACGTGGACTCCATCGAGAACCTGAAGATCTACGTCCGCAAGGACGAGGGGATCGGCCACCTCCTGCTGATCAAGGTCGTCGAGATCTACCGGAACAACCCCGTGCTCGCGAAGCAGGGCTTCCAGATCGCGGACACCCCAGGCACCGACTCGATGAACGACGCGGCGAAGGTGATCACGATGAACTACCTCAAGGAGGCGGACGCGGTCATCTACCTCGCCGAGGCCCGCGGCCTCTCGACGAACTTCAAGGACATCCGCGAGCAGCTGGCGAAGTTCCACAGCGACATCCGCGAGAAGATGTTCGTCGTGGCGAACAAGGCGGACTGGTACGAAATCAAGTCGATGCGCAAGGATGGGGACAAGGCGCCCATCGAGGTGGTTTTCGAGGGCATCGTGAACCCGCTGC
The DNA here is from genome assembly GCA_964464755.1 of uncultured Planctomycetales bacterium. GTDB lineage: Bacteria > Planctomycetota > MHYJ01 > MHYJ01 > JACPRB01 > CAYXGZ01. The sequence goes on from CAYXGZ010000004.1 coordinate 4,728, forward strand.
GGGCCCTGGGCCTCAACGAGCACAAGCTCTACTTCACGGCCGGCCGCATGGCCGAGCTGGTCCAGAAGAAGGAGGCCGGGACCATCACGGGGGACGAGGCCCAGCAGTTCGCGACGATCAGCAAGGCGCTCGGGGACAAGTTGGACGCCCTCTCGCCGGACATCAACCCGGTGCTGCACCGGCAACTGACGACGTGCTTCAAGGACGGCGGCGTGGACCGCTTCCGCCAGGTCCTGATCGACTACCTCGAGTACGACATCCAGGTGGAGCGCCTCAAGGAGGTCCACATCGACCTGGACCGGGTCTTCGCCTCGCTTGAGCGCCTCCTGGGCCCCGAGCAGGACCGCGTGAAGTCGATCCTGGCGAACCTGAAGCCCAAGAGCCAGGTGATCACGGAGTTCTTCGAGAAGGCCAAGGAGGCCTTCATCGACAAGGTCGCGGTCATCAACACGGGCGCCCCGAAGGTCGTCCCGATGCTGATGGACAAGGCGAAGGAGCAGATGCTGAAGCTGATCGAGTCGAACGTCGAGCGGCTCAACATCGACCGGATCCGCACCAAGCTGAAGGTGCCGACCCCGCTGAACATCAAGATGGAGGTCATCAACTACTTCAAGAACCACTTCGCCCAGACCTTCCCGCAGACGACGCGGGAGACGGTCGCGCCGGCCATCCGCTCCAAGCTCGTCGAGCTGGTGCAGGAGAGCCGCGTGGGCGGGGTCATCGAGCACATCGCCAAGGAGCTGGGCTCCGACTTCGACCGCCGCTTCGACATGGTCCTCGACCGCTTCAACACGGGCGTGGACCGCTTCACGGAGATGCGGGCTCGCGAGGAGACTTGGGAGCTGCTCGACACCGAGATGAAGCCCACCAGCTTCGAGATCGAGTGGAACGAGAAGATCGACCGGGAGTTCCGGGACGACCTGAAGACCACGTTCACCGAGCGCTTCACCGAGTACTGCGGGAAGCTCAACGTGACCCTGGCCCGCCACTACCAGGCCCTGATCTCCGACCTGCTGACCGACTTCGAGCGCCTCGTGGACGAGGTGTCCGGCGCCGTGAAGAAGGACCCGGACCGCCTGACGCTGCCCGTGAAGCTCCTGACCGGGAGCTCCGAGGAGACCGAGGAGGAGAAGAAGCAGCGCTGCCTGCTGAACTACTTCCGCGGCTTCGACACGGCCAAGAAGCAGCGGGACGAGGTGGCCCCGAACTTCCCGAAGAAGTAGCCAGGAGCCGAAAGGACAACCGACATGCGCCTGCTCGCCGACCCCGTCTTCTTCCAGACGGTCAAGAGGAACTCCGGCGCGAAGCGCCGCCTCGTGAACGTCATCAACGAGGAGGACCGCGACCTCGACCTCGTCGTCAAGGAGGTCGAGAAGCCCGACTGGCTCGACCTCGAGGGCGTCTACCAGGGCGTCGCGCTCTCCTTCCCCCGCAAGAAGCGCTCCCCGCTGGTCGCCAACCTCAACACGACCCACAAGTACTTCCCCAAGAAGCCCGTCAAGGACGAGCGCGTCCGCGTCCTCTTCGAGAACGACGAGCTCCTCGAGATCTCCGTCACGATCCCCGAGATCGTCGACGAGATCCCGCCCTTCCGCGGCGTCTTCGCCGTGGACTTCGGGACGACGAACTCCTGCTACGCGTTCCGCGGCGGCGACTCCCGCGCCACGAAGGCCCTCGAGCGCGCCAAGAGCTCGGGCGAGATCCCCTCGCTCATCTTCTTCCACGACGTCTCCGACCCGATCAGCCCCCGCTACTCGATCGGCACCGAGGCGAAGTACGACATCAAGGAGAACTCGGGCGCGACCTACTCGTACCTGATCTCCGCCAAGCGCCTCCTGGGCCAGGACAAGAGCTTCGTCATGCTCGACAAGCTCGGCGGCTCCAAGCCCGGCCACAAGCAGGAGTGGCACATCGAGGAGCTCGCGAGCTTCATCATCCGCGACCTCGTCGAGCGCGCCGAGGACGAGCTCGGCCAGAAGGTCCAGCACGTCGTGGCGACCTACCCGCCCATGTTCTCCCGCGACCGCAAGGAGGCCATCCAGCGCGCCTTCAAGAAGGCCTTCGCGGCCCGCGGAACCGAGCTCAAGGACGAGGACATCGTCCTCAACCTCGACGAGGCGAACGCCGGCGCGTTCAACTACATCTACACGGTCCTCCTCGACGAGTTCCGGAAGTTCAACGTCACCGAGAAGACCTACGAGCTCCTCTCCTACGACTTCGGCGGCGGCACGACGGACATCTCGCTGGTCGACGTGAAGATCTCCCGCCCGCCCGAGCTCTCCGGCCGCGTCCAGATCCGCACGGAGCTCAAGGGCCTCAGCGGCGACGCCTTCCTCGGCGGCGACAACGTCACCCTCGAGGTCTTCCGGATCCTCAAGAACCGCGCCGCCCTGGCCCTGGCCGAGCGCCGCATCAAGGAGATCGAGGACCGGAAGGCCGCCGAGGCCAAGAAGGCCAAGAACGCCGCCGACGACATCTGGTCCTCGCTCGGGGCGAAGAAGAAGGACGACGACATGTTCGTCATCGACGCCCCCAAGGTGGAGGCCCAGGTCGCCGCCGTGGTCGAGGACGTCGATCCCGAGCTCGAGTCCATCGTCAACCGCGAGAACAAGAACGTCTTCGAGGCCGCCGTCCAGACCGTGATCGCCGAGAAGGCGGTCCTCCTCAAGGTCGTCGAGACCGGCAAGTCCGTCGCGGAGACCGTGGCCGCGGCCGACCGCACCCAGCCCCGCGACCAGGTCGAGAAGCGCGCCAAGGTCCTCGAGGCCGCCGTCGAGACCCTCCTGCCCACCCGCTACGCCCTCTACGAGGACAAGGACCCGTTCAAGGAGGACGTCGCCCGCAAGCTCTTCCTCGAGCTCTGGAACGAGGCCGACGTGCTCAAGGTCCGCCTCTCCCAGGCCGAGGGCCGGCCCTGCCGCGTCGAGGGCGTCCTCCGCAAGGCCGCGAAATACGGCGGCATCGACGCCGTCGCCTTCAACGAGATCTCCCTCGAGCTGGCCGACCTGGAGCGCGTCATCGAGCCCCGGCTCACCGAGTGCGTCCAGAAGGCCTACAAGCTCTACATGAACTCCCACGCGAAGCCGAAGGGCGGCATCGCCGTGTCCCGCAAGGGCCCCGCGCAGACCGAGGACTCCCAGAACCTCCGCATCCTCCTCCTCGGCAACTCCTCGAACCTGCCGATCACCCAGCGCAAGATCCTGGAGATCTTCCGGGTCGACGCGGCCAGCGTGATCTTCGACCGCGGCACGGCCAAGACCTCCGTCGCGGCCGGCGCCTGCGAGGAGTACTTCCTCCGCAAGGCCTTCGGCAAGGGCGGCCTCATCAGCTACGAGCCCGTGGGCTTCCTCGACAAGCTGCCCTACGCCCTGGGCGTGTACCACAAGGACCTCGGCCTCGTCGGCTGGGACACCGGCTTCTGGCCCGTGTTCGACCGCGGCGCCGCCGTCGGCTCCACCGTGACCGTCGACGAGCGCACGAACTTCCTGATCCACCCGGAGATCACCGAGCTGCCGATCTACGTGGACCACAAGGACGGCGCCAAGCCCCAGTACATCGGCTACGTCGACTTCCGCAACGCCTGCGGGAACGCGCCGGTGGACTCCGCGGCCGTCGCCGACCCCCACGCGGGCCAGTTCCGGATCAAGCTCGAGCTGCTGCCGACCCGCGAGATCCTCGCGACGAACCTCCAGACGGGGCAGCAGTTCCCGCTCGTGGTCGAGAAGTCGCTCATGAAGCCCGAGGACAATCCGTTCTCCGGAATCTTCTAGGAACCCCATCGGGACCGGTCCGGCCGCGGCGGCCCGGGGACACGGAGCGTCCTTCGTGGCCCTTGGCCGCCGCGGCCTTTTCCGGACGACGCGCATGACCCAGCCCGACGCGTTCAAGGCGGCCCTGGCCGCCGTCGCCGCCAAGGCCGCCGAGGCCGCGGCCGCCCCGACCCCGGAGGCCGCCCGCCCGGCGCTCGCCGCGCTGCTCCGCGAGCTCGCCGCCGCCCTCGAGGCGCTCCCGGCCGCCGCGCCGGCCGCCGCCCCCGCGGGCGACCCGCCGAAGCCCGCCGACCCGGCGCCGAAGCCCGAGCCCTCCGCCGGCCGCCCCGAGGAGGAGTTCTTCAAGGCCCTCGCGGGCGTCCACCAGCTCCTCGCCCAGGGCCCCTGGCCCTTCGACCCCGAGGACTACGCCTTCCTCGAGCGCGGCCCCGACATCTGGAAGGCCCTCCCCGAGGCCGACCGCGCCGGCGAGCGCCTCGTCAAGACCGTCGCCTCCGCCCTCGACCGCCTCGACGCCCTCGTCGCCCACGCCGCGTGGACCGGCGACGCGGGCCCCTCGGCCGCGCTGCGCGCGCTCCGCTCCAAGGGCGCCGCCGTGCTCGCCTCGCGGGGCGCGACCGCGCCCGCCGAGCCCCGGCCCCCCGCGCCCGCCTCCAACCCGGCCTCCCAGGAGCTGCACCGGCTCGCCCTCGAGCTCGGCTCCGCCCGCCTCCCCGCCGAGCGCCGCGCCCGGGCCGCCGCCGCCGTCAAGCAGGTCGCCCGCTACGCCGAGGAGGCCGCCACGGCCGACGACGAGAAGCGCACCGTGCTCCTCCGCTACGCCCTCAACGAGGCCACCCCCTTCGAGGCCTGGACCGGCGGCGAGGGGGCCAAGCGCGTGCTGGCCCTCCTCGCGAAGTCCGGCCTCACCGAGATCCTCGTCCCGCTCGGCCAGACCTTCGACGAGAGCTACTCGCCCTCCAAGTACGACCGCCGCAAGGTCTCCTCGAAGGAGGCCCGCAACACGATCCTCCAGGTCCTCCAGCGGGGCTTCCTCAACCGCGAGGGCGTCTGCATCCAGAAGGCCGTCGTGGCCATCAGCTCCGGAGAATGAACATGCGCCGAACCGCCGTCGTCCTCGCCCTGGCCGCGCTCCTGGGTTGCCAGCCGCCGAAGAACGGGGACCGCCCCGGCCCGGGCCCCGCGCCCTCCGACGACCTCGTCGGCCGCCTCGACGCCGAGGGCCGCACCGTCGTCCTCATCGTCGACGCGTCGCTGTCCATGCGCGACACCGACCCGCGCCGCTTCCGCGAGCAGGGCTCCCAGCTCGCCGTCGCCCTCGCCTCGTCCCGCGACAACGTCGGCACCGTCGCCTTCGGCGACGACGCCGTGGCCAACTCGAAGCTCGCGGCCCTCGCGACGAAGGAGGACCGCGTCGCGCACCAGAAGCGCCTCGCGGGCATCGACTACCTCGGCAAGACGAACTACACGGCCGCCCTCACGCTCGCCGGCTCCATGCTCGCCCGGGCCAAGGCCCCCCGCGACGCCGTCGCGATCTTCCTCACCGACGGCGAGAACACCGTCGGCGGCGACCGCGCCAGCGTGCTCGCGGCGCTCGTCCCCTTCATCAAGAACGGCTGGAAGGTCCACTGCATCGGCCTCGGCAAGGAGGCCCAGGAGTCCGCGCTCCTCAAGGAGATCGCGCTGCGCACCGAGGGCGCGTACTACCCGACGCCCACCGCCGAGGACCTCGTCACCGCCTTCACGCGCATCCTCACGCAGGTCTACGGCCTCGTGACCGTCGACGGCGGCCTCCGGCCCTTCCCGGTCGAGGGCGGAGTGCGGCGCCTCGCGTTCGTGATGACCAAGGCCGCGCCCCGGCCCCAGGATTCCGGCAAGCGCCTCTCGACCTTCGGGCGCCTGTCGCGCGACGGCGCCGTCGTCGATCCCGCGGCCGAGGAGTCCGTCTACAAGTACCCGACGCAGGTCGACCCGGCCGGCGACCTCGAGGCCCTCCACGTGGACCGCCCCGCGCCCGGCACCTGGGAGGCCGGCGTCGTGGACGGCTCGGCCCGCCTCGGCATGATCCTCTACCAGCCCGACTTCAGCCTCGAGCTGGACGACGGCTTCCCGGCCGCCGAGTACTACGAGGGCGAGGACGTCGAGGTCTCGCTCCGCGTCGCGGGCAACGAGCAGGTCCTCGAGCGAGTCCGCCAGGGCGGCCGCGGCAAGGTCATCCTCCAGGCCGAGGACGGCCGCCCGATCGGCGAGCTCGACCTGGCCAAGACCGGCGACAACCCCGTCCGCTTCACCGGCCGCCTCGCGGCGCCCGGCGCCAAGGGCCTCGCCCAGGCCGTCGTCCGCTTCACGCTCGACGACGGCGCCGGCGGCTCCTGGACCCACGAGAAGCGCGCGACGATCCGATTCAACCCGGGGCGGCGCCCCGTCACCCTCGCCGTCACGCCCGAGGCCCTCGACCTCGGCACGCGCTGGTCCGGCGCGGAGGGCCCCTCCGGCGAGATCACCATCGCGATGAAGGGCACGGCCGGCGCCGAGCTCAGCGTCGTGCCCAGCAGCGACAAGGTCGTCGCGACGCCCGCGACGCTGCGCCTCGGCCCCGGCGAGACCGCCAGGGTCCGGGTGACCGCCTCGGCCGCCGCGGCCGGGACCTTCGCCGAGAGCGTCCGCGTGAGCGGCGTCCAGGCCGGCGGCAACCCGGTGACCTCCGCGCCCGTCTCCGTGAAGTGGAAGATCCTCGGCGTCACCGCGCCCGACTCGCTGCCCCCCGTGAACGTGGCCCAGGGCAAGGAGTTCCGCATCCCGCTGCCGCTCGACGCGTCGGGCGGGGCCCTCGAGGTCACGGTCGGCGACGCGGCCGGCGCCTCGGGCACGGTCCCCGTGAAGCTCGTGGAGGAGGGCGGGAAGCGCTTCCTCGTGGGCACGGTGCCCGCGGACGCCGCGGGAGGCGAGTACCGCGGCGCGGTGAAGGTCGGGGTCGCGGGCGAGAGCGCGCCGCCCCGGTCCATCCCCTACACGCTGGTCGTCGGCGAGGCCGTCCCGACCATCGTCCCCGGCACCAAGGCCCTCGCGATCACCGCGAAGAAGAGCGGCTGGTCGGAGGCCGAGTTCAGCTTCGACGTCGAGTTCCCCCGCGCCTCGGCCGTCGCCTTCGCCTGCGCCGAGCTGTCGGACGGCAAGGGCGGCAAGATCGACGCGACGTTCCGCCAGCAGGTGAAGCCCGCGACGGCGGGCTGGGACGGCAAGTCCCTCGCGCCGAAGGGGACCTACGCCGCGAAGTACCGCGTGTCGATCTCCAACGACCTCGCCCCCGGGACCTACGCCGGGAAGCTGTCCCTCGTCGTCTCGGACGGGGCCCGCCGCTGGACCACCGAGATCCCCGTGACCGTCGAGTACAAGCCGGAGTAAGCACGACATGACCGCCCGCACGCTGGCCGTCCTCGCCCTCCTCGGTGCCGCCGCCCTCGGCGCGCCCGCCCCGCAGGAAGAGGGCGTCGACGTCGTCTTCGTCCTCGACTCCTCGAACAGCATCGCCCAGAGCGACCCGGACGGGCGGGGCCGCGACCTCCTCCGCGCCGCCGCGGACTTCCTCCAGGGCCGGGCGGGAGACCGCGTGGCCGTGGTCCAGTTCGCGGGCTGGTACGAGACGCAGGAGAAGAAGGTCGTCGCGTTCCCGCTGACGCCGATCCCCGCGCCCGGCAAGGCCGACGAGTTCCGCGCCTCCTTCGGGGCGGCCCTCGCGGGCGTCAAGGTCTTCGGCCAGGCCAGCGACGTCAACGTCGCCTTCAAGGAGGGCCTCTCGCGCATCGCGGAAGGCCGCGGCGCGTCGAAGAACCCGTGGTGGATCGTCGTCGTGACCGACGGCGACTTCGACGTCCTCGAGCCCGACAAGGTCCGGCCGGAGTACAAGGAGCTCGCCGAGAAGAAGTTCGGCGGCGCCGACGTCGACACGATCAACCAGGCGGCCGGCGAGATCTTCCGCACGGAGACCCGCCCCAACTTCGTGAAGGCCAGCGGCAGCGCCGTCACGATGAGCGGTATCTCGCTCGCGAAGGACCCCGAGGGCAACAAGCGCATCCAGGACGTCGTCGGCGACGGGGCTCGCATCGGCAACCTCACGGCGACCCCCCTGAAGGACCTCCTCGTCCCCCTGATCGGGACCAGCCCGCTGCTGCGGCCGGGCCGCAGCGGCTTCTATGGCTACGCGCGCGGGAAGACCACGGTCCCCGTGCACGTCTACGAGGGCGCGACGGCGACGCGCGTGCTCGCCTACTCGTTCAAGGACAAGGACGCGAAGCTCAAGGCGACGTGGAAGGGCGCCGGCCGCGCCGAGGTCGTCGGGGACGGGCCCTACCAGGTCCTGCACCTGCGCGACGTGCCCGCCGGCGACTACGCGGTGGAGATCGAGGGCGGCGGGCCCGAGGTCGAGGCGGTCGCCTGGGCCGAGTTCGGCCACGCCGCGTCCGCGAAGCTGCTCAGCAAGCCGACGATCGCCGCCGGGGAGAAGATCGCCGTCGAGGCCCGCGTCGAGGTCGGCGGGAAGCCCGTCGCGGAGCCCGCGTTCCTCGCGGATCTCTCGGCCCAGGTCCAGGTGAAGGGCCCCGCGGGCGTCGGCCGCCTCCACGACCTCCGCTTCGAGCGCGAGGGCGTCGCGAAGTTCGAGATGGCGACGGAGGTCCCGGGCGAGTACGAGCTCCTCGTCACGTTCCGCGGCGTCCCCGACGGCTCGTTCCAGCCCGTGACGTTCGCGGCGGGGCCCGTGGCGCTGAAGGCGCAGGTCCTGCACAGCTTCCTGGCGTCGTTCACCTCCGGCAAGGCGCCGGTCTGGCTGGGCGAGCCCGTGACGCTGCAGGTCCGGCCGACGTACCCGATCGGCGAGGAGCAGCGCGGGCTGCTGAAGTCCGTGCCCGTGAAGCGGCCCGACGGGACGATCGAGCGGGTCGAGGTCGCGTGGACCCGCACGCACTGGGAAGGGCGGCTCAAGACGGCCGCGTCGGGCGTGCACGAGCTCGTTCCCGAGGAGAACCCGGCGTACCTGCTGCGGCCGGTGCCGCAGTCCTCGGTCGAGGTGAAGGCGCGCGCGTACACGGCGTCGTTCTCCAAGTCCGAGGCCTTCGAGCGCGAGCCGGTCCGCATCCTGGTCCGCGGCGAGGCCGGGGCCCCGGGCGGCGTGCGCGTGCGGCACGACGGCAAGGAGGAGACCCTCCCCGTGAGGCCGGACCCGGCCACGAAGGGCCACGTCGTGGACCTTCCGGCCGACGCGTCGGGCTCGTGGGAGATCCTCGTCGAGTCGGGCGCCGGCTGGGAGGTGAAGCCCGGCGACGCGCCGAGGCTGGCGATCAAGAAGCGCGCGTTCGGCGTCTTCGCGAAGGCGGGGGAGAAGCTGGAGCCCGCGCGCGAGGTCGTGCTCGACCTGAAGTACCGCGAGGCCGCCCGGGCGGGCGCCGACCTCGTGCTGCTCTTCGACGTGCGCAAGGACGAGGGGGCCCAGGTCGCCGCGACGACGGAGTCCGCGTCGGGCGAGGGCTCGCTGGTCTTCGAGCAGGGGGGCAAGTCGCTGGCCTTCCCGGTGGCGGTGGCCTGGGAGCCGGGCCGCCTGGAGTTCCGGCTCGTGGTCGACGCGAAGGGCGGGGCGGAGCTGCCGGAGCGGGCGGGCACGGTGCGCTTCAAGGGGACGGTGGCGGGGCTCGCGTTCGACCACGAGGTCGCCGTGAAGGTCCGCTACCCGGACAAGGCGGCGAAGATCTTCGCGAAGCTCCTGCCCTGGCTGGTGGGCGGGCTCGTGCTGCTGCTGCTCCTGGCGTGGTGGTTCTCGCTGGCCCGCTGGGGCGCGCACCAGCTGCGCTACTTCAAGGACAACAACCTCGACACGCGGCACTACCTGCGCGACCTGCACGCGGGGCTGATGAGGCGGGCCGCGACGGGGACGCCGGAGCTGCCGCTGACGCTGCGCTTCGCGCTGTCCGGGCTGCGCTTCACCGCGCGCCGGGTGACGGCGGCGCCGTCGAAGGTGACGCTGACGCACCAGGGGCGGCAGGTGGGCGGATCGACCGAGCTGAAGCACGGCGACGAACTGGTCGTCGAGAGCGAGCGGACGCTGTACCGCTACATCTACTTCGAGCGCGAGCCCTCCGCGGACGAGATCCAGGCGGCGCTGGCGGGCCTGATCGCCGGCGACGAGATCTTCCTCGAGGAGGACTAGGCGTGGGGGCCTGGGCGACGGGGTCGTTCCACAACGACGACGCGCTGGACTGGGCGGGGGAGCTGTCGGACGGCTCCCGCGGCTGGGACGCGGTCGGCGAGGCGCTGGCGCCGGTCGCGGAGGCGCCGGACGGGACGCACCCGGGGCTCCGGGACTGCTGCGTGGCGCTCGCGGCGGCGGAGGTGCTGGCGGCCCGCCGGGGGAAGCCGCCCCGCGACTTCCCGCCGGGGCTCGGGACCTGGTTGATCCGCCAGCGCATGCCGCCCGGCTCGCCCATCGAGAACCAGGCCCGCGCGGCCGTCGCGCTGATCCGCCTGGCCTCCGAGCTGCGCGACCTCTGGGCGCAGTCCCCCGACCTGGAGGCCTGGCTGAAGGACGTCGCGGACCTCGAGGCGAGGCTGGGATAGGTTATCCTCGGTTCCGTGCACTGGCTGTTCGCCCTCCCGTTCAACCTCGCCCTCCTGGGCGCCGAAATCCTCCTGCTCCGCCTCCTCGCGCGGCGGCACCGGGCGGCGGACCTGGTCATCGCGGCGCCCGCGTGGGGGCTTGGTGTCCTCGTCGCCTCGGCGCTGCTGGGGCGCCACCTCTTCGGATCGGTTTTGCTCCTGTCATGGGCCCTGTTCGCGCACGGTCCGCTGCTCCTCGTCGCGGTCGCGGTCCTGCACTGGCGGGACTCCCGGCGGGTGGCGGGGGCCGCGATCGCCGGGGCGGCGCTCCTGATCGCGGTGGGCGCGGACGCGTTCCTGGTCGAGCCCTCCCGCCTCGAGGTCACGACGCTCCGGATCCGTTCCCCCCGCGTGAAGGCGCCGCTGCGCCTCGTGCTCGTGGCCGACGTCCAGACCGATCACGTCGGGACCCGCGAGCGGGAGGTCGTCCGCCGGGTGCTGGCCGAGAAGCCCGACCTGGTCCTCATCGCCGGCGACCACCTGCAGGAGGGGGACGACCGGAAAATGTCCCGCCTCCGGAGCGCGTACCGGGCCGTGCTGCTCGAGGAGGGGTTCCGGGCCGCCCGCGGCGTCGTGGCCGTCGAGGGGAACACCGACTCGCCCGGCTGGCGGGGGATCTTCGCCGGGCTCCCGGTGGAGTGCACGTCCGCGACGGCGACCCTCGCCTTCGGCGACGTCTCGGTGACGGCCCTGTCGCTGCAGGACTCCTTTGACCCCGCCCTGGTCGTGTCCCGCGCCCCGGGATTCCACGTCGTCCTGGGCCACGGCCCGGATTACGCCCGGGGACGGATCGACGCCGACCTGCTGCTCGCCGGCCATACCCACGGCGGCCAGGTCCAGTTGCCGTGGATCGGTCCGCTCGTGACGCTCTCGACGGTCCCCCGGTCCTGGGCCTCCGGCGTCACGGCGCTCGAGGGGGGACGGACCCTCGTCGTCTCGCGGGGGATCGGGATGGAGCGGGGCCTGGCCCCGAGGCTCCGCTTCCTCTGTCCGCCGGAGCTGGTCGTGATCGACGTGGAGCCGGGCCCCTAGCCCGGCCACCAGGGGCCCGAGGGGCGGCCGACGAGCCAGGCGGAGACGAGGGCCTGGTCGCCCACGGCGGGCGGGCGGTTCACCGAGATCGAGCTGACCACCGCCAGCGGGCCCGGGTAGGACTCCACGACGAGCGACCAGAACTCCGAGCCGGTCCGGCGGTTCGCCCGCCGCACGACCCGCCGCACCTCGCCCGTGAAGAGCGCCGTCGCCCGGCGCGTCATCCCGCCGTCCTCGAGCGGGCCGAACATCCCCGTCGGCATGAAGGCGCGGTCCGCGAGGCCCGGCCCCTCGGCCCAGCCGAGGAAGTCCAGCGCCAGGCGGAACTCCGCGGGCGTGCGATGGAAGCCGGCCTGCTCCGCGAAGGCGACGACGTCGAGCCGGCCCTCGCCGAAGTCCGCGAGCCGCTCCTCCCAGGGCGCGTAGAGCGCGAACTGCACGCCCGCCCGGGTCAGCAGCGATCCGTCCTCGTCGAGCAGGTCCACGTCGGCGCCGCCGCAGTGCCGGCACCCGGGGTCCGCGGTGGGGCCCGCGATGCGCACGCGCCAGGGCGGCGCGGGGCGGTCCGGGTCCTCGTACCACGGGGTCAGGCAGTCGATGGAGGAGTCTCCGCCGTGGAAGAGCAGGGCGGCGCCGCTGGGATCGCGCCAGGCGGAGTGCACGGCCGCCGCGGAGCGGCCCAGCTCCTCCGCGTCCCGAGCCAGCTCCGAGCAGAGCCGGTCCAGGTCCCCGGGCTCCGCGACGCCGATCCCGATGGCCTCGAGGTGGCCGGCCAGGAGCGGCCTACTTCCCGCCGCCCGTCGCGAAGGCGACGTCGCCCGAGCGGGCCGCCGCCGCCTCGCAGCGCTTGAGCAGCTTCGCGAGGTCCACGACCACCCCGATCGAGCCCTTCTGCTCGTACATCTTCGCCAGCAGGGCCTGGAACTTCGCGTGGTCGGCCGTCCCCGCGGCCTGGATCTCCTTCGCGCGGGAGTAGATCCGCAGCGCCTCCTCGCCCGCGGCCCCCTGCAGCCGTCCGGCCAGGGCCTCCGCCTCGGCGGTGAAGCGGTCGAAGTCGAACTCCTCCTCGAGGCTGAAGTAGTCCAGGGCCATCTCGAGCTCGAAGACCCGCGCCTCGAGCTCCGCGATCCGCTTCATGAGCTGCTCGCGCGTCCGCTTGTCGTCCGTGTCGATGGCCTTCCGCGCGATCGCGAGCTCCGAGCGCACCTTGTCCAGCTCGGCCTCGAGGGCCGCGATCCGGGCCTCGAGCTCGCCCGTGCGGGCCCGCTCGGTCTCGAGCAGCCGCTCGAGCTCCACGATCCGCTCCCGCACCTCCGCGAGGGCCGCCTCGCGGGCCGCGGCCAGCGCGGCCTCGTGCTCGCGGCGCAGCGCCTCCAGCGCGTCGTTCCCCTCCGCCCGGGCCTGCGCGATCGACGCCTCGGCCTGGGCCCGGAGCGCCTCGAGCTCCCGCTCGTGCTTCTGCCGGTCCTGGTTCGACTGCATCTCCAGCGCGCCGAGCTGGGCGATGAGGTCCTGGTTCGAGAGCGAGCCGTACTTCTTCAGCAGGCCCGCGATGATCTCCTCGAGGTCCTTGCGCGAGAGGACGCGGATCTTCCCCTTGATCTCCTCCTTGCCCTTGAGCTGGCCGCGCTTGTGGATCTCGGCCATCGCGTCGCCGACCTCCGCGGGGCGCTCGGCGCCGCCGGCGGCGGGGTCCTGCTCGTCGCGGAGGAAGGTCGGGTCGTCGGGCCCGGGGACGTTGTCGGACATCGCGCCTCCTTACGACGGCTTCTCGTCGAGCCGGCGCCGGAGGGCCCGGCCCGTCTCGAGGACGCCGTTGAGTTCCACGACGACGCCCACGGGGGCGTCGAGCTTGTTCATGCGGGCGACGAGGGCGTCGTGCCGGGCGCGGTACTCCTCGAGCTCCCGGGCGATGCCCCCGGCCTTCGCGGCGGAGGCCTTCGTCGCGGCGGCGGTCCAGTCGAAGTCCTCGACGAGCGAGAAGTGGTCCAGGCCGACCTCGAGCTGGAGCACCCGCTCCTTGAGCCCCGCGAGCTCCTTCGCGAAGTTCTCCTTGAGCTTCTTGATCTCGGCCTCGAGCGAGCTGATCCGCGCCTTGAGCTCGTTGAGCTGTCCGAAGGCGGCGTCCCGCTGCTGGCGCGACTCCTCGACGGTCTTCGCGGCCCGCGCGAGCTGCTCCCGCGCCTCCCGCTCCGCCTTCTCCCGGGCCGTTTCGGCGTCCGTGGCCCGCGACTCCGCGGCCCCGATCTTCTTGTTGGACTCGTCGAGCTGGGCCTGCACCGCGGCGAGCTTCTGCTCCGCCGCCGCGAGCTTCGCCTGCAGCTCCCGGCCCTGGGCCTCCAGCTCCCCGATGCGGCCCAGGCGCTCCGCGGCCTGCTGCTGCGCCGCGCCCAGCTGCGCCTCCAGGGCGCCGATCTTCGAGGCCGCCCCGTCCAGCTTCGACGACAGCGCGGCCGCCTGCGACTCCAGCTCCGCGATCCTCGCGGCCCGCGTCGAGCTCTCCTCCTTCGCGGCCGCCAGCTGCTGCTCGAGGCCCCCGATCCGCGCGTGGGCGTCGGCGAGCTTCGCCTGGGCGCTGCGGTTGAGGGCCTCCTGCGCGGCCAGCGAGCCGCGCGCGGACTCGAGCTCCTTGGAGAGGGCCGCGACCTGCGCGTCGCGCTCGGCGAGCGCCGCCTTCAGGGCGGCCAGCTCCTTCTCGAGCCCGGAGATCCGGCCGTCGCGCTCCTGGACCATGCGGTCGAGCTCGTCCTGGGCGGACTTGGCCCCGCCCAGCGTCGCGTCGAGGGCGGCGAGCTTCTCGTCCCGGTCGGCGAGGCCGGCCGACAGCTCCCGCTCGGCGTCCTCGAGCTTCGAGATCCGCGCCAGGGCCTCGTCGAGTCGCTTCGACAGGGCGTCCCGCTCGCGGGTCGCCGACGAGAGTTCGCCCTCGAGCACGCCGATCCGGCCGTCGCGGTCCTGGAGGGCCGCCGCCTGCGCGGCCGCCTGCTCCTCGAGCTTCGCGATCTGTTCCAGCGCCGCGGCGAGCTTCACCGCCAGGGCGTCCTTCTCCCGCGTCGCGTCCGCCAGCTCCGCGCCCAGCGCGCCGAGCTTCCCGTCGCGGTCGGCGGCGCCCGACTCGAGCGCGGCGATCTGCTTGCGGGCCGCGGCCAGCTCCGCGTCGGCGGCGGCCCGGGCCGACTCCACCTCGCCCAGCCGGCGCTTCAGGTCCCCGGCCTCGCGCTCGGCTTCCGAGAGGCGGAGCTGCAGCGCCTTGGCCTCCTCGGTGGAGAGGTCGGCCCGGCCCTCGAGGTCGCGGATCCGCGCCCGCACCTTGGCGAGCTCGGCGTCGGCGGCCGCGAGGCGGGACTCGAGGTCGGCGGCCTTCCCGGCGGCGGCGTCGCGCTCGCGCTCGAGGGAGGCCGCGAGCTGCTCGGAGGCCTGGAGCCTGGCCTTGAGGTCGTTCCCGAGGGCGCGGAGGCCCTCGTTGTCCGAGGAGAGGCGCTGGTTCTTGTCGTCGGCCTGCCCGAGCTTGATCTGGAACTCGGCGATCTTGGCGATCAGGTCGCCGTGCTCGAGGCCCTTGAACTGCTTGATCAGGGTCTCGAGGATCGCCATCAGGTCGTCCTTGCGGAGGACCTTGATGTTCTTCTTGATGTCCTCGGGGCGGACCTCGCGGCCGACCGACTTGATCTGGTCCTCGAGCTTCCGCCGGACTCCGGGATCGTCCTCGGGGGTGGTCATGGGAGGGAGATTCTACCCGCCGGGAACAGCGGCGTACAACTTCTAGGGGGGTTCGACGAGGTCGATCCGCAGCTCGCCGGCGCTCGTGCGGAGGATGACCGCGCAGCGGGCGTCGTGGACCTCCGGGGTCCAGCGCGGGTGCAGCGAGCTCCGTCCGCCCGGCGGCACCGGGTCGACCGTCCCGTCCCAGGGGATGCGGCGGCCGCCGGTCTCCAGGTCGATGCCGTCGACGCGCAGCGGCTCCGGGCCGCTGTTCGAGAGGCGCAGGAGGATGGCGGAGCCGTCCCGGCGGATCAGCCAGCCCGCCCCGACCTCGATCGTTCCGAAGCGCCGCACGAAGTCGTGCTCGGGCCCGATCGGCCAGTCCGCGGGATGGTGGCCGCGGAGCACCGAGCCGCACATGCCGGCGCAGAGGAGCACGGGGGCGAGGACGAGGAGCGCGAGGCGTGGCTTCATGGCGGGGATTCTACCCCCGGAAGCGGACGATCGTCACGTCGAGGGCGGGGGCCGCGGCCTCGATCTCCTCCCGGAGGATCCGCTCGGCCTCCGCGGGGCCGAAGGAGCCCACGCCCGCGCCGAGGAGGGGGAAGGCCAGCGAGCGCAGGCCGAGCTCCGCCGCGACCCGCAGCGCGGAGCGCGCCGAGCCGCGGATCGAGCGCTCGGAGGCCCGCCACAGCAGGTCGATCCCCGCGACGTGCACGATCGCCTTGAAGGGGAGCCGGCCCGCCGACGTGGCCACGGCGCCGCCCAGCGGGATCAGGCCGTGCTTCCGCAGCTCGCGGAACGGCGCCGACCCCGCGCGCCGCTTGATCGCGCCCGACACGCCGGCCGGGATCAGCAGCCACCACGGGAGCAGGTTCCGGTTCCAGGGGTTCACGATCGCCTCGACCGGCTGGTCGAGCAGGTCGCCCTCCACGACGCGCAGCACCATGGCCGCAAGGGTAGCACGGCGGCGAGGCTGGCGTGCCCGCCCGTAATGCATTACCATGTTGAGGAATGAGTCCGTCTCCCCGCCCCATCCGCATCATCCAGGGCGGAATGGGAATCGCGGTCTCCGGCTGGGCGCTCGCGCGCGCCGTCTCGCGGCTCGGCCACCTCGGCGTGGTCTCCGGGGCCGGCATCGACCTGATCACCTTCCGCCGCCTCCAGGACGGCGACCCCGGCGGCCGGATCCGCCGCGCCCTCGAGGCCTTCCCGGTCCCGGCCCTGGCCCGGCGCGTCCTCGACCGGTACTTCCGCGAGGGCGGCCGCGCGCCCGCGGAGGCCTACCGGCGCCTGCCGTTCCACGACGGGACGCCCAACCGCGAGCTCGACGAGCTCGGCGTCGCCGCGAGCTTCGCCGAGATCCGCCTCGCCCGCGAGGGCCACGACGGCCTGGTCGGCATGAACCTGCTGACCAAGATGACGCTCCCGACGCTGCCCGCGCTCTACGGCGCGATGCTGGCGGGCGTGGACGTCGTGATCATGGGCGCGGGCATCCCGCGCGACATCCCCGGCGCGCTCGACCGCCTCGCGGTCCACGCCGACGCGGAGATCCAGCTGCCCGTCGAGGGCGACCCGGCCGGCCACCCGGTGCGCTTCCGGCCCGTGGACGTGCTCGGCGTGCGGCTCGCGCCGCTGAAGCGGCCGCGCTTCCTGCCGATCGTCGCCTCCAACGTGCTCGCGATGTCGCTGGTCCGGCACGGGACCGGCCGCGTGGACGGGTTCATCGTCGAGGGGCCCACGGCGGGCGGGCACAACGCGCCGCCCCGGGGGCCGCTCTCGCTCAACCCGCGCGGCGAGCCCAAGTACGGGCCCAAGGACGAGGTCGACCTCGCCGCGCTGAAGAAGCTGGGGCTGCCGTTCTGGCTCGCCGGCGGCCGGGCCGAGCCCGCGAAGCTCCGCGAGGCGCTGGAGCTCGGCGCCGAGGGCATCCAGGTCGGGACCGCGTTCGCGCTCTGCCGCGAGTCGGGCCTGCTCCCGGAGATCAAGGCCGCGCTCGTCGCCCGGGTCCGCGCGGGGAACGCGGACGTCTTCACCGATCCCAAGGCCTCGCCGACCGGGTTCCCGTTCAAGGTCGCGCGGCTCGAGGGGACGCTCTCCGAGCCCGGGGTCTTCGAGGCCCGGGAGCGGGTCTGCGACCTCGGCTACCTCCGCTCGGCCTACCGCAAGCCGGACGGCGGCCTGGGCTTCCGCTGCCCGGCGGAGCCGGAGGACGCCTGGGCCCGCAAGGGCGGCGATCCCGCGGAGTCGGCGGACCGGAAGTGCCTCTGCAACGGGCTGCTCGCGGCCGCGGGACTGGGCCAGGTCCGCAAGGACGGCCGGCCGGAGCCCCCGATCCTCACGTCGGGCGACGACCTCCTGGGCCTGGGGCGCATCCTCCCCCCGGAGGGCGATTCCTACTCCGCCGAGGACGTGATCCGCTACCTCGAGAGCGCGGTGCCCGCTACAGCTTCGAGACCAGGAAGTCCCTGATCTGGTCGTGGGTGAAGCGCCCGCCGGGGCTCTGGGCGAACGCGCACGTGACCGTGAGCACGCCGGCGTCCATCGCGAGCTTCTTGTCCTTCTCGTCCTTGGCGTTCTTGAGCACGACCTTCTTCACGGCCTCGCGGAGCGCCTCCTTGCCGAGGTCGTCCGTGCCGATCATGCGGAACGCGTTGACCACCTGCTGGGGGCCGTTGAACTCGAGCCAGTTCATCGCCTTGAGGTCGCCCTCGAAGGTCGCCCAGTCCACCTCGAAGCCCATCTTCCCGCCGCCCGAGAGCTCGCCGAGCTCCTTGGTCAGGGTCGGGATCCAGCCGTCGACCGCCTTCTTGATCTCGCGCTTCTCCTCGAGCGTGGCCATCGGGTGCCTCCTGTGGGTATGGTGGGATTATAGGAGTGGATCCGTCCCCGGGGGAGCGTCTGGATAGCATGAAATCCGTGCTCGTGGCCGCGGCCGCGCTGGTCCTGCTGCAGGACCCCGAGCCGCCGTCGTGGGAGGACCGCGACTTCTCCGGGTCGGGCTTCGCGGCGAAGCGGGTCGGGACGGCCGGGGGCGCGGCGCTGCTCTCCGGGGAGTACGGCCGGCTCGGCGGCGCCCAGGACCTGTCGGAGCACGACGTCGTCGCCGACTTCGTCGTCTTCCGCGGCCGCCTCCTCGCGGCCGTCTGCTTCCAGCTCGGGGGCACCGGCCCCACCGCGCACTCCGGCTACTCCAGCGGCACCGACATCTGCGAGTTCGACCCGGTCGCGGGCGCCTGGAAGCTCCTCAAGCGGGTCGACGGCGCGATGATCCTCAACCTGCGCGTCGCGGGCGACCGGCTGTTCTACGCGTGCTTCTCGGGCGCGACCTCCACGGTCGGCACCTGGGACGGGAAGACCTGGGGCGAGCTCGGGAAGATCCCCGAGGTCATGATCCACGGGATGGACGTCGCCGTTCACGAGGGGAAGACCTGGTGGGCGGGGTCGTGGCGGCCGACCACGCGCGAGGAGATCATGAAGGACCCGCGGGCCGCGGCCGGCGTCGGCCGGATCTTCGTCACGGCGGACGACGGGCGGACGTGGACCGAGTCCTTCCGGGACGTCGAGGCGGGCCGGATCCAGGACCTCGTCGTCTTCAAGGACGCGCTGTACGCGAACCGGCGGGGCGAGGACCTGATCCGCTGGACGGGGAAGGAGTGGGTGAAGGTCCCCGTGGACCTGCCGACGAAGAAGGGCGAGAGGGCCTTCGTCGGCGACAGCCAGTTGCTCGCCTTCAAGGGCTCGCTGCTCGCCGTCAACCCGGTCTGCGTCTACCGCTACGACGGGCGGGCCTGGACGTCCTCGGCGCCCGGGTACCTCAAGGCCTGGAGCGACGGGACGACGGTGCACGCACTGCAGGACGACGGCCACGTCTACGCGTCCGCGGACGGGAAGTCGTGGAAGAAGGAGACGGACGTCGCGGTCCCCAAGGTCCTCTTCTCCCGGAAGGCGGCGCTCGGCTGGACGATCCGCCGCGGCTCCGTGATCGTGCACGGCGGGCGGCTCTTCGTGGGCGCGGGCTCCGAGGGGAAGTGCTACGCGTCGGAGGCGCACCTGGCCGGGACGCTGCTCTCGCCGCCGCGCAAGGTCGCCGGGGGCACGCAGCTGGCCTGGGACGCGCGCCGCGGCGCCGGGCAGAAGCTCACGCTCGCGGTCCGGACGGCCTCGACGGCCGAGGGGCTCGCGGACGCGCCCTGGGGGATCGAGGCCGCCGAGCCCCCGCTGAAGCCCGGGGCGCCGAGGTCGCACGAGTGGATCCAGTACCGGGCGACGTTCGCGTCGGACGGGAAGGGCTCGCCGGTGCTCGACGCGGTCCGCTGGATCCCGTAGGCCTACTTCTTGCCGAGGATCTCGAGGGGGATCGACGCGGGCTCGTCCTCCATGAGGGACTCCATCTCGAGGTGGACCTGGAGGCGGTAGACGCCCGGGTCGAGGAAGAGCTTGGCGCCCCGCCGCCGGGTCTCGACCGTCCCCTTCAGGATGGCCGTCTTGCCCGCGGCGAGTTTCACCTCGCAGTTCCCGTCGCACTCGCTCGGCAGGGGCTTCGTGTCGAGCTTCAGCTCGACGTCGTGGTCCAGCCCCGCCGAGTCGGTCATCCGCGCCTTGGGGGAGAACTGGACGTGCATGTGCCAGGTCGAATTCCCGAAGACCTTGTGCGCGGCGGACTCGTTGACCACCTTGACCTCGAGGGCGAAGCTCCCGCCGTGGGCGGCGGTCCCGTTCCGGGTGCGGAATCCGACCCGCACCTTGCCGTCCGCCGGATGCCAGGCCCACGTGATCCTCGCGAGCACGGAGCGGCACGCGCGCTCGACCTCGGGCTGGCCCGCGGAGGCCTTGAGCAGCTTCTCGACTCGCTCCTGGGCCGGGTCCCCGCCGTCGAGCAGGGCCGGCAAGCCGGATTCGTCGCCGGTCGCCAGGAGCTTCAGGGCCTTGTTGACGGGCAGCGACTCGAGCGCCTTCGCGATGCGCGCCGCGACCTCGCCGGGCTCCTTCGCCGCGGCCCGCTTCGCCGCCTCCGCCTTGGCGTCGTCGTCGAGGTAGTCCGCGAGCTCCGCCTGGGCGGCGTCGCGGTCGGCGAGATCGTCGCCGCGGAGCCGGTCGAGGAGCTTCCCGAGGCGGGGGTCCGGGTCCTGGACGAGGAGGACGAGCAGGAGGGCGGCGAGGAGTCGCATCATGACTCCAGTCTAACGCTGGCGGGACGGAAGGTCCCGCGGATCGTCTCGCGCGGGGCGGGCGGCGTCCAGTGCGGGAACCAGCGCCAGAGCCGGTGGGCGGAGGCCTTGCCGCGGAAGTAGGCCTCGTGGTCCCACTCGACCTCGGCCATCTCGAGGAGGTCGTCGATCATCCCCTCCAGCCCCGCCTCCGAGGCGAGGCGGGCGGCGTTGACGTACTCGACGATGTTGCCGCTCTCGAGCCGGGCCGCGCCGTACATGGGCGTGAAGCGGCCGCCCACGTGGCACCAGCCCTGGAGGAAGCGGCCGATCAGCCGGGCCTTGAGCTCCAGCCGGCGCGAGGGGCGGGCCCCGAGCTCGGCGAGCCGCGCGCCGACCCGGCGCCGGTGGTCCAGCTCCTGCTCCTCGATGCGGCGGATCTCGTCGCGCTCGACGGGATCGCGCACCGAGGCCGCGTGCCCGCGGTAGGCGAGGGCCGCCGCGAGCTCGCCGGAATAGGCGAGCCGCAGGAGGTCGACGAGCTTCCGTCTCGCGTCGGTCACGGCTTTCCAAGGTATCATCCGGCATGGCCCGGTACCGCTACCTGCTCGGGGACTCCCGGCGCGAGGCCGCCCGCCTCGACACCCAGGGCCGGCTCTGGGATCCCGTCTCCCGCGCGCTCTTCGACCGCCTCGGCGTCCGCCGCGGCTGGCGCATCCTCGAGGTCGGCCCGGGCCGGGGCTCGCTGCACCGCGAGTTGCGCCGCCGGGCCGGCGGGCCGATCGACGCCGTGGAGCGCTCCGCCGTCTTCGCGGAGGGCCTGCGCGAGCCCGGCGCCCGGATCTGGAACTGCGACCTGCTCGACGCCGACCTGCCGCGCGGCCGGTACGACCTCGTCTTCGCGCGCTGGGTCTTTCTCTTCCTGCCCGATCCCGCGGCGCACGTCCGGAAGCTCGCGCGGGCGCTGCGCCCCGGCGGACGGCTCGCGATCCAGGACTACCACCGGGAGACGCTCGGGATGATCCCGCGGGCGCCGGAGTGGGGCGACTTCCTCGCGGCGGACCGGGCCTTCTTCGCCTCGCAGGGCGGCGACGCGAGCATCGCGGGCCGGCTGCCCGCGCTCTACCGGAAGGCGGGCCTCGAGGTCGTCGAGTGCGTCCCGACGATCAAGCACGGACGGCCCGGCTCGCCGGAGTGGGACTGGATGACGACGTACTTCCTCGGCGTGCTCGACCGCATGGCGGCCTTCCGGCCCTTCACGCCCGCGAAGGCCCGGAGCCTGCGCCGCCGCTGGCTGGCCGCCGCGAGGGACCCCGGGTCGCTGCTCATCGCCCCGGCCGTCGTGGACGTGGTGGGAAGGAGGCCGCGGTGACCCTGGCCGCGTTCCGGAAGCTCGCGCTCGCCTGCCCGGGGGCCACGGAGGGCTCCCACCTGGCCCACCCGGACTTCCGGGTGGAGGGCCGCATCTTCGCGTCGATCCCGAAGCCGCCCGAGCCGCGCGCCATGGTGCGCCTCTCGCCGGAGCAGCAGCGCATCTGCATCGCGGAGTGGCCGGACGCCTTCTCGGCCGCCAATGGGGCCTGGGGGCGGCAGGGCTGCACGTTCGTGGATCTCCGCAAGGTCGGGGCCGCGGCCCTGAAGCAGGCCGTGCGCGACGCCTGGCTGCTCGCGTCGAGCCGCTGATCAGAGCAGCCGGCGGATGTGGTCGGCGGCCCGGATGGCCAGCGCGCTGATCGTCAGCGAGGGGTTTCCGGACTGCGCGTCGGGGAAGACGCTCGCGTCCACCACGAACACGTTGTCGCGTCCGTGCACCCGGAGGTCGGGGTCCACCACGCTCGTCGCGGGGTCCGTCCCCATCCGGCAGCCGCCGCGCAGTTCGGCGCCCCCGGGCGAGCGGTCGTAGGACGTGAAGACCTCCTCCACGGTCCCGTCGATCCCGCCCGCGACGGCGTCGAGCGCCGCGCGCATCTCGAGCATCCGGTCCACGTCCTCGCGGTGGAGGCGCAGGCGGAGCTTCGCCTTCGGGACGCCGCGCCGGTCGGTCTCGGTCGAAAGGCTCACCGCGTTGTCGTCCTGGACCTTCGCGCCGCCCGCGGAGACGAGGCCGATCGCGTCGCCGAAGTGCCGGCGCATCCACTCGAGGTGCCCCGCGACGGGCGCGAGCCGCCGCGCGTAGGCCATCGGCCCGAGCAGGTTCACGACGCTCTGCGAGACGCCGACGATGAAGCCCCGGTCCTCGAAGTCGCGGCAGAGCCCGTCCATCGGGGGCCCGCGGTGCGAGCCGAGGCGTTCGCGCCCGAGCACCGTGAGCGAGACGTAGAGCGACGAGGTGACGCCCCGGCCGACGGGCCCGCCGAACCCGGAGTTCAGGAGGAGCCGCGGCGTCTCGAGCGCGCCCGCCGAGACGACGACGTATCGCGCGGCGACCCTCTGTTCCGCGCCGGCGGCGTCGTGGTAGCGCACGCCGTCGGCCTCGACGCGGAACGCGGCGGCCGAGGGGACGACCTTCAACTTGCCGCCCGCGACGGCGGGCCGGATCCAGGCGTGGTCGACGCTCGATTTCGCGCCCGTGGGGCAGCCGTAGGTGCAGCCGCCGCAGGTCACGCAGGCGGCGCGGTCCCCGCGGGCCCCGCGCAGCAGCGCGAGCGGCGCGGGCTCGAGGGTCCAGCCCTTGCGGGCGAAGGCGGGCGCGATCCGCTTGGCGAGATGGCTGGGCGGGAATCGGCCGACGTCGAGCGCGCGCTCGGCCCGGTCGTACCAGGGGCCGAGGTCGCCCACCGGCCAGCCCTGCAGGGGCAGGCGCCGGGCCACGCCCTGGTAGCGGAGGGTGGCGCCGCCGACGCCGTTCACCAGGGTCACGCGGGCCGGGAGCCGGCGCCCGCTCGGGTTCACCGCCCGTCCGCGCGAGAGGGAGCGGAGGAGGGGGATGTCGCCGATCGCCTCGGGATCGTCGGCGACGTACGAGGCCTCCTTGGGCTCCAGCGGGTGCGGCGCGTCCTCGAAGGCCGTCCGGGAGAGCGGCGAGTCCTTCGCGAGATCGATCCAGGGACCCTTCTCGAGCAGGACGACCTCGGCGCCCGCGAGCGCGAGCTCGGAGGCCACGACGCCGCCGCCGGCGCCGGATCCGACGACGACGACGTCCGTCACGGGGCGGCCTCGTACCCGGGGTAGCCCCGGGGCTGGGGCGGGCCGGAGTACCCGATCGAGGCGAGGCCCTCGGTCGTCGCGTAGTGCGACTTCTGCACGGACTCGGCGAACTGGAGGATGAACTTCCGGAGCAGCTCGTTGCCGCCGGCGAGCGCGGCCTCGAGCTCCCGGGCCCGGGCGAGCGCGTCCTCCGGGGGCCGGGCGGGGAGGGTGGCGAGGGCGGCCTTCGCGAACTCGAGGAGGTCGGCGTCGAGCCCGTCCTCGTAGGCGGCGGAGTGGTCGCGGTCGACGATGGCGACGCTGAGGGCGGCCAGCCAGGCGGCGTCGCGGGGTCCGAAGCGCTTGAGCGCCGGGCCGGCGGGGGCGGACCCCCGGAACTTCAGGAGGAGCCCGCCCCCGGCCAGCACGACGGCCCCGCCGCCCGCGAGGAACAGCAGGGCGCGGCGTTCCAAGCTACTGGGTCTCCCGGGGGGTCCCGACGGGCACCGGCGGAGCCTCGGGCTTCGGCGGGGGCACGGGCTTCGGCGCGGGCGAGCTCAGGCCCTCGAACGGCGTCGTTCCCGGCGCCACGGCCGCGGCGACCTGCACGAAGTCCTGCTTGAAGGCCCGGTGCGTCGGCGTGGGGAAGCGCGTGTCCTTGGTGGACCAGTTGAACTCGCGGGCCAGGGACGACAGCCCGAGCGTCATCGCGTCCTTGTCCTTGGCCACCTCGCGGTAGTCCTTCCAGACCTCGACCATCGTCGGCAGCGCGGGCTTGCCGATCTCGACGAGGACCTTCTCGATGTCGTCGCGCGTCGCCTGGATGTTCCCCTCGGTCCACGTGAAGTTCGAGTAGATCCCCGCGTAGTCGGCGCCGCGGTTGATCGAGTCGTTCGAGTAGCCGTTCATGAAGAAGGCCTTGTTCTTCATGTCGAGCAGGACGAGGAGCATCGAGAGGTCCACGACGGCCTTCTCCGAGTTGCGGCGGGGGTCCATCGAGCGGTCGTAGGCGCGGAGCTGGGCGTGGATGGCGTCCTTCACGTCGGCGCGCTCGAAGAACGGCACGAGGCGCTCGCGCGACTTCTTGTCGGAGAGGGCCTCGGAGACGGCGGCCCGGAACTCGGCGGCGCCGAGGCCGACGTAGTGGCCGGTCCGGCGCTGGTAGTCGCGGGTGAGCAGCTCGTAGCGCTTGACCACGGCCGCGATCTCGGCCCTCCAGAGCGAGTCGTTGGCCCAGGTCGCGGCCTTGGCCTCGGCGGGCGGGCTGACGACCGCGCCGTAGGCGGCCCAGAGGTAGTTGGCGCGCAGGTTCGGGTTCCGGGCCAGGGACTCGTCGAGGCCGGCCTTCGGGGACTCGCTGCGGAAGCCCGCGAGGACGGCCTCCCGGTTGTTCTTCCACCAGGTCTTGACGTCGCCGGTGCGCAGGACGTCGCTCTCGACGTGTCCCGCGGAGGCGACGGAGGGCGCGGCGAGGACGAGGACGACCGCGAGGGCGCTCTGGAGTCTCGTCACGTTCTGCTCCTTGGATCGGATCCCGCTCACCCGAATAGACGACGCGGTCCCGCGGGTGATCGGGAAAATCGCGCGAATCCGCTAGACTGGGCCCCGTGCCCCCCAGGACCTGCCGGGACCTCGCGGACGCCCAGCTGGCGGCCTACAACGCGGCCGACCTCGACGCGTTCTGCGCGTGCTACCACCCCGGGGTGAAGGTGCTCGACGCGGACGGCGCGGTGACGCTGCAGGGCCTTGAGGCCTTCCGGGCGCGCTACGCCCCGCTCTTCGCGGAGTACGCCCCGGGGGCGCGGGTGGAGTCCCGCCTCGTGGCCGAGCCCCACGCGGTGGACGACGAGCGCTGGTGGCGGACGCGGCGCTCGGACGGGCGGCGGGACGAGGGGCGGGTGCTCGTGCGCTACACGGCGCGCGACGGGTTGATCGCGATCGTGGAATTCCTCCGGGAGGGCGCGTGAAGCTCTACATCGTGGCCGACATGGAAGGGGCGACCGGCGTTGTCCACCGCGACCAGCTGCTCGCCGAGGGCGGGCCGCCGCACGCGGAGGCCTGCCGCCTGCTCACCGGCGACGTGAACGCCGTCGTCGAGGGCGCGGTGGCCGAGGGCGTCACCGAGGTCGTCGTCTCCGAGGGCCACGCGACGATGCGGCACGTGCTGCTCGAGTCGCTGCACCCGGCCGCGCGGCTCGTGAAGGGGCCCGGGCAGTGGCACCAGAAGCCGCACTGCCAGGTCGCGGCGCTCGACAAGAGCTTCGCGCTCGGCGCCTTCGTGGGATTCCACAGCCGCGCGGGCACGCCCGGCGGGCTGCTCTCCCACACCTGGGCCGGGGCGATCGTCCACGAGATCGCCGTGAACGGGAAGGCCATGGGCGAGACGGCGCTCGACGCGCTGCTCCTCGGCGCCCAGGGCGTCCCGGTCGGGCTCGTCTGCGGCGGCGACGACGTCGCCCGCGAGGCGAAGGCGGACCTCGGCGACGTCGAGGTCGCGATCGTGAAGCGCGTGCTCGGGCCGACCCTGGCGGAGTGCTGGGGGCCGAAGGCGACGGGCCCGCTGCTCGTGCAGGCGGCGCGCAAGGCGGTGAGACGGGCGAAGGAGGGGGCGTTCAAGCCCTACGCCGTGAAGCCGCCGGTCGTGGCCGAGCTCGAGGTGCACCGCCGCGACATGGCCGACCGGATGCTCGTCGCCGCGCCGGGCCTGGAGCGGATCGGCGAGCGCCGCGTCCGCATCGCGGCGGGGAGCGCGCCCGACGCGATCTCCACGCTCTGGAGGGCCATCACCGAGGCCTTCCACGAGCCCGCGGCCTGGCTGAGGTGAGCTACCCGAAGTAGCTCTTCAGCGCGTCGGCGTTGCGGTCGCGGAACTTGGCCCGGGCGCGGATCCCCTCGAGCGTCTGCTTGATGACCTCCGTCGCGAACGGCGCCGGGTGGGCCTTGAAGAACGCCTCGACGTCCTTCGCGTGGTCCTCGCTCGGGATCGCCGAGGCGGCCAGCGACACGAAGCGGCCGATCATGCCGGACTTCCCGTAGCGGCCGTCGAGGGTCGCCCAGTGCTCCTTGGCGAGCGCCCAGGCGGCGGGCTTGGCCTCGATGGGCACGCCCGAGAACACGTACATCGCGTCCTGGGCCCGGACCTTGCCGGAGAGCAGGGTGTACTCCACGGCGCGGCGCAGGGGCGCCTCGCGCCGGAACGCGCCCGTCGCGCCGAGCAGCCGCATCTTCACCTCGGGCAGGTCGGACGACTCGTAGAGGGCGACGAGCTGGTCGAAGACCTCGTCGCCGCCGTGGCGGGCCGCGCCGCCGAAGACGACGCCCTGGAGGTTCGGGGAGACGGTCGAGGGGTCCCGCCGCGCGGCCTCGAACCGCCGCTTCACCTCGGCGACCACCCCGGGCTCTCCGAAGTACATGCCCGCGGAGAGCGCCGTCATGCGCAGGAGCTGGCGCTCGGAGGACTCGCCGGCCTTCTCCTCCCAGCCGACCTTCGCGAGGACCGGCGCGACGAGGCGCTGGCCGAACTCGAGCAGCTTCGGGACGCGGGGGTCGCCGACGTAGATGTCGGCCAGGGCCCGCAGGCCCGCGGAGAGGCCACCCCAGACGTGGGGGTTCTCCTCGTCGCGGTAGGCCGCGGCCAGGCCGAGGTAGGCGGGCACCGAGAGGTAGCCCGCGCGGACCAGCGAGTAGGCGTCGCTCTGCAGGCCGTAGCGGTCGAGGGCCGAGTATTTCGGCAGGGCCGCCGCGAGCTCCTTCCACGTCGCCTCGTCGTACTGCACGAGGTAGAAGCCGGACTGGCCGGCGTTGAGCTTGGTGCCGGGCGCCGCGGGGACGGCCCCCTGGCGCGTCTTCAGCCAGCCGTGCGAGCGCTTCCCGCCGGGGCCGACCATCGGCAGCGGCAGGGTCCAGGTCGTCGCGTCCTTGCCGGGCTTCCCGGGGTCGCGGTCGAGGAAGAAGCGCTCCTGCTTGAGGCGGTAGCGCTTCCCGTCCCGCGTCGCGAGGACGACGGGCAGGCCGGTGCGGCGCGTCCAGCCGTCCATCATCTTCGGGACGCCCTTGCCGATCGCGGACCAGAGGTCGTCGCTGCGGGCGACGTCGTAGGAGAACTTCTTGAGGTACTTCGCGATGCCGCGGCGGAAGGGCTCGACGCCGACGGCCAGCTCGAGCTGGCGCAGGACGGAGCCTCCCTTGTTGTAGGAGATCGCGTCGAAGATCTGGTCGACCTGGTCGGGGTTCGAGACGGGGACCTCGACGGGGTGCGAGCTGCGCAGGCTGTCGAGCGCGAGGCCGCCGGAGGTGGTCGAGGCGACGTAGTCCTCCCAGATCTTCCACTCGGGGAAGAGGGCGTCGGTCGCCTTGAAGGCCATGTAGGTGGCGAAGCTCTCGTTGAGCCAGAGGTAGCTCCACCACTCGGGGCTGACGAGGTTGCCGAACCACTGGTGGGCGAGCTCGTGGAGGACGACCTCCGCGACGCGGCGCTTCTGCGGGATCGAGGACTTCTTCTCGTCGATGTAGAGCGCGGTCTCGCGGAAGGTGATCGCGCCCCAGTTCTCCATCGCGCCGGCCTCGAAGTCGGGGATCGCGAGGAGGTCGCACTTGGGCACGGACTTCCTGTAGGGGATGCCGTAGTAGCGGTCGAACCAGGCGAGGCCGCGGATCGCGGTGTCGAGCGCGAAGCGCCCGAGCTCCTTGCGGCCCGGGGGCGTGTAGACGCGGACGGGGACGCCGTCCTTGGTGCGGCCCTCGAGGTGCTCGAACTCGCCGACGCCCCAGTAGAGCAGGTAGGTGGACATGACGGGCGTGGGGGCGAAGGTGACGAGGTCGCCGTCCCGGCGGGCGACGGGCATGTTGGAGACGGCGGTGCGGCCCTCGGGGACGCGGATCGTGACCTCGTAGGTCGCCTTGAGCGCGGGCTCGTCGAAGCAGGGGAAGGCGCGGCGGGCGCTGGTGGCCTCGAACTGCGTCGTGCCGAGCCAGGCCTGGCGGCCGTCGGCGCGGGTGTAGCGGCTGCGGTAGAAGCCGCGCATCTTCTCGCTGATGACGCCGGTGTAGGAGATCGCGATCGTCGCCTTGCCCTTCACGGGCTTGGGGACGGCCAGCAGGAGGCGCTCCGCCTTGGGGTCCAGCGTGGCCGTCGCGTGCGCGCCGTCGATGGTCGCCGCGCCGATGGCCAGGTCGAGCACGTTGAGCTCGACGACCTTCGAGGGCTTCTTGAGGACCACGTCGATCTCGACCCGGCCCGAGTAGACGAGCTTCTCGAGGTCGGGCTCGATGCGGAGGCGGTAGGCGACGGGGCGGACTCCTTCGGGCAGGCGGACGCGGTCACGAGCCATGGTGGGGTTCCTCGTTGGGAGGGTCGAAGATAGCAACGGGGGGGCCGCAGGGCCAGCAGCTATCATGTCCCCCATGACGGTTCCGGCGAGCGTCCACGATCCCGCCTCCTGGGCGGGGCTGGGGGTCGACGCCACGCGGCGGCGGCGCTTCGCGAACGCCTTCCTGAAGCGCTTCCGGCCCCTCGAGGAGGCGCTGGCGCTGCTGCCGGAGGCCGTGCGGGGGCGGTTCCGGGAGGCGCATCCGCTGGAGCTCGAGCGGCGGGCCGATTCGACGCGCGACGGGGCCTCGAAACTGCTCTTCCGGACCCGGGACGGGCGGCGGATCGAGACGGTCATCCTGCGGATCGCGACGGGGCGGACGACGCTCTGCCTGTCGTCGCAGGCGGGATGCGCGGCGGCCTGCGTCTTCTGCGCGACGGGGAGGATGGGACTGGCGCGGAACCTCTCGGCGGGGGAGGTTCTCGACCAGGTCGTCCAGGCGGGCGGGCTGTTGCGCCCCGAAGGACGGCGACCCAAGAACTTGGTGTTCATGGGGATGGGCGAGCCGCTGCACAACGAGGAGGCGCTTCACGAGGCGCTGGGGCGGCTGCAGGCGGGCGACGGGTTCCACGTCGACGGGCGGCGGATCCTCGTCTCGACGGTCGGGGTGCCGGAGGGGATGCGGAGGTTGGCCAAGGCGCACCCGCGGGTGGGGCAGGCCCTGAGCCTGCACGCGGCGCGGCCGGAGGTGCGGGAGCGGCTCGTGCCGCCGGCGCGGCGGACCCCGCTGGGCGACCTGCGCTCGGCCGTGGAGGAGGTGGCGCGGCGCACGGGGCGGCCGGTGATGATCGAGGTGCTGCTCCTGGCGGGGGAGAACGACGGGGACGAGGACCTCGAGGCGCTGGCGGCCTGGGTGGACGGGCTGGACGTGCACGTCAACCTGATCCCGTACAACCCCGTGGAGGGGGTGGAGCTCGAGGCGAGCCCCCGGGCGCGGATCGAGGCGTTCTCGCGGGAGCTCAAGCGGCGTGGCCGGCGGGTGACGACGCGCTACTCGCTGGGCGCGGACATCGCGGCGGCCTGCGGGCAGCTGGCGAGGGGGAAGGGCTAGTCGGCCTCGTCTTCAGCCGGCCCGATCTTCAGGCGCTCGCCGCGCTCCGCGGACCGGGCGGCCTCGAAACGGCTGAGGCCCCAGCCCAGCTCGGCGAGTCCCGCCACGAGGACCAGCACCGCGTAGATCGTCGCCCCCGCGATCCTCCCGGCGACGAGGCTGATGCCCAGCACCGCCCCGCCCGCCGAGATGGGGATGAGCGAGAGCAGGACCTGCCGGCGGCCGGAGGCGCGGAGGCGGGCCGGAAGCTCTTCCCGGGCGAGGTCGAGGTGCACCGAGTCGACCAGGCGCCTCGCCTCCTCGGGGGCGAGTCCCCGGCCCTGGAGCAGGCGGGCGACGACCGCCCGCGAGGCGCCGCCGAGGAGCCGTTCCCGGGCCAGGGCGGCCGGGTCGGAGGGGCCGGGGTCGGGCTCGTAGGGGCGGGAGGGGCCGGGCACGGATCGAGGATAACCCGCCGCCCGGCGAAAAGAAAACGCCCCGGGCGCGGGCCCGGGGCGTCCTGGGATCCTGGTTACTTCTTCTCGGGCTGCTTCTCTTTTTCGTGGGCCTCGCGGGCGGCCTTGCGCTCGGCCTCGTCGAGCTTCCCGTCCTTGTTGGCGTCGAACTTCTCGAGCAACTCGGCGTGCTTCTTCTTCGCGGCGGCCTTGGCGGCCTCGCGCTCCTTCTCGTCGAGCTTCCCGTCCTTGTCGGCGTCGAACTTCTCGAGGAGCTGCTTGCGGTGGGCCTCGCGGCGTTCCTTGGCGGCGGCCTTGGCGGCCTCCTTCTCCTTGTCGTCGAGCTTCCCGTCCTTGTCGGCGTCGAACTTCTCGAGGACCCTCTTCTTCGCCTCCTCGCGGCGCTTGTCGAGGGCCTCCTTCGCGGCGCCGCGCTCCTTCTCGTCCAGCTTGCCGTCCCCGTCCTTGTCGAAGCGCTTGAGGATCCGCTGCTTCATGGGGCCGCGGTGGCGGTGCTTGCCGCCGTCCTGGGCCGAGGCCTGGGCCGCCATCGCGAGGATCATCAGTCCGCTGATCAGCACGGGGTTCATCGGTTGCTCCTTTCGCGTCCGTCGAGCGTGTAACCGAGGGGCCCGGGGGAAGTTGCGGGGAAAAAAAGAAGGGCCCCCTCGCGGGGGCCCTCCGAAGGCGTCGACGGGATCGGGCTACTTCTTGGTGAAGCCCGTGGCGACCTGGGTGGTCGAGCCCTGGGCCATCTTGGCCTCCATGCGCACGATCCAGCCCGGGACGTCCTTGGAGTACTGGGCGACCGTGGTCATGGTCTCCTTGCCGGAGCAGTCGAAGACCGTGGAGGCGATCTGGGCGACGGTCAGCTCCTGGTCGCCGACCTTGGCCTTGGCCTCGCTCTCCTTGACCTCGGGGGCCTTGTGGTCCTTCGCGGGCTTCTTGCACGCGGGGCAGTCGCCGGCGGCCGGGGCGCCCTTCGGCTTCTCGATGACGCGGTCGGTGCCGGGCATCTTGTTGCCGGCGACCTCCATCTCGTCGGTGACGGTGATCTTCTCCGCCTCCTTCTTCTTCAGCGTCGTCGTCGTCTTCATGACGGACTTGTTGCCGCCGAAGTCGGAGGTCGTCTCGAGGGTCACGGACGAGCCCTCGGCGAACGCGTTCCAGGACTCCCAGGCGTCGTACGTGAAGCCCTTGGGAGCCGCGGCGGCGTCCAGGCCGGTCGCGGAGGTGCCGGCGCAGATCATGACGGCGCCGACGAGGACCATCGAAATCCAAGCCTTGTTCACGGTTCCTCCTTTAGGAATGGGGGGTTGGATGGACGGAGAGGATACCCGAAGGGGGGGGGCGATTCCAGAGGGGGCTTCTGCAGATCCGGGGCGGCAAATCCGGGCAAAAGGCGTATCATCTGCACGGAGGAACACTCATGATTCGAGCGATTTCGAGCTTGGGGCTGGCCGCCCTGGTCGCCTTCGGGACGGGCTGCATCGTCGCGAGGGTGCACGACGACGGCCCGCACGACGTGGTGTACCACGGGCACAGCTGCAGCCACTACGACGGCTGCGGGCACTACTGGTACAACGGGTCCTGGTACCTGCTCCAGGGCCACGTGCACCGGCCGGGCTGCGGTCACGTTTACTACCGCGGGATCTGGGTCTGGCCCAGCTACGTCCACGGCAGCGCGGGCCACGTGTGCACGCACCACTGCGACCACCACGTGGACTACGTGCGATACTACGGGAACTCGAACCACTTCAAGCAGCCGAGGCCGGACCGGCCCGACCACCCGGATCGGCCCGACCGGCCGGACCGCCCCGATCGCCCGGACCGTCCCGACCGTCCGGATCGCCCCGACCGGCCTGACCGCCCGGACCGGCCCGACCGGCCGGACCACCAGGATCCCCCGAAGAAGGACCCGCCGCGCCAGGATCCCCCCAAGAAGGATCCGCCGCGCCAGGACCCCCCGAAGAAGGATCCGCCCAAGCAGGATCCGCCGAAGAAGGACCCCCCCAAGAAGGATCCGCCCAAGAAGGACGACAAGGACAAGGGCGACAAGGGGGACAAGGACGACAAGAAGGACAAGAAGGACAAGGGCCGCTAAGTCCTGGAATTGAAAAAGCCCCCCCGGGAAACCGGGGGGGCTTTCTTTTTGGACGGGATCGCTACTTGGACTCGACGGGCACGAGGTCGAACTTGCCCGGCGACTCCTCGTAGAAGAGCGCGCCCTCCTTGGCGTCCGAGCCGCTCCAATGCGGCGTGCCGCCCTTGATGAAGACGTACTCGCCGGGGCCCGCGCGCTTCTCCTCCTTGTCGGTCGCCCCGTAGAGGTAGGCGCCCTTGATGACCACGAGGTGCACGTCGCTCGTGTGGGTGTGGACCGGGTTCTTCATGCCCGGCGCGAGCTTCGTGAAGGACCCGTAGGGCCCCTTCGCGTCGTCGCCCCAGAGCGCCGCCTTCGAGGCGCCCGGGATGATGTCGCGGTACTTCGCGTCGGCCGAGTTCACGTGGACGATGGCGGCGTCCTGCGCGAGGTCGAGCGCCCAGGCGGCGAACGCGCCGCCCGAGAGCAGGACCGCCGTGACCGCCAAGATCGATTTCCTCATCCCTATCCTCCCTGGTTCCGGGCCCGGGGACATCCCGGGCTACCGGCCTATATCGGACGGACGGGCGGGTTTCCGCAGGGGTACAATGGGCCCCGGTGACCCCGTCCCTCGCGCTGGCCCTGCTCCTCGCGCTTCCACCCCAGGATCCGGAGGCCCCGCCCGACGCCTGGGCAGAGGTCGCGCTGGGCACGGCCTGGATCCGGCTCGACGCGCCCGGGGCGGAGCGCGACTGGACCTTCGCGATGGACTTCCACGCCGGGCTCTGGCTGGGGACCTGGGGGATCGGCCTGCGCCTCGGGGGCTTCACGATCGAGTCGGGCGACCTGGGGGATCCCTCCCAGGGCGCCAGCGTGTCGGAGGCCTTCGCCCTGCTCCGCTATCGACCCGGGAAGGACCTGGTCCTGTCGCTCGAGGCCGGCTGGGCGAGCACGACGTTCAACGCGCCGGGGGCGATGGACCTCGAGGGGGACGGCTGGGGCGGCCGCGCGGGGGCCGCGTGGCGCTTCCCGGTGCACCGGAACTTCTGGATCGGGCCCTCGATCGCGCTCTCCCGCGGCCGGATCAACCCCGACCACGGCACCTTGGACCCCTACGCCTATTGGGGCGTCGCCCTGCTCCTCGGGGCCGGGATCGATTTCTAGGCCTCCTCCCTCCGCTCCGGCGCCACGAAGGGCAGGTCCACGAGCCCGAACACGTCCTCCTCCTCCGGCGTGGGCAGGCGCCGCGGCGGATCGCGCCGCGCGTCGTGGATCCACCCGTCCACCGCCGGCGTCCCGTTGCGCGCGAGGAGCAGGCCGACGCGGTCGCGCAGCCTCGCCGGGCCCGTCCGGTGCAGGAAGATCCAGCCCCAGTTGCCCGCCTCGCAGGTGAAGAGGTCCACCTCGGCGTCCATCCACCCGAAGCGGCGGTAGCGATCCCCGCGCAGGCGGTAGGCCGGCTTCAGGCGGTCCAGCGACTCCCAGAGCAGGTTCACCCGCGTCGCGGGCTGCTTCACCGGCCCGAAGAGCCCGAGCTGCGCGGGCCCCTCGACCCGCCGAAACCGGGGGATGGCCACGATCTCGATGTCCCCGACGACGGGCCGCCTCCGCCGGATGCTGCCGGCGATCTCGATCCGCTCGCACGACTCCTGCAGCCGCGCGACGAGATCTCCGGCGATCCGCTCCATCGCGGCCAGCGGCCGCTTCGCGCCGTCGCTCATCGACTCCAGCTTGGCACGGTGCCGTGCCGTCCGGCGGCACTTATACTGGCCGCATGTGCGGACGCTTCGTGCTCACGGCGAACATCCAGCTCCTCGCGAAGGTCTTCGGCCTCGACCTCGCGGGGAAGATCGTCAAACGGCGCTACAACGTCGCGCCGACGCAGGACGTCGCGGTCGTGCCCAACGTGACGCCGCGGGCGCTGGAGTTCCACCGCTGGGGCCTGATCCCGAGCTGGGCGAAGGACCCCGCGATCGGAAACCGCATGATCAACGCCCGCGCGGAGACGCTCGCGGAGAAGCCGAGCTTCCGCACGGCGCTGAGGAAGCGGCGCTGCCTCGTGCTCGCGGACGGCTTCTTCGAGTGGCGGCGCGACGGCGCGTCGAAGACCCCGATGCTGATCACGCTGCGGTCCGGGCTGCCCTTCGCGTTCGCGGGGCTCTGGGAGCACTGGCGGCCGCCGGAGGGGGACGAGATCAAGTCCTGCACGATCATCACGACGGCGGCGGACGAGTTCATGTCGCCGATCCACGACCGCATGCCGGTGATCCTCGGCGAGAAGGCCTGGGACGCGTGGCTGGATCCCGAGCCGCGGGAGCCGAAGGACCTGCTGCCGCTGCTGGCCTCCCGGCCCGGCGACGGCCTGAAGGCCGTGGCGGTGTCGAAGCTCGTCAACTCGCCGCGGAACGACACGCCCGCCTGCATCGAGCCGGTCGGGTAGACTGCCGATCGAGATCATGCACCCGGAGGGAACCATGCCGCTGCGCCGCGTCGTCCTGCTCCTCGCCGTCTCCCTGCTCCTGCCGGCCTGCGGCGACGAGGGGGACACGATCATCAACAACGTCGTCCCCGCCGGCCCCACTCCCGCGTCGGGCGACGGGTCGCTCGTCGCGGCCTTCGACGGCGACGGGGTCGTCGAACTCGACGCGTCCGTCGCGACCGACGGCTACACCTGCCTCGCGATCGACGCCGCGGGCCAGTACGTCTACCTCGGGGGTTACGACGCGTCGCCCGCGAACCGCCAGTGGCGGATCGAGAAGCGCGAGGTGTCGTCCGGGGCCCTGGTCGCCGCCTTCGACGGCGACGGCGTCGTCCAGGTGGACCCCTCGGCCGGGAACGAGGCGGTCGTCGCGATCGCCATCGACGCGACGGCGGTCTACGTCGCGGGCGACGACACGACGGGGGGCGGGCGCTGGCGGCTCGAGAAGCGGGATCTCGAGACCGGGGCCCTGGTCGCCGCCTTCGACGGCGACGGCGTCGTGATCTCGGACCCCTCGGTCGGCTACGACCCGGTCTTTGCCCTCGCGGTCGAGGGCGGCGCGCTCTACGCGGGCGGCGGCGACTTCTCGGACGGCATCGGGCAGTGGCGGCTCGAGAAGCGCGACGCCGCGACGGGCGCGCTGGACGCCGGGTTCGCCGCCGGCGGCGTGCTCCAGGAGAACTTCACCGGGACGGCCGAGCGGATCCGCGCCGTGGCGACCGACGGCGCGTACCTTTACCTGTTCGGCGACCAGGGCTTCAACGCCGCCCGGATCGAGAAGCGGGAGCTGGCGACCGGGGACCCGGTGATCGGATTCGACGGCGACGGGATCCTCTCCTCGGACCCGACGGCCGATGTCGACCGGGCGGTGTCCGTCGTTCCGGATCCGTCGGGACAGTACCTGCTGCTGCTGTACGAGGCGGGGGACTCCGGCGCGGACTCCCATTGGCGAGTGGAGAAGCGCAGCCGGGCGGACGGGATGCTGGTCGGGGCCTTCGGGTCGGGTGGTTACGTGGTCACGGACCGGACCTCGCTCCTCGACACGCCGGCGGGAATCGCGATGGACGCGGACTACCTGTACGGCTTCGGGATGTACTCCCAGTTCGGCGAGCTGCGGATCGAGAAGCGGAGGCTCGACGACGGGACGCTGGTGATCCCCTTCGGCACCAACGGGGTGGTGTCGTCGGTCACGGGCCTCGGGGGCGGCATCGCGCTGGTCCCCGGGGCGTCCCCCCCCGAGCTGCTCGTCGCCGGCGTCGAGTACGGGGTCGGCAACGGGCAGCTGCGGATCGAAAAGCGGCTGAGGTAGGCGGGGCCTACCGGGCCTTCTCCCAGCCCGCCTTGACGGGATCGGCGGGGCAGGTCTCCGGCGCCTTGCCGCCCGTGTCCTTCTTCCAGATCAGCGCGTCCTGCGTGACGAGGAACGTCAGCTTGCCGGACTTGCCGGGCTCCGCCGGGTAGGCGGCGAACGCGAACTGGTCGAGGTTGTGCACCGCGCCGTAGGGCGACTCCTCGCCGTCGGTGTCCGAGCCGTAGTCCTTGGGGCCGTCGGCGGTCTCGTACTTCTTGAGCGCGACGAAGAGGTAGCCCGACTTGGGTTGGGGCTTCTCCGGGCCGGCGCGGCCGGAGGCGGGGAGCTTGATCGGCGCCGCGTCGGCGTCGGCGAGGTCGTCCTCGATCAGGCGGATCGTGTTCTCCCGCTTCGAGTCCTCCTTGGCCGGGAGCTTCTGGTCGCTCGTCACCGGGACGAGGTTGCAGAGGCCGGCGACGTCGCCGGCCCAGAAGTCGTTGACCCGGTTGTTGTCCCGGTCGTTGGCGCGGAAGTCCGCCTGGGCGGTGCAGAGGTTCCTGAGGCAGGCCACGGCGGCGCTCTCGTTGGCGGGGATCCGCGCGGCGAGCATCTCCGCGTGCAGCTCGGGGGCGTACTTCTTGGAGACCTCGAGCATCACCTCGTCCTCGCGGGACTTCACTCCGCCGGTGAGGAGCTTGATGATCTCGTCGCCCTCCTTGATGAGCGCCTGGGCCTTGGCGGCGAACTCGGGGTCGCCTCGGAGGCCGGGGTCCGCCTGGGTCTTCTTCTTCATGGCGGTGAGCTCGACGAGGATCTCGCCCATGCGCTTGCGCTTGGGCTCGAGGTCGTCCTGGAGCGCGGGCAGCACGAGCGCGGCGACGGCGAGCAGGAGCAGCTTCATCGGGTTCTCCGGGTTGGGTTCCAGGGACATGATACCCGGGCGGGGCGACGTCGTCTCCCCCTTGACGCCCCGGGCGCGGGCGCCCTAGGAAACCCAGAAGATCCGGACCCCGAGTTCGTCCCGGCACCACCGGCCCTCGCGGCGGACGAACCGGGCCAATCGTCCGTATCCGTCCAGGGCGGCGCGGCTGACACTGTACGACACGACGGCCACGTCGTGCTGACGATCGAATCCGACCCGGCTGATGCGCACCAGCCCTTCGCAGCCCGGATACCGGGCCTCTACGGCCTTCCAACCCTCGATGGATCCTGCGGCGAAAAGCAGTCGCTCCTGTCCAGGCGTGATCCCGAATGCGCGGATCTCGGGGAATCGATCGAGGTCCAGGGGCCGCGGAGTTTCGTTCTGCGCCACGTAGTCGGAGAAGACTTCCTCGCCCCAGGAACCCTTGGGGAGGCTCCGGTCGAACGTGATGTCGCGGGCGGTTTCCGTCACGACGACGAGCCGCTCGTGGGATTGGAGCCCGCCCAGGACGAGCGCATGGATCTCGTCCTCATCAGCGGATCGCGGAGCCTCCACCTCCTTCGCCGGTTCCCAGGGGTCGCGGGGCTGCCCCTCGGGCACCACGAGAATCAGGAGTGGTAGACCAGCCAGCCACGTGACGGCCATCGCCTGGGTGAAGTCCGTCCAGGAGTTCCGCGAGATCGGTCGGGGCCTCATGCGGAATTGAACGAGGTGGCGGGCCCGGGAGTTCAGGGGCATTCGCTCGAGGAGTGAAGTCCCGATCGGGTTCCACCCCGGCGCGGCCTCCCCCTTGACGCCCCGGGCGCGGGCGCCCACGATCAGGCCCGTGGACGCCGGACGCACCGCCCTCGTGACCGCCGCCGCGATGGTCGCCTTCGCGTCCAACTCGCTGCTCTGCCGCGCCGCGCTCGCGGGCCGGTCCATCGACGCCGTCTCCTTCACCTCGGTCCGCCTCCTCGCGGGCGCCGTCGCGCTGCTCCTCCTCGCCCGCGGCCGCGGCGCCGGAAGCTCCTGGCGCGGGGCGCTCGCCCTCGCCGCCTACGCCTTCGCCTTCTCGCTCGCCTACCTCCGCCTGCCCGCCGGCACGGGCGCGCTCATCCTCTTCGGGACCGTCCAGGTCGCCATGCTCGCCGGCGGCCTGCTCCGCGGCGAGCGGCCCTCGCCCGGCGAGTGGGCCGGCCTCGCCCTCGCGCTCGGCGGCCTCGTCGGGCTCACGCGGCCCTGGGAGTCCTCTCCCGAGCTGCCCGGCGCCGCCCTCATGGTCCTCGCGGGCCTGGCCTGGGCCGACTACTCGCTCCGCGGCCGCGTCGCGTCGCCGCTCGAGGCCACGGCCGGCAACTTCGCCCGCGCGCTGCCGCTGGTCGCGATCGCCCTCGCCGTCGCCGCCGTCCGGGGCCCGGCCTTCCACGTCTCCCCGCGCGGGACCCTGCTCGCGGCGGCGTCGGGGGCCCTCGCCTCGGGCCTGGGCTACGCGCTCTGGTACCGGGCGCTGCGGGACTTGAAGGCGACGCAGGCCGCGGTGGTGCAGATCTCGGTCGTTCCGATCGCGGCGCTGGGGGCGGTCGCCTTCCTCGGGGAGCGGCTCACGGAGCGGCTCGCGACCTGGGGCGTCGTCATCCTCGGCGGCATCGCGCTGGCGATCGCGACGCGGCGGCGGAAGGGCTAGACCGCCTCGGCGCGCGGGGCGGGGGCGGGCGGCTTCAGCTCGTCCGCGTGCGGCCCGAACTCGACGTGCCCGACCAGCTTCGCGCCGTCCTGCATCGACAGCGTCCGGCACGTGACGTCGCCGGTCACCTTTCCGGTCTTGGCGATCTGCACGCTCTCGCGGGCCTTCACCGGCCCCTGGATCTCGCCCTTGACGACGAGGGAGCGCACGCGCACGTCGGCGATGATGATGCCCTTCTTGCCCACCTCGACGGCGCCCTCGGTGTACCACTCGCGCCGCGCCTGGTAGTCGTCGACCGACTCGTCGCCGGCGCGGAACGTGCGGCCGCAGCCCGCGCAGGGCAGGGACTTGGCGTTGACGCTCACGTCCATCGCCTTGTCGCAGCGCGGGCAGAGGACGGTCCGGCGGGCGTTCTGGGCCATGGGAGTGCCGGGGCCGCCCGGGTCGCGGGCGGCCCCCGGTCCTCGGGGTGCCTACTTGCGGACGGGCTGGCCGGGGGCGGGGGCCTCGGCCTTGCCGATCAGGACGTCGCGCTCCACGCTGCCGCGGATCGCCTCGGGGGAGATCACGACGTTGCCCACGAGCGTCGCGCCCTCGGCGACGACGAGGCGGGGGGCGCGGATGTCGCCCTGGACCTGGGCGGTCGACGTGAGGTCGACCTTCTCGCTGGCGACGATGTTGCCCTTCAGCGAGCCGTCGACGGTGGCGTTGCCGACCTGGGTCTCGCCCGAGAGCTGCGCGCCCTTGCCGACGGTGAGCCGGCCCTTCGTGGTGAGCTTGCCCTCGAAGCGGCCCTCGATGCGCATCGAGCCGTCGAAGGTCATCTCGCCCTTGAAGGTCGCGTCGGAGCCGAGGACGGTCTCGGACGACTGCCCGGGAATGCTGGCCATGGTCCCTCCCTCTCTCTGGTTGAATCCTCGGATCTCCCCAACGGGCGATCCGTACTTTACGAAATGTAATCTACGATCCAGCCTGCGTCAAGCGGAAACGCCGCCGCGCCTCCAAGTCGCCGCGCCGGGGCTATACTTCACCCATGCCCGATGCCAACCCTGCCGCGCCCGATCCGCTGGTCGGCGAGCAGCTGGGCTCCTGCAAGATCAGCGCCATGCTCGGCGTCGGCGGCATGGCCAAGGTCTACATCGCCAAGCACCTCCTCCTCCGCAAGGACGTCGCCGTCAAGGTCCTCTCCCCGCGCATGTCCGAGGACCCCCAGTACGTCGTCCGGTTCCTCCGCGAGGCCGAGTCCGCCAAGAAGATCCAGCACCCCAACGTCGTCCGCGTGCTCGAGTTCGGCCAGCACGAGGCCTACCACTACCTCGTCATGGAGTACCTCCCCGGCGACTCCCTCAGCGACCTCATCCGCCGCAGCAAGCGCCTCCCCTTCGACCAGGCCACCGCGCTGCTCGGCGAGATCGCCTCGGGCCTCGAGGCCGCCCACGGCCAGGGCGTCATCCACCGCGACATCAAGCCCTCCAACATCCTCCTGGCCAGGGACGGCACCCCCAAGATCGCCGACTTCGGCCTCGCCCGCGAGGCCGGCGCCGCCCGCGGCATCACCGTCGAGGGGATGTTCATGGGCACCCCCGAGTACGTCTCCCCCGAGCAGGCCGAGGGCCTCCTCGTCGACTACACGACGGACATCTACTCGCTCGGCGTGACCTACTACGAGATGCTCACCGGCCGCCTGCCCTTCAGCGGGCAGACGCACGTCGAGATCGCGATGGCCCGCCTCAAGAAGCCGCCCAAGCCCGTCCAGGAGGCCTTCCCCGGCGTCGACCCCCGCGCCATCCCCATCGTCGACAAGATGCTCAAGCGCGAGTCCACCGACCGCTACGAGAGCGCGACGGAGCTCCTCGAGGTGCTGAAGCCGCTCGCGAAGGCGAGGAAGAAGAAGCCCGCCTGGGTCGAGCCGCCCCCCCCGGAGGCCGTCCTGCCCGGCGAGGTGCGCTGGAAGCTCAGCGGCCGCGCGTCGCTCCTGCACGTCGGGCCGGGCCTGGCGCTGCTCGCGCTCGCGGGCCTGCTGGCCCCCGGCGCGGAGGGCTGGTTCGCCTCGATCGCCAGCGTCGCGGGCTCGCAGGTCGGCCTCGGCGCCGCGGGCCTCGGCGTGCTCGGCCTCGCCTGGGGCTGCTTCCGCCTGCGGAGGGAGCTGAAGCTCGCGAAGCGCGGGACCGTCGCGATGGTCGGGTTCGCGCTCGCGGGCGTGCTGGCCTTCGTCGGCGGCGCGACGCTGGCGCGGAAGGACCTCGTCGCCCACCTGCTCCAGCCGGTGAACCTGCTGCTCGCCTCGATCGGCCTGGTCTGGGGCGCCGCGGCCGCGTCGTTCGAGCAGGACGAGGACACGCCGCCGACCTGGATCCAGAAGGGCGTGCTGCTGCTCGCGGCCGGGCCGTGGTACGCGGCGAGCGCGGCGGGCAACCTGCTCGGGCCGCTCAAGGGGATCGCGGGCTCGCTCGAGGCCCTCGTGAGCTTCGGCGTGCCGATCGTCTTCCTCGTGCCGATGGGGATCCTCGTCGCGACCGCGCGGCGCTCCACGCGCACCCAGCGGCGGCTCGGCGTGTTCTTCCTCGCGCTCGCGGGCCTCGTCGTGCTGGCCTGGGGCGCGGCGGGGAGCCGGGGCGCGCTGAAGTCGCCGGGGGAGTGGCTGCCGGCCCTGGGCGCATGGGCGGGGACCCTGCCGGGCCAGGTGCCCCGCTCGGGCGCGCTGGCCTTCCTGGCGATCTTCGTCGTGCCGGTCACGCTGCGGCTGGTCGTGCGCGGCCTGGTCCGCCACTACGTCGAGGCCAACCCCAAGTCCGCCACGCTCGCCCCGAAGACCGCGACGGTCGCGAAGGCGTAGGGCAATCCCGAGGGCGTGGACATCTGGTCGAACGGGCCGGACCCGGCGACGCCCGAGGACGACGCGGGAAACTGGCGGACCGAGCAGTCTTCAACCCAGGTAACGGTCGAGCCGGATCTCGACGGACTTCAGGTCCCCCTTCACCGCGGGGTAGGCCGAGCAGCAGCGCTTCGCGTGGACGAAGAGGTACACGGTCCTCCAGGACGGATCGATCCCGGTGATCTCGGCGCGGCCATCGGCGCCGGTCTCGAATCCCGGCCCGCCCCCGGCATTGGCCACGTGGACGCTCGCCCCCGCGATGGCCCGCCCCCCTTGATCGACCACCCGCGCCTCCAGGCTGGAGGTCCGGCCGGGCCGGGCGAGCCGGATGCGGGTCCCCCGGCTCCCGACCTTCAAGACGACCGCCTGCCCGGCATGATCGTCAGACCGGACGTCGACCAAAACCTGCTCCAGCTGGGTCGGAAGCGAGTCCACCCGGACGATCCCCTTGGCATCGGCCTGCACGCCCGAGGCGATCAGCATGCCGAAAGACTGGGGATCCTGCTGGAAGGGATCCCGCCCGGTGAACCCGGCCCGCGCGCCGGGAACCGGGCGCCCGCGCTCGTCCTCGACCACGAAGTCCAGCTTCCCGGTCCCCGCGCGGAGGGAAATCTCGCCCAAGTCGACCTCCTGGCCGGCTTCGACGCGCACCTCCACCCGGTGGGCTTCGCACCCCGGATCGGCGATGGCCAGGATCTTGTCGCCCGGGGGGACGGGGATCACGCAGAACGGGGCCGGCGCGCCCTCGGTACCGGGTCCGGGCAGGGCCAGTTGGTACCGGGGATGGGCATGCCCGTAGCGGACGGCCTCCGGGGTGCGGTCCGTCACGTGGATGAACGCGATCGGGACGATCCCGGAATCCGGATCCTCGGGCGGCCTCAGGATCCGCCCCCGCAGGCATCCGTAGGTGCCGAGCCGCTTCATCGCCCCTCGGAGTTCCGCCGAGCGGTCGACTTCCATGAGTTCGTCCAGCGAGCAAAGGCGGATCGTCGCGTCATAGCTCCCGCCGGGCTCGAGGAGCAGTGGGACGGACGCGAAGCGATCTTCGACGGCGCGCCAGTCGAGGGTCGCCTCGACCGCCCGGGGCGAGTCGAGGAGCACCTCGGCGTCGAGGCCGTCCGGCGTCGGGTGGATCCGCAGTCGCTCCGCCGGGATCGGGGGCACCTCCCGGTCGTGGACGAGGCGCCCCAGGTCCCAGCTCTCGATCAACTGGATGTGCTGGCGCAGGTCGCCCCTCGACCGGCCCGATTCCGCATCAACCACGGCGACTCGGACTCGGGCGCTGGCGGGCTCGGCCATGAAGCCTCCGGTCCCCTACCTCCGCATCGCGAACACGCCGGCCGCCGGCGCGTCCTTGTCCTTGGTCTTGAAGCCGACCAGGCTCCGCTTCTCGCGCTCGTCCGCGGCGAGATCCGGCTGCTCCATGCAGCCCGCGTTGAAGAAGTCCGGCACCTGGACGTCCTTCACGCCCTTGCCCGCCGGCCCGGGCTTGAACCCCCGCAGCCACTCGAAGTCACCGTGGAAGTACACGCTCCGGCCCGCCGTGGCCGAGGACCAGCGGACCATCGCGTCCTCCGAAAACGTCGAGATCAGCCACAGCGTCCGTCCCCGCACAAACTCCGACCTCCGCTCCTGGACGTAGGACTCCCGCCAG
Source organism: uncultured Planctomycetales bacterium (assembly GCA_964464755.1). Taxonomy (GTDB): domain Bacteria; phylum Planctomycetota; class MHYJ01; order MHYJ01; family JACPRB01; genus CAYXGZ01. The sequence continues at coordinate 47,977 of CAYXGZ010000004.1, forward strand.
TTCACGTGCACCCGCAGCGGCCGGTCCCCGGTCGAGGACCCGAAGGACAGGAACTCCGCGACGCCCCGCGCCCTCGAGGCGGCCTCGGGCGTCACCGGCTGCTCCGGCTTCAGCCCCATCGCCTCCCGGAGCTTCGCCGCGCTCCGCAACGCGATCGCCGCCGTGAAGGCGCGCGGCTCCTCCACCGGGGGCGGGTCGACCTGCTCCTTCACGAGGTCCTCGAGCTTCCGTTCCGAATCGACCTCGATCACCACCGCGGCGAGTTCCGCCGAGGTCCCCGGGGCGCAGGCCCCGAAGGCCACGGCCCCGCCCAGCGGGATGCGGACCCGCGACTCGAAATCGAAGGTGCACAGGCGGGTGAGCTCCACTTTCACGCCGAACTCGGTCACGAAGTCCCCGGGGAAGGGGAGCTCGAGCTTGATCTCGACGTCCACCGCCAGCGTCCCGTCCGCGTAGACGGCGACCGGCTTCAGCTTGGCCGCCAGGCCCCAGCGAAGCTCCTCGATCTCGGGCGCCCCCTTCACGACCTCCTCCTCGAAGGAGAGCGCCACATGGGACACGTAGTCCTTCTTCCGGAGGTCGGAGAGCGTCAGCACCTTGTGCAGGTCGCCGCGGCCCTCGGCCGCGACGCGGCGCGACGTGGCCGGCAGCGCCGCCTCGAGGACGCGCCGGCTTCCCCGGTCGAACCGGCTGGGCAGCACGGCGGAGTCCGGGGTCGACAGGGCGGCCGAGAGTCCCTTCGGCCCGACGAGATGGGCCCGCGCCTTGAAGACGTAGTCGCCGGCCGGCTTCGCGTCCTGCGCGAACAGCCCGGGAGCGGCGACGAGGAGGAGGACCAGGGTTCGGATCATCCTAGGATGATAAGAACTCGTGGGTGGACCGGGGGCGGTTTCCCTGCATTTCGCCTTCCGCGGTCGCAGTGGATCCCAGGATGCACCGACCGCCCGAAACTCCCTTCCCACCGGCGTTTCAGGTAGGCTCTTGCCAGGTTAACGGAAGGCCTCCCCCATGCGCCGACCTGCCGCCCTCCTGGCCCTCCTGGCCCTCTCCGGTACCCTCGCGTCGAGCCAGGAACTCGCCGGTCCCGTCCTCGACCGGCTGAAGGCCGCGACGGTCTTCGTCATCGCCCGATCGGGCCCCGACGGGGCCACCGGTTCGGGATTCCTGTTCCTCAAGCGCGGGGGCTCGGCCTACGTCGTCACCTGCCAGCACGTCGTCCACGGCGCCGACGACATCTCCGTGGTCTTCGACAGCGGCTCGGCCACGGAGCGCTCCTTCAAGGCCACCGTGATCGCGGCGGACCCGGAGCGCGACCTCGCCTGCCTCCGCGTCCGGGAGGCCAAGGACCTGCCCGCGCCGCTGGAGATCGGCCAGAAGACCGAGGTGCGCGAGACCGAGAACGTCTTCGTGGCCGGGTTCCCCTTCGGGCACCGGCTCGCCGCGGGGGACAAGAACCCCGAGATCTCCCTGTCCAAGGCCTCCGTCTCCAGCCTGCGGAGGAACCCCGCGCAGGAACTCGTCGCGGTCCAGATCGCCGGCGAGGTCCAGCCCGGCAACAGCGGCGGACCGGTCACGAACTCGAAGGGCCAGGTCGTCGGGGTCGCCCAGAGCAAGGTGACGGGCACCGGGACGGTGTTCGCCGTCCCCCCCGAGGAGATCCAGATCTTCCTGCGGCCCCGGCCCAGGTCCTGCTCGATCCGCGCGCTGTCCGCGGACGCGGCGAAGGCCCGCCAGGAGGTCACCGCGGTCATCGCCGACGCCCAGGGCGTCGTGAACTCCGTGTGGTTCCACTGGTGCCCCCGGGGCGCGGCGCCGGCGGAGTTCAAGCCGGACCCGTCCGGCCGCTGGGCCAAGCTCGTCCCGGCGATGCAGGCGGTCGCCCTGAAGCTGGAGGACGACACGGCGGTCGGCGAGGGGGACTTCCCGCGCCCGAAGGACGCCGGGGAGCTGGAGTTCGTCTTCCAGCTCTCGCTCATCCTCTCGAACGGCCAGATCTGGACCGAGCCCGCGCTCTCCACCGTGACCTTCGACGCGGCCGCGCCGAAGCCGGACCCGAAGCCCGGGCCCGGGCCCGACAAGCCGCCCGACCCGCCCGTCGCCAAGGGCGTGGACATCCCCGTGGGGGACTCCCTGGAGATCGTCCACGTCCTCCCGCTGAAGTCGGTCGTCAGCGACCTGGTCCTCACCCCGGACGGCGCGGACCTCTTCGCCCTCAACCTCTCGGACGGGGAGGTGCTGCGGCTCGATCCGGAGAACCTCGCCGTCAAGGGCCGGATCGAGACCGTGAACAACGCCGTCACGATGTGCCTGACCCCGGACGGGAAGACGATCTACGTCGGGGCCCGCGCTCCCGCCCCCGCCGGGAATCCGGAGGGGGCGACGGGCACGATCCAGTCGATCTCGGTGGCGGACTTCCGGGTCCAGTCCACCTTCGACGTCCAGGTCCCGATCCATCGGATCGTGGCGACCAACGACGGGACGGTCGTGGCCTCGGGCCTGGGGCAGTGGGTGGGACTGGCCTTCATCGACACGCGGAAGAAGGCCGTGACCGGCAAGTACCGGTCCGTGTACGGCGGGGCGATCCTGCGCCTGCACCCGGACGGGGACCGCGTCTACTCGGGCGACACCGCCCTGGGTCCCCCGGACTTCCGCTGCACCCTGCTCAAGCCGGAGAAGTCCGGCCAGTACCCCCACTACGACTCCCGCTACCACGGCGAGCACCCGCTGGGCGGCAACTTCGAGATTTCCCCCGACGGCCGTTTCCTCCTCGGCTGCGGAGGGGCGGTGCTCCGGATCGGGAAGTTCGGCCGCGAGAGCGACCTCGCCTTCATCCAGAAGATCGAGCCGTGCCTGGCGTTCGCCGTCGCGAAGGGGAGCAACACCTTCCTCGGCGCGACCGCGGACGGCTTCCTGAAGGTCTACGACCTCGCGAAGCTGGAGCTGGTCAAGTCGATCAAGCTGGAGAAGTTCTGCCCCCTCGTCGCGCTCGACCCGCGGAGGCAGCGGCTCTACGCCTTCTCGGCGATCGGGGTGGATGCCCAGGGGCTGAACCACCGGGGGAACTCGTTCCCCGCGGGCGACCTCGTCGCGATCTCCCTCACGAGGAAATGACCATGCGCCACCTCGCGGTCCTGCTGGCGCCCCTCTTCCTGCTCCAGGACGCCAAGCCTTGGTCGGTGCACCTGACGGCGCGGGATGGCAGCGTCGTCCGGGGCACCATGGACCTGCCCCCCTTCGAGATGGACTCGGCGCTGGGGAAGATCAAGGTCGAGGCGGCCAACCTCTACTCGGTCGTGTTCCAGCCGGACGGCAAGGCGACGGTCCTGCTCAAGGACGGCAACCAGGTCGTGGGAACGCCCTCGCTCAAGGAATGGAAGGTGAAGTCCAGCCTCGGCGAGATGACGTTGAAGGGCGTCGACCTCAAGGGACTGACGATCCTCGGGCCGGCCGGCGACCCGGCCCCCGGGACCCCCGGGCCGCCCGGGGCGAAGCCGCCTCCCGGCCCCGCCCCTCCGGGCCTCAAGCCGGCGAAGTCCCTTGGCCTCAAGTCCGTCCTGGGCCGGCTCCTGTTCTCGAAGGACGGGAAGCAGATCTACCTCCTGGACGCGACGGACTCCAAGGTGCTCCTGGTCGACTCCGAGTGCCTCGCCGTCTCGAAGGAGATTCCCCTCGAGGGCGGCGAGAAGGTCATGGCCTTGACCCCGGACGGGCGGACGATCGTGTGCGCCGGCAACAAGCAGATCACGGTCGTCTCGGTGGAGCCGGCGAAGGTGATCAAGTCGTTCGCCATCGAGCAGGACATCCTCGAGGTCTGCCCCCTGGACGGGGAGCGCTGCTACGCCATCGTGGACGGCCGGCTGGCCCTCGTCTCGATCTCGAAGCAGGCGATCGTGGAGCGGTGCCCGCAGGGCGCGCAGGGCTCCATGCACCTGCTCGGGGACCGCATCGTGACCGGGGCCGGGTCGATCTACCCGCCGGACAAGTCGAAGGGGCGGGACGCCGTCCAGTGGCCGGCGCCCGGCCCCAGCAACTACCCGGGGAGCTTCACGATCAGCCCGGACGGGAAGTTCGCGGCCTGGCCGACGGGCGTGGTGACGCGCCTCGCCCGCAGCGCGGTGGCGGACATGGCCCTCCTGGCCCGCGTGGACCCGCACCTGTCGAGCGCCTGGACCCCGGACGGGAAGAAGCTGCTCCTCTTCACGGGGGCGGGCTTCGTCAAGGAGGTCGACGTGGAGACCCTGGAGCTGTCGAAGTCCTGGCAGCTCGGGTACCAGGCCTTCGAGGCGAGGGTGGACGCGTCCGGCTCCCGCCTGTATATCCTCGGCGCTCCGGTGGGCCCGGGGTCCGGTTCTGGACCTCGGGAGCGTCCCGTCTGCGACCTCCTCGTGTTCGACCTCCCGAAGTAGCTCCACCGCGGCGTCGTCCAGTTCCGGGGGTGCTTGATGCGCGCGACCTGGCTGTTCGGCGCCTGGCTGCTCCTCCTCCCTCCGCAGGATCCTCCCGCTCCCGCGGGCCTGGTCCGGATCTCGTTCACGACTCCGGTCGGTTCCGTCTCCACGCTCGGGCTGATCCTGAAAGCGGAGTCGAACTCCGGCGGTCAACGAGGCCTCGTGGTCGCCTACCCTCATTACCCCAAGTCCCACGGGGTCCAGGCGGTCCTCGATCCGGCGGCCCCGACGCCGCGCACTCAACGGATCGATGCGGCGGGCCACCTCGCGGACGGTCCCGTGGAATTCGGCTGGATTCCCGAGTCCCCCGGCCTGGCCGCGATGGAGGCTCCAAAGGACCCCGCGCCCAAGGAGGGGGACGAGGTGCTGGTGCTTGGCTCCGTCCGGGCGGCGGGGAAGCTGGCCCGGGCCGCGGCCGGCGGGCTCCGGGTCGAGTTCGGGATGGAAGCCGGCGTTGACGGGGTGGCGCTGGACGCCGCGGGCCGGCCGGCGGGAGTCTGCGTGCAGACGCCGGACGGACTGGGAGTCTGGCGCTTCCTGCCGGGCGCCACGCTGCTCCGCTTCCTCGAGGGCGGCGGGCCTCCCGTGCTGAGGGCGATGTCGGTGGAGGAACTGCCCAACGCGGTCCGGGTGCACACGGTGCTCGAGCATGCCGATCCCCGGGGGTTGGCCGGGAACCGGGAGTTCCTCGTCGGGAACTCCACGCCCGCTCCCGGCGTGGTGAACGACTCCTCGCTGTGGTCGGGAGTGTCGTGGACCCTCGCTCGGGATCCGGAGGCCGACGCGGACCTGGACGTGCAGGCCGTCCTCAAGACCCGCGACGGCCGGTCGATCCCGACGCTCCCGTTGAAGGTGAGGGTCGAGTCGCGGAAGACGGTCGGGAGGCGCTTCGAGAGCCCGGTGCCCGAGGACATCTCCTGGCCGGTTCACCGGGCCCGCGGCGGCGCCGGCATGCTGCAGTGCGTCCCGATGACCGGATCCCTCCGGCCAGGTCCCCGGCCCGGGGAGGCGTACCTCGTCGATCCGGGGCGCCTCTCCGTCGTCGAGGTGCCCGCGTTCCGCCAGGTCCGCTCGCTGATCCTACCCCGGGCTGCGGTGGCGTTCCGGCCGACCAAGGCGGGTCTCGTGGTGGTCCTGGACCAGACTCCCGAGCTCTGGGTCCTGCACCCCGTGACCCTGGAGGTCCGGAGGAAGATCATCGTGAAGTACGCCGTCCTCGGGACGCATCCGGAGCAGCCCCTCGCGGTGCTGGGGTGCGACGGCCGCGAACCTCTGGATCTCCTCGATCTCGACAAGGGCGCGGTCGTGCGCAGCATCCCGTACGGGAAGCTGGTGCAGGCGGCCAAGGGCAAGGCAAGGATCCACGGGGAGGCGCGGGCCGACGGGGCCGTCCACGATCCGGTCCTGGCGCCCGACGGGAAGTTCCTGCTGCACCACAACGGGACCTCGATCGTCCGGGTGTCGCTCAAGGACAAGGCGGAGGCGATCGAGGAGGTCGGGCCGCCGTCGGGCCCGCCCGGCGGCGGGCTCGAACTCGACCCGTCCGGGAAGTACGTCGTGATCCCGAGATCCGGGTCGCCCGACGTCCGGGTCTATTCGACGAGGAACCTCCAGAAGCCGCAGCACGTGTTCGAGGGCCGGGGGTTCGTGGGATTCGACGCGATCGACGGGTCCATCTGGCTGCGGGCGCCGGATCCGGACAAGACCCGGTACCGGCTCGAGGCCTGCAACGTGGGAGGCGCGCGGACGCGGCGGACGGCGCCGATTCCGTTCCCCGCTCCCGACCAGGGATCGGTGCTGAGGGACCCGTTCGGGCACTTCTGGTTCAGCGGGAGCCTCGGGGGAATCCGGGAGTGCCCGATCGAATAGGCCCGTCCCGTGGAGGTCGATTTCCCTGTAATCGCGGGCTCCGGGTCGCGTTAGATCTCAGGATGCTCCGACCCCTCGCCGCCGGGCTCGTCTCGGCATTGATCGCCGCCTCGCTGGTCCTGCTGTTCCGCCCCCGGCCCGAGGCCCCGGTCGCGAGGCCGTCGCGGCCCGCCCCGAGCGCCGCGCCGAAGGCCCCGCCGCGACTGGCCGCCCTCGCGGCCGAGAACGCGGAGCTCCGGGCGAAGCTGGCTGCGCGCACCGGGCCGGCGCCGGTTCCGGCCGTCGCGAAGCGGGTCGACTGGGCCGCGCTGCGGGCCGCGTTCGACTGGAAGCGCCTCGCGGAGCTGCGGCGCCAGCCCGACACCACGTCTGCAGAGACCGAGGAACTCGTCCGCCTGTTCGGCGAGTCCCGGAAGGTCGCCCTGAAGCGGCCGACCTGCGACTGGGAGCTCGCGGCGCTGCTCCTGCAGATCGAGGCGGCGGGGCTGACCGGCTCCGGCCCCGCGGTCGAGCGGGCGATGGCCGACCTGGACCGGCTCGACGCGGAACCCGATCCGCTGCGCCTGGCGAACGCGCTCAAGGCCAACGAGCTCCGGCGGCGCCTGCTCGCCGAGCTCTCGCCAATGAACCCCGGCGACGAGCTCGTGAAGAGCCTCGGGTCCGGCGTCAACCTCCCGATCCTGATCATCGACGCGAGGGACGCCGAGGACGCGGTCGCGCAGCTGGCCGAGCGCTGGCGGCGGGGCCTGGACCTCGCGGAGTCCGCGGTGCCCGGCCTGCAGCGCATCACCAAAGCCTACGTCGACGCGTGGTTCGCGGATCCCGTCAATCGGGAGGGCTTCGAGTCCGGCGTCATGACGGGGGGCGGCACGTCGACGGAGTCGGACGAGCAGCTGCGCTCGATGCTGAAGATGCTGAACGACGTGCTGGCGACGTTCCCGGCCGAGGAGCGGCTGCGGGACTGGCTGCGCGGGACGGACTCGATCTTCGCCTTCCGGAAGGTGACGCGGTGACGCGCGTCGCGGTGGTCGTCGGCGCGCTGGTCGGGATCGCGATCGGCTTCGCGTGGCCGCGGCGGGAGGCCGCGCCGGTCGCGACGTCGACTCCGCGCCCCGAGCCCGCGGCGCCGGATCCCGGGGTCGGGCTCGAGGCGGCGGAGCGGGAGAATCGGGAGCTGAAGGCGGCGCTGGCGGAGCCGGCCGGGCCGGCGGCGCCGGATCCGCTGGACTCCGTGGCGTGGGCGAAGCTGGCGGCGACGACGAGGGGGCCGGTGCCGGACGTCGACGCGGAGGCGGCGTGGGACGAGCTGCGCCGGGCGGGGGACCTGCTGGAGAAGGATCACGGCTCGCGGGACCTGGCGGCGGCGCTGCTGGCGGCGCGGGTGCTGCTGGCGCGGAGCGGGGACGATCCGGCGGTGGCGGCGGCGATCCGGGAGGCGATCCCGGGGATCAAGGCGAAGATCGCGGCGGCGCCGAAGGCGGAGTTCGAGCTGGAGCGGGTGGTGCAGGGGGGCGAGATCCTGAACGGCTTCCTCGAGGGCCTGCGGGCGAAGTTCCCGGACCTGCCGCTGCCGTCGGTGTTCAGCGCGTCGGACGCGAGCGACGCGGAGGGGGCGGCGGGGCGGGCGGAGTCGCCGGCGGGCCGGGCGGTGGAGGAGTGGGCGGGGCGGCTGGGCCTGCCGCCGGGCGAGCGGGCGGCGCTGGAGGCGCTGGCGGCGCGCTACGTGGCGGGCCGCGCGGCGGTGCGGGCGTCGGGGCTGCCGGTCCAGGAGCGGCTGCTGGAGCACGTGCGGCGGCGGATCGAGTTCCAGCGGGGGCTCCTCGAGCAGTACGGCGGCGACGCGGCGCGGGCGGAGTCGATCCGCGCCGACCGCTCGATGTGGGCCCAGGTGGACCTGGTGGTGACGGAGTACGCGCCGACGGGGTGGACGAGGTAGGGGGGCGCTACTTCTCGGACAGGGCGACGTCGAGCTTGAACTCTGCACTCGTCGTCTCCACGCCGATCAGTCGGGCGATCACGACCCGCGCCACCTTGGTTCCCTCGGGCACCCTGGCATCGCCGCCCACCTGCATTTCGCCCGTGTTGACCTTCAGGCCGGGCCCCAAGCCGAACTGCATCCTCCAATCTCCGAGCCAGCGCCCGTCCGCATCCTCCACCCAGCTCCGGTAGGTGCCTTCCGACCCGGGCGCCTCCGTGTTGGGCTGCACCTTGACGCCGATGCTGAAGCCGTGGTCGTCGGGCTTGGCCTTCTCCAGCGTCACCCACGTCTCCCCGATCTTCTGCCGCAGCGGCTCACGGAAATCTCGAACGTCGAACACCAGGGGATTGAAGTCTCTTGGGTAGTCCAGGCGCAACGTCCCCTCGAGCCGCAGCGACTGGCTTCCCTCGCAGTCTCGAGTCTTCACCCGGAAACTGCTGGCCTGCGCCTTGGACGGTTGGCCGACGGCCCTTTGGTGCCCTTCCGAACTGGTCCCGGGCGCCTCTCGGACGATCGGGATCTCCCTTCCCCGGTCGTCGAGCACTTTCAAGGGTTCGACCTGGGCCTGGATCGGGAGGTGGCCCGGGGGGAGTTGGAACTCCACGTGCACCTCGAGATCCTCCCCTGGATCCCGGGAGACCACGCGGGCATGGACCCAAGCCTCGCCCGCTTCGCGTCCTTGTCGCGGAATGTCGGATGACTCCCCGGCCTTCGAAGAGAGGATCCAAGGAATGTCCGGAAGTCCGTGCGCCACGTTGGTCACTTCGACCTTCGCCGTCTCGCGGAACGAGTTCAGCGCCTTCCAGAGCGTGGCCTCCTTGAGGCTCAGGGAGATCCGCGCCTTCCTGGCCTCTTGGTTCACCAATCCCAAGTTCACCTTGACGCCGAACGGCTCGAAGATGCGGGGAGCGGCCTCCTCGACCGGGACTTCCACAAGTTCCAACGTCAATTTCCAGGGGTCCGGCCGAAACGAGCGGATCCGGATTCGGCGATCGATCTCCAGGAGGGCGGACTTGGACCGCTCGCGAACTTCCGGAATCGGATGCGCCGCGAGGAGCTCCACCCGAGCGCGGTCCTTGAGGCCTGCCTGCACGAGTTCCCCGGTGGCCGCCTCGCGGACGGCGATGTCCTCGGAGGTCAGGCGCTTGACCAGGTCCTCGTCCTGGACGACGGGCGCGAGGAGGAGCAGCAGAACGGCGAGTCGTGCCATGTCGGTCGGTCCCTTTCCCTCGTCCTGATCATAGCCCGAAGCGGAGCAGGTATGCTGGTGGAGAGCCGGCGAGCGGGATCTCGCGCGGCGACCTGCATGAAACCGACGTCTCGATGGCTGCGCTTGATGGCCCTTGGGGGCCTGCTGCTGATGCTCTGCTCCTGCACGCACTCCAACGAGTCGGTCCCGCCGGCCTACCGGTTGATCACGGACATCCTGGGTGGCGTGCTGGCCGTGGTCGGCATGTGGATGGGCTACGGCGTTCCGAGCGACTGGGGGCCGCGCTAGCGTCCCGCCGCGAAGCGGGCTCGCTGGTATTCCGCGCAGTACCTCATGTCGCTCTCGTCCCTCGATGGGGCGCAAGCGTCGTGCAGTTCCTTGAGGAAGGCCCAGGCCCGGTCCGACTTGAGCCGGGACTCGGCCAGCCACGCGATCAGGCGGTACCCCGCGACCCGCGCGACGCCTGAGCCCGCCCGGACCGGGATCGCCGCGCAGGCCGCCTCGACCGCGGGGAGAGCATCGCTGGCCGGTCGCACGCTCAGGAGGAGTTCGAGGGGCTCGACGAGGGATCCGCCCCGCTTGTAGTACGCGGCGATGCTGGGGGCGATCTCGATCTCCTTCATCTCCGGCTCGGGTAGGGGATGGCAATAGAGGAGCAGGGACGTCAGCAGGTAGTTGAAGTGGCGGCCCTGGTCCCGTTCGAGGAACTCCCTCAGGATGTCGATCCGGGCCGCGGCGACTTGGGCCGGATCGAAACGGCGGCACGTGCACTGATCTTGGTGGTCCCGCTGGTAATCGCGCACCACGCAGCCGGCGCCGTCGACGCGCAACTCGAAGTGCTGGTCGAAGATCGCGGCCAGGGCCGCCTGGCGCACGAGCACGTGCTGCCTGGAAAGGTAGACGGCCTTGCAGAGGGCGACCGCCTTGGCGTCCTCCCCGGGCTCGCGGCCGCGCGTCGCCAGCGCGGGGAGCTCCCCGTAGACCAGCCGGACCTTGGCGGCGAGGTCGTGCAGGCCGTCGCAGCGGCGGTTCAGCCAGTCGGTGATGACCTGGAGGATGTAGACGGAGTTCCGCTTGGCCAGGTCGAGGTCATCGATCGCGTCCTGGCCCTGCATCGCGAGCCGGGCGAAGTTCTCGTGCTCGCGGACGCGGATCACGCCCTCGGGGTCGTAGGCGGTTTCGGGACCGATGACGGTCCCGGGGCCGATGACGGGATCCGGCGCCCGCTCGGGCCCGGCGCAGCCGGCGAGCAGCGCGAGGACCAGGACCCCCAGGCGATGGGCCATCACGGGGAAGCATAGCGGGCCCGGCGGCGGGGAGGGGGTGAAACCGGGGGGAGCCCTCCCCTGGCTTGCAGGCAGGGTCATGGAGCGGGAGTGCGCCGGGCTCGCCCGCGCATTCGGACCAGGGCCAGGACGACCAACCAGGCCAGGCAAGGCACCAGGGCGATCGCGACGCCCGCGATCCACATCGGCGCGCGAGTCCCGGCGAACTCCTGACCCCGGACGGTGTAGTCGGTGACGGCGAGGTGATCAGAGTGGATCGGCCCATCGATGAACGCGTGGCGGATCTCGATGGTATCGCCGACCCTCGCGGATCGAGCGATCGGATCGGGGATCGCCAGGGTCAGGCTCTGGAACTCCCCGGACCGGGTCCCGCCAACGACGGCGTTCAACGATGGCGGGGCGGGAAAGTAGCCTGCAAAGCCATTGTGGAGTCGCCAATTCCCGCCTTGGACATCGACGGTGAGCCTGCCACTTTCGATCTCGTAGATCAGGCCGGTGAAGTTGGCCTCGCGCAGGCGCAGCGGGAAGGTCGCGGCCAGGCACAGCGAAAGGGCGAGCGCCAGGAGGACGGTCCATCGGGGCATTCGAGACTACCTCCCCGGCGTGGACGCGGGGCGGCCCGGCTCGCGCTGAGTGCCGCACTTCCAGCAGGCCGTGTACGGCGGCTCCGACTTCTCGCCGCACTGCGCGCAGGTCCAGGGGCCGGTGGGCTCGGGGGTCGGCGGCGCGGTGTTCGCGGTCCCGGGTCCGGCCTCCAGCATCGGCGCCCCGGGCAGCTGCCGGATCAGCGCGGTGAGTTCCTCCACCTGGTTCTTCATCCGGGATTCGGCGGCCTCCTGCTGCTTGCGGACCCCGCCGATCTCGGCCCGCAGGTCCTCCAGCTCGTCGCAGGTGGTGCCCAGGAGCCAGAGCGTCACGCCCGTCACCCCGAGGACGATGCCCATGACGAAGTTCAGGGCAATCACGGAGACTACGGCCCCGGCCAGGGCCAACATGGCCATGGACAAGGCGATCGTCTTCATCACGCAGTCCCCTCGAGGAAGCCGGGCGACGCGGCGGACTCGGGATCAGTCTACCCCACGGCCGCCCTCGAGCCGCCCGATCGCGGTGAGTTTCGATCGGTCGATACGAAAGCGGACCGGCTCGGTCGCGGAGTATGCTGGTTCAGCCTGGGTGGTCTGGCGCCCAAGCGGGAGTTTCGGAATGCGATCGCTTGTCTTGTTGCCCTTGTTCCTTGTCGGGTGCGCCGCAGGTCCGCCTGCGCCGCCCGCCCGGGCCCCCGGAACGGTGGTGGAGGAGATCGGTACCGTACGGGTCGGACCGGTGAATGCCAGGGTTACCCTTCACGTGGAGCCGCGGTGCTTCGTGGTCGAATTGGCGATTCCCAGGCCGCGAGGGAGTCCTTTCCTGACGCGGGAGCAATTCCAATTCTGGCTCCTGGCTTCCGACGGAAGGGCCTTGGAGCCGTTGGATCGTCGGGAGCTGGAGGGACTGGTCGAGGAGGTTCGCCACGGCGGAGGGGGAACGGGTCACACGTGGACTCGGTATCGCCGCGACTGCGAGCGGGCCGACCTGAGGACTTTCGTCTGCGAATTCGGGGGTGAAGTCAGCACGATTCGGATCAAGTAGGGAGGCCCGGGATTCCCCACGGACCGATGCCGAGGCTAGGACGCCTCGAACTGCTTGGAAACTTCGGTCGGGCTCTTCCTTGGTGCGCCCACGGAGCACGCACGGCGTGCCCCTACTTCCGGAATTCGAACACGATGTCCGGGCCGCGCGGGACCTTGAAACACCCCCACTGCCCCTCGCCGCCCGTATCCACGGCGTCCGCTCCGACGCTCCACACCTTGAAGCCGTGGGTCCCGATCGAAATGGTCAGGCGTCCCCCGAACGGATCCTCGAGATCCAGCCGGGTCCCGTCCGCCAAGTACCGGGCCGCGACGCGCAGGAGGCGGAGCTCCGCGCGGACCTTCAGGTCCTCCTGGGGGAAGAACCACCCGATCCCCAGGCTCCACTTGCGGACCAAGGGGTTCTTCGACTCCTCGAGGTCGCCCCGAATGCGATCGAACAGCGGCCGGGCCTCGGCCCAGGGGCGCCTGGCCAGCCCCTTGGCGCGCTCGCCGGCGGTCCGGAGTTCCTGGATGGCGCTGGCGAACTGCCAGCGGGTCGAGCCGAAGTACCTCCACGACCTGAGTTCGGGCCACTTCACTTCCGAAAGGGCCTCCGGCCCCGCGCCGCCCAAGGCGAGCAGGTGCTCCAGGAGCACTTGGTCGAGGCGGATCCGCCAGTCGATCCAGTTGCGGTCGATCGCCTCCAGGAGGGCGCCGATGGCGACGAGTTCCGCCGGCGCCAGTCGACCCGGCTTGATCCACTCGGCCAATTCGAGAGTGATGCTCCTCAAGTGCGAGTACCACATCCAGTTGTACCCGGGAGCACCCCGTGACAGGTCGAGGAGCATCTGGGCCAGGTCCCAAAGCCGATCGATGGCTCCGGAGACGTTGCCGTCCCGGAACTGGATGCTGGCATCCGCCGTGGCCAAATTGACGAGGTACGACAACTGCATGAAGGCAGGGTGAACCGAGGCAAGGCTGTCGCTGATCTGCAAGGGCACTTCGATCCGGTCGCAGGCCGCTCCCTTTCGTAGGCGATCGAGAGCCTCCGCGCAGGCCTTGACTTGCGACCTGGCCTTGTCGATGTCGGAACGCGGAGTCCGGCAAAGAAAGCTCCCGAGGACCGAGGGACTCTTGGCCACGGGCTCAGCCAACTGGGAAGCGCGCTCGTACTCGATCCACGCGTTCCCGGGCCTCGGGACTCCCCGCAGCGGAGTCCGCGCGGCGTGAGCCCGGCGATCGGCTTCAATGGAGTCGCGACCCTCCCGCACCATGCGATACCACCGCAAGTCGATCCAGATCCAGCCGCCCAGGAAGACCAGGGCGAGCGCGACCGGTGTCAGGAGCAGGACCAGCCGGACCTTCGACATGGGGACTCCAAAGCTCGGGGCGGGACGGATTGAGCATACTCCATCACCGGCGGGCTGGCGCCACGTGGGGGAATGGACCCGCGACGACGGGCTGGCCGAGGCAATTACGGCGCGATCTTGACGACGCGGTCCTGCTCGAGGGTGAGGGTGAAGCCGGGGCGGGGGCCGCGGAGCTCCGGCGCGATGCCGCGGGTGCAGGGGAAGAAGATGCCGGAGACGTCCGATCCGCCTCCGCTGAAGCGGGGGCCTCCGCCGCCTCCGCTGCAGCAGCAGCACGCCACGATCAGGATGCCGCCCACGATGACGGCGAGGATGGCCAGGTCCACGACGAGGCAGCCCAGGACGGCGCCGACGTTGGCCCAGCCGACGCCGGCGGACGACGCGAAGGTGTAGGTCCACTCCACGGCGGGGCGGCCCTCGTGCTCGACCGACCGGCTGGCGCGCGGCTCGCCGAGCAGGCGGGTGGCCTCGTCGCCGCTCATGCCGACGTGGACGCGCTCGCGGTACCACGCGGCGCGCTCGAGGGCGGTGCGGCAGCCGGTGCTGGAGGCCCCGACGGCGAGGGCGAGGAGGAGCAGGGAGGCGCGCTTCATAGTTAACCTCTTGACTATCAGGGAGTCTAGCGCGCGGCGGGGCGGGCGGGGTCGGAGATTCGCTCGAGCCGGCGGCGCTCGGAGCGGCTCAGCGTGAATCGGCGCCGGAGCGCCAGGCGGGCCAGGCGGTGGGCTTCGAGCGGCCGGCCCGCGTCCGATAGCCAGAACGCGGGCAGGATCCGGGAGTGGATCTCGGACCGGTCGAGTTCACGTGCTTGGCGCAGGCTCGCGAGCGCCTCGCCGAGCCGGCCTGCGCGGTGCTGGGCCCGGGCGAGGCCGACGAGCAGGTCGGCGCGACGGGCTCGCGGCTGGCTCCGGTACTTGGACCGCGCCTTGCGGAAAAGCGCGAGCGCACTCCGGGTCCGGCCGAGCCGCAGCTCCGCGTCGGCGAGGTTGTACCAGGCCAGCGGATAGGCGGGGAACTGGCGGGTCAGCGCCCGCCAGATCGCGGCCGCTTGCCGGGGATGCCGCCGCCGGAGGGCGAGCGCCTGGTTGTTGAGGACGTCGCAGGCCCACCGTGGGAGTCGCAATGCTGACATCAAGGGTGCTGGGATTGGGTGGGATTCCGCATAAGGTCAGCCTCCTCGGCCTCGAGGCGGTGACCGCTATAGTCTGGTGTAAAGGACGTGTCTAGCAGTTGCTTCTTATTGGCCATCAAAGTGGTCAACGAAGACGCGAAACCTCCGAGTCCCGGGAACAGTGAAGCCCTAGATACTGTCATTCGACGCAAGGCGACCAGGGCCTTTCGACGTTCCGAGCTGCTGAGTCTGATCCTAGCCTGCGTGAGACTCCCCCTCGGAAGCTTCAGTGCTCTCAAGTTTTCGTCAAAGCCACCTCGAATGTCACCTGGACATAGGAATACTCCTTGCTGGGCGGAAATCCGCTCGTTCAAATGAAAAGGATTGAGGTGGTAGACAAAATGATTCAAGGCCCGATCCTTCATCGCCTTCACCGGTCTTCCCCTGTACGGCATGAAGTACTTGTGGAACTTGAAGCTGGATTTCTCTGCTCCCGATTGGCGAAGTAGGTCTTTGATTCCACTTTCGGGCTCGAGTTGCTCATTTGCCTTTTGTCGAACGGCTTCTGCATCGATCGCCAATACCGCTGGGCCACATGAGCAGATGAGACCTCTCTTCGGCTGCGAACGTATGTGCTTGGTTGGCTTGGGCTCGATTGAAAAGTAGAGTGCAACCCAAAATGAATACGTGCAGTCCAGCAGGCGGGTTGGGGCACCGTAGTGCCTCATCAATGCCAACCACTGTATCGTGTCATCCGGAAGTGGTAAGTACTGCGAGTAATGGTGCGCGCGCCGCTTGAATTCGCGTATCAGCCGATCTTCGACCAGTTCGGCGTCCTTAGAGTGGTCATAGCCATAGTCACTTAAGGCCCGGTCCAAGGTCGTCTTGAGGGGCCAGCAGGACCGTTCATGGCCACGAAAGATCCAATGCCCACTCTCGAACCTCTGAGCGTAGACACTGATTTGCTTGAAGGTCCTCAGGACGATGGATTGAGTGAACCCATGCATCTTCTAGCCCTCTTCCCGAGTGTGAAGTTGAGCAGACTTGGAGACTTAGATCATAGGCTCTGGTGTTCTGTGGTGTCGAGCGACTGGCCGACAGGCGAGATCTTCCGTGCCTGTGCCTTGGGAGGGACGGCTTGGAGAATTAGAGTGGGTGCGCCGTAGGCAGGGCCCACCTACACCTCGAAATCCAGCTCCTCCGTCTTCGCGCAGTCGGGATTCGGGCAGCGCAGCCGGCCGTCGCGCACGGGCGCCGGTTTCCCGCACGTCGGGCAGGTCTGCAGCACGATCGGCGGCATGTCCAGCGTCGGCTCCTCGCGGATCCCCGTCGCCGGCCCCGAGGGGATCGACAGCGGCGTGTCCTCCCCGCGGCCCTTCGGCGGCGCCGGCTTGCCGGAGCCCCCGTTGCCCGCCTCCGGCGGCAGGTCCAGCTCGTCCCCGTCGAAGGTCGAGCTCTCCAGCCCGCTCCGCCCGTACGCCGAGCCGCAGGTCTTCGCCACGTGCCGCACCACCTCCCGCGCCGCCACGTAGTCCGCCCCCATCAGCCGCGCGTAGCGGTCCACCGCCTCCCGCAGCTTCCGGAGCTCCGGCGAGCGCTCCCCGTAGCGCTCCTGGAAATCCACCGCCATGTGGTTGAGGATCGCCAGCACCACGTTGCCGCAGCCCGCGTCCGCGAACGGGCCCAGCCCGTCGAAGGCCTGCTCCGGCGCCGCGCGGAACTGCAGCCGCCCGTCCGCGCCGATCGCCCCCGACGCCGCCTTGAAGCCCTCCAGCGCCCGCGCCAGGTACCCCTTCGCCAGCGGAGTCCGCCGCTCGTAGAGCTCCGCCAGGTTCAGGAACTTCAGCAGCTCCTGCGGACGACCCCCCGCCAGCCCCTGCTGCACGAACGCCGCGTACGCCGACGCCGCCGGCGGGTTCTGCAGCTCGCCCCGATCGAGATCCAGGATCGTGAAGTCCGCGTGCTCCAGGATCGACGGGTCCGGCCGGTTCCCGAAGAAGTACAGCTGGAACGACACGTCCCCCTCCACCGGCGGCACGAACGCCCGGTCCAGCCACGACAGCGTCCGCCTCAGCCCCGCCGGCAGGAAATAGCTCAGCAGCGTCGCCGTCGCGAAGGCCTGCTCCCGCGAGTCCAGCACCAGCGCCGGCTTCCCCGACTCCAGCATCGCCGGCAGGAACTTCCGCGCCAGCTCCGCCGACACCGGGAAGCGCTCGAGGATCGCCTCCGGCTTCAGCCGCGCCTCGTCCGGCGACCAGGCCCCCGGCAGCTCCTGCGCCAGCACCTGCAGGTCGTTCGCGTCCGTCAGGAAGAGCTCGTCCGGCACCTGGAACGGCGAGAACCACGGCAAGCGCGCCGAGTCCTCATCGCGGATCAGGATCGTGTGCACGGCCGTCCGCGGGCGCCCCACGTGGTCCGTCCCCACCTGCACCCCGCGCAGGCAGGCGCTCCACTCGTCCCCGGCCCGGAAATGCCCCCGCAGCGGCCGCCGCCCCACCAGCCGGTAGCAGCGCCGCGCGAAACCCTCCGCCTTCTGCAGCACCGCCGGGGGGATCCCGGCCGTCGCGTGGATCGTCTTGTAGCCGTTCAGCGACGAGTAGACGTGGTGCCCGAGCGGGATTTCGATCACGACGTGATCTTCAGCATGTCGAAGAGCGGCTCCAGCACGTTGATCGGCGTGTGCGTGTTCTCCCGCCCCGGGATGTAGGAGCCGCTCGCGAGGATCGTGTAGCCCGTCGCCGACGAGTTGTAGTACCGCACCTGCCCGCCCACGAGCTTGAGGTAGTCCTCGATGTCCCGCAGGTGGATCTCGCACCCGGGCAGCTTCTTCTTCGGGTAGTTCTCGGGCGGGTAGATGATCGGGTACTTGTCCGACTTCGTCACCACCACGCTCACGTGGTTCAGCGCCTTGAAGCCCCGCACCGGCCGCTGCTGGAACGACTTCTCGTCCATCTCGATCTTGAAGTGCTCCGAGAGGTCGTACTTCCGCTTGATGTCCCAGAGCGACGCCCCCGCGGGCTTCGGCTTGTGCTTCTCCATCCAGACCCGCATCACGGGCGTCAGCCGCTCGCCGAGCACCCGCGTGAGGCCCTTGTAGTACGTGATGAGCCGGTCGCGCAGCTCCGCCGTCGAGAACGACCCGCCCGCGGGCAGGACCTTCTCCTTGGCGCCCTTGACCAGCGCGGGCTCCAGCTGCGCGAGGATGTCCTCGAGGCCCTTGAGGAACTCGCCGTCCTCGCCGTCGAGGATCGCCGCGTTCCCGGCCTCGAGCTTGCCGTGCACCTGCACGAGGCGCTCGCCCGCGATGCGCTTCTCGTTCTCGAAGGCCTCCTCGTGGCGCTTGCGCTTCTCGTCCTCGGCGGAGAGCCGCGCGAGCAGGTCGCGCATGTCCTTCACCTTGGACGGGTTGATCGCGCCCTGGGTCATCTGCTCCAGGCCCGCGCCGACCTCCTGGTAGAAGACGTTCAGCGCCCGGGGCTGCAGCTCCTCCTTCAGGACGAGGAAGAAGTCCCGGAAGATCGTGTCGTTGTCCGCGTTGTCCGGGTCGATCAGGACGATGAAGCCCTCGGCCTGGTTCATCATCTCGAGCAGCACCCGCTGGATCGCGTTCTTCGGCTCCTCGCCCTGGGCGAAGCTCTTGAAGCCGCGGAGCACGTCCTCGTACTCCTCGCCCGAGGTCTCCAGCGTCACCACCTTCGCGACGGGCTTCTGGTGGCGGACGATCTCGGTGACGAGGAAGAAGGTCGAGGGGACCGTCTCGTCGCCCTCGTCGCGCGGCGTCGCCCGCGGCCAGTGGATCTTCGAGATGTACTTCACGTACTGGTCGGCGGCGAACTCGTAGACGAGGTCCTTGATGCGGACCTTGAGGGCCTGGACGCGCTTGGGCTCGGCGATCATCCCCCGGCCCTGGGCGAGGAGGTCGTCGACGCGGAACCAGCGGGCGTCGATGCCGTCGTAGGGGAAGGAGTACTTGGAGCCCTTGGCGCGGAGCACCTCGCCGAGCATCGCCAGGTACGTGCTCTTGCCGGAGCCGGAGAGCCCGATGATGAGGTAGAGCGGCGACTGGCTGCCGGAGGAGTCCGTGAGCAACGTGCTGCGGAGGAACTGGTAGGCGTCCTCGACGGCCGAGAGCGAGCGCCCGAGGGCGGCGGAGGGCGTCGCGGGCTGCAGCGGGGCCGGGGCGGGCGCGGGCGGCGGGGCCGGCGGCGGCGGCGGCGCGGGGCGCGTCGTCGGGCCGAAGCCCGGGGGCAGGCCGCGGGGCGCCGGGGTCGGCGTCGAGCCGCCGGGCCGGGACAGGGGCGGGCCGGAGCGCGGAACCGGCGTCGGCACCGGGGGCCGCGGGGGCGGGTCCGGCGGCTTCTGCATCGTCTTGAAGGCGCTGTCGATGCGGGGCGGCGACTGCATCGTCGGCGCGTAGACGCCGGTGTTGTCCTCGTCGACCCGGGGCGACTGGAGCGTGGAGTTCGGGTCCTCCTCGGCGGCCTTCGCGGCCGCGGGGCGGTAATTGCAGGACTTGTTGAGGCAGCGCTCGGCGCCGTTGGCGTCCTTGCCGAGCGTGCGCAGGGAGCACTTCGGGCAGGGCGCGACCTCCTGGCCGGCGATCTCGCAGGACGCGTTCTTGCAGGTGTTCTCGTCGACGACGAAGGAGAGCTCGCGGCAGAGGCCGCAGACCTCGACGCGCTTGAAGAGCTGCTGGCAGGAGCCCTTGGTGCAGAACATGACCTCGGGCGCGTTGAGGAAGGCGTTGTTGCCGCAGAAGAAGCAGCGGGAGATGACCTCGCGGTTCGTCGGGCAGTCGCGGTTGACGCAGATGCGCTTGCCGTCGTGGTCGATGATGGAGATCTTCTCGCAGGTGTCGCACTTGGTGCGGACGAGGCCGTGGGTGCGGCAGGCCTTGTTGAAGCACTTCATCTTGTCCGAGGTCAGCGCGAAGGCGATCTCGCGGCAGTAGCCGCAGTAGTAGAAGCGCTTGCCGCCCGGGCAGGCGGGGTTGGCGCAGGTGCCCATCTTGCCGTCCGGCGAGGACAGCGGGGATCCGCAGGCGAAGCAGCCCTTGTCCGCCATTCCTAGGGGTCCTGCTGGATGGCGATGCGGAAGCCCACGTTGGGGTAGGAGCGCATCGGGTTGGCGGCGTAGCGCCGGGTGGTGAGGCCCGGGCCGCCGATGATGTCCGGCGAGCCCTTGAGCACGAAGAAGGAGCACTTCAGGTTCGAGTTGGCGCGGTAGTCGTGGACGACGACGGACTGGCCGGGCTTGGCGACCTCGGTGCAGCGGACGCCGCTCCAGCGCGGGTAGTCGTGGTCCTCGAAGCGGAGGTACTTGCGCTCGTCGTCGGCGTAGCGGTCGCAGGTCCACTGCCAGCCGAAGCCCTCGAGCTGGTGGATCTTGACTCCCTCCTTGACGACCCGCGCGGTCTCCTCGAGGAGCGTGGTGTACTCCTTCTTGTTGCGCAGGTAGAAGTTGGAGATCTCGGCGCCCTCGCGGCCGAAGTACGAGTGGAAGTCCTTCGCGTTGTGGTCCTGCCACGGGAAGATCTTCTTCTTCGTGGGGTCGAGGACGACGTCGCTGCCCGGGGCGGGCGGCTCCTCGGCGGGCCAGGAGCTCGCGCGCTCGAACTCGGCCTCGTTGGGGAGGGTGACCTGGCTGCCGCTGACCTTGGAGAGCCAGGCGGTGAACGCGAGGGCCTCGTAGAGCGTGACGCCGACGACGGGCTGCTCCTCCCAGGGGACCTGGTTGCCCATGAAGTCCTTGCGGGCCGAGTCGCCCCCGGGCGTGGGCCAGTAGCGCGGGTAGAGCACGTCGCGCAGCGAGACCGGCTGGTTCATGTCCTTGAACTTGCGCAGCTGGGCGGCGACGCGCGTGAGGAACTGGACGGGCTCGATGGGGAAGGTGCCGTTCTGGAAGGGCATGACGAAGCGCTTGTCGATGCGGCGGCGGTAGGCCTTGCGGAGGTCCTCGACGAGCTGGGTGACGTCGGCGAGGGCCTGGTCGGGGCGCTCGTACATGCGGACGAGGTTCTGCTCGCGCTCGTTGAGGACGGTGTAGAGGTCCTCGCCGGGGAGCAGGATGGCGTTGCAGAGCAGGTACTTCAGCAGGGCGAAGATGCGCTTGAGGATCTCCTCGCGGGGGACGGCGATCTTCTTCGTGGTGGCGCCGTGCTGCTTGACCATGAGGAAGGGCGAGCTCTCGTCGGTGACGGCGGTCTCGCCGCCGGCGTCGGAGCCGAGGAGGACGCGCTGGACCTCGTACTTGAGGCTGGAGAGGTAGGCCTCGACGAAGCCCTGGCAGTCGGAGTAGTCCTCGTCGAACTCGGCGATGTCGCCCGGGGCGCGCTCGAAGGCGACGCGGGTCTTCTCGACGCGGTGGTTCAGGGATTGCCAGACGTAGCGCCAGACGCCCGCGGAGTCGTAGAGGCGGACCTGGGCGCCGTTCTCCTCCTCGGTGTACTCGAGGAAGCGCAGGTACTCCCCGTTGGAGACCATGCGCTTGCCGATCCAGAAGGCCGGCAGGCGGACCCAGACAGGGGGCGTGTTCTCGAGGACGCTGCGCAGCGAGAGGTGGCGGCGGCGGTCGTAGTCCCGGATGTTCTCGGAGAGGTACTCGTACTTGCAGCCGAGGAGGAAGATGGCCTCCGGGAGGGCCGCGCAGTGGGTCGTCTTGAGATCCATGGAAGGGTGAGCCGAGTATAACCGTGCCGCGGGGATAAAAAAAGCCGCCCCGAGGGGCGGCTTCCGTCGATCGGGAAGGGGCTCGGCGGATCAGACGTCCGCCATGATCGCGCGCTCGAGGAGGCGCGAGAGGCTGTCCCGGTCGATGTTGCCCATGCAGCGTCCGAACTCCCGGGCCCGCTTGAAAATCACCACGCAGGGCAGCTCGAGGGCGCGCCACGCGGCGGCCGGGGTCGGGTTCTCGTCGCAGTCGATGCGGAGGAAGATGACGCGGTCGTCGAACTCCTCGGCCATCACCTCGATGCGGCCGCGGACCTTCGCCGCGACCGGGTTGTCGCCTTCCGTGAACTCGACCAGGACCGGCGAGGCGGCGGCCTCGAGGATCTTGTCGAGCATCTGGTCGGTCACCCGCGGAATGTGCATCGCTCACCTCCAAGTGCCCCTCGGGGGGCAAGACTCCTTTTCGGCAGGTTCCCGGCGGGGCTTGAATGGAGGGATGCGGAATTCGGGCGGAGTGCTTCGGAAGTCGTTGAGGGACGGGTGGTTACGAAAGCGACTGCTGGAGGGCCTTGACGGCCTCCTCGGCGCGGGCGTCGTCCCCGGCCTTCCGGAAGGCGTCGCGGGCGAAGGAGTACTTCTTGGCGGCCATGGCGGCCTCGCCGGTGCGCTTCCAGTGGTCGGCGTTGACCAGGTCCGGCTGGGTCTTGGCGACCCACTCGACGAGGAAGGTGTCACCCAAGGGGACGGCGTGGTCGAGCACCTTCTGGGCGCGATCCTTGGACCTGGAGCGCTCGTAGAACATCACCGCGATCGAGGCCCGGCCCTCGGCCAGGAACTCGTCGCCGTGGCGGTCGTGGTCCGCCGGCGTCTGCTTGGGGTCGGTCAGCAGCACGCGCACCCGTTCCGGCGTCGGCGTCGGCATGCCCTGCCTATACCCCCGCTTCCCGGCGGCTGTCAATATAATGTCGAAAACGGAGCCCCGCGATGATCAAGACCCTCGCCGGAGTCCTCGCGCTGACCGCCTGCCTCGTCTCCCTCTTCGTCAGCGGCTACGTGTTCGGCCGCGCGAGCACCGCCGGCCGCACGCTCAACGTCGCCCTCGACGCGGGCGAGACCCGCGAGGTGCTGCAGCGCACCGACGACCCGAGCCGCGCCTTCGTCGCCGCCGCCGCGCTGGCCCGCCCGGCCGTCGTGCACATCCTCACGACCCGCGTCGTGGCCGTCGAGGACCCCTACGCCGACTGGTTCGAGCAGATGTTCCAGCGCCGGGCCCGCCGCCCGCGCTACACGAAGCAGCAGGCCATCGGCTCCGGGGCCATCGTGGACTCCCGCGGCGTCGTCCTCACCAACGCCCACGTCGTCCGCGAGGCCGTCGCCATCGACGTGCACCTCGCCGACGGGCGCCGCCTGCCCGCGAAGCTGCTCGGGATCGAGGAGGCCACCGACCTGGCCGTGCTGAAGATCGAGGGCAAGGACCTGCCCGCGCTGGCGCTGGGCGACTCCGACCAGGTCGAGGTCGGCCAGTGGCTGCTCGCGATCGGCAACCCCTTCGGCCTCGAGCAGACGGTGACGTCGGGCATCCTCAGCGCGAAGGGCCGCAGCGGGGTCGGCGTGGCCGAGGTCGAGGACTTCCTCCAGACCGACGCGCCGATCAACCCGGGCAACTCGGGCGGGCCGCTCGTGGACCTCAAGGGCCGCATCGTCGGCGTGAACACGGCGATCTTCTCGCGCAGCGGCGGCTACCAGGGCATCGGCTTCGCGATCCCGATCAACTTCGCGAAGCAGCGGATGGAGGCGATGCTCCGGCGTTGACGCGGGACCGGGGGCCGTGCTACAAGGAGCCCCATGGCAGCAGGTTTCCAGGGCGGGCGCCGCGAGAAGCGCCGCCGTCGCAAGAAGAGCAAGCGCGGCAAGTAACCGGGATCCCCTCCCGGTCTACCGCGTCCACTCGGAGTACAGGTACTCCTTCCACGCTTCCCGCGAGGCGGGGTCGCGCGTCCTCGTCCGCGCCGCGTCCGCGTCGTCCGGGTGGTGCGCCAGCTCCAGCAGCCTCGACAGCCCCGCCTCCAGCACCGCGTCCTCCGGGTCCTGCAGCAGGTGCCAGAGCGCCAGCGTGTCCTTGAGCCGCTTCACCGCCGCCGCCACCGCCCGGCCCTCCGCCGCCCGGAAGCCGGGCGGCTTCGCGTCGTAGCGCGCGAGCGCCTCGACGAGATCCGCGGGCGCGTCGGGATGCCGCGGCGTGCTCGCCGGCCGGCCCCGCTCCGCCGAGCAGATCGCCCCGCGCGGCACGAAGACCTCGCGCCGCCGGTCCTCGAAGGCGACCTTGCCCGTCGAGACCGCGACGTGCGTCCGGCCCTCCGCGTCCACGGTCAGCGTGTACTTGCACCCGAGGTCGACGCACGTGGTCGCGGGCGTCTCCACCTGGAAGAGCCGCGGCTTCGCGTCCGCCGAGATCGTCGCGTGCAGCGTGCCGCGCTCGAGGCGGAGCTTGTGCAGGTCGCCGCGGATCGCCAGCACCCGCAGCTCCGCGCCCGCCTCGGCCGTGACCGTCCCGAAGTCGCCGATTTGAATCACGCGCTCGACGTCGCTGGCCGGAATCCAGGCGCCGACGCGGCTGCGGGCCGCGACGCCCGGGCCGGAGACGGAGTACGCGGGCTCCGCCGCGCGGAGCGTGGAGATCACGCCGATCCCGAGCACCAGCGCGGCGGCGAGGCCGGCGAGCTGGACGAGGACGCGGTTCGGCCCGCGGCGCCGCAGCTCGGGCGGCCGGCCGCGGTGCGCGAGGGGCGACAGCAGCTCCTCGAGCTTCTCGACCTCGGGGTCCGAGCCCGAGCGGTCCCACAGGTAGTCGTTCATGGCAGGTCCTTCAGCAGCGGCCGCAGCAGGTCCATCCCGCGGTGCAGGTTCACCCGCACCGACCCGGGGCTCAGCCCCGTCGCCTCCGCGATCTCCGGCCCGGTCATCCCGTCGATCAGTCGCATCGCCAGCGTCTCCCGGTAGGCCTCGGGCAGGTCCCGGATCCGGGCCAGCACGCGCCGCCGGAGGTCGTCGTCCGGGTCGCGCGGCTCCGCCGTCGGCACGTCGCCCAGCGGCTGCGACCGGGGCCGGCGCGACAGCTCGCGCACCCGGCTCGCCGCGGCGTTCCTCGCGATCTGGTGGATCCAGGGCCCGAAGGCCCCGGGGTCCAGCAGCGTCGCCAGCGCCCGGTGCGCGGAGAGGAAGACCTCCTGCACGAGCTCCTCGGCGTCGGCCGGGTCCACGCGGGCCGCCAGGATCGCGTGCACCGCGGGGGCGTGGCGCCGGTAGAGCTCGGCGAATGCCGGCCCGTCGCCCGAGCGGGCCCGGGCGACGGTGGAGGCGAGGTCGGGCGGCTCCAGCATCGCCGTGATCATATCGCTACTTCGCGACCCTCCGCGCGCCGCACTCGACGCGGTGGTGCTGGCCGCGGAGCGTCTCGTTGTCCCAGGAAACCGCGGGGTCCTTGGCGCCGTGCGCGGCGACGATCTCGTTGAGCCGGGCGACGGTCGCGGACTTGCCCTCGCCGAAGACGATGCGCGTCTCGATGCGGAAGGCGTCGCCGGCCTTCGCGCCCTTCACCTCGCAGGCCTCGAACTCGGCGAGGGCCTTCTCGAGCTTCCCGGGGATCTCGGCGGCCGTCCAGGTCAGCGTGACCCGGCCGTAGAGCTCCCAGGTCGCGGGCTTCAGCGAGAAGGGCGAGTCCTTGAGCGCGGCCTCGACCTCGGCCAGCTTGAAGCCGCCGAGGCAGGCGCACCAGATGGTGGCCGTGCCGCCGGCGACGTCGACGTCCTCGACGCGGTAGTCCTTGTCGTTGAAGCGCGCCTTGAGGAGCGACTTCAGCTGGGCGGCGTTCTGGGCCGTGAGGCCCTCGACGGGGACGCGGACGGGATAGGCGCCGGCGACGAGCAGGGCGAGGAACGGGACGGCGAGGAGCTTCACTTTCCACCTCCGATGACGTGACGGATGCGGGACTGGATCTCGGGATCCCGGGACCTCCCCAGGATCTCCTTCAGGATGGGTTCGGCGAAGCGGCCGATGCGCAGCAGCGCGCGGGTCGCCTCCTCGCGGACCTCGAGGGACTCGTCGGCGAGGCGGGCGGCGTGGATCTCGATCTCCTTGCGGCGCTCGACCGTGAGGAGCTCGAGGCGGCCGACCATCGTGCGGACGAGCTCGGCCGGGGCGGGGTCGACGCGCAGGGGCAGGACGAAGTCGGTGCGGTCGCGGGGGAGGAGGTAGAAGACGCGCAGGCCCTCCTCGAACCACGAGTCGGTCCACGTCGCGATCATCGCGCGGGCCTCCTTCTCGTAGAGGCCGGAGGCGACGAGGAGCTTGTGGAGCTCGGCCTCGACGGCGGCCTTGGAGCCGTTGGTCGCGGGGCGGGGGACGACGGTCCAGGAGGTGCCGATCTCGAGGCGCGCGAAGCCGCAGGCGCCGGCGCGGTTCTCGAAGAGGATCGCGGCGACGGGCTTGAGGCCGGTGACGTGGGCGCTGACCTGGTCGCCGTCGACGAAGGCTTTCACGGGGAGGTCGAAGGTGCCGACGCCGCGGTAGAAGAGGAACTTCTCGTGCTCGGGCTTGGCGCCGCCGCAGACGCGGACCGGGGCGGCGTCCGTCTCGCGGGCCGGGTAGTAGTGGCTGTCGGCGGCCTCGCGGGGGAGGGGTTCGGTCGCGCCGGGGCGGACCTGGAGGCCGCCCCAGTGGATGCCGGAGCCGACGGTGCGGGCCTGCGGGTACCACTCGGTGACCTGGCCGCCGGGGAAGCCGACCTGGACGTCGACCTTGAGCTCCCGGTCCGCGTAGAAGTAGATCACCGGCGTCTCCATGCGCACGGTGGCCGTGTAGCAGGACTTGCACTTGCAGTTCGGGCCGTCGCAGGACTTCCCGCAGCCGCAGCCGTGGTGGCCGCAGGAGTCGCAGGCCTTCCCCCAGCGCAGGCCCGCGCCGGGCCGGACGTTGGAGTAGACGAACGAGGGGAGGTCGCTGGGTCCGGCGAGCGGGCGCCACTCGAGCGCGGCGCCCTCGGCGCCGGAGACGGTGGTGAAGGTGCCCCACTCGTGGACGACGAGCCGGGCGGGCGGATCCTGGACGGGGACCAGCAGGAGGACGAGCAGCGCGGCGAGTCTCATGTCGGGTTCTCCCTACTCGCCCGACAAGAGGGCGCGGCGGGCCCGACCGTTAACCGAAATCGACGAAATGGCCGATCCACCGGCCGGCGGCGGCGAGGGCGAGGGCGGCGAGGGGGCCGCCGAGGGCGAGGCCGGTGACGAAGCCGAGGACGGCGCCGAGGGTGCGGCGCTCGGCGGGGGTCCAGGTCGAGGCGGGCGCGGCGGGGCGGGCGGGAATGGCGATCATCGAGCCTCCTATCCTGACACTCACCTTACGGCAGGTGAGTGTCAGGATGAGGCACGCTAGGCGGCCGGAGCCGCGGGAGGGTCGCTCCGGCGCAGGCGCTTCCAGAGCTTGGCGGCGGCCCAGAGGATGAGGGCCCAGGGGCCGACCACGAGCAGGCCGATCAGGAAGATGCGGATGCTGAATCCCGCGGCGCTGAAGACGTTCGCGAGGCCGTCGCGGATCTGCTTGCCGAAGCCCTCGTCGCTGGGGATGAGCAGCTCGGCGTTGGAGAGGGTCAGGTCGATCCGGGCGAAGGCGAGGTCGCCCTCGGGGGCGTTGTCGTTCTTCGTCACGGTGAGGACGCGGACGACGCCGGCGCCCTTGAGGCGCTCGACGACGGCGGTCGCGGCGGTGGCGGGGACCTCGAAGGCGAGCTTGCCGACGATCTTGCCGCTGCGGTCGCGGGCGACGTGGTCCTCGACGACGCGGCCCTTGGCCTCGGCGGCGGCGGTCTTGGCGTCGGCGACGGCCTTGTCGACGTCCTTCACCTCGACGGCGACCTCGTGCTGGGTGCGGGGCCCGAGGGACGCGGCCGCGTAGATCTGCAGGGCGAAGGCGCGCTTGGCGTCGATCGCGGTGGCCTGGTCCTGGGCGCGGGTGGCGCTGCGGGACATGGTCCAGCCCGCGGCGCGGACGGCGGCCTCGACGGCGTCGGCGTCCTTGGAGAGCACCTCGAAGTGCAGCGTGGCGCTGACGTTCTTGCGGTCGTTCTCGTTGAGCTGGGCCTGGAGGAGGCGGCCCTTGAGCTCGGTCACGGCGTTCTTGAGGGCCTTGAAGGCCTCGGACACGTCGCCGGCGGCGAGGCTGACGGAGGCCGTCTCCCGGGCCTGGACGGCGCCGAGGCCGAAGAGCGTGACGTGGAAGC
The DNA here is from genome assembly GCA_964464755.1 of uncultured Planctomycetales bacterium. Taxonomy (GTDB): domain Bacteria; phylum Planctomycetota; class MHYJ01; order MHYJ01; family JACPRB01; genus CAYXGZ01. Next base: position 75,801 of record CAYXGZ010000004.1, read on the forward strand.
CGCGCTTGGTGCGGGTGACGTTGGCGGCGTCCGGGTTGATCGCGACGTCGTAGTCGAAGACCTCGCCCGTCGTCTTGAGCTCGAGGTTGAACGCGTCGGCGTCCTTCTCGGGGATCTCGAAGCGCAGCTCGCCGGTCGTGCGGTCGCCGGGCTGGCGGTTGAGGACGGAGGAGACCATGCGGCCGCCCAGGCGCTCGACGCGCTGGGCGAGGACGCGGTAGACGTCCTCGATGCCCGCCGTCGCGAGGTGCATGCGGATCGTCTCGCGGGGCGCGACGTTCACGAGGTTGTAGATCGAGAGGTTGAAGATCGAGTCGTTGCGCTTGACCTTGGCGTCGACGGGCCGGCCCTGGCCGCCGTCCACGTTCTGGAGGCGCTGGACGTCGAGGCCCGCGACGCGGGCGAGCTGGGCGAGGCGGTCGCGGAGGGCGACGGAGTTCTCGGGGGCGATCTCCGCGATGATGCGGCCGGCGAACTGGCCGGCCTGGTGCTTCTGCAGCGAGCTCGTCGTGACGCGGCCCTTGATCTCCGCGATCGCGGCGAGGACCTCCTTGTAGGTCTTCTCGACGTCGTCGGCCTCGAGGCTGGCCGTGACGGACTCCGTCTCGGTGACGCCCGCGGGGGTGCGGATGTCCTTCTCGTAGAGGGTGAGGTTGAGGGTGCTCATGGCGACCTGGGCGGCCCAGTAGCGGAGCTGGCCCTCGAAGACCTCGATCTTCTCGCGCCACTTCCCGAGCTCCTGCTCGGCGAGGAGGATGTCCTTGATCTCGCCCTTGCCGCTCTTGATGATCTCGATGAGCCGGGCCTCCATGGTGCGCGCGGCGCGGAGCTGGCTCTCCGTGTCCGTGTACTGCTTGGTGACGTCCTCGCTGGCGATGCGCTGGCTCTTGAGGTCGCCGAGGGCGCGGAGCTTGAGGACGAGGGTCTCGAGGCGGTCGGGCGGGATGCGCACGGCGATGGTCCCGCGGACCTTGCCGTTGGGGAGGCGGTCGGAGTTGATGGTGCCGATGTAGCCGCCGTCCTCGATGACGATCTTCGTGATCTTGTCCACCGCGGAGTCGAACTGGTCGATCTCGAACTCCATCTCGCCGGTGCGGATGATCTTGCGGTTCGGGTTGGCCTGGTCCTGGCGCTCCTGGTTGACCTTGCGGATGGCGTCGGCGACGGCGAGGACGGGGACCTTGGCGGCCTCGGCGCCCGCGGCGAGCTCCTTGAGGGCCTTCTTCTCGGCCTCGCCCGCGCCGGCGGCCTTGAAGTCGCCGGGGCGGAAGTAGCCGGGCTCGGCGACGCGGGCGGGGGCGTCGTCGCGGTAGGACTCGGCGGGCCCGGAGGGCTTCGCGGCGGGGGCCGGAGCGGCCGGGTCGGCGGACGGCGGCTCCATGGAGGCGATTCCGGCCTTGCGCCTGCCGCCGTAGCGGCCCTCGGCCTCGCGGGTCGCGCCGCCGAGGCCCATCATGGAGTCGCCCTTCGACTTGGAGTACTGCTCGACCTCCTCGGAGTACTTGTTGTTGGCTCGCAGGGCCAGTTCGGCGGCGTCCTTCGGCATCGCCTGCTGGGCGTCCTCGCTGCGGTCGATCTCGCGACCCAGTTGGGTAGCGGAGTTTGCCCTGGCCTCACTGAGAACGGCCCCTCTGCTCATCTGCAAGCTGTCGTTCGCCGAGTCGATGTCCTGCGACCGCTCCACGGCGTAGCCGACCCCGCCGAGCAACAGCACGGCCGCGGCGGCCTGGAGCACGCGAAGCTGGGGGATCGGCGCGCGCCGGACCTCCGGCGCCAGGCGGATCGCCCGGATGACGCGGTCCTCGAGGCCCGGCCTCGGCCGGTCGTTCTCGAAGAGCTTCGCGAGCTTCTCCTCGGTCTGCTGGGCGTCCTTCAGCTCCTCGAGGCACTTGCCGCAGGCGGACACGTGCGACTCGAAGCGGGCGCGCTCCTCGTCCTCGAGGCCGCCGGCGAGGTAGGCGGCGAGGTTGGCGTTCACCCAGAAATGCTCGTTGATCTCGGTCACGGCGTGCCTCCGAGGGCTGCGACGCCCAGCGCGCGCTTCGTCTCGGCCCGCAACAGCTGCAGGCCGCGGTTCAGCAGTCCGCGGAGGGAGCCGGGGGAGATCCCCAGTTGGTCGGCGATGGTCGCGTGGTCGGCGCCGCCGAGGTAGCGCAGGGTCAGGGGGCCCCGGTACTCCTCGGGCAGCGAGCGCAGGATGGACAGCACGGCGGAGCGGGCCTCGCCCTGCTCCAGGCCGGAGTCGGGCGCCTCGCCCGCGGCGACGCCCTCGAGGGCGGCCTCGGGGGAGCGAGGCGGCGCGGCGCGGCGCTGCCGGCCCGCGCGGCGGAAGTGGTCGATGCACACGGACTGGGTCACGGCGCAGAGCCAGGCGCGGAAGCCCTGGGGCTCGGCGAGCTGGCGGATCGACTTCCAGGCCTGGAGGTAGGCCTCCTGGACCAGGTCCTCGGCGCCCGCGGGGTCGCCCGTCTCCAGGCAGACCCGCGCGAACACGAGGCGGGTCGTCCGCCTCACGAGCTCCTCGAAGGCGGCCCGGTCGCCCGTCCTCGCCTTCGCCGCCAGCACCGCGTCGTCGTTCATGGCTTGCTCCATCCTGTGCAGACGTCGTTTCGACGCGGGCGGCACGGGAAACTGCGGATTTTTATTATGGTCTTTCCGCGGGTCCAATTAGAATCCGCCGGTACCCAGGAGACCCCCATGCGCATCCTGACCCGCGGCGACCTCGACGGCCTCACGAGCAGCGTCCTCCTGACGCTCGTGGAGAAGATCACCGAGATCCGCTTCGCCCACCCGAAGGACGTCCAGGACGGCAAGGTCCCGGTCACGGGCGAGGACATCGTCGTCAACCTGCCGTTCGTGCCGGGCTGCGGCATGTGGTTCGACCACCACGTCAGCGAGGAGCGCAAGCTGACGGACATCGGGGAGTTCCGGGGCTCCTTCCAGGTCGCGCCCAGCGCGGCCCGCGTCGTCGCCAACTACTACAAGCACCCCGAGTTCGGGCGCTTCGAGACCCTGCTCGAGGCGACGGACCGCGTGGACGCCGCGACGCTGACGCCCGAGGACGTCGCCAGCCCCAAGGGCTGGATCCTCCTGGCCTACACGCTCGACCCGCGCACGGGCCTGGGCCCGGACTTCCAGAAGTACTTCCGCTGGCTCGTGGAGTACGTCAAGGAGGTCCCGGTCGAGAAGATCCTGAAGCACCCCGAGGTGAAGAAGCGCGCGGACCGGGTGCTGACGGAGCAGGAGGGCTTCAAGAGCTTCCTGCGCAAGCACACGACGCTCGACGGGAACATCATCGTGACGGACCTGCGCGGGGCGAAGGACGTGCCGGTCGGCAACCGCTTCCTGGTCTACACGCTCTTCCCGAAGGGCAACGTCGAGATGCGGATCTTCCGCGGCCACGAGGGCAAGACGGTCGTGGCGGCGGGGCACAGCATCTTCAACCGCACCTGCCCGGTGAACATCGGCAAGCTGCTGGGCTCGTACGGCGGCGGCGGCCACCAGGGCGCGGGCACCTGCCAGCTCGACCCGTCGACGGCGGAGCGGCAGCTCGGCGAGATCAAGGCGGCGCTGAAGGTCGGCTCCGTGCAGCCGAAGGCGAAGGTCGCGGCGAAGAAGAAGGCGCCCAAGGCGAAGAAGAAGGCCGCGCCGAAGCGCAAGCCGGCGAAGTCCCGGCGTTAGTCGTTCGCCTCGAGCACGCGCAGGAAGTTCCCGCCGAGGATCTTCACCAGGTCCCGGGCGGTGTAGCCCCGCCGCAGCAGCGCCTCCGTGATCCGCGGGAGGTCCTGCGCCCCGTCGATCCCCTCCGGAAGGCTGGAGACCCCGTCGAAGTCCGCCCCGAGGCCGACGTGGTCGACGCCGGCGACGCGGCAGGCGTGGTCGACGTGGTCGATCGCCTCCTCGAAGGCGGGGCGGGGGAGGCGGCTCTCGGGGTCGTCGTGCACGGTCGAGTTCTTCCTCGGCTTGAAGGTCGGCAGGGCCTCGGCGGCCTTCTTGAAGGTGGGCGAGAGGAAGCGGCTGTAGAAGTTGATGCCGACGACGCCGCCGTTGCGGGCGATCCCGCGGAGCTGGTCGTCCCAGAGGTTGCGGCGGTGGTCGCAGATGGCGCGGCAGGACGAGTGGGAGGCGATGACGGGCTTGCGGGTGGTCTCGAGCGCCGCCCAGAAGGTCTTCTCGTGGACGTGGGAGAGGTCGACGAGGATGCCGGTGCGGTTCATCTCGCGGACGACCTCGCGGCCGAACTTCGTGAGGCCGCCGTGCTTGGGGGCTTGCGCGGCGGCGTCGGCCCAGTCGGTGGACTGGTTCCAGGTGAGGGTCATGTAGCGGATGCCGAGGGAGGCGTAGACGCGGAGGACGGCGAGGTCGTTGCGGATGGCGTGGCCGCCCTCGATGCAGGCGATGCCGGCGGGGCGGCGGGCGCGGGCGGCGCGGCGGACGTCGGCGGCGCTGCGGCAGACCTCGAGGCCCTTCACGCGGCGGAGGGCGTCGAGCATCTGGAGGGTGCGCTGGACCTCGACGCCGGCGGCGACGTGCTTGGGCTCGATCCAGAAGGCGAAGAACTGGGCGTCGAGGCCTCCGGCGCGCATGCGGGGGACGTCGATGTGGCCCTTGGTGCGCTTCGAGAGGTCCTCGCCGCGGTCGACGGCGCGGCCGATGGTGTCGCAGTGGCCGTCCACGAGGATGGCGCGGTCGTGGATCTCGCGGGCGCGGCGGGAGAGGTCGCGGAGCACCATGGGGGAGATCCTAGCGGCGGCGGCGTCGGCGCGCCGCAGGCGGCGGATCTCGGGGGCCGGGGACATCGGCCCGATGATAGCTAACCCAGGGGTTCGCCGGCGCGGATCTTGGAGCGCGTCGGGCGCCTATCAATAGCCGGTGATCCGGACCCGATCGCGCACGCCGTGAACCCGGCTCGAGTCGAGGTCAATGTCGAGGGTGCCCCGAAACCCCGGGCCGAAATAGCATCCGACCGTCAATCGCTGCGGAGTCCCCTGCGCATCGCGGAAACTCAGTTCGGCGTGCGAATCCCCGGTTGGACGAGCGATCGCAGTTCGAGTGGATCCCGGGGGCAGATCCCCCAGCGGGTAGTCGCGTCCGGTCACGTGAAGGACGGCCCCGTGAAGGGTTTCGCTCCCGACATTGCGCACCGTGATGGCTACTCCGCCGGGACCGCAAGAGACGGCGACGAGGCAAGCTAGCCCGAGCAGGATGCGCAATCTCACTTCCGTTGCTCCGGAAGCTGGGACCGGTTGGCCTCCAGCCACGCCAACCAGGCCTTCGCCGAGTGGAGACCCGTCGCTCCGGTGAGCACTTGAAGGGCCCCCATCAACTCACGGTCCGTGGTGGGATCTTCGCCGAACCGGAGAATGATCCCCTCGATGGCGTCCTTCCGGCCCAATTGGGCCAGGGCGCGCGCGGCTTGGATGAGCGGCATGTCCGTACTGCGAAGCGACCGATAGAACGGCTCCGGATCCACCGGCCGCCCGCCTTCGATCAACGCCAGCCCGGCCTCCAGTCGAACCCGCTCAGAGGTATCGCCCTCGAAGATCTTCCCCAGGGCGGCCGTCTCGTCGTCGTTCAGACTCCCGCCTTGCTTGAGCAGCCACTTGAGCCCCATGATCGCGTAGTCCCGGATTCCGATGTCGGAATGCACCATGGCCCGGACCAGGTACGGCCTGGCCAATTCCGACTTCATGTAGGCAATCGCCGAGATCGCCCAGAAGCCGACGTTCGAGTCCGGGTGCCGTAGCGCCGCCTCGAAGACGGGAAGGAGGTCCGGCCTTGGACCGATCGACCCGCCGTCCTTCAGGAATTCGTCCCGAAGCTGGGCCATGAGCTCGACGGCCGCTGGGCCGGGCGATCCCTTGAGCCATTCGATCCAGCGCCGATTCCGTTCCTCTACGCCCATGGGTGGCGCCGGGGCGGGCGCGAGCGAGCTCTCTGCCCTGGGCCCCTCTTCCAAGGGCGACGTGGGCGTGAAGACGACCTCGGCGATCCGATCCACCGCGACCCAAGCCTCCATGTGGCGGGCCACGCGGGTCTCCTCGTTCATGTGGAAGAGCCGCAGCATGACCTTGCCGTCGACCGGCAAGCAGGCATCGACATCAAAACGGCCCTCCGCGTCAGTTCGGGTCATGAACCGGCTGATCAGGAGTCCACCGGGGACTTCAAGGTCCTTGAGAGACCCCTCCAGTTGAGCCTGGGGTCGGTGAGCTACCATCAGGCCCTCCAGGGGATGGCCCTGAGCATCCACCACGCGGCCGACGATCTTGAATCGCGGATCCAGGCGGACTTGCAGTTCGGATTCGTAGGACTCGATCCTCAGCAGGGCCGCACTGCCGTTGTCGGCCTGGGCCATGACGTAGCGCGGAGCCGGGGCCAGGCCGCTCGCTTCGAAGTGACCCTGGGCGTCGCTCTGCAGCAACACCGGGACCGATCCGTCCGTCGGATGGATTACCCGGAGGGGAACCCAGGGCGCGACCGTCCCATCAGGGTGCGTGATCCGTCCCCGGAGCGTGGCGCCTTCAACCAGGGTGAGTTCCAGGGGATTCTCGAAGCCCAGCACGTCGATTTCGCGGGAGACCCGAATCAGGCCGGGGCTCTCGACGCTGACGATTACCTTTCCGATTGGCGCCACCCAGGTCTTGAAGGCCCCCGCCTCGTCTGTCGTGGCGGGATAGTCGAGCGGAACGGAGCATTGGCTCCAGCCTCTCTGGTCGAGGTCGGGCCCGTCCCAGTGCTGCTCCAGCTGGATTCGGACTCCAGGGAGGGCTCGCCCCGCCCCGTCGCGCACCACGCCGTGGAACGGTCTCCCGCGCTTGAGCATAAGTTCGACGTCGAGCACCTCGCCCTCAGCGAGCTTCGGACACCCCGCTCTCGTGATCGGCCAGGCGCCGATGGTGCCATCCCATTCTGGGTTCCAGTGGCCCCTGGCAATGTCATCAGCAGCGAACGACTCACCCTTCATCCAGAGCCCAATGCAAGTCGTCGCGAGCAGGCGGAGGCAGCCGTCCTTGTGCACGTCGAGCAGGTAACGGCCTGGCTTCAAGCCTTCGATACGAAAGGACCCGTTCGCCTCGGTTTCGAAGACCGGGACCCAGGAATAAGGGATCTGAGTTCCCTGGACCGGGTTGACCGGCCGGATCTCGACCCGGGCGCCGGCGACGAGGTCCCAGTCCTCCGGGCAGAGCACCCTCCCCGTGATAACCCCGGTGCCGAGCAGGAAGGGGGGCAGGGGAATCGGGTCGATTCGTGGCATGCAGTCCTGTCCTTGGCGGCCGTTACCCGTTCGCCTCGCGGTCCACGTGCAACCTCCACGTGCAGACCAGCGCGGCGGAGACCGCGATCAGGGCGCCGAGGACGAGGCGCGTCCAAGGGTGCTGGCCGATCCACCCTTCGGGCTGCAGTCCATCCGCGAGCAGGAAGATGCTCGCGAGTCCCAGGATCCCTCCGACAACTCGTTGCGACAGGGTTCTCGGTTTCCGGTTCGTGGCTTCCGTCATGGTCACCTCGTGATCACGGGCCGCTTCCGACCGGGGCGCCCGCGTCCGGGGGTCGCGCGGGCTGCGGACAGCGCACGGCCTTGAGGGCGCGGAACGTGCTGCCGATTCTCGCCAAGGGCATGGTATCCGCCAGCAGGTGGCAGGTGATCGCCGAGAGGAGCCCGAACGGCGAGAGCACGAGGGCGGTCGTGACGCCGAAGAACACGGCGTGCGAGAGCAGGAATCGCCATCCCTGGTAGTGGTGAACCACCAGGCAGGTCCCGAGTCCGACCGCCAGCGCCAGCGGCAGCGATCCGGAGGCCTGCCAGAGCAGCCTCACGAACACGCCCCGGTAGATCACCTCCTCGGTCACGGGATTGACGAGGTTGGACATCCACACGAAGAGGTGCCCGACCGGCCGGCGAGGACAGAACATCCTGAGCATGGAGATCCCTCGGCGGGCCTCCTCTCGCGCGGTACCCCGGGGCACGAGATAGCCTCTCGTCCAGTCTTGAAGGAGGTACACCGCGAAGCCGAGTTCAACCTGGGTCATGGAGCTCGGGAGGCGCACGCCGACGTCCTCGGCGGACAGGAGCGAAGCCTGACCGGCCCAAGCGATCAAGGCGAGACGGCAGACCCTGTGGATGCAGTCGAACATCGCCTCCGAAGTCCCGGGTCTCGTTCGGCTCGGGGCGACTCCCCGCTCCACGATTCCGCGCAGCCCCCAGAACAGGGCGGGGGATTCCACGATCGCGAAGAGGGAGATCACGAGCCAGGCGTTCACGGCCCCTACTTCTTCCTCAGCGCCAGCTCGGTGATCTCCGCCGCGCCGCCGCCGACGTAGACGAGGAAGTCCTCGATCCGCGGCTCCTTGAAGTCGATCGACTCGACCTCGACCGCGTCCACGTAGAGCTTCAGCTTGCCCTTGCCGGACTCGATCCGCAGGACGTAGCTCTCCTTCGTCCCCACCTTCACCGGCGGCCGCGGCTGCTCGGTCTCCCGCCCGTTGCCGGGGATGAGGTTGTAGGCCGCCTGCCCGAACGGCGGCAGCAGCGCCACCAGGTGTCCCATCTTGGCCGTCCCGTCCACCTCCCAGGCGAGGCCGATGCTCTTGGCCCGCCCGGGCCGGATCGTCGCTCGGATCCCGGTCACCTGTTCCGCCGGCAGCGGCCAGGGTCGGATCCGGGTGCCCCGCGATGGCTCGCCTTCCGACTCCCAGACGATCCGGTCCCCGACGACCTTCCCGGCGGAGAGGGTGAGGCCCGCGTCGATCGGGATCGGGATCCAGTCGCCGGACACCACGATCTGCCCGAGCAGCGCCCCGGCCTCCCGCTTCTGCTCGGGCGTCGCCGCCAGGGCGACCGCGAGGTCGAGCAGCCGCCGCGCCGCCTTGCGGTCCAACTTCAGCGCCGCCGAGCCGCCCGCCAGCAGGCGGGGGACCACGACGTCCCTCCTCAGCAGCTCGAGGGCGCCGTCCGCCGCCGCCATGAGCGCCGGATGCTTCACCCAGTGCTCGGCGAAGTCGCGCCCGAGCTTCTCCGTCCGCCGCGCGGCCAGGTCCGCGTCCGCCGCCTGCAGCGCCAGGCCCGCCAGCGCCGCGTAGGTCCTCGCCCTCGCGTCGTCCTCCGGGATCTTCGAGGCCAGCTCCGCGGCCTCCCCGGCCTCTCCCGCCGCCGCCCGGGCCAGGGCCTCGAGCCGCGACGCGGCCGGCAGCCGCTTCCTCGACTTGAGCTCGGTCACCATCCCGGTGAAGGGCACCGAGGAGACGGCCACCTCGATCCGCTTGCCCTCGACCTCGAGCTGGATCGTCCGATCCTTCACGCCCGCCAGCTTGCCGCCGGTCTTCCCTCCGCGCGAGGGGACGTCGACCCGCTGGCCCGCGCGCCCCTTCAGGTCGTCGAGGTAGAGCGACTCCGCCTCCGCGAGCGCCGCGTAGTGGCCGAGGTTCCATTCAAGGCGATGCCGGGTGTCGGGCGACTTCCCGGACGCCCAGGCCTCCGCCGCGGCCGAGAGCTCCTTCGGGTCCTTGCCGGCCTCGCGCTGCCTCTCGAGCCCCGCGACGAACTCGGGCAGCCCCTCCTGGCCGAGGAGGAGCAGCGACGCGATCAGCGCGGCTCGCCGCATCTCACTTCTTCCTCACGGCGATCTGGCTGACGGCCAGGTCGGGCAGGTCCGAGTAGAACGTGATCCGCTCGCAGGGGGAGTCCTTGATCTCGAGCGGTCCCTGCTCGGCGGCGTCGATGTACGTCCGGAGCTTCCCGCCCCCCCATTCCATCCGGAGCTCGTAGTCGGCCTTCCGGGGAAGCGGCCGGTGCTTGGCCACCTGCGCCTCGCCCTCCTTGTTGACGTAGACGACCGAGTCCGAACGCTCCATGTTGATCTCGATCATCTGGAGGCCCTTGTCCGACGTGTCCTGGTCCCAGGCCAGCTGGAAGACCTGCTTCGGCACCGGGTGGAACCGCGCCCGGAACCCCGAGATCTCGGCCAGCGGCATCGGGAGGCCCACGAGGTACGATCCGCCCATCGACTTCGGCACGCCGCTGCCGCCGAGGACGATCCGGCCTCCCTCGACCCGGCCCGGGTCGCCCTTGAGTTCCCCTTCGATCGCGAGGCTCATCCACTCTCCCTTGTCGAGGGCCGACCAGAGCTTCAACCGGAGCTCGCCGCGCAGCCCGGACGGTTCGGCGAGCACCAGCCCGAGTTCGAGCAGCCGCCGCCCGGCCTTCCGGTCGAGCTTCGCCGCCTCCGCGTGCACGTCGAGCAGCCGCCGCGGCAGGGCCTCGCGGGCGAACTCCCGGAAGCCCGTCGACGCCTCGAGCAGCTTCGCGCGAGGCAGCCAGGTCGTGGCGAAGGCCTTCGCCAGGGTCTCGTAGCGCTTCGCCGCCAGGTCCTTGTCGGCCCCCTGCAGGATGAGCCCCGCGACGGCGTCCAGCGCCTCCGCGAGGTCCGCCTTCTCGGCTTGGGCCACCGCGCCCGGGACGTCGCCCGCCGCCGCCCGGGCCAGCACGCCCTCGAGCCCGGCGTCGGCCAGCTTCTGGCGGCCCTTCAGGTACGCCACCTTCGCCAGCGGCGGGATGTTCTGGTACTGCACCTCCACGCGCGCCGTCCCGGACTCCGCGATGAAGCGATCCGGTTTCACCTCGACGACCTTGCCGCCGAGTTTCGGCGGCTTGTCGCCGAACTCGACGACCTGGCCGATTCGCGTCGCGAGGTCCTCGGCGAGCTTCGCGTTCATCCCGGCGTCCGCCGAGATCCAGGCGCGGTTCCAGGCGAGCCGGGCCCGGACGGCCTCGGACTTCGCGGACTGGCGGTCGATCTTCTCGATCAGCACCGCGGCCTCGACGCCCTCCAGCCGCTGCTTCTCGAGCTCGGCGAGGAACGGCGCGACGTCCTCCTGCAGCAGCAGCGCGCAGGCGATCAGGGAGACTTTCAGCATGTCACTTCTTCCTCACCGCCAGTTGGCTGACGGCGAATTCGCCCTTGGTCCCGTAGAGGAAGATCTCCCCCGGCGGCCCGTCCTTCAGGTCCAGGATGGACAGTTCGACCCCGTCCACGAAGCCCCTGAACTTCCCTCCGCCGGTCTCGAGGCGGAGTTCGTAGTCGGCCTTCCGGGAGACGTTCTTGTAGTTCGCGCCGCTGAACGTGCCGTCCCCGTGGTTCCGGTAGGAGGAGGAGTCGCTGCGTTCCAGGTTCACCTCCACGACGTGGTGACCCGGCGTGCCGGTGTCCGGGTCCCAGATCAGCTGAACGGTCATCTTCGGGCCGGGATGGACCTTCGCCCGCACTCCCGAGATCTCCTCGTGGGGCATGGGCAGCCCCGCGAGCCGGGCCCCGGAGAGCAGCTTGGGTTCCTCGCAGCCCTTGATGATCATCCGGCCTCCCTCGACCCGCGCCGGCCGGGCCCAACCCTCGCCCTTGATCGGGAGATTCATCCACTCCCCCTTCTCGAGGGCCGCCCAGAGCTTCAGCCGGATCTCCGTTTCCAGGTCCGACGGGCCGGCCAGGACGAGCGCCTGCTCCAGCAGCCTCCGGACCGCCTTCTTGTCCAGCTTGCCCGTCTCGGCCGACGCCTCCGCCAGGCGCTTGGGAAGGACCACCCCGGCGAACTCGCGCAGCCCCGGGCAGGCCTCCAGCAATTTTGCCCGGGGGATCCAGGTCGTCGCGAACGACTTCGCGAGAGCCTCCAGCCGCTTCGCCGCCAAGTCCTTGTCGGCCCCCTGGAGGATGAGGCCTCCCAGCGCGTCCAGCGCCTCCGCGAGGTCCGCCTTCTCGGCCTGGGTCACCGCGCCCGGAATGTCCCCCGCGGCCGCCCGGGCCAGCACCGCCTCGGGCCCGGCGTCGGCCAGCTTCTGTCGGCCCTTCAGGTACGCCACCTTCGCCAGCGGAGGGATGTTCTGGTACTGCACCTCCACGCGCGCCGACCCGGACTCCGCGACGAAGCGGTCCGCCTTCACCTCGACGATCTTGCCGCCGAGCTTCGGCGGCTTGTCGCCGAACTCGACGACCTGGCCGATGCGCGTCGCGAGATCCTCGGCGAGCTTCGCGTTCATCCCGGCGTCGGCCGAGATCCAGGCGCGGTTCCACGCGAGCCGGGCCCGGACGGCCTCGGACTTCGCGGACTGGCGGTCGATCTTCTCGATCAGCACCGCGGCCTCGACGCCCTCCAGCCGCTGCTTCTCGATCTCGGCGAGGAACGGCGCGACGTCCTCCTGCAGCAGCAGGGCGCAGGCGATGAGCGTGATCATGCCGGTCACTCCTTCTTCCGGACCCGGATCTGGTCGAAGACCACCGGCCCGTGGCTGGCCTGGATCCCGACGCCCGCGAGCCGCGACGCCTTCGTCTTCACGCGCAGCTTCGGCACGCCGTCCACGGAGCAGAGGTAGTCGCCGCCCTCGAGCACGATCTCGAGCAGGTATTCCTTCTGGTGCGGCAGGACCTCGGAGTGGTCCACCTCCCACTTGCCCCCGTCCATGTGCGAGAACATGAAGTTGTCCGCGTCGGTGACGTAGGCGAGGCGGTCCCGGGACTCGAGCGTGATCCCGCCGTGCGCGCGGCCCCCGCCCTCGAGCCGGATCCGCATGGCGATGCCGTCGATGTCGTACGGCAGGCGCTCCAGCGACGCGGTTTTCGCGGCGTCGTTCTCGGGCGCGAGCCGGATGGGGGAGCCGATCTTGAGGTGCGTGAAGCCGAACTGCTTCGGATCCGAGAGGGCCGTCCAGAGCAGCTCGGCGCGCACGGACTCCGCCTGCGCCTTCGCGTCGGGGAAGTGCTTGACCACGAGGGCGAGCACGGCCTCCATCTGCGGCTTCTGCTTCCGCCGCGCGAGGTCGCGGGCCTCGGCCAGCACGCCCTCGATCGTCCGGCCGCGGATCGCCGCCGAGGCCGGATCGTCCGGCGCCGCCTCGAGCAGTTCCTTCAGCGAGGGCAGGGCGACGTCCCACTTCCGGACCTTGACCGCCCCGTCGATGCGGTCCACGAGCGCGCCGACGCCCCGGCGGCGGGCCTCGACCGCGAGCGGGTGGGGGCAGGCGGTCTTCGCGAGCTCGCGGAACGCCGCCTCCCAGGCCCCGCGCGACGCCAGGTAGAGGCCGAGGACCGCCTCGGGGGCGATCTCCGAGGCCAGGATCGTGGGCCGGACCTTGTCGAGGATCCAGGCCGGGTCCAGGTCCGAGAACATCATCTCGACCGGCGAGCCGTTCCGGTCGACGCGGATCCGGTCCGCCAGCACCGCGCTGAGGGTGACGCGGCCGGTCGGGCCGGGCAGCTCGAGGGGCTTGCCGACACGGGCCTGGAGCCAGGCGTGGAGGTGGCCCGCGACGGTGGCCGTCACTCGCAGCACGAGCGCCTCGTCCTGGAGGGCCGGCGAGACGCCCGCGCCCGCCGCGTCGAGCTCGTCGCAGGCGGCCGCGAGGGCGGGGACCCTCATGCCGAGCTTCTTCGCCTTCGCGAGCAGCTCGCGGAAGCGCGCGTCGTCGGGGCCTGGGGGCGGCGGAGGCGTCGTCGGGGCCGCGGTCGGCGCGGCGCTCGGGACCGGGGGCGGAGCGAGGGCCGTCGAGCCCGGGTCCACTTGCTGGCCCGGGATCAGGCCGGCGACCTGGATGATCGCCGTCCATTCCGCGGGGCGTTCGTCGAACTCGATGGCGAACTCGAGCATCTGGCCGCGGCGGAGCAGTCCGACGCGGGGGCGCACCCCGAGCGGCAGCTTCGCGGCGAACGTGCCGAGCTCGGCGACGGCCTCGGGGCCGCCCTTGGCGAGGTCGTTCTTGTTGAACCAGGTCAGCTGGTCCCCGGCGCGCAGCGTCTCGACCTTCTCGACGGGGTAGCCCTGGCGCTCCAGCTCCTCGCGCAGGGAGTCCAGCTCGACCTGCGCGGACTCCATCATCGACTTGAGCTGGGCCGCCCCGGCGGTCCTTCCCGAGAGTTCGCAGAACCCGGCGGCGACGCCGGCGTGGTTGAGGAGGCGGGCGAGGTGGGCGACGCGACGTCGCCCGTCGGCGGGCGACTTCATCCGGGGCGCGGGGGTGGGAGTCCCGGACTCGCGGGCCGCGGGCGTCGGGGTCGCCCGGGCCTCCGGCGCGTCCGCCTCGGCGCCCGTCGGGCCGCGCCGGAGCAGGACGATCGCCAGCACGAGGAGGGCGGCGCCGCCCAGGCCGAGGGCGACCCAGGTCCCGGCGGACGACGAGCGGATGACTAGGGGCCGGCGATGCCCCGGGCGGCGGGCCGTGCCGCCGGGCGCCGCGGGGCGGGGCGGGCGGACGGGGAGGTGGCCGGGCGCCCCCCTCGAGAGGAGGGCGTCGAGCTCGGCGACGACCGCCGTGGCGTCGGCGGGCCGCTCGGCCGGGAGCTTCCGGAGCAGGCGCATGACCAGGGCGGCCAGCTCCGGGGGGGCGCCGGGCGCCGTCTTCGAGAGGGGCGGCGGATCCTGGCGCACGTGCTTGATGGAAAGGGCCGTCGCGGAGTCGCCCTCGAAGGGCGGCCGTCCCGCGAGGCCCTCGTAGAGGACGACGCCGAGCGCGTAGAGGTCGGATCGTCCGTCGAGCGGCTGCGAGAGGGCCTGCTCGGGCGACGCGTAGATCCCCGTGGCGGGCCCGCCGCCCAGGTCCGCGATCTTGACCTCGCCGCCGGGGGCGATGAGCAGGTTCGCGGGCGCGAGGTCGCGGTGGACGAGGCCGGCCGCGTGGACATGCTGGAGCCCGGCGGCGACGCCGCGGGCGAGCTTGAGGAGCTTGGCGACGGGGACGGGCTCGGTGCTGCCGTAGAGGTCGCGGACGGAGGGCCCGTCGACGTGCTCCATCACCAGGTAGCAGAGCGAGTCGGCGCGGGCGGCGTCCGTCACCTTGACGACGTTCGGATGGGAGAGCCGGGCGAGGGCGCGGGCCTCCTGCAGGAAGCGCTCGCGTTGCACCTCGTCGGCGGAGAGCTCCGGCGCGAGGACCTTGATCACGACGCGCGATCCCAGCGTCTCGTGCTGCGCGAGGTACGCGGTGGCCGCCGGCCCCGAGGCGAGGGTCCCGACGATCCGGTAGGCGCCGATCCGCTCAGGAGCCACGGGGGCCGTCCTTCCGGGGCTCGAAGCGGACTCCGCGGACTCGGACCGACTCGGCGGCCCCCGAGAACCCGAAGGACCAGGGTCCCTCGGGGACCAGGTCCAGGGGCAGCGGGATGCGGCGGGGGAGGCGGCCGTCGATGCACACCTCGATGCAGTGGCCGCCCGGGATCCAGGCGAGCGACACGGCGGTCCAGCGCCCGGGGCGGAGGCCGTCGGCGGGCAGGGGCTCCTTCGCGAAGAGGACCAGGCCCTGCGGCTCGCGCCGGGCGAGCGCGTAGGTGTGGTCGCCCTCGGGGAAGAGGACGAGGGAGAGCGCGGGCGCGTCGGGCGCGCCGCCCAGGTTCACGAGGAGCCAGGGTTCCTGGGCCGGTCCGGCCACGTAAAGGAGCTCGAAGCGAAGGGCGGACTCGCCGTCGCAGCGGCCGGGGCCGACGACGCGGATCTCCGGCCGGGCGGAGTAGGGGCCCACGAGGATCTGGTCGTCCTGGACCCGGCAGCCCGGGGCCGGGTCGATCCAGCTCCAGTCGCCCGGGCGGGCGAGGAGGTCCTCGGGGGCCGAGGGGGTCGCGGAGGGACGGACCGACGCGGCGGGCCGGGTGGCGAAGTAATACCCGCCGACGGCGGCGGCCGCGACGAGGGCCGCCGGCACGGCGAAGCGCCACCGGGACCGGGACGGAGCCGCGGCCCTCAGTAGCGCGGCGCGGAACTCGGCCGCGTCCCGGGGCCGGCGCGCGGGCTGCGGATCGAGGACCCGGGCCACGAAGTCGTCCATCGCGGGGCCGACGGGGGCGATCGACGACGGCGCCGGGTAGCGGCCGCGCGGGACCTGGCCGGCCAGCATCTCGTAGAGGACGACGCCGAGGGCGTAGAGGTCGGAGCGCGGGTCCGGGGCCCGGCGGCCGAGCTGCTCGGGGGCCAGGTAGTCGGGCGTGCCCAGGACGCCGTCGGTCCGCGGAGTCGGGGCGTCCGCGGCGCCGGAAGGCCTCGCGAGCCCGAAGTCGGCGATCTTCACGCCGCCGTCGGGCGTGATCAGCAGGTTGTCGGGCTTGATGTCGAGGTGGACGACGCCGCGGGAGTGGGCGTAGGCCAGGGCCTCGGCGGCCTGGTCGGCGATCTCCACCGCGCGGGCGGCGGAGAGGGGGCCCGCGCCCAGGAGGCGCCGCAGCGGGAGGCCGTCCACGTATTCCATCACGAGGAAGCACTGGCCGTCGGCCTCGCCGTAGTCGTGGACCTGGACGATGCGCGGGTGGTTGAGCGCGGCGAGCGCCTTCGCCTCGGCGGCGAAGCGGGCCGCGAACTCCGGGTCGCCCCGGTGGCCGGGCGCGAGGAACTTCAGCGCGACCAGCCGGCCGAGCGCTGGCTGGCGGGCCTTGTAGACGATGCCCATGCCTCCGCACCCGAGGATCGAGAGGACCTCGAGATCGTGGAAGCGGCTGCCGGGCCGGACCGGCAGGGCCGGGGCCGTCTCGCCCGTCTCGGGATCCTCCTGCTCGAGGAGGAGGGCGGCGAGGCAAGGGACGCAGATTCCTCCCAGCCGGTCCAGGACCTGGGGCGGCTGGGCCGTCGAGCACCGGAGGCATACCGTTTGGGTCGGCACACCCACCTGAGAAGCAAATTCCGGCGGCGGATCAGGAAATTCGGGAGGACAGGGAGAGGATTTCGAGGACCTCGGCCTCGGGGTCGTCGCCCGCCTCGATGGTGGGGAGGATCTCCTCGATGAGCAGTTCCCTCAGGCGCAGGCGGAGGGCGCGGATCCGGTGCTTGCGGCGGGAGTCGCTCACGTCCCCGGGCTTCGCCCCTCCGAGGAGGGCGAGATCGTCCGCCGGGGTCTCGGCCCGGAGGCGGTCCATGGCGCGCGAGAATACCTCGAGGGCCCACTGGTTGGCGAAGGCCTGCTCGGGGCCGGGATCGGCCGAGGGGAGGTCCCGCTCGGCCTCGACGAAGTTGAAGCGGCCGCCGCGCTTGACGGCCCGCGCGCGGTCGCGCTGGTTGGACAGGAAGTGGCGCAGCGCGGCGAGCACGAAGTGGCGGAAGCGGCCCTTGGCCTCGGACACGGAGCGGAGGTAGTCCTTCTCGAGGAAGGCGGCGAAGAACTCCTGCGTGAGGTCCTTGGCGCTCTCGACGTCGTGGCCCGAGCGGCGGATGAAGAAGTAGGCCGGCTTCCAGTAGGCCTCGACGAGGGAGCCGATCGCCTCGCGCCGGTCGGGGGAGCGCGGGTCCTGGGCGCGGAGGATGGTGGTCCACGACGTGGTCGTGAAGGCCTGCCGAGGCCCGCCCATCCGGGTTTCGGTGCCGTCCGGGGTCATCCCCCCAATAATACCTAGCCCAACGGCTCCCCGGCGCGGATCTTGGAGCGGGTCGGGCGCTCGCGGCCGGTGCCCGCGGCCGCGTTGCGGCGCACGAACACGGGGCAGGGGGCGCGGCGCAGGACGTCCTCGGCGACGCTGCCGAGCCGGGCCCGGGGCTGGCCGCCCTGGCCCTGGGTCGTCATGCAGATCAGCCCCGCGGCGTACTCCTCCGCGACCCGCACGATGACGTCCGAGGGCGAGCCGCTGCGCAGCACGGGAACGGTTTCCACGCCGCTCTCCCAGGACATCCGCGCGCAGGCGGACTCGAGCTCGGGCCCCGCGTCCCCGGCTACGTCGTCGACGGCGCGGACGACGAAGACGGTCGAGCCGAGCAGCCCCGCGACCCGGAGCGCGTCGGGCAGGACCTCGCGCGAGTTCTCGGAGCCGTCGAGGGCGACGAGGACGCGCCTCCAGTTCCCGAAGCGGGCCTCGGGGCGCTTCACGAGCAGGGGCACCTGGGCGCGCCGGAGCACCTCGGCGGTGACGCTGCCGAGCAGGGTGCCGGGCGGCTTGGCGGCGCGGCGGGTGGCCATCGCGACGAGCGAGGCGCCCTCGATCGACGCGAAGTCCAGGATCGAGTCGGCGGCGCGGCCCCGGCGGACGGCGGAGGTGGCGCGGACCCCGTGGCCCTCGAGGGCCTTCACGGCCCGGTCGAGGTACTCGCGCGCGGGGCCGAGGCCGGCGTCGTCGTCCACGGCCCGGAGCAGGGCGACGGCGACGTCGGCGCGGCGGACCTCGGGCATGATCGCGCCGAGGATGGACTCGGCGTCGGGGCTCCCGTCGAGGGGCACGAGGACGCGGAGCCCGTCGATCACGGGAGCACCCCGCGGAGGTAGCCGACGGCGCTGGTCTCTCGGGCGGAGACCTCGAGGTAGAGGTACTCGGCGCCGGGGGAGGCGGCGTGGCCCGCGAGCTCGCGGTGCAGGGCGGCGAGCTCCTCCTCGAGGGCCTCGGCGAGGTAGAGCGCCTGGTCGCGGGAGAGCCGGCCGTCGCCGAGCGGGCGGTGCAGGGAGGGGAGCAGGGCGAGGACGTGGTCGGCGAGGTCGGGGGGCGGGGCGGACGGCGGCGAGGGGCGGGAGCCGAAGCGGCGGATGGTGTCGGCCTGGCGCCGCTGGTCGGCGGCGAGCCCCCGGAGGAGGCGCTGGACGGAGCGGTCGTCGGGGTCGGAGCGTCGGGAAATTTCCTCGAAGCGCTGGGCGCCGAAGTCGGCGGCGAGGAGGGCGACCCAGACGGCTTCCGAGGGGTCGAGGTTGTCGATGGACACGGGATCCTCCTTCCTCGCGCGCGGGTTCTTCCGGATCGCCATCGTTCAGCAACGCGTGTGCCAGCGGGCGCTTGGGATGGATGCGCGCGTCGGGCTCAGGAGTTTCCTGAAGCGACGGGGAAATCCGGGGAGGCGGTCGTGATTCCCGATGCGGGATCGGCGATCCGGGATCTGGTCCCGATCTTGCGGCGAAATCCGGATCGTTGCACGAGAGGAGGCGTCATGTTGCCGTTGCCGTGGAAGAAGGGCGAGCTGCAGCCGGTGACGGGGCTGCGGAACCAGATCAATCGCCTGTTCGAGAACTTCTTCGAGGAGTGGCCGTCGCTGGCGCGGGAGGAGGCTCCTCTCGGGGTGTTCGTGCCAACGCTGGACCTGAAGGACACCGAGGACGCGCTGGTGGCGGAGCTGGAGCTCCCCGGGATGAAGCAGTCGGACATCGAGGTGAAGGTCGAGGACGACGTGCTGACGATCCGGGGCGAGCGGACGCGCGAGGAGGAGAAGAAGGCGCGGAACTACTACCACAGGGAGTGCTCGTACGGGGCCTTCGAGCGCCAGGTGGCGCTGCCCGCGAGCGTGGACCGCGATCGCGTCGAGGCGGTGTACACGAACGGGGTGCTGCGCGTGACGCTGCCGAAGGTGGCGAGCGCGAAGAGCAAGGTCGTGTCGATCAAGGTGAAGTAGCCGGACCCGGGAGGGGCGGGGCGGGGCGGGATCGCCCCCGCCCCCGACCGGTCGAGGTCGGGGCTAGCGGCGGCCCATCAGGACCAGCAGGACCAGGAACTGGACCACGACCAGCCCGGGCGCGATCGCCATCCAGGCCCGGGACGGCGAGGCGAGGAACCAGGGCACGACGCCCGCGGCCACGCAGAGCGCCGGGCCGGCGACCATCGAGCCGGTGAGGTAGGCCTCGAGCCCGCGGGACAGCGGCGGCTTGCCGGGGGCCACCAGGCCCCCGCCGCCGAACGCGGTCACCATGAAGACCAGGTTGGCGCTGACCACCGCGACCGCGCTGTTCACGACGAGCCCGAGGGTGCCCATGCGCTCGGGATGATAGCACGGCGCGGGAGAGATGAGGGTCCGTCGGGGCGGCCGCTACCGCGACTCGAAGTCGCCCGCGCCGCCCGCGCCCTGGAGCTCGATCCAGCCCGGCGCCGGACCGACGGACCGGGACGCGTCGAGCCCGTCGAAGAGCACGTCGCCGCCCCTCGCCCCGACCCCCGTGCGTACGTCGGCCTTCCGGAGCTCTCCTACCCGTACCACGAGCGGATCGTCACGGTCACGCGGTGCGGGAGGATCTGCGTGAAGAACCGGAAGGTCAACTTCAGCCAGGTCTTCTCCGGTCAGGACGTCGGCATCTCGGAGGTCGCCGAGGGGATCTGGCTCGTGTCGTTCATGACCTACGACCTGGGTTACTTCGACCTCGAGGCCAACCGGCTGGAGCCGCTGGAGAATCCCTTCGCGTCCAGAGTGTCACCCATGTGTCCGGAATGAAGTGTCACCCATGTGAAAAGAATGGACAACGGATCAGATGGTGGGCCGTGAGGGACTCGAACCCTCGACCTCCTGCGTGTCGAGCAGGCGCTCTAGCCAACTGAGCTAACGGCCCCCGGTGGGGTGAAGCGGCGGGGATTTTACGCCCGCGCCGCCGCGGGCGCAAGGGCCCGCCCCCGCGCCCCCCGCCGTCACTTCTTCGCCGGCCCGTGCGCGATGCGCGCCCAGTAGGCCGCGTGCTCGAAGGTCGGGCTGTTGTCCGCGTCGTGGCAGGTGAGGCACGCGTTCCGGGCGGGCGCCGGCGTCCGCACCTCGGGCTTCTCGACGTGCGCCTGCGACGGGCCGTGGCAGCTCTCGCAACCGATCCCGCCGAGCAAGGGGGTCGCCGCGGCGACCCGGTAGCCCCCGGGTCCGCCGTACCCCGTCGTGTGGCAGCGCAGGCAGAACGGGTCGGCATCGAAGCGCTTCCCGCGCAGCGTGTCCAGGCCGTGGGCGTGCTTGGAATGCTCCCACGTCCCCCCGTCCGCCTCGTGGCAGGCCGTGCACGACGCCGACCCCGCGTAGCGGTAGCCCGGCGGCAGCGTCGACAGCAGCGCCGCGACCTCCCCGCTCGCCTCCGGCGGGATCTGCCTCCTCGCCAGCTCCTCCTGGTAGCGCCGCAGCAGGTCGACCATCCGCGGATCGTCCGCGATCGTCTCCGCCATCTCCTCCACCCGGCCCCCGGCGAACTTCCATCGCCCGCCCGACGGCTCGAACCGGGCCACCGGCAGGAACTTCCCCTTCACCCCGGCCCCCGCCAGCAGGGTGCGCCCGTGGACCATCCGAGGCGCGATCGGCTGCGACTGGCCCGCGGTGAGCACCGCGTCGAGCTCCGGGAACGCCTCGACCAGCGCGTTCACCTCCTCCTCGCCGGCGTCGACGAGCAGGACGACCAGGTCGCAGGACCCGCGCAGCTCCGCCAGGAGACCCCGGAGGGACTCCACCGGATCCAGGACCTTCAGGTCGGCGCCCGCGGGATGGCTCTCCGAGCAGACGCCCGTGACGCCGACCCTCGCGCCCGCGGCCAAGAACCTCCGCACCGGCGGCGCCGGAGGCCTCCCGTCGAAGGCGCCGACGACGTTCGCCGAGACGAAGGGCAGGTCCGTCCGGCGCTCGAGGGTCTCGCGCCCCAAGGCGATCTCGCGCCCCCCGAGATTGGCCGCCGAGAGGCCCATCGCCTTCATCCCCTCCCACAGGAACTCCGCCTTGAGCCGGTCGTACTCGGAGGCCCGGGCCGTGATCCCCCCCGCGTCCAGGTAGAGGCGGCCCTCCTCCGGCAGGGCCCTCAACGCCGTCGCCCGCCGGGGCAGTCCGCCGAGCTGCTTCGAGGCGCAGCCGCAGGGCACGAGGAAGCCCGACGTGTTCCCGCTGACGACGAGGTGCACCGCCCCCGGCCCCGGTCCTGCCGGCGCCCGGCCCCTCCAGGCCAGCACCGCGGCGGCGATCCCGAGGACGCCGATCCCGATCCATGTCGCTGCCTTCACGGGTCACCTCGTCATCGCGTACAGGAGGATGTTCACGTTGATGTCGATCGCGTTCCGGACCTCGTTGCCCCCGCAGCAGCAGCAGCCCGAGACGTGGGCCGTGTCGTTCAGCCCGTCGCTCGAGTAGATCACCGCGAGCCGGCCGTCGATCTCGACCCCGGCCAGCGGCCGGGGCGTACCGTGTTTCAGCTCGATCTGGGCGATGTCCTTCGCCGTGTGGAACACCGGGTGGGTCATCGGGAGGGGCGCCAGCTCCCGGCCGGGGAGCACCCGACCGAGCTCCACGCGGAACGAGCGGTCCCAATCGGCGCTGGAGCAGCCCGCCGAGGCGAGCAGGAAGCCGCCGCGCTTGAGGAACTCCGCGAGGTTGGCCCGCTCGGCCTCGGTCAGCGCGAAGGTCCCCTCGCCGGTCATGATGGCCAGCGGGTGATTGAAGAGCTCCGGCGCCTCCATCCGCACGGGGTGCAGGCGGCCCGAGGTCGAGACCGTCGTGACCTTCCTCGCCTCGCGGAGGAAGTGGTCGCTGAAGCAGACGGAGGACTTCGTCTTCGCGTAGATGAGGCTCGCGACCTGGGCCACGCTCTCGACGTCGCCCGGCTCGGGCGCGGCCTGTGCCCCGGGGAGCGTCGAGCCCCCGGCCAGCCCCGCCGCGGCCACGAGCGCGGCGACCAGGATCCGCAACGTGATCATGCTCAGTTCCTCCTCCGGCCGGACTCCTCCGCCACGCGGCGGAAGTACTCCCGCACCGCCGCCCGGTACTCGCCGGGCACGACCTGGATCGGCACGCCGCCGTACTGCAGGTCCGTCCTGGGCTCCCCGGCCGGACCGTCGGCCGACGCGCCCCCGCCGCGCGACCCGGCGCCCCGGCCTCCGCCGAGCCCGCCGGTCGGGCCCCGGGCGCCCCCGCCCCCCCGGGTCGGCAGGGGGCCGTAGAGCCCCATCGAGCCTCCCGGCGTGGCGCCGCCCGTCCCTCCCTGCCCCGCGACCCCCGCGCCCGCGCCCCCCGAGCCCGACTTGGGCGCTCCGCGCTGCAGGGCCCGCATCGCCTCCGCCATGGCCTCCGCCAGCGAGGGCCGGAACGCGAGGCACTGCTCCTCCGCGCCCTGCCCGAGGCCCTGGCAACGCTTCACGAACGAGAGCAGGAGGTCCGCGGCCTTGCGGGTGAGGTCGGCGCTCCCGGGACCCGAGCGCTTGTGGAGCGCGGCCCGGGCGGCCTCGAGCGCCTCCGGGGCCCCGGCCTCCACCACGGCCGTCGCGAAGGCCACGGCCTCCGCGCGGAGCGCGTCGTACGGCTCGCCCCCGGGCAGCCGCGCCGCCGCGTTGCGGATCTCCTCGAGGACGCGCGTCAGCTCCTCGGCGAGGGCCTGCTGCTCGTCCTCCAGGCCCTTCAGGGCGGCCGCGGCGTCGGGGCCGGCGGGGGCGTCGCCCGAGGCGAACCGCCCGACGCGGAGCGCCAGGTCGTCCTGCGCCCGGGCCAGCTCGGCGAAACGCGCCGACGCCGCCATCAGGCGCAGCGTCTTCTCGAGCACCTCGAGCGGGAGCTCGACCCCCTCGGCGTAGTCCTTCCTCCCGTCCTCCAGCCTCCGGCGCAGCCGGTCGAGGGCCGAGCGCGCGCCCGGGATCGATCCCGCGGCCGGCCGGCCGTCGAGTTGCTTCGTCGTCTCCTCCTCGTCGGCGCGGGCCCCCTCCAGGCGTTCCGCCAGCCCGCGGAGCTCCTTCTTGAATTCGTCGTCCAGGCCGAGGAGGGGAGGCGCGTCCAGCTCCGCCTTCACGGCTTCCCGCGCGGCCTCGAGGACCTTCGCGAGCCGGGCGCGGGCCTCCTCGACGCCGCGCTTCGCCGCCGGATCGTCCGGCGCCGCCTCGAGCCGCTCCAGGGCCCGGTCCAGCGCGGCCGCCGCCTCCCGGGCCTCGTCGACGGCCTCCACGACGGCGCGGTACCGGTCCACCAGCTCCTCGATCCCCTGCCGGGCCCTCGCCAGCTCGAGGAACTCCTCGGTCGAGACGATGCGGATCCGGTGCACCTTGGAGTGCCCCGCCTTCTCGCCGGTCGGGTCGTTGTCCAAGGCGACCGCGAAGAGCTCCACGACGTCGCCGGGCTTCGCGCCGAGGGCGCCGAGGTCCAGCACCGTCCCGGCCTGGACGAGCGGCTCCTCGTCGGGCGGCACCGGGAGGGGGCGTTCCACCCGGACCTCGCCGATCTTCCAGTGCAGCGCCAGGCGGCGGACGCCGAAGTCGTCCTCGGCCTCGACGACCACCGGGATCTTCGCGTCGGGCGTGGCCGCGTTGTCGGGCGCCGGCTCGAGGAGGGACACCGAGGGCGGCCGGTCCGGGATCCGCCGGATCCTGCCGTGGAATCCCCGGCGGGAGACCTGGCCGTCCCGGTCCGTCACCGTGACGTCGAACTCCGCGTCCTCCCGGACCAGGAACTCGCGCGTCACGATCTCGACCGCGCTCCCGGGGACGAGGTCGAGCGGCACCCCGCCGGTCGACCAGGTCAGCGCGCCCTCGCGAAGCGGCCGGTTGGCGTGGACGCGGAGGACGACCCTCGTGCCCAGGACGCCCTCGAGCCCCGCGTCGGGGAAGGGGCCGTCCCAGGCCGGCTTCCGCGTGTAGGGCGGCGGCTCGACCCGGACCTCGACGCGGTCGATTCGCGGGACGGTGATCACGCGGACCCGGTGGCGGCGGCTCCGGCTGCGGGGCCCCTCGACCCAGTAGGCGAGGGGCTGCGTCACCAGGCCGAGCGAGCCCTCCCACGCGCCCCCGGCGTCCTCGAAGAGCGGGTGCCGCAGGGTCGTTCCGTCCGCTCGCAGCTGCACGAGCTGGAGGGAGCCGGGCAGGTCCTCGCCGCGGACCCGGGCCCGGACGTCGACCGGGTCGCCGTAGTGGATCTCGACGTCGCCCGGCGCCACCTCGTACTCGTGGAGCGCGAAGGGCGGCCGCTCGGTCATCGGGTCGAGGAGCCGCAGCACCTGGTGCACGACGAGCGACGGCCAGGCGAGGAACGCGAGGCCGATCGCGGCGGCGACGCCGAGCCCCGCGAGCCAGGGCCCGCGGGGGATCGTCCCGGGATAGGTCGCCGCGACGGGGGTGCCCGAGGCCAGGTCCTGGGCGGAATCGGCCGCGCGCCGCGCGAGGTCCGCGCTGAGCGGATCGGGCCAGGACTCCGGGGCCGAGGAGAGCTCCCATCCCGCGAGGACGGCTCCGCCGCTTCCGGCGCTCCGGTCCACGGCGGCCGCGACCCGCTCCGGGCGCGCGGCGTCCTCGGCGAGCCCGAGGCCCCGGTAGACGACGGCGGTGGCCGCGAGGACCGCGACCCCCAGGCCCGCGAGGCGGGCCTCGCCGGGAAGATCGACGAGGAAGTCGAACCACCCGAGGGCGAGCATCGACGCGAGGAGGAACGCCGTCCCCGCCCCGGCCGCGGCGAGGCGGCCGAGGCGGCGCCGCCTCGAGGCGAACCTCGAGAGGACGCCCGCCAGGCCCGGGTCCTCTAGACCAGTCCCCATCGACGCCTCCACGCCCAGAGCAGGGCCGCCCATGCCATCAAGAGGATCCAGGCCCAGGCCCGGTCCCACGCCGGCTCGCGCTCCTCCAGCTCGGGGCGCGACCGCGCGGCGAAGTTCATGTAGCGCTCGACCAGCCCGTCCAGCTCGGCGGGCGCGATCACCCCGCCGTCGGAGAGCTCGGCGATCCGGCGCATCAGGTCCGGCCGAGGCCGCACGTCGAGGCGCTCCTGCAGCGGCGGCGTGACCAGGAACGCCGCCTCCGCCAGGGCCGGGCCGGCCGGGTCGGTCCGGAACAGGCGCGCCCGGTACCGGCCCTCGGGTAGCAGGTCGAGCATGGCCCGTCGCAGGCTCGCGTCCCCCGGGACCGCCGTCGCCTGCACCCGGATCGGGAACGAACCGTCGGCGGGGGCGGCGTCCTCGCGGTCCACCTCGACGACGAGGTCCCCGGGACGGTCGTCCTTCTGCACGATGTAGAGGACCGGCCGCTCGTCGAGCGAGTAGGCCGGCTTCCCCGGGCGCAGCGAGGAGGCCTGCGACGGCAGGGCCTCGTTGCTCGCGATGAGCCAGCGCACGAGGTTCGACCAGAGCAGGTCGAAGGTGCGGCGCGCGCCCGGGGGCCCCGCCGGATGCTGGAAGGCCCAGCGCCACAGGCCCTGGCCCTCGAGGACGACGACGCGGCCCGCGCCGTACTGCTGGTACGTGAGCGCGGCCATGTCCTTCAGCTCGCCCTGCGCCCGGGCGAGGACGACCGCGAGCGCCCGCTCGGCCTCGACGCGGGTGCCGGTCGCCAGGGACGGGAGCTCCCGGAAGGGCCCGGCGGCCTCGTCGCCGGCGGAGCCGAAGAGCGTGAGCATCCGGCCCCGCTCGGTGAGCTCCATCCGGAAGCGTTGCTCCTCGCCGGCCGTCCAGGACAGGGGCAGCAGCCCGAGGAGCTCCGAGTCCCGGGTCGACTTCGCCAGCGGGCGGCCCCGGGCGCAGACCAGGTGGCCGCCCCGGCGCCCGACCCAGTCCTTGAGCGCGGTCACCGCGGCGGGCCCGAGGAAGGAGTCGGCGTCCTTGCCGAGGATGACGACGTGGTACGCGGCCAGGAGCGACGCGTCCTCGAGCGGGCGCTCCGGATCCCGGGGGACGAGGGCCGCGGCCCCCTCGCCGCCCGGGGCGTCGACGATCGTCCGGTCCGGCGCGACTCGGACCAGGCTCGTGACGTGGACGTTCGCGTCCCGCCGCAGGGCCTGGAGCAGGAACTTGGAGTCCCAGTAGGGCTTGCCCTCGAGC
Organism: uncultured Planctomycetales bacterium; assembly: GCA_964464755.1. Classification (GTDB taxonomy): domain Bacteria; phylum Planctomycetota; class MHYJ01; order MHYJ01; family JACPRB01; genus CAYXGZ01. The sequence continues at coordinate 102,232 of CAYXGZ010000004.1, forward strand.
AGCAGGATCTTGATGCGCTCGTCGATCACGCGCAGCGAGAGCTTCTGCCGGTTGTTCCCGCGGAAGAGCTCGCCCTCCTGGACCTCGACGCCGAGCTCGTACTCCCTCACGCCGGGGGTGTCGTGGGCCAGCGAGAACTCGACGCTCGTGTCCCCGTCGCCCTCGATGCGGACGCGTCTCTGCTGAACCACCCGGCCGCCCAGGCGGGCGGTGATCGTGGCGTCGAGGCCCCGGAACCCGCGGGAGGAGAGCGTCACGGGGACCGGGTAGGGCTGGCGGACGAAGGTGAGCCCCTCGGCCTCGCTGAGCGCGATCCCGAGGTCCCGGACCCGGGACTCCGATCCCAGCGTCATCGTGTACACGGGGCACCGCAGCGCCCGGGCGCGGCCCGCGGCCTCCAGGGGATCCTCGATCCCGTTGTGGATCCCGTCGCTGACGAGGAGGAGGCCGGCGGGCGGCGTCCCGTCGGCCAGCACGGCGTCGATGGCGCCCGCCAGGTCGGTCATGGCCCCGTCGGGCGCGGTCGCGGCCCGGTCGGCCGGGGCGGCCCGCCGCGCCGCGCGGTCGAAGACCCAGGGCTGGACCTGGAAGGCGCCGGCCCACTTCGGCTCGCTCGCGGCGAGGAGGCTCCACGCGTTCGAATAGCGGCTCGCGCCCGCGTCCTCGACGGCCATGCTCGAGGAGCGGTCGACGAGGATCGCGAACGCCGGCGGGCGCCCGTCGCGGTGGTGCACGCGCACCCGGGTCGGGCCGTGCAGCAGCACCAGCATCGCCGCGGGCAGCACGGCGTGCGCGAGGGCCAGGGCGAGGCGGCGGCCCCAGCCGCCCTCCGCGGGGCGCCAGGCGACGAAGACGGCGATCGCCGCGGCGAGGGAGAACCACGCCGCCACGAGCCAGCGCTCGGGGACCACCGGATCGAAGACGAGGGTGGGCATGTCAGGTCCGGAACGCCCTGAGGACCAGGAGTTCGAGCACCAGGGCCAGGAAGGCCGCGCCGACGAACCAGGCCCAGGTCTCCCCGCGCCCCCGCGAGGGGGCCGCGGCGTCCGGGCCGCCCACCTGCACGTCGCGGCCCTGGGCAATCCGCTCGCGCAGCACCTCGGCGTCGAGCGGGGCGGGGTCGCTCTCCTCGGGAGGCAGGCCCACGGCGAAGGCGTCGACCACGCGGTCGCCCTGGAGGATGCGGAAGCCGCCGGTCCGCGTGGCGGGCGACCACGACAGCGAGAACGATCCACGGTCGTCCGCGACCTTCGGCCCCTCGACCGGGGCCCCGACCTCGTCGATCACCCTCCACTCCCCGGGGCCGGTCGAGCGCAGCGGGAGGTACACGGCGCGTCCGGAGACGCCGGTGCGGAGCGCGCGCTCGGGACCCTCGAGGAGGTCGGCGGCCAGCTCCTGCAGGAGGGGGACGAACAGCGCGCTCTTGGCCACGGAATCCGCGCCCCCGAGCGGAAGGTTGAGCAGCGCGAGGCGGCCCGAGACCACGGGCAGGACGATGAGGCCCGCGCTGCCGTCGGAGAGCCGCGCGAGCACCACGCCGCTCTCGTCCTGGCCCCGCGACGCGCTGCGCAGGCCCGCGGTCACGACGAGGTCCTGCGTGAAGCGCGCGAGCCCGGCGCCGAAGATCCGGAAGGGCCTCCGGCCGGGGTCCGCCCAGACCACGTGCCGGGGCTCCGCCCGGCGGTCGAGCGCCGCGTAGGACACGGGCAGGCGAAGGGCCGCCCCGAGCGCCGCCTCGAGCTCTGACACCGTGTCGGCGTCGGCCGCGCCCTGGAGGGCGAAGAGAAGGGCTTGGCCCCGCGAAAGGTGGCGGCCGATCCGCTCGATCGCCTCCCGGGAGTAGCGGCCGGGCTCGACGAGGATCCAGAGGTCCGCGGCCAGCGCCTCGACCGCCTTCTCCTGCTCCATGGCCCGGGCGTCGACGAACTCCACGGAGAAGGAGTCGTCGCCGGAGGCCGCGAGCGCCCTCGAGACGAAGTACGGGGCCCCGCCGATCCGGTCCCCGGGCGTCGTGCTGATGACCGCCACCCGGCGTGCGTCGCGGACCCGCACGGCGACGGCGCGAGAATCGTCGGCGGGGAGCACGTCACGCTCGCCGAGCAGCCGGAACGTCGCGACCGCGGGCCCGCCCCTCGAGGGGACGACCGTGAAGCTCTCCTGCCGGCGCTGCTGGGGCCGCAGCGTGACGGTCCGGGACTGGACCTGGTCGCCGAACGCGAGCTCGACCTGGCGGACGAGCGGGTCGGGGCCGAACGCGGCCAGCTCCGCGGTGATCGTGAAGGCGCGCCCGCGGGAGGCGAATCCCGTGGTCCACGCGCGGAGGACGGCCGCGTTGGGCCCGGGCGGTCCGCCGACGCGGACGAAGCGCACCGCCAGGCCCGCCGGCACCCCCGCGAAGGACGCGGCGGCCCAGTTGCTCCGCTGCAGGTCCGTGACGACCACGATCTCGCCGTTCGAGCGCGCGGCGGGCGGCACGAGAGAGGCGGCCAGGTCGAGCGCGGCCGAGGGATCCACGGCCTCCGGGCCCGGCCGGGAGCGACGAACCTCGTCGCGGAGCGCCGCGAGGTTCGGCGACAGCAGCCCGAACACGGCGCGCGGCCGCTGGCCCGCGAAGACGACGTCGGCCCGCTCCAGCGTCGCGGACCCGAGGGCGGCGAGCGCCGACTCGCGGGCGGCGGCGTGGGTCTCGCCGCCCGGCCCCAGCGCGGCCATGCTCTGGGAGACGTCGAGGACGACGACGGCCCAGGGCCGGTCGCCGCCCGGCGCCGCGGGGGCGCTCCAGGCAACCCGGGCGAAAGCGCCCGCGATCGCGGCCACGGCCAGCACCCGGAGGGTCAGCACGAGCCAGTCGCGGAGGCGGCGGACCCGCCGCCGCGCCGTCGCCGCCTCGTGGACGAAACGGGTCGTCGGGAAGAGGATCCGGCGCCCCTTCGCCCGGTTCAGGAGGTGGATGAACACGGGGAGGCCGAGGAGCGCCGCCCCGCCCGCCACCGCCCACGCGTGAAGCACGCCCATCACCGGGCCTCCCGGGCGCGCAGGGAGCGCCGCAGCGCATCCACGTAGGGCGTGTCCGTGTCGATCCGGACGTAGTCGCAGCCCGCGCCCAGCGCGCGCAGGCGGAGGTTGCCCAGGAATCCGTCCAGGCGGTCCCGGTAGCCCTCGGCGATTTCCCGTGGCGACGCCTCGACGGCCAGCGGACCCTCGGGGTCGACGAAGCGGTAGGCCGCCCCGGGGGGCAGGTCGCGCTCCTGCGGGTGGAGCAGGTGGAGGAGGATGAGCTCGAAGCGGCGATGCCGGAGCACGCGGACGGCCTGGAAGAGCCGGTCCAGCGGCGTCCCCAGGAAGTCGGAGCAAAGGACGACCAGCGAGCGCCTCCGGAGCAGCAGGGAGAGGCCCTCGAGCAGCGCGCCGAGGTCCGTCCGTGGAACCGGCGTCGCGCGTTCCAGATGGTGCAGCAACTCGTCCAGGTGCCCCCGGCCCGACCGGGGTTCGAGCCAGGACTCGAGCCGGTCCCCGCCCAGCGCGAGGCCCGCCCGGTCCCTCGCCCGGATGACGAGGTGCGCGAGGGCCGCCGCGAGCCGGCGGCCGTAGGTGAGCTTGGAGTCCGGCCAGGCCGCCGGGAAGTCCATGGAGGCGCTCGTGTCCAGGACGAAGACGCAGCCCAGGCTCGTCTCGTCGTCGTAGGTCCGCAGGAACGGCCGCCCCGTCCGCGCGAGGGCCTTCCAGTCGAGCCGACGGAGATCGTCGCCCGGCGCGTACTCGCGGTAGTCCGCGAACTCCACCGAGGAGCCCCGGGCCTTCGAGCGGTGCCGCCCGGCGAAGGTCCCTTCGACGATCCGCCGCGCGACGAGGCGGAGGTTCCCCAGCCGCTGGAGCTCCTCGGGCTCCAGGTACCTTCGGGGCCGGGGGGGCAGGGGACTCACTTGTCGTGCGGCTTGCGCACGCCCTCCAGGATCCTCCGGACCAGGGCCTCCGAACCGAGCCCCTCGCCGACGGCCCGGTAGTTGGGGATCACGCGGTGGCGGAGCACGGGCAGGGCGAGCGCCTCGACGTCCGTGGCCGTGGGCGCGGGCTGCCCGCGGAGCAGGGCCCGGGCCTTGGAGGCGAGCACGAGCGCCTGCGACGCGCGCGGACCGGCGCCCCACTCGATGTAGGTTCTCGCCGTCTCGGACGGGGTCTTCACGCCGGGTCGGGTCGCGGCCGCCAGGGCGACGGCGTACTGGATGACGGACGGCGGCGCGGGGACTTTCCGGACGACGTCCTGCAGCGCGAGGAAGGCCTCCCGGGTGAGCACGGCCGGGGACTCCGGCAGCCCCGCCCCGGTGGTGACGGAGACGATGCGCTCCTCCTGCTCGGGCTCCGGGTACTCCATGCGGATCTCGAAGAGGAAGCGGTCGAGCTGGGCCTCGGGCAGCGGGTAAGTTCCCTCGTGCTCGATGGGATTCTGCGTCGCGATGACCAGGAACGGCGCCTCGAGGGGGTAGGTCTTCCCGCCGACGGTGACGTGGCGTTCCTGCATCGCCTCGAGCAGCGCCGCCTGGGTCTT